>JAFGDZ010000043.1 GCA_016931855.1 Bacteroidales bacterium
ACCGAAAGGGCGGGGCCACCGTACGTACGGGTCTCGTATACGGCGGTTCGCTAAGTCATAGGAAACAAAGCCATTTCAGGCCTTAGGACGTCACAAAGGTGTGCTTGCTCATCCGGTTCACTAAGCCTCCTATCCAGTTTGCCGATTGCTTTTATTGCTTCTTATCGGTATCGGCATTTCCGCTACGCTCCAATTCTGTTCGTCAGTACCAGAGCTTGTAGTCTCGCTTCCTTCGCTGCTTACCTCACGGCAAACCAGCTTGCGACTTACTAACGGTTCGGGGTGTCACCCCCGCCCGTAAGGGACTCGCACCCTCTGGAATAATCTCATGCATCACTTTTGCGGTTTAATCCAGATAATTTGTATTTTCAACATTTTTCCAGAGCTTTCACAAAAGTGTGCACATGCTCATGCTGGGCATACACAAGCAGTTACTTTCACTGGGGCTGATGATGCAGATGCAGATTTTTTATTACCTTTAGTTTAGTTTTTAACAGAGGGTACCGCCACTGGCGGATAATCCCTCAGAACTTTTAACCGTCAACACTTGACAGCAAGAAAAAAAGACAGATTTATGAGAAAACTAATTCTATTAATTACAATTTGTTTGTTTTTTATAAAGACAAATGCACAAAATGACTACCAAGATCTAGAATATTTCAAAATGGGTTGCAAATTAGTTGATAGTTTAAAGTATAACGAAGCTATCTATTATTTTAATAAAGCTATAAAAGCAAATCCTGATAATACAATATATTTTTATAAAAGGGGTAATGCTTATTATCTTTTGAAAGATTTTGCAAATGCAAAAGAAGATTTCTTACAATGTCTGAAAACCATTCCAGATGAACCAGTCTATCTTCATCTAGTTGGTATATGTAATGAGAAACTTGGTTTAATTCAAGAAGCAATTAATTACTACTCAAAAGCAATAGAACTCAACAACTCCGATGCTGACTTCTATAAAAGTAGGGCAACTCTTTTTTTAAAAATTGACAGTTTAAAACTTGCATTAAATGATTATAACTATGTATTGAGTTTCAACCCTCAAGATGGCAATACATATTACAATAGAGGGATAGTAAACTTTAAGTTGAAAGAAATAGAATCGGCATGTTCAGATTGGCGAAATGCAGATCTTTTGAATGTCAAAAATGCTTCTGATTATATCAATAAATTCTGCAAAAAAGGAGATTCCCCAAAACAGGTTTTAGCGAAAAACGATTTAGTTGAAATGCCTAAGTTTAACAATGAAAGCTATAAAAAATTACATAATTTCATTGCTCTTCAACTAAGATACCCATTAAACGCTGCTGTAAATTGCCTGCAGGGCACAGTAATTTTAAAATTTATGGTAAAACACAATGGTGATATAGGTAATATTAAAGTAATAAATCCTGTTGAACCGGAACTAGATGAAGAAGCAATTAGAGTTATCAAATTATCAAATGGATTATGGCATGGAGGAACAGTTAATGGAAAACCATCAGATATTGAACTTACTTTTCCAATAACATTTCAACTTAAACCCGATTGTAGTGATGGTATAACTCACTTTATTAATAAAGGGTTAAAATATTTTAATGAATCTGACTTTTCCAATGCAATTACCTGTTTTTCCGAGGTAATAAAAAGAGATCCTTATAACAAGGAAATTATTAATAAAAGAATCCAAGCAAGAAAGATGATAAAGGATACTCTTGGAGCAAAAGAAGACATGAAACTATTAGATAATAGTTATTTTCAGTCAGTACTTTATTCGATAGTTGATAATGCGCAAGATACTTTATTAAATGTCAAGATATATTATGATAGTTTATGGAATATTTGTTCGCAAAACAACGCAAATTATTTTCGCCAAACAAAATGGAATAAAAGAACTAATTTTTTTGAAGGTGAATTTAAAGACTATTCAATAAATGGTAGTTTAATATGTTCTGGTAAATACATAAATAAGAATAAAGTTGGAGAGTTTAATTACTATTATCAAAACGGAAACTTATTACTAAAAGGTTATTTTACTGATAATTTACCATCAAATACTTGGGAGTTTTATTTCGAAAATAGCAAAATATCTCATAAAATTGAAATCGAGCATAACAATATAAATATAGAACAAGTTTATGATTCATTAGGTAACAATATGAATCTGATTGGTACATTTAAATCGACTCTAAGAATTCCAAATCACAAAAAAAGGTACAACCATCTGAATGTGTGTTATAAAAACAATAAGAAAAACGATAAATGGACTTTATTTGTAGATGAAGAGTTAGTTCTTAAAGAAACATATAAAAATGGATTATTTAAATCAGGAGAGTATTACTTGGAATCAAAGAAAATTAAAACACAGAATTCAAATATTATGTCATGGATATTAATACCATCAAACATTATAAGAACGGAACAACTTGTATTTGATAATGAAGATAACACTGAAGAGTATTCATTCATTAATAAATGAAAAATGCCCAGTTATCAACAGCGTATTTATTTTATTTGGACATTAAGAGCTTGTTAAGATTTTCTTGCAGAAAAAAATTTTCTGTTACCTTAGCGTTAATTTAAATATCTGCACTTAACTTCAGACTATTTTAAATGCACTTATTGTGAGACACAGGACTAAATCAATTTATTAAAAGAACCGAACAGCAAAATTTCAAAAACCTTGTATATGACAAAAAGATTAATAATAGCCTTACTTAGCATTATAAGCATAAATTCATACTGCCAAATCACATTTGAAAAGGGATATTTCATAAATGAAACCGACCAGAAAATAGAGTGCTATATTAAAAACATTGACTGGAAAAACAATCCAACTGAGTTCGACTATAAATTCACACTAAATGAAACAGCTAAAAGAGGAACCATTCAAACTGTAAAAGAGTTTGGAATTAATGATGCAATAAAATACATCCGTTCAACAGTGAAGATAGATCGTTCCAAAGACAACA
Source organism: Bacteroidales bacterium (assembly GCA_016931855.1). Taxonomy (GTDB): domain Bacteria; phylum Bacteroidota; class Bacteroidia; order Bacteroidales; family Tenuifilaceae; genus UBA5206. The sequence goes on from JAFGDZ010000043.1 coordinate 2,958, forward strand.
CAGGCAACTTAAGTACTGATAGAGTTCCGAATTTTAGGGAGGAACTGCTGTATCTGAGGGTGATCATAGAGGGACAGGCTTCGCTTTTATATTACAGAGATGGTAATTTAACTCGATTCTTCTACCAATTAAACAACTCAGAAATAACCCAATTAGTACATAAACGTTACTTAATTAACAACAAAGTTGCCCAAAACAACCTCTTCAGACAGCAACTGCTTCTAGCTCTAAAATGTAAAGACATTAGAACTAACGACATTACCAAATTAAGTTATGAGAGAAGGAGTCTAAAGCGCATTTTCATACAATACAATAGCTGTAATAATTATAACTATACTAATTACGAGCCGAAGAATAAAAAAGACTTATTCAGTTTGTCGCTTAGACCTAGTATTAGTTTTAGTAGTTTAAACATTGATAACACAACTGCAAAATCATTTAATACTGATTTTGAAAGCAAAACAACCTTTAGATTAGGAGTCGAAACGGAATTCATTTTACCTTTTAACAAAAACAAATGGAGTATAGTAATTGAGCCAACATATCAGTATTTCAAAGCAGAAAACAGAACTCAAGTAAGTTACATTTCTGGAGGAGAACTAATTAAAAGCATAAACTATCAATCAATAGAGCTACCCGTTGGGATTAGACATTACTTTTTTTTAAGCAATTATTCAAAAGTTTTCGCCAACATTTCATTCATATCTGATTTTACGCTGGGTTCATCTTCTATTGATTTCAAAAGAAATGACGGATCAACTCTTAATTCATTAAAAATTAAGCCTAGGAAAAACTTTGCATTAGGAGTTGGCTATAAGCATAAAGACAGATTTAGCATCGAAATAAGATATCAAACAAGGCGTGACATCCTAGGTAGCTATCTTAGCTGGTACTCAAACTACAAAACAACATCAATAATATTTGGGTACTCATTGCGTTAAACCCCAAGCAACCGTCACAAAACATCAAAAAACAACAAAAGCAGCGAAGCATGGGTGCTACTTATATCCCTTTTTATGATGATTTGAAAAATCTAAACAGGCTCTAAAACAAAAACACATTTAACACCAAAAACATGGTGAGAATAGAAAAGATTACCCAAAACAAGAAGCAATTTCTAGACCTTTTGCTACTTGCCGATGAGCAGGAGAACATGATTGACAAGTATTTGCCTACAGGCGATCTTTTTGCACTGTACGATGGGGACTTAAAAAGTGTTTGTGTTGTAGCGGCAGTAAACAGCGAAACCTGCGAGCTAAAAAACATTGCTACATACGAGAAATACAGAGGAAAAGGTTATGGTAGAGCATTGATAAACTTTATTTCTGAATTCTACAAAAACACCTACCTAACAATGCTTGTAGGCACTGGAGAAACACCTGCCATACTCTCCTATTATAAAAGTTGTGGCTTTGAGGAGTCGCATAGGGTGAAGAATTTCTTTACCGACAATTATGATCACCCAATGTTTGAGGGAGACGTACAACTAGTTGATATGGTTTACCTTAAAAGGAGTTTACAGAGCACGAAAATATAGAACAACAGACTGTTACTATAAATTGAACTTACTCCAAGATTTATGCAACCTGCATATTTGCAAAAAGAAAAGTAGATTTTACACTCAACCATAAGCCCCTGCAAGGGGTTTAATTGTTTTATAACACCAGGAGAGCTAGCGCGAAATCAGCCTATTTTAACTAGGTTTGATTCATGAAATGTTAATACTACTAGCGCCTACCTATGAAGATGCCAGTAGTAAGAGTACGAAGTCTAATTAAGTTGCTTAAATCGAAAACGACCAAACATGAAGAAAAATGCCTTGCTAATTTTTATCAATCTGATATTGATAAATTCCTTTTGCTACTCACATCAATCAAAAGACAGTGCTATAGCAAGTAACGACACGATAAAATCTATCGTCCCAATTAGCGAAGAGGTTTTTGTTGAAAGTGCTAATACAACGCTATACCTAAAAATAAAGGGACAAGACAGGACAAAACCAGTAATTCTATTCCTACATGGAGGGCCTGGTGATATTTTTTTAGGTCTATTATCATTTGAAGTTTACGCAGGGAAAGAGCTAGAAAAAGATTTTGTTGTTGCCTACCTGCATCAAAGAGGAATGGGAAATTCTCCTGCTGTTGCCGACAGCACACAAACCATTAAAAATCACGTAAAGGACGTAGGAAACGTTGTTGACTACTTAACAAAAGAGTTTGACACCCCCAAAATTAGCTTGATGGGGCACTCCTGGGGTGGTTTACTAGGCTTTTACTACCTGATAGAGGACGACAGCAAAGTAGATCGGTTTATCACTGTTGCTAGTCCAATTAACATGGAAAAGACAAACAGGAAGAGCCATGAAGAGACACTTAAGTGGGCTAAAGCAGAGAATAATACAAATGCAATTACCGATTTGACCGAGAAAGCAATGCCCCCTTACAATTTCGAGAAGCAATTAGTAAAAAACAGCTGGGCAGGACAAGCCGGAGGAAATATTGGCAAGAACTTCTCTTTCCAGAGAATAGTAACCGAAACAGAGTTCAAAGAGTTTAAAAAGGAGTGGCAAATTGCACAGATGAACGTAATAAAAGCAATGTTTGATGAAATTAACAGCTCAAACATCGAAAGCCAGATAAATAACACCTCGATCCCTGTTCTATTCATAGCAGGTAGAAACGACACCTATGTAACGGCTAGCTGCGTAGAGGAGGCGTTTAGCCTTTACCAATCAGAAAAGGAGTTGAAAGTTTTTGAGAATAGCCATCACCTTGTTTATGTTGACGAACCCGAGTTGTTTGTACAAACCATAAAGGATTTTATAACAAAATAAAAGCCCAAAGACCATGAAAGAGGCTCTCTACATCAGATAGAACTGATGTGGAGAGCCTTTCTGTTTTCAACATGCTAAAATCGCTCATAGGTTAAAAACACAAAACAAAATTCGCCCTTACTTACAATAAAACGTTTATATTCAAAATATACGATAATACATTTAATGCGAATTACAGAAATCCGAAACACTTCTCATATATAAAACAAACAAGTAGTTGAACACAACAACAGAACCTTTTTAATACCTTTAGTTTATGTTTTGCTCAGTAAAAGACTAATAAAAGATGTTATAACGATGTAAAACAACGCTTCACTATAGACATGCAACCATTGACGTTAAAACCATAATTATCAATGAAAAGAGTTACCCTTTTAGCGCTACTTTTTGGATTACTAAACCTAGCACATGGACAAAAAGAGTTCAGTTACCCAATTACCTTTAGCGACACAACAGCGGACACATACTTTGGCGATAGGATTAGCGACCCCTACCGCTGGATGGAAAACCCGTCCGATCCACGTTTACTAACCTGGCTAGAGGAGCAACAAAATTTCACAAAAAAGGTATCGAATGGACAAACTCGCAAATGGGAGCTGCGCGCCCAACTTGTGTCCATGTATCACGATGTAAACAGGGATAAGATTAGCAGCTATAGGGAACGAAACAAGAAGTTCACAAACAAGTATGATTTTGAGGAGAAGCTTACCAACTTCAGCAAATCGAGTGACCTGCTTTTCAAACTTCGCGACAGCCAAAACTACAGGCTGCTAATAAAGGCAAAGGACTACCAAAAGCAAAAAGGGGATAAAATAGACTACACATCAAAAATTGTTAACGAAGTTAACGACCTTGCGGTTGTAACCATATCGGTAAACGGGAGCGACTGGAACACAGGATATACCTTCAACCTAAAAAGTGGGCAACGCCTCCCTCATGTTCTTCAAAACCTAAAAGGATCTAACGTTTGCTGGTTTGGCAACACATTGTACTTTGATGCCTATAACACACCCGCCAAAGGCCGTGAACTGCTGGATAAAGGCATGGGACAGAAGCTATACAAACTTGAGATAGGGAAGGACTCCTTACCCCAGCTACTTTACACAAATCCCGATACCACAGGAACCAATCCGTTCAGATATACCATTGAGGATGGGAAACTATTCATTTACCACTTCTTAAAATCGAGAAACACCTATTACAACGCCATATCGTGTGCCGACTTAAGCTCCACGCCATTCTTTCCAAGGAACTTTATAGTTTACCCCAACGAAGAGAACATTCGATTAAGTGTTGTTCACACATCCAACGACTCCGTTTGGCTAAAAACTAACTGGAACGCACCCAATGGCATGGTACTTCTGGCCAATGTAAACACACCAAACAAACTCTCGGAGTTTGTTCCACAATACGACATGGTTCTTGAGCAAGTGAATCAACTAGGGAAAGATAAGCTAGCCCTTATCTACTTGCACAACGGGCAAAACATTGCGCTGATTTACAATCATAAGGGAGAACTCCTTAAAAAAATTGATTTTCCTAAGGGAAAAAGGGTTAGGTATTTTTACGAAGTAGATGACGTTAGCCACACCAACTTTAGCGTAACCTCGTTCTTTCATCCCGACCTGCTTTACCAAATATCGCTAAGCGACCTTCAGTTTACACCCGTTGAAGCGCTAACAGTACCATACGATGTAACGAACCTTGAAACTAGGTATGTATCGTACCCATCCAACGATGGGGACGAAGTTGCTATGTACATAACATGCCGAAAGGATGTTAAGCTAAACGGGAAAAACCCCGTGATGATATATGGTTATGGAGGCTATGGTTCTGTTGTTGAACCGTTTTTTGAGCAAAGCATAGCGCTGTTTATTGCCCATGGCGGAATACTTGCAGTACCCAATGTACGTGGTGGCGGGGCAAAGGGGAGCAACTGGGCTATGGCTGGAAGAAGGCTGAATAAACAAAATGCCATAAACGATTTCATTAGTGCAGCAGAGTACCTGATAAAAGAGAAGTACACCCAACCCGAGAAAATTGTAGCCAATGGGGCATCGCATGGAGGCCTACTTGTTACTGCTGCAATGATTCAAAGGCCAGAGCTTTTTAAGGCGGTAATAGCCGAAGCTGGCCCCTACGACATGCTTCGGTTTAACCATTACACTGTAGGAGGTGTAAACACAAATCTTTTGGAATTTGGAGCGCCCAACAATCAGGATGACTACCAGAACCTACGCTCCTACTCCCCATTGCACAACATAAAAGAGAATGTGAAGTATCCCAATCTACTGCTTATAACAGGCGACTCCGACGATAGGGTTCCCCCGCTCCACTCCTACAAGTTTATGGCATCGTTACAAGCAACAGCCGACAAAACTGGCCTATACACACTTTACGTTACAAAAGGAGCAGGCCATGGCGGAGCGTTAACCCAAACCGACTTTGAGGATTTACTGCTCTTCAAGTACTATTTTCTGTTTGATAATCTGAAAATTGACTTTTATTAATAGAATTTACGGCCAAGCATTGAATGCTATAAAGTAATAACACTTGAAAACTGGCTTTCATATCAAAAGTACAACTCAAGTTAATAGAGGGTATTAACAAAATAAGTCAATGCCCTTTTTCTATCATCATAAAGCGCATTGTTACTTTAATTCTACCTCTAATCAGCATAATAATCATGGGGGAAATCCCAACAAATAGCTGGAGCGATTTTTTAATTGAAACTTCAATAATTTCATTTTCATAATTTTTTTTCATTACATTAACCCATCAATAATAAAACTGAATGCCCATTAATAATTGATTAAGATGAAAACAAAACTATTCACAACCTTTCTTTTATTATTATTCTCATATATTGCTCTTGGACAGCGATATTCAAGAGAATTCGGACAAATAGACAATAGCGAAATGACTACTAACAGCCCTTTAGCAAAAGATGCTGAAGCAATCGTTTTATTTGACATTGGGAAATCATATTTTAAAGAAATAAACTCAACATTTGAAGTTGTATTCGAAAGAACTACAAGAATAAAGATACTTTCGGAATCGGGAACAAAATGGGCAGAGGTAAGAATCCCATTCTATCATGAAGGGCTAATCTACGAAAATGTTATTGATATTGAAGCTACATCATATAACACTGAAAATGGAAAACTAGTAAAGAGTCATCTTGATATTTCGAACACAACTGTAGAAAAAGAGAATGAGTTTTGGAGCGTAAAAAAATTTACTATACCCAACGTAAAAGAAGGAACAATCATTGAATATAAGTATAGAATAAACTCACAGTATTTATTCAATTTTAGAGACTGGGTCTTCCAATGGAAAATACCCGTTGTATATAGTGAATATGTAACGAAAATGATACCCTTTTACGAATACCAATACATATTACAAGGGGTTAATAAACTTGATGTTTTTGAATCGTATGAGGACACAGATATTCCAAGAAGTTTTGGCACCTCAATTACGTATGGCGACAGGAAATACCACGATAAAGTATATCGATTTGGTATGAAAAATGTTCCTGCATTTGGGGGAGAAGAGTTTATTTCTTCCATAAACGACTACATTATAAAACTTGATTTCCAGCTTTCTAGAATTCTTCATTTTGATGGAAGCAAGACAGAGATTGTGACCTCATGGGAAGAACTAGTAAAGGAACTACTTAAACATGAGGATTTTGGTCGATACATTAACAAATCAGAAAGACTTTCATCTAAATTAATTAACAAAAAAGACATTGAAGGTAAATCGGAATTAGAGAAGTTCAACCATGTTTTGAATTATGTAAAAAACAACTATCAGTGGAACTACTATAAAGATAAACTTACAACAAAAACACCAAGAAAGTTAGTTCAGAACAAAGAGGGCAACAGTGCAGACATAAACCTTTTTACAATAGGCCTTTTAAAGAGTATTGGCATAGAAGCATACCCATTAATTCTAAGTACAAGGGATAACGGAAAAATTCAGAAAAACTATCCTTTTTTTCACTTCTTTAACTACGTAGTTATTCTAGCAAAAGTTGATGGAAATACAATCCTTGCCGATGCAACAGAGCCTCTTATTATGAACAACCGAATCCCTCCAAGATGCATTAACGACAAGGGACTTGTGGTTGACAAAAAAGAGCTGAGTTGGATTAATTTAGACAACAAAACAACATCAAACGCCACAACTTCAATCTCAATAATTCTATCTAACGATGAATTATACTCTGATATTAGAAAAATACATGACGAATATGACGCCTTCTACTATAGAAATAAGTATTTCCAGAATTTCAACTCTTTAAAGAGCGACATTTCCAAAGAAGGATATTATTTGGTTAACTCATCCTTAGTAACCCATAATCAAACAGAGAAAGAAGCACCATACATTATTGAATACAGCGTAAAATCGAAGCCAAAATTGGTTGACAACAAAATTTACATTCCTCCTTTCCTTCATGAATCGATTGACAATAACCCATTAACGGAGAAAGAACGCAGATACCCAATAGACATGATATATTCTATAAGAAGGGATTTTAAAAGTAGCATCCTTATTCCTGATGGATATAAAGTATCACATACTCCTGAAAACCTTAACATAAACAATGAACTAATTGAACTTGACTACAAAACTAGCGAAGCAAATGGCGTAGTTGAAATCATCTTTAATTATCATTTCAAGAAGGCAGTTTATAGTTCGGAAGATTTTGCTCATATAAAACGCTATTTTGAGGAGATAGTAAAAAAAGGCAACGAGGAGATCGTATTAGAGAAGAAGATGTAAAGTAAACACGAGCAAGTTCGAACAGAACAAAAGCAGGCTCATCAAATCATCTCTAGACAATATCGCACTAACGGAACCTACACTAATAGAGTATTCTTATCCGCCCTCCTTAAAGCGGATAAGAATACTCATTAATAACCATTTCATTATACAAAGGGCTAAATTTAGTCTCAGAACTAGAACACAAACACAGATTACTCCTGACAAATAATTTGTCCAATTCGAATCAAATAATATAAACCATAACATAAAACCCAACAATGATCAAAGCAACAACAATACAACTAATAACCAGCCTATTACTCGTAATCCCAGTAGGCCTATTTGCACAAAGTACAGAGAAATCTAGTTTGCACACGCAACCAACCATTTTCCTGATTGGGGCTATTCACAACATGCACTTTAACCAAGGGGGGCTTTACAGTATAAACGATCTGCTTTTTCAAGTACAAGAGCTAAAACCAGACGTTGTTTGTGGCGAAATATCGCCTGAAGCATACAACAATACCATGGAGGGCTACTTTCCGCCCGAAGCCGCTTTTCTTGCTGAGATGTCAACACAGCTAGGCTATCGGTTTGTACCCGCTGATTGGAGAATCGATTACTCCACGCAAGATTTAGCCAGCAAACACGTACCAGAGCACACTAAGAAAAGGCGCTCCGAGTTACTATCAACAGTACAAGCCGAAATTAAATCAAGAGAAGGAGAATCGCTGTACGATGTGCTTCACGACAATATCATACTGAACTACCTAGATTCCCTTTACGAGCGAATTGTTGGTGTTGATCCCCTTGCCGAAATATCTGCAGGCAGCTGGAATGAACGCAACAGACGAATAGCAGAGAACGGATTGCGTGCATCGGCACAAGCAAAAACAGTAGTTTTTGTGTTTGGAATAGACCATATACCACAAATTAAAAGTCACCTTGAAAAACTTGGTTACAAAGTAGTAATTCCCCAACGCATGTTCTCTCCCAACAAAAACAACAAGGTAACAGCCAATGTTATAAACAGATGGCAGCGCAACCTCAATAACTTAAAGGCAATTAGCGACAAAAAAATTGATGCGACCTACGACGACTACTTAAAGGTGACAAACAGCAACAGGATTAAAGACTTGGAAGAGGCCATTTTCAAGGGACAACAACAGCTACAACCTAACATAGAATTGCCATAGCAACTCAGGCTATAGATTACCAGCCAGAGTAAAAGATACAAGTGCAATAAGCTAAAAAGGCATTAACACGACTCAGACTAACGAGAAAAAATCACTTTGCCCATATAGTCCCCCAAAAAAAGATCGATTAAAAGAAAAAGTGGCTTCTTTTTTTGTAAATTGTACTAATAATCCAATAAGTACATAATAGCAACATCTATTTCCTTAAGGCTTAATTACCCAAATTCCCATGAAACATAAAAAAGAGTCTAATGACAATCCATCACTCAACAAAAACAGTAATTTTTACCTTAGATATAGTTCTGAGCGAGATACTAAATCGGCTCCTAAAGAAAAGTGAACCCAATAGCGAACTGCTGATTTACAGCTCCTTTTCTGATGCCAATAAAGTACATAATAACGATGGCATTACATTTATTATGGTTGATGATGCTATAATTGGGGCATCAAGCTACGAGCTCATATCATACCTAAGGCTAAACCGCAAAGCAAATTGCCCTATAATATACTTTGGTGTTAACGAACACGATAGCCAAAAAAAGGCAATAAGCATAGGCGCAAACCACTTTGTAAACAAACCATTTAAACCAGAGGATATTATCGAACTATTCCAAGCATTACTATACAACCAAAAATAATGAAGAAGATAGTTTTAACACTACTGGGAACAATAGCTTTATATGGGTATGTAGCAGCACAGCTAAATAGCGATTCACTATTCCTATCGGCCATAAAAGACACAAAAGCAAACAACTACAGCAGCGCCATACAAAAAGCCGAAACCATACTAGAATCTTTCCCCAACAGAGTTGACGTGCTAATTTTTATAGCAAACGTACATGCCTGGAGAGAAGAGTATGCAACAGCACTTAACTATATTGGTAGAGCAAATAGCATTGACCCAAAAAACAGTGAGCTGTACGATACTTGGTTAAACATTCTCCTTTGGTCTGGTAACTACAAACAACTTCTGGAGGTACTAGAGATAGCCGAAGAAAACCATTACCCGAACAAGTACAACATAGTACTTAAGGGCGCTATGGCCCTTAAAAACATGGGGTATTACAGCAAAGGGCTAAGCCTTATTGAGAGAAATCCTACGCTACAAGATTCATCGCAAATTAAAACGTTATATATAGAGCTATATAGATTAAACAAACCAAAGGTGCTCTCTATTTACTATGCAACAGATCAATTCAAGGAGGAGAACCAAGAACCCCAACATCTATCCTTTGTTGATTACGCCATCAAAATAAAGAAGCATACACTTATTCCCAGGCTCAGCTATGCAAATCGATATGGCAATAATGATTTTCAGATTGAGGCAGATTACTACCACGTTTTCACAAAAAGACGATACCTGTATAGCAATATGGGAGTTAGCATTAACCAGTCGGTATTCCCCATGTACTCAGCAGGGTTAGAGCAATACCTTCCTATTGGCAAAGCTACTGAAACTAGTTTAGGTGGACGCTACCTTAAAACAGAAACCGACAACATTTTTATTGTAACGGGAAACCTCAACACATATTACAAAAACTTATGGTTTATGGTAAGACCCTTTTGGGTAATCCACAAATCAAACAATACGCTGTCAACAGTTTTTGCAGCGAGACGCTACTCTGCCAATCCAATCAACTACTGGGGACTGGAACTTCTTTATGGTAACTCCCCCGATGAGCGTTATGCCGCCGCAAAACCCTCGCAACAATTTCTTTTAAAAAGCTATAAAGCCAAAATACTGAAGAACACTGCAATCCTTGACTACCATGAATTAATGCTGTCGGCAGCATATACTTACGAAGAGTATGCTACAAACAGCTTTAGGAACAGGTTTACATTCGAAGTTTCACTTAAAATAAGGATATAAGATGGCCTATAGAATTCTTAATTCCATAATGTGGATACTTCTAATGCTTTTATCGGTTGGATTGATTATCCTTTTCATCTATTTTGCTTACTATTTTTATCAACCAGAAATTAACCTGATCTGGCATAAAGCACCCAATCCCTTTTTTCTGGTTCTGAGATCCTACCCATTCTGGGTTTACCTAATAGTATGCTTTACGGTCTTATCTATCATATTTGTTTGCATTTTCATTGCATCAAGCCTTTATTACAGTGCTGTTAGAAAAAGGACATCGAAGCTAAAACTTAAATACACCAGGCTATTCACCGCGTTCCTATCCGACCTATTCCTTACAGATAAGTACCAAACCGTTAATGATAAGACTCACTTTTTTAGAATCCATAAACGCTATTTTAGAACAAGGATTCAAATAGCAACATTTATAGACACATACTTACAGTTCCAAGAAACGATTGCAGTTAATCTGAGCGAGAATTTTTTAAAGCTTATAACCCTTTTCAATTTACATCAGAAAATAGAAACATATCTATACCACAGGGATACCGATGATAGAATTCTTGCAATGAAAATCCTATCCTACTTACGTATAAACACACACAACCAAAAGATAATTGAGTACGCAGAGAGCGAAAACATAGCACTTAGAACGGAGGCCTACGCTGCGCTAATTAGACTAATGGATAGCGGGGAACATCTTACAAATTTTATTGGAGAGAAGCATTCATTATCGATACTCGACTTTAATATTATTGTAAACGCAGTGCTAAAAAACAACAAGATGAATATTGACTACAGAGCACTGCTAGCCTCAAAACAAACCAGAAAAAACATGATAGGCCTTATACTTGCGAAATACAAGTACAGAAGAAACCGTAACAACTTAACACTAATTATTAATCATATTGATAGCGACGATGAGTACAAAAGGCAATTAGCATGGGAGGCTCTGCTAACCTTAGTTCCAGAGGAAGACGCCGTAGATTTAATTATTGACGAGTTTGAAAAGCAAACGGATGACAGTAAACTAACTATTATTAAAAACTCTCAAAACATTATTAACCCACAGTTCTTAAGCTATCTCCAATCTGTTATAGGCAACCAATCCCTGCTTATTAAAATTGAGATTATGAGAATACTATACGACAACGACATCAACCTACTCTCTTCTCTAGAAAACTCCGAGGACGAAGAAATTCGCATGGCTTATAACGAGATATCAAATATTTATCTTTTAATGTAAACCACTAATAGAATGAATAGTACAATCAGCATACTGAACTCTTTTTTTATAATATATGGCACATTGCTCTTTATAAGCTATGTACTAATGGCAATTCTATCGTCGCTTGATTTATCGGACTACATAAAAAAAACCAAATACTTTAGGTACAAAACCATAAAAGAGTACAAAGTACTTCCCTCAATTTCCATTATTGCACCTGCATACAATGAAGAAGCAAGTATAATTGAAAACATAAGAAGTTTGCTTTCTTTAGATTACCCCAAGTCGGAGGTAATTATTGTAAATGATGGGAGCAAAGACAACAGCTTGGAAAAAGTTGTTGCCCATTACAGCTTGGTTAAGGTAGATTATGCCTACAAACAAACACTACCAACAGAAAAGATTTTAGATATATACAAATCAACCAATCCTGCCTACGCCAACCTCATATATGTAAACAAGGAGAACGGAGGTAAGGCTGATGCACTAAATGCAGGAATTAACATCTCCAGGTCCTACCTTTTCTTGGCCATTGATGTAGATTGCATTATTGAATCCGATGCTATTCTTAGAATGGTGAAACCCTTTTTAGAAGAGAATAAGGAGAAGGTTATTGCAGCGGGAGGTGTTGTTAGAGTGGCTAACTCCTGCCAAATTAAAGATGGACGAATAGTTAAAGTAAACTACCCAAAAAATTTATGGGCCAAATTTCAGGTATTAGAATATTTTAGAGCATTTACGCTTGGGAGAATGGCCTGGAGCAGAATAAACGGCCTTCTTATTATTTCTGGTGCATTTGGCCTATTTGACAGGAAAATAGCAATGGACGCTGGTGGTTACGATAGAACAACTGTTGGCGAAGACTTTGAAATGGTGGTTAGAATGAGAAAATACATGCACCTTGTTGCCAAGAAAAAATACAAGGTTGCTTTTATACCCGACCCATTGTGTTGGACTGAAGTTCCATCCAAACTTAGGACTCTCAAAAACCAGCGAAACAGGTGGACTAGAGGATCTATAGATACGATTCTAAAACATAAAGACATGTTTTTAAACCCCAAACATGGCAAAATGGGATTACTCAGCTTCCCTTACTGGGTCTTTTTTGAGTGGTTCGCCCCTATTATAGAGACACTAGGTTTAATATATTTCATCATTAGCGCATTACAAGGCAGAATTAACGTTGAGATATTTGCCATTCTACTCCTGTTCGTATTCTCATTCTCTCTATTTTTCTCTTCATTTGCTGTTTACTACGAAACACTTATTTTCAATAGGTATAAAGGTTACAAGTTTTTAGTTTCGGTTGTACTAATTGCAATGGCCGAAATAATTATTTATCATCCCTTAAATGTTTACTTTTCAATACTAGGCAATTATACATACTTTATAAAGGGAGACAAAAAGGGGTGGGGCAAAATGACAAGAACTTCATTTGACAATAAATAGTTACTACACATGAAAAGCTGGGCAGACAGGTATTTACTTAACATTTTAAAGATAGATGAACAACACCGAGGTTTTTTTGAACTTCTAGATGAAGAACTTTTAAGAACTAAAGTCCTAAACCAAGAGCATACTCTCAAATTGATAAACAAACTCGAAGAGTACTTAAAGGATCATTTTGTTGCCGAAGAGGAATTACTGGTTAATGCGAACTATCCTGATATAAAAAAGCACAAAGAGCAACACCTATTTTTCATTCAAAAAGTAGAAGAAATGAAGCTAGAGCTCTTATACAACAACCAAATTATAAACATTAAGCTAATTGATTTTATGAAGAAATGGTTTTTGGCTCATATTCTTCATTTCGATAAACAGTATAAGGAAACCGTTAAGAGCTACCTAGAAACCAAAACAAATGAATAGTAGAGCCACACATATTGTATTCATTGTTTTAACCCTACTGCTACTTAAGCCCAGCACCATGCATGGGCAGCAGGTTCCTTTTTCTACAAACAGCAATTCGCTTTGCATTTGGGATGGCAGCCAATATGTTCCATTTTTTATTAAAGGGACTAACCTTGGAGTATCAATTCCAGGAACATTTCCAGGAGAGCTGGCAGCAACAAGGCAAGACTACGCAAAATGGTTTACACAAATAAAAGCTGCAGGATTTAACTGCATAAGGCTTTACACGCTTCACTACCCACGATTTTATGAGGTTTTAGACTCATTCAACTTAGCAAATCAGCATAACCCGCTGCTCTACATACAAGGGGTTTGGTTAAATGAACAATTCAATGACTATAACAATAACCTTTTCAACGTAACAGACTCTTTCCGAACAGAAATAGCAGAAAATGTAGATTGCGTTCACGGCAACCGGTTTATCCCCGAAAGGCAAGGCAAAGCCTATGGCCTTTACAAAACCGATGCATCTAAATGGTGCTTAGCATATATTATAGGAAGAGAGGTTTATCCAGAGGAGATCTTAACAACAAACAGCAGCAATAGCAGCATAACAAGTTTCTCTGGAAATCACTTTTCCATTGACGGAGTTCATGGTTCCGAGGTTTGGTTTACTTCAAACCTAGACCACCTTGTTGCATATGAGAGCACAAACTACCAAACCCAACGCCCTGTAAGTGTTTCTAGCTGGCCCACGTTAGATCCGTTGGCTCATCCAGAAGAACCGAATACCTATGAAGATTTGGCTACAATAGATTTATCTGGCATTGTGCTAAAAAATGCTCCTGCTGGCTTTTTTATTAGCTATCATGCCTACCCATACTACCCAGATTTTGTAAGCGACCAATCCGACTACTTCCCTTACAAGGACGATTATGGACCCAATAGCTACAAAGGCTATTTAACAGCACTAAAATCTCACTACCAAAAACATCCTTTAATTATTGCTGAATTTGGGGTTCCCTCCAGCTGGGGAATAGCTCACTTTGCCTCATCGGGAATGAACCATGGGGGCTTCGACGAGTACAACCAAGGTCTTACCAACATTCGACTCCTACAAACAATTGAAGAGACGGGTTGTGGTGGAGGCATTCAATTTGCATGGATTGATGAATGGTTTAAACGTACTTGGATAACCGATCCGTTGGATTACATTACAGAGAGCAGAGCTCTTTGGCATAATCTTTTATCGGCGGAACAGAACTTTGGTATAGTTGCATTTAAAAGCGAAACGAACTTAAGAACCCTTGCCCAATTCCCTGCTACAGAAAATATTCTTGAAATAAAAGCTGATGCCAACCAAGCCTTTTTTGATCTGGTTGTTTCTCTTAAAAATCCAATGAGCATACCCGATGAGCTATGGATTGCCCTAGACACATATTCCGATTCCCTTGGCGAATCGCTTTTGCCAAACAACTCACCTGTTCCGCTCCGCGCAGAGTTTGCGTTGCATTTAACAAACCACTCAGCAGAACTATACGTTACCGAGGCCTATGACACCTACGGAATTTGGCATAATGTATCGACACCACAACAACATTACCGGTCCATAGTAAGCGATGGTGCACCATGGAATATTGTTAGATGGAAAAATAACAGCGAATACTCCGACGTGCAATTCATTGGCAATTTGCAGGTAAACTACAGCTTTCAAAACCCCTCTTCAAAAGATGGAGTCACCATTTTTGATGATAAAATAGTAGTTCGCATACCATGGACTCTAATAAACGTTGTTGCACCAAACCAGCTAAGAGTGCTCCATGATAACAGAGAAACACCAGAAAGAGAAGACACTCTATCAAGCGGAATTAACGTTGGTGTACTTTACCAAAACCAATGGTACAAAACAGACCAGCGATTTCAATGGGAAAAATGGAATAGTATAGACAGAAAGACAACCAAGGACACACTAAAAACATCATATTTTGTGATGAGAGACAACCTTGTGCTATTTAACACTCCTGCAATTGCTGTGCGCGATAGCTTTGAATTTAAAGACGAGTACTATCCCGTTTTCATAGACTCTGATAGAGGGCTATTAAAGAATGATTTTGACCTAGATGGCGACTATTTAGCAGCACTAATTATAGAGCCCACAAAAAATGGTCAAGTTATTCTATACAACGATGGGTCCTTTACCTATTTACCAAATGAAAATTTTAATGGCAAAGATACGCTAAAGTACTGCTTGTATGACGGTTATAGCATAAACACTCCAAATACGGTTACCCTTTCGGTTGTAAACAACAATACTAGCATAGAGAACCTTGCCGGATATGAAGAAAAGGTATCGGCTTATCCTAATCCTTTCACTACTGATGTAACGGTTAAATCGTTAGCTCCCTTTAGTGAAATATCAGTGTTCGATTTAAAAGGAACATGCATTGCACGCTTTAAGTACACTGGAAAAACTAAAGACCTTAACTTGTCCCACCTAAATGCCGGAACCTACTTACTAGTAGTAAAATTAGCAGATGAGTACCACTCGGTAAAGATTGTAAAACTTTAGCTGCCACACACAAGCATACCTATTAAGAAAACAAGCAATTAGCATCAACAAAAGCGAAAGGGTAGTGCCACGAGAGCCCTACCCTTTCTTACCAAAACTAGAAACCTAAAATGGAGCTTACTCTACTATAGAGAGCTCGTTCATTATATTCTGGGCTTTCGCAAATTTGTCGATAACAAATAGCACGTAGCGAATATCAACGCATACTGTTTTATTAAAATCGGGATGGAAGTATATATCGCCTGCCATGGATTCCCAGTTGCCATCGTAGCCTAAGCCAACCATTTCGCCACGAGCGTTAAGTACAGGACTTCCAGAGTTTCCACCAGTTATGTCGTTATTGGAGAGGAATCCCATTCGCAAATTGCCATTTGAATCGGCATACCGGCCAAAGTCACCCTCCTTTAGTAGCGATTTAAACTTAGGATCAACCACAAACTCATAGTCTGTAGCATCCTCCTTAGCCAAATAACCCGCATGGGTTGTGTAGTGCTTATAAAGAACACCATCGCGAGGCGTAAAACCGCCCACAGTACCATAAGTAAGGCGCATGGTAGAAGAGGCATCGGGGTAAAGAGTCTCCTCGCCCTTCATCTCCATTATAGCAGCTAGTAAAAGCCTCTCATTATTGCGAATCTCGGTCTCAGCAGCTTCATTTTTATGGCGTAAATCGTAAATTATGTCTAAGCTAGAGTTTGTTAGCACAAAGAGCGGATCGTTCTGTAATCCCTTAAGTGAAGGCTTCTCCATAAAAGCAATAAGCTTTTGCGAGGTGGCAAAGAAAGAGTTTTTGTAAACATACTCGGTCACCTTACTGTAATCGCCCTTAAACTTAGCAACAAGGGCCTTAAACTCCTTTGAGATGTGATCTGGATTAACATTCTCATAGAAATTCTTAATTGCAGCAGCAAACATGAGCTTGTCGGTCTCTAGGTCGTAATCCTTAAAATGCTCAATGGCTGCGCTGCTCATGGTTTCCATTGTTCTGCTTGCGCTATTATCCTTTAGGAGTGCAGAGTGCATTCCTTTTCCTCTAAGGGCAAAGCGCAGCATATCGGAACCATTTATTAGTGCTTCCTGATAGTAACGATCTGTATTCTGGAAATCAGTCGTAGCAGAGTATAGCTCCTTTAGCTTGGGCAGAACTTCTCCGTAGCGTTCAATGCGCGATGACGACTCGTTAATCCACTTAACAAGTTCAGCCTCCTTATCCTGCTTTAGAGCTAACACATTGTACTGCTTTAGGTATTTGCTCTCGCCAACAGTGTACTTGTACAGGTTACTGGATCCAAAGAACTTTGATGCGTACTTAATACGTAAATCGTCGCTAGCGCGCATGGCTTCCTGCATTATAGCCAACTTTTGCGAACGAACAGCTATAATTGCTGGATTGGATACATTCATTTTTTCCTCTAGTCCAAAAGAGGAAACGTAGCGGTTGGTGGCGTATGGGTAACCCATTATCATGGTAAAATCGCCATCGTTAATACCTTTTAGCGATATTGATAGATGAGAGGCAGGTTTGTACGGCTTATTGTTTGGCGAGAAATCGGCAGGTTCACCATTCTCATTGGCGTAAACACGGTAAATGGCAAAGTCGCCCTTATGCTGAGGCCATGTCCAGTTATCGGTATCGCCACCAAAAGCCCCTATTGACGAGGGGGGTGCTCCAACTAAGCGCACATCGCGAAAAACCTTATAGTAGAATATGAAGTACCTATTCCCTTTAAAAAGCGACGACACCGATGTTTCAAGACCACTTTTCGCACCTTCCTCGCGCTCAAGCGTATTGTAAATACGGCGCATGGTAAAGGAGTTAAACTTACCGGTAGCCTTCTCGCGCTCGATATCGGACTTAATTCTATCGGAAACATCCTCAACGCGAACAAGAATTGACGCGGTTTTTCCGTTAATTGGTATTTCATCCTCCATTTTATAGGCCCAAAAGCCATTATCGAGATAGTTATTCTCAGCAGTGCTAAGCTTATGGATATTATCGTAAGCGCAGTGGTGATTGGTAAAAAGCAAGCCCTGATTGCTTACAAACTCACCAGTGCAGGATCCGAAATCAAGAGCAACAATGGCATCCTTAAGGCTTGCGGTGTTGATACTGTAAATTTGATCGGCTGTAAGCTCACAGCCCAAATCGTTCATCTTCTCGATATTGTACTTAGCAATGAGATTTACTAACCACATCCCCTCATCGGCCAGGCCAACATATGGAATGAGCATTACAAAGGCAATAAATAGCAGTTTAGTTCTCTTTTTCATTTGTTAAACGCGTTTCAATTTCGTTAGTTCTCTAGTATCTCACTCAGCATTACGGGGTTAACGTATCGTACCAGCATGCTAATTAGCGAATACCAAATCGTTTAGCACGTAACCGTTCCCCGATAGCCGCTCTACAAGGAAAAGCACGTACCTAATATCAACACAAATACAGCGCTGTTTATTGTGTACAAAAGCAATGTCGCCACTCATGGCCTCCCAGTTACCATCAAAAGCCAATCCCACTAAATGGCCATTGCCGTTTAGCACAGAGCTTCCGGAGTTTCCACCTGTAATATCGAGATTAGCAATAAAACATGCGGGCACCAAGCCGTTGGGAAGCGCGTACTTACTCTGCTTAGCATCAGCAAAAAGCGCCTTTAATTCTACAGAAAGTTCATACTCTGGCAGTAGTGTTGCATTCTTCTCCAGTACTCCGCCAGTGGTAGTAAAGGGGCTGTAAATAGTACCGTCGGCAGGCTCATAACCAGATACCGTGCCATAGGTTAACCGCATGGTGCTATTGGCATCGGGATAAAAGGCCTTTTGGGGTTCCATATCCATTTGCGCCTGCACAAATAGCTTATGGTTATGCCGTATTACCTTTTCCCACGTGGACTCTTCCTTATTTAAAGATATAACTTTTGGATAGAACACGGAAGCTAGAATAAACGCAGGATCGGATTTAAGGGAATTTAACGTTGGGCTATTTAAAAACTGCTGCACCCTACCTAGATTGGCAAACATGGATTGCTGATACATATTATCGGCAAGTAGCGCCATATCCCAATTATACTGCTTTGCCATATGCACAAAGGTATCGGGCAGCTGCGACTGTGTAAGGCGCTCTACCAGAAGCTGCGCCATAGCCACAAACACCTGCTTATCTACATCGGCATCAAAATCTTTGTAAAGCGACTGGTAACCAGTTCTTAAGTTGGCAAGAATATCGTTAGCCTTTTTCTCATCAGATTTTTGTAGAGCTTGTTCAAGGCGTTTCATCCTATTGGCCAGCTTAAATATTTCGGCACCAAAGAGTATCCCCTCATTGTAGGTTTGCAAAAGGGTGGTTACCTCACGTTTCTCGGCATAGGCCTTTTCTAGGTTCGACAGAATATCCTTGTAGGTGGATTTGCTGTTTGCCCACTCCTGGAATTTACGCTCAGAATCCTGTTTGTGCTGTATAACGCCATTCTCCCTTACCGACTTAAGCTCGCCTACCGAGTATTTCCAGTAGTTGCTTGCCAAAGAAAACTTGGAGGCATACATTATACGAATGGTATCGTTATCCTGCATGGCCTTACGAAGCACGCTGAGCTTAGCATCGCGAAAGGCAACCCTAATGGGATCGGCAACCTCAACCACCTCCTTTACACCAAACGACGACAAGTAGCGCTGAGTTGAGCCAGGGTAACCCAAAATCATCACAAAGTCGTTTTGGGAAATGCCCGAGTCACTAATAGGCACAAACTTTTTGGGCTTAAGGGGTATGTTTGATGGCGAGTAATCGGCAGGCGAACCATCGGGAGCTGTGTAAACCCGGTAAATGGCAAAGTCGCCAGTATGGCGGGGCCAAACCCAGTTATCGGTTTCGCCACCAAATGCGCCAATACTCTCGGGAGGAAACCCAACCAAGCGCACATCGCGGTAAGTTTGGTAGATGTAAAGGTAGTAGCTGTTACCTCCAAACATGGAGTGCACCTCGGCATCAAGGGCTGTTCCCTTAACGGCCTCGCGGGCAATGCTGTTGCGAATACGCATCATATTGGGCTCACTGGCACCCTTACTTAGCTGCTCGGCAACTTGCTGGGTTACCAGTTGGGTAACCTCGCGTACCTCTACCAGAAAGGAAACGGTTTTGCCCGGATTGGGCAGCTCCTGCTCAGCGCTTTCGGTCCAAAAGCCCCTTTTAAGGTAATCCATAACGGGTGTGCTATGCTTCTGAATATCGCTATACGCACAGTGATGGTTGGTTATAAGCAAACCATTAGCTGATACCATTGTACCAGAACACGACCCCTTATCCAGAGCCACAATGGCATCCTTTACGCTAAGCTCCGTGGTGCTGTATAGTTGCTCAGGTGTAAGAGCTAAGCCCTTTTGCTGCATAGCGTCAACCGTTGACGGGCTAAGCAGGTTTAGCAACCACATTCCCTCATCGGCATAAGCGCTAAGGTTAGCAACTAGCAGTAGTACTATTACTATTTTACGCATCCTACATTATCGTTTTATACATTCCAGCTGCCCCACAGCAACAAATTGATGAAGCTAACGCCTGCAATACAAATGCAACAAGGCGTTTTGTGTTAGTTTACCAATCACCCTAGGGAACAGGTTGTAAAACCACCCTGTTTGTAAACCTGTTCCCAAGGAGTGAATGATGTAAGAATCTAGCGATCGATTACCGTTCCCTCATTTATAAAGCGGAATGGGTTAGCATAAACCTTTAGGGCGCCCGATTTCATAAGAACGCGTAGGCTATCGGCAGCTGCCTCGGCACGAACCTTTTCGGGGTTAGTTAGCGTGTTTACGTAGTAAAGCCTAACAACTGGAGTAGCATCGCGGTAGTACGACTGAATAGCCACCACAGCAGAGTCCTGAACCTGCACGTGCCTTTGAAGGAATGCAATGGACGCCTGCTGATTTTTAGCGTACTCCATTGGCATTTCAAGGATTGAGATTGTGGCCTCATCGTACCTATCAATGTTATTAAAGCTGCGGAAGTAGTTAGGGTATAAGCGCTTGTTATACTCGCCAATAGAAACAGAACCCGTTTTTTTGAAGTCAACTGCCTCAAAGTTAACAGGAACCGTTACATCCTGACCAGCAATGGTGTAGATAAGCGATTTTGCCTCTACAGCTTTCTTAAGCTCATCAAGATTAACCTCATGGTCAATTGGAAAGTAAACCCTAACCATAACAGGCTCACCATAACGGGTATCGAAACCATAAACGCCACCAAACTGCATTAGCTTATACTTAAGGTAGGAAGCATCGAACTGGTCGAAGAAGTGGTTAATACCAAACTCTATTTCCTGAACGGCAATGGCACTATCAGGAACTTCGGATATTTTTTCTGTTGATGCAGAGAAGATAGCCTCGGTAATCTTTTCAGGGGTAAGAATTTTAGGATCGTAGTACACCTCAACAGAGCGATCGTCGGCATAAGCCGTTACACCAAGCACACCACGAACGCGGCGAACATGACCAGCAAAGTTCATGGCGCTACCATAACATTTTACGCTCTTAAGCCCAGTACGCTCGTAAACACGGGCATTCTCAAACTGAGCATCGTCGGCCCAACGAACCTCAATGGTTGGAATGCGCATTTGGTTTGCCAGTACAAGCGCAACAATTACCAGTACAACAGTAATGGCTGCTGGTAACCATCCAATTTTACGCTTACGGTTAATGGTTAGCGCACCATCCTTTGGACAAGCGTGAACGCACTCTGTACACAGGTCGCAGTCGATATGATCCACCTTACCCATCTTATCAACAGGAATACCATGGCGGCACACCTTTGCGCATTTTCCGCAGTCGATACAGATATCCTCATTACGAGTAACCTTTAGGAATGGGAATATGCGGCTCTCCATTTTCCAAATCTCCAAAATGTAACCAAGAATGGAAACAATGGCTAGTGGCCAAACATACGATATGCTAACACCTGCCAATGAGAGCGCTACGTAGCCGCCTATTACAACAGCAAACATTATAAAGTAGCGGAAGATGTTGGTTACAGCACCCAGCGGACAAAGGTATTTGCACCAGAACATACGGAACATCATTGCACCTAGCACAAGTAGCGAGATGGAAAGAACGCTCATCCATACGGTTACATCGTGATCGAAAAGGGTGAAGGTAGCAAAGAAGGGATCGTAGTTTTTGCAGAACAGCTCACTCTGACCAAGTGTGAAGTAAAAAGTTATAAACAGTAGGATGTACTTAATGGAGCGAAGCGCTTTATCGGCAATACCAGTAATATCGCGACGTTTCTTAAAGATTTTATCGCCAAGTTTACCAAGCCACTGCGAAAAAGTACCCAGAGGGCAAATGTATCCACAGAATAGCTTGCTAAGCAAAAAGGCACCAACCATAAGGGTTGCTCCCATAAAAATTTGAATGGTGGTCATACTGCAAGGCAAAGAGCCACGCACAAGGTAGGTTCCCCATGCCTGTAGTCCACCAAATGGGCAGTAGGTTTCAAAGTTTGGCACATAGGACTTATCGAACGCCCAGCGCGCCCACATGTAAAGCAGAAGCAGCACTACCGACCACTGAAGGCCAAGCCTGAACAGGTTCCTGTTCTTAAAAAGTTTGTTATTCATGATTAAAATTTTGGGGTTATTTTTCTGTTCAATTTGTTTCAAAAAATGGTTTACTGCACCTTATCTATTCACCACAATCTTTTTGGTTATCACCCTATTACCAATGGTAAAGCTGGCCAAATAGATACCTGGGCGTAATCCGCCTACGCTAAGTGAGGCAGATTGGGGTACAACGCTAAGCATCTCTTGTCCAATAAGGTTAAACACACGAATACGGCTAACCGTAACATTATCGGGAGTTTTGAAGTGAAGCAGCTGGTTTGCAGGAATTGGGTAAACATCAACCGTTAAACCATTCGCATTTACAGGATCAACCGACACGGTTTTGTCGCTTAGACGCGAGAAAACAAGATTACTTGTGGTGAACTCATTAAAAAGTTCTGAGCCCTCAAAAAAGGTTCCTTGCCCTTTGTAACTCCCGCAAAATATGAGTTCGCCTTCACCAACATAGGTTATGGAGTTCAAGTAAAAAGAGCTACTTGTTGATGAGGCCACCCTAGCCCACGAAGGAGCGCCTTCGGGAGTATATTTAAGGACTAGGGAGTTGATTCCTCCACGAATAGTATCCACCCTGATGTCATCCATCTGAATTGTGGGCGATGAGAAATAGCCAGTGAGGTATATGTAACCATTCTTTCCAAGGGTTAGACTATATAATCCATCGGCTTCTTCGCCGCCCTGAAAATCGGACCAAAGCAATTTGCCCGATGCGTTGTACTTACAGACGTAGAAATCGTAACCACCCTTAGTGGTTGCGGTAGCAAAATTACCATCGGTACTCTCCAGTTTAACCGTTGACTGAAACATTCCTCCTATATAAACGTTGCTATTATCATCAACATTAATAGCATAAAGCATCTCATGGCTATTGCTACCCATTCGGTTTGACCAAACAAGAGACCCCGTATTGGCACTTAAAGCAACAATGTAATTATCTTTACCTGTAGCATTTGACATTTTCAACGCCTGTTTATAATCTGACCCTACAGTAATAAGCGAGGGAGAGCCGTTTAATTCAAAGCCAACATATAAACTCCCGTTGGAAGCCACTGCTATAGTGCGAGCAAAACCAGCAGTACAATCAACTTTATTTATCCACCTTATTGAGCCATCAAGACCAAGACTTACCACAAAAGGATTATCGTTATTGGATACATCAGGGTAATCAGACTTAAATGTGACTCCATTAATAGTCAGCGTATTCTTGTAACGACCTGAAAGGTAAATGGCATCGCCCGAAACATCTAAACTCTCGTACTGATCGCCCAATGGCCCCGTTGCTGCTCTTACCCAAGCCAGTTCTCCGCTAGGAGTAAATTTTGCAACAAAACAGTCCTTATTGCCATCCTTATACCCATAAATCTCGGTTGTGCCAATTTTTAGGGTATCGGTAAAGTAACCCGCAACGTAGATATTGCCCTGAGCATCGGTATCTACGCCAACCGCTTCGCTTGAGAATGAGCCTCCACCTCCGTGAATAGCCCAAATTGGCTCACCCAAGCTATTGGTTTTGAGCAAATAAAAATCGGCCTTTCCATTGCTCTTTAGCAATATTGACTGGCTTAGCCTAATGGAATCGGTAAACATACCCACAAATAGATAGTCGCCCTGCGCATCAACGGTGCAGCTCATGCTCCTATCGTCGCCATAGCTGCCAGCCGATTTTACCCACGCAAACTCCTGTGTAAAACCCAAAAGGCTCAAGAACAGTAGCGGTAGTAGTACAGTTCTTTTCATGATGATATTTTTTAGTGTTTAAATCAATTAATCTAAAGCTGAAACCCAAAGCTAAACGCTGTAAAAACCCTATACTCATTGGCAAATGCCTCCGAGTTAATAACCTTTAACCCAGACACGTTAACACCAAAGTACGGCCGAACGGTTGACTTTGAACGCAGGTAAATATTCCACGCCAAACTGGCCGAAGCCCAGCTAGACTCCTCAAAGTAAAAGGTGTTCCAAACAACGGGTGTGGTTATCTCTGTTTCGGGTTTAATAAACTCCGACTCTGGATTGATATCTAAGCTCGATTTAATTCGTCCATTCCACTCAGCAGTGGCGCTAACGGTAGATTGCCGGCGGAACAAAAGGAACGCCTTCTCGGCACGCAGATTTACGTTTAGGGTGTTAACCTGCTTCTCGGCATAAAATGCCTGCTGAGTATTTTGCCACGCGTAGCGGGAACCAAGGTGAAGAGCAAACGCTTTGGCTTGATTTGCCGAGCCAATAAATGCTGAGTAAAGAATACCTATTTGCCTGCTAACCCGGTTATACTCCACTTGCTGATTGCTGTACTTGTAGGCTTCGGCATCGTTTTGGGAGTATGATACCTGCACCCGTTGCGGGTTATAGCTAGTACTAAGTTCTAAACCGTAGGTAAGCTCCAGCTGAGTTTCGGCAAACTTCACCTCCTTAACTGGGATGTGCGAAACCTCGCCTGTTTGGTTATCGACCATTGCCTTGTAAGGAGTAAAGATTGACTCCTCGGTAACCAGCCCATACCCTACCCTAGCAAAGGTGTTCCATCCGTTAAGTTTAAGCGTATAGAGCAGGTCGGCCGACTGATTAAATCCCTCAATACGGTACTCCACTGTTGACTTAACCATTGGATTTTCCAGAAGCGACAGCCCAAATATTTTAAAAATGGTAGAGCTACCAACGCCAGAGCGGTTAGCAATATCGATATCCTGTTTATAGCTACGCACGGAGTAGGAAGCCCCAACCTTGTGGTTGCCCGATAGCTCTACAAACACCGATGGTATTAAGGCAAAGCTATTGGTTAGACTTTTAGGACGAGGGTCGTTATCGCGCCCTCCATGCCCAACGGCATAGTGAGTTCCCAAGCCCAAGTGTAGCCAACCCCAAAGAGGTTCAGAGCCCATTTTAAGCGACAGATTGTACCTATCCTTTGTCCAGTCGCCACCAATTGAATCGGCAATAACAAGGGGGCTGGAACGCTCCGCATCCATCATCTGAGACCAAGCAATGCCCTTACTCTGGTCGCGGTTATAGTCAAACGCTCCCATAAAGTGCAGCTTACCCAAGGTTTTAATTCCCTTTGATAAAAAGCCGTAAAACTGGTTACTCTGAGGCTGAAAAACGTTGTGGTAGTCGCCCTGCTCATAACCAGCCTTTAGCTCAACCTTACTAAATTCCCTAACCCCACTAAAGCATATACCAGCGCTGTTCTGGCAGTTTAGCCAGAACGAGTTGTTAACAAAGAACGATTCGGCTACCGAGTTGGTTACCAAACAGGGAATGGTATCGTTCCCATGCTGCCCAAAGCTGTAACTGGCAAGCGCGGTAAACAAGAGGGTAATGGATAATATTCTGTTGACTTTCATAGCAATCAAATCAAAAAAAACTACTGAAAACTTTTGGGTGTAGGACTAGCCAACACTTCAAAATCGTCGGTACTGTTATTGGTATCCTGTAGTATTATGCGCCCATTCACGGTATCCTCCACCTTACGGCGGCAGCTCTCGCCATTGTATATGCCGTTGCAAAAGGCAAAACCCATGTCCAGAGCAGTAGGAACGCGCTTAAACATTCCGGCTCGTGAGTTTGCCAGCGCTTCAAAAGCATCGAGCACAGCCGATACGGGTAGCTTAACCAGCGTATATCCACCTGTGCTATTGGGCTCGGGCACGCGTTCAAGGGCATCCAAGTCCTTGTACTTAAAAATTACTATGCTTGAGCCGTAGCTATGCAGCACCCAGTCGTGGGTATTTGGCCTACTGGCAAAAATCTCGGTCATATTGGGAACCTCAAGAATATCCAAGTCCCTTTGAATATCGCGCTGCAGGAAGGTTTCATAATCGGCAAAGGAGAGGTCGAAGCTATTGGGATTTCCGTTAGGGTCGGCCTTGTGGTTTAACCCATTCTGCGCAACAAGCATACTTGTGCCAGGATAAAATGGAGCGGAATGGCCACTACCAGGAATCATCCAAATAAAATCGAGGTACACGTGCTCCTTATCGGTGCCAAAAACGGTTGGCGTGCCATAGTCAACGCTTCCATTGGCGCCATAAACAGTGGCAATGCAAATGCTATCGGCAAACAGGAGCTTATCGGTATTATTAAAAATCTCAACAAAGTGATCGGAGTAGTAGGCCTTACCATTGGGCGTTCTGGTTCCGGAGTAGAAAACCTCCTTAATAAGAAAATCGCCAGGCAAGGAGGACTTTAGCCTAATGGTTCCCAGATTAGCATCGTTGCGCAGCTCAATGTTCTCCATGGAGGTGTTTAGGTTAACCAAACGGCCATTGGCAACATCTTCTGGGGTAACAATGGTTTCACCTAGGGCAACGGCCTCGGCAGCGCCAATCTTCATACCCGATGATATGCGGTACTTGCCCCTTACCACGTTCGCGAAGGTAACGTAACCCTGCTCGTTGGCCACCTGAGTGCTATACAACCGGTTATCGAGGTTCACAAGCCTTACGGTTACACCCTGTGCTGGGTCAACATTGTAGTGCTCGGGAAAAAGAACCTGAACGGTAACGCTAAAAAGGGAGGCATCGTGCTCAAAAACATCGTCCTTACAACCACAAAGGCTTAGCGCCATTGCAGCAACAAGTGCTAATACTGTACTAATACGGTGCAACATAGCTCTTAAAACTTAAAGTTAAGTTCGGCTCCAAAGTAGAGCTCTGGGTTTCGTTTATCCACGGTTCCCGATTTCTTATTCCTGTAAGCGGGATGATGCATAAACATGTTATTTGAGTAGAACGAGAAGCTGATATCGTTACTAATTTCCTTAGTTAGCTTTAGGCTTATATTCCACAAGGCAGGCTTGTTGATACTATAGTAGTAGGAATCGTCGAAAGTGCGCTTTAGGAAGGAGAACTCATCGGACTGAGATTGCTCTGGTGTTAGCGACACATAAGCTCCATCGCCATTGTAGTAACCAATGGGATAAACGCCGTTAACATCGGTTTTGGACTTGCCAATCCACTCCGTTTGTATAGCCACCGAAGCAATGAACCTAAACTGCGGAATGTGCTGAATAAAGCGTATGGTGGTTACAAGTTGCTCCGAGTGCGAACCGTTGGAAGGGTACAAGCCAATGTACTTATTGGTATTGCCCTGTTGGTACTGGCTTGCTAGAAAAACAGTACCCTCCTTATCGTTAACATCGGTTACAGTCCAAGCTCCAGTTATATTAATTTGAGTACCCAAGACTGGCACTTTTGCTGTATTTAGGGTAAACTCAAACCCTTTGCGAACAGTTGTTTTTGAGTTGACGGGTGTTTTGTAAAGATCGCGAAAAACGGCAGTATCCACATTCAAATAATCGAGTGTAGGCTTTAGTCCGCCCCCAGGGAGGTAACTAAACACCTCGTAAACAGGATAACGCACAGCAGCTAGCACATCGCGAAAGCCATACCCACCAGTAAGCTCCTCCTTGTAACAGTTAACGTTAAGAGAGTTCTTCTTATACTCAAAATCGGCACCCAGCTCAATCTTTAGCATCTCCGACTGGCGCATGTGGCTTGTGTTTGGCGTAAACACCTTTGTGGTGATAATGGCCAAGCTCTCGTTTGGATAGGTGTTAGAGTAGCTAACAAAGCTTTGTGGATCGAAGTACGCGGCATCGGGATAAAGGTAAATAAGCGCTGGTGCTTTTGCCGTTTTTCCGTATCCACCCCTAAGGGTCATCCACTTAAATGCGTCGTACGAAGCGTTTACACGGGGTAGCAACGACTGCCCAAACTTGCCCTTTAGCGGGGTTTCGGGTTGAATATTATCGAAACGTAAACCAGCCTGCACCTTAAGCGCGCGCTTTGCTATGTTTAGGGTTATACGATCCTCAACGTAGGCCGATAGCTGGTTAAGCGCAGGAATATCGCTAAAAGAGCGTGAACGCTGCGTAGCAGAGGGTAGATACTCAGAATCGAAGTAGCGACCCTTACCGTGGTTCACATCGGTTTTCCAGTCGGCACCAACCATAATACGATGGTGCACACCTCCATGCTTCACATGGATGCGGTTATCGATACTTATGAAAAGGTTTATGGGGTTGCCATCTACGTAAGAACCCGTGTAGTACTCCGATGGAAGGAACTGCGCCTCGTAGGTTGTATCCTTAAGCTGATTGGGAAGCGGAGCAATTTTGCCCGAGACCAAGGAGCGCGTGTACGACTCCTGGTTGCGGTAATCGAGCGCTGCGCTGAGGTTAATACAATCGGAGAGCAGCTTGTGCAGCTGGAGCTTGGTGGTATTATTAAACCTAAACCCCAGTTCCTGAGAGTACTGCTGCTCCAGCAAAGCACCATCCTTATCCTTGTCCTTATCGAAGGAGCGGAAACCCGATAGCTTACTGGTAACCATTAGCGCATTATCGAAAAAAACATTGCTATAGGTTATCTGCGTGTTTAAACGGGTAAAACTAGGATTGGCCATGCGCAAATCCTGCTGGGAGTGTGCATAATCAAAATCGGCATTAAGGCTACCCGCATTCCCCTTTAGCTTAATACCCTTGCCCACATAGGCTTGCTGTGTGTTTGGGTTAACTTTTACCTTGGCAATATATGGGGTAACACCCGCTTTGGTGTTCACAATAATGGCTCCCGATGTTAAATCGCCATGCTTAACAGAGGGAATACCGCGCACAATCTCCACGGACTCAATGTTATCGGCAGGAATTTGCCGCAAATCTACACCACCACCACTAACCGATGAGAAGTAGCTCTCCGCACCAATTTTAGCGGTATTGCTGGCCTGCAAGTTTGCGTTGTTGGACATTGGGGCGCCATCCATAATAACGGAGGTTCCCATTGCCGAGATCTTAGCATCGTCGGCATTACCCGTGCCAGAGCGCAAAGAGGCCTGACTGGCAGAGTTTAAATCGGGGTTTACAGCAGCCTGTCCTGGTAGCAGCTGCATGATATCGCCAAGGCTGCTTGCCTGAATATGCTCAATGGCCTGTCTCCCTATAACTGAGGACGTTGACATTCTGTTAGGATTCTCCTTGGCAGTAACAACAACCTCCTCAACCTCAAGAGAGAGTATTGGAATTTGAACAGTGATATCCTTTTTTTCGCCAGGTTTTAGATCCAGCACAACCCTTGTTTCCTTTAGCCCTATGCGCTGAAAGGTAATGGTTACCTTACCCGCTGGAACGTTCTTCAGCTCAAAGGAACCATCGTCGAGCGATAGGTACCAAATATTATACTCAAAAATTGAGGCCACCACACCAAACTGGGGTTCGCCAGTTTTATCGTCAACCACCTTTCCTGTAACAATACATCGCTCCTGTTTTGCTTGCTGCCCAAAAGAGAGGAAAGGCAATAGCAGCAGGCTAACCATAAAACACAAGCGATACAATTTACTATTCATAGTAAATAATCTTTATCCCAAAAACGTGTAAAAGCAGGGAAAAATGGATGCCGAGGGAATGTTGCAGCACTCGGCATCCATAACTATTTATCGAACCACAACTTTTAGTAGAGCAGCTCTGTTATCGGCTGATTCCACCTTAACTAAGTATAACCCAGAACTTAATGAGAGATTAACGGTTGTGCTACTCGACTCAACACGCTGGTTAAGTACCATGCGCCCCTGAACATCAAAAACAGTAATGGTGCTAATTGTACTTGTACCATCCTCTAATTCAATATTTAGGTTTCCGTTGGTTACAGGGTTTGGCCATATACTAATGCCGCTTAAAGGCAAGCTATTAATACCAGTACTCTTAACGGTAACAGCTTTTGATGCCTCAATAACATGGCAAAGGTTAGTAGCCACAAGCTTTACAGTATAGGTTCCGTAGCTAGTATAGGAGTGAACAGGACTAGCCTCTGTTGATGTGTTGCCATCGCCAAAATCCCATGTGTAGCCCGTTGCGTTAGATGAGGTATTTTGGAAAGTAACCACCTTATCGTCGGCAGTTGCAGTAAATTCAGCCACTGGGGTATTATAGAAATCAACATAAACTATGTTTGCCTTACCGCCATTGGTTAGCCCATACACCTTACCGTTAAACAGCGCCAGTTCAAAGAAAGAGCTAGCCATTCCTTCGCCAGCAGGCTCCCAGTTCTCGCCACCATCCCTAGTTATTTTAAGAGTAGCAGCATCCTTCCCTGCAAGGTAGGTGTTGGTGCTAAGTTCAATAATATCAAAGGCGTAATCGGTGGTTACCTTGGTAAAAGTTGCAAATGCATCGGTTGTTTTCACAACACCAGCACCCGTTGCAAGGAAAATTTCGGTTGCACTCTTCACTAGAACCTCATTAATATAGGCGTAATCGTCCTTGGAGATGTTAGTCCAAGATTCGCCGCCATTGGTTGTTGCCAGTAGCAGCTTGTTGCCTGCAACATAACCCGTTTGCCCCTGGGCATCGAATGCCATTGCGGTAATAACCGATTTGTAGGCGTAATCCTGGAAAATGTCGGTGCTAGTTTTGGTCCATGTTGCACCAGCATCGGTAGTCTTGTATATAAAGCCGTGGTATGCACTGGCCGCATCCTGCCAACGCACAACGGCAAAGGCTGTGGTTGCACTTGTTTTTGCCAAAGCATAAAAGTTTACCTTTTGGCCTGCCACGGGATCGGTAGCCTCGTTACCAGAATTATCGCTAAATAGGCTTAGCTCAATTGGGTTCCAAGTTGCACCAGCATCGGTTGACTTAAGTAGGAAACCATTTACGCTTCCATTGGCAGAAAACGAGGCCAATCCAGTATTAGAATCAAAGAAAATTAAATCGTTAGCAATATGTGCACCAACACCCTCGGCCACTGTGGACAGGCTCCACGATTCACCGCCATTGGTAGTCCGCATAAGAGCAGTTTCATTACCAAGAGCCACAGCTATTTGGTTATCAATAACCCAAAGCTTTTGTAAATTCTTATCGCCTCCTAAATACGCGTAGCTCCATCCAGTAGATAATGTATCAACAACAATTTGCTTTGATACTGTTTTTCTTACTATACCATTAAATGCCGTTAGTGTAACATTAAAAGTACCAAGAATGGGGAAGTTGTAGCCAAACGATTCATCGGTAATGGTAGTAAGTCCACCCAAATCCCATGAGTACGACAAGCAATTTGTACTAGTATTGGTAAAGGTTACCATATTACCCTCCTCAACAACAAAGGTAAATCCTACCGTAGGCTCACTAATAGTGATGTCTTTTGTGATTGCATCGGATTTATCCACAACAGCATTGCTTGCAACAAGCTCAACAGTATATGTTCCGTATGCGGTGTACCTATAAACAGGGCTGTTAAGAATAGATACATCGTCACCATTTCCAAAATGCCACTTTGCGGTTCCACACGTTGAGCTAGAGTTTAGGAACTGCACCTCGGCACCTTTAATATCAGCAGTAAAATCGGCAACAGGATCCTTAATCTGATCTTTATGTAAAGAGAACAGCAAACCCGTTGTGCTGCAACCATAAATGGTATCGTTAAACAGGGTAAGATCGAAAAGGGTTTTAGCCAGACCTATATTGGCAAGTTCCCACGATGCTCCCGCATTAACCGAGCGTAGGTTGTTAGCTGTTGAACCGCCTGTAAATAGCACATCGCCATTATCAACAGCAAGTGCATCGAACGAGCCAACAGTAGTATGCTGGGTAGTTGTTACACCATAATCGGCACTGCTAAAAAGGCCTTTGGTGGTAGATATCAGCACGAAGTTTGAGGCAAGCAGCCTTAAATCGTTAACCGAGGTGTAGGCCGTTGCGTTGCTATAGTCGTTCCAAGAGGTACCACCATTGCGCGACACCTTAAATGTTCCTGACGCGCCGCCAATGTATAGCGTATCAACACTTGAAACAATACCATTAATGGTAACAGAGCCCAAATCGTCACCAATTCTTGACCATGTGGAGCCTAGGTTAGTGCTCTTAAACAGGAAAGAGTGGTTTACAGAACCATCGGCACTTTTCCAGCGTAGCCCGGTGTAAATGGCATTGGTTGAGCAGTGAATGGCATTAAACACTAGCGATGTGCCAGCCATTGGATCTGTAGCATCGTTAGCAGTTGCATCGCTAAATACCGTTAGATCCATTGGGTTCCATGTTAAACCAGCATCGGTGGTAACCAACAAAAGGGCGTTAACCGAATTTTTGTCGGCATCTTTACCCGCAGCAGTAACTGCAAATCCATTGTTGGCATTAAAAAACTCAACATCCATTATATTATAGGTGTTGCCCTCGGGCACATTTACCGTTACGGCATCCCATGTAGCACCTCCGTTAGTGGTTTTGTAAATGGCGTTATTGGCACCAACAAGAAAGGCGGTAGATTTATTATAGGCAAACACCTTATTAAGGGTAGCTCCGTTAGGCAGTGTTCTACTAGTCCACTGGGCTAGTAAACTCCCTGATAAAAAAAGCAGTAGGGAAATTGAAAATAGAATTTGGTTAAATTTTCTCATAGGGTTTTGTTGGTTAATTTTAGGCAAGAAAGATAAAAACAAAGTATGAATGGTACCAATACCTAAAAATGGGTAAAAAAAGGGTGTCATTTATAAAATGACACCCCTAAAATATTTACATCGCAAATATTTAATTTACCTAAACCGCCTCAACCTCTGGCTCGGAACTACGCATCCACTCCGATGGGGTAACCCCCATTTGCGACTTAAAAAACCTATTAAAGGTTGATTTTGAGTTAAATCCGCAATCGTAAGCTAGACCAAGAAGGGTATAATTATCGTTACTAGAATCAGCAAGCTTACGCAGTAACTCGGACAAGCGATAGGAGTTAATAAAATCGTTAAACGATTTACCAAACCTAGCCTTAAGCACAGCGCCCAAGTGATGCTCGGGCATTTTAAGCTTTTTACTTAGCTCCGATTTTGTAAGATGATGCTCAAGGAACAGCTTCTTATCCTCCATGCTGCTGCGCACCAGATGCTCGTACCTATCCATAAGCTCGGCGGGAATTCCACAACCCTCGGCATCGTCCTTTTTGGCACCAATAACTTCAGTAATGCGGTCGTAAACAACATTCTCCTTTATGCGCACACCAGAGATATACCTTGCAAAAAATGTTGCCGCATAATGTATGTTCCTATAGTTTACCCCAACAAAGCTAAACACAAGCACAAATAGCGTTGCCGCAACGTTAATAACAAATAGCCTTGACGCGAATAGCTGTATTTGGCTTACCTCGAACAACCTAGTAAAAACTATAAAAAGGTTAAGTGCAAATGCCGCACTAATAAGCACTCCGCCCCACTGGTGGTTTAGCCTATCCTGCATACCAAGCCTACTGCCCTTTGCTGCAACAAGGGCTTTGTATGTAAAAAGAGTAAAGGTTAGGTAGAACGTATTAAGGAGCAGCTTTGAGAAGTTAAACACCAAGCTACAAGGCTTATTCAAAAGGTAACACCCAAAATGGCTCTTGCAAGTTGTTATGCCTATGCTTTTGGAAAACTCGGGCATATGAATAAGGTAAAACACAATTATTGGCGTTAGGTGAACAAAGCTACGCCAAGTAAAAGCAAAGTTCCTGTCGAGCAGGGCCACTATATAAAAGTAAAGAAGGGGAGCGTGAAGCAAATGGGTTCCAAAAATCACCTGAAAAAACCTCACATTCGAAGCATAGGCACCACTCTCCAGCAAGTAGTAGCTAACCTGCGTTGCCAGTTCAAGAATAATCCATGCAATAGCGATGTGGTCGGCAGCAGTTTTTTTCTGCTTCAACACGAACGATCCTCCAATAAAGAATAGAACCGCAGCACAAATAAGGTAAAGTACTTCCATAGTAATTTGGGATTACTGAGTTAGCAAAAGTAGCATTGCAGTTAACAAAGAAAATGTCCTACAACATATGTTTGTATTTTAAAATCTGTCTAAACAAAAACATAGCATCCACACTCCCAGCATACCTCATTACAGTTCAACCTGTAACCTCACAATTAGCACATGCGCATTACTGTAATCAAGCGTTCCAAAGTTAGGATTGTTAACGTACTGATAATCGCACTGCAGGCAGAAAGCCCTATAAACAGGAACCCTTGCCGATAGCTCAACTACACGCTCATTTAGCAAACCGCTCATTGATGGTATAGCCGCTGCATAGGCGGCTCCAAGCTCAGCGCCATCAAGGTTATCGCCAAGGGGATTTACCCACGTAGCACCAGCACCAATGTATCCATCCAGCTCTACATGGCCAGGGCGCGATGCACCAAGCTGTGCAAAAGCCTCCATCCAACCGGGAATAGCATCGCTTAAATTGCTAGAGTAATCCACGGTTCCGTAAGTGGACCATAGCGACTGTCGCCCCAAATCATCCAACCTACTATTCTGATAGCAACCACCAACCTTTGCCTGTAGCAAAAGGTTCTGATCTTTTAAAAAGGTGTACTGCGCCTCGGCTATGGACAAAACTCCATCGGCAGCGCTAAGCGACATATTAAAGCCGTGCCACCCGCTGGCTGCAATTTCGGGTACACCATCGTAAACTCCCGCCTTAACGCTAAACTTTGGGCTAAAGGCAAAGCCGCCCATCAGCCCCAAACCTGTTACGGGGTAAATGGCAGGGGAATGGTTTAGCGACAGGTTAGAACCTATCCCAAATGCGCTATTAATGAAAAACGAGGCATTATCGGACACAAAAAAGTCGCTGTTTAAATCGAGCAATCCTCCCGCTAGCATCAAGCCAGATTCAAACCTATGCTGGTAGCTAAGCTCGTACAGACCATAGTACTCGCCAGCCTCAATGTTAGACACAATTTGCCTGTCGCCAATAAAGTCCGACGATGGGGTTCCGCCATAAGCAGCAAAGGCGTTTGCGTAAAACGACCCACCTTGCCACCATCCTAAACCAGAAGTATTAAGGGTAACACCTGCTTGCACCAGCCCCAAGTGCGCATAGTGGTTACTGTGATTATTTGTTGCTGCAAGCCCATCGGCAGTATAGCTAAAGCAATAGCTCACAGCGGTTGTGTCCGATGCAGCAACCACATCGCAAAACAAAGAAGCACCCACAAACAGGATTACAAAAGCAAATGATGATGTTCTAATTCGAGAATCCATAACAGAAAACTTTTCTTTTTTGGACACAGGGCTTGCAACAAACTTGCGAAACAATTCCATCTTTTAAGGGTCAGCAAAGGAACACACAGTATCAAATTTACTTTTTGGCACCATCACCATTCTGTGCAACAATTCGTTAAATTATTTTAACAATTCTAACAAAGAGCACCTAGCAATAGCCAGAACAGGCATACACCCCAACAGTTTTTATACAGAATTGATATTTACCTTTGCTGCAAATGTTTATACAATGAAAATTCTTGTTGTTGAGGATAACTACCAGCTTGCAGCCGATTTGTCCAGTTTTCTTGAGGAGAACGGGTTTGTTGTTGAGTATGTTGATACGCTAAGCAAAGCCCGCAGCAAGGTTAGCATATACACCTACGATTTGGTTGTTGTTGATATTGGCCTTCCCGACGGGAGCGGACTAGATTTAATTAGCGACCTTAAAGGCAACAGCTCACCAGCAAGCATACTTATTGTTACCGCCAAAAATGCCATTGAGGATAAGGTGCGCGGGCTGGAACTTGGCGCCGACGACTACATAACCAAACCGTTTCATAAGGCTGAGCTAAACGCCAGAATACGCTCCATACTCCGCCGTAACAAGTTTAGCGGCAGCAACCTGCTGCAGTTTGGCGAAGTAAAAGTGGATTTGCTCTCCATGGATGTTACGGTTAACGAAACGCCCATCGATCTTACCCGCAAGGAGTACGACCTGCTGGTTTACTTTATGTACAACGCCAAAAAGGTGATTACCAAGGAGAGCATCGCCGAGCATTTATGGGGCGACCACATAGACCAAGCCGATAACTTCGACTTCCTGTACAACCACATCAAGAACCTACGCAAAAAGATTATTGGCGCTGGAGGCAAAGGCTACATCCAATCGGTTTACGGCATGGGCTACAAGTTTTCCGACTAGCACTTTATCAACTAAAAAGACGCAAAATGCAATCGTTCCGTTTGCTTACCAAAACCACCCTTATTTACCTAGTATTCATTGCACTCACCTTTTTTGTGAGCGTAAGGTACCTAACGCTGAAATCCGACAGCTACATAAACACCCAAACCGAAGGATTTTTTGAGTACCGCCAGGCCAAGCTGCAACGCATGGCAGAGCGGCATCAAACCGAAATAGAGGAACGCCTTCATGAGATGCATGGGCTAAAACTGCTTACCGATGCCGATAGCCTTATTAGGAAAAAGGCACCCTACGTTCGCGATAGCCTAATCCTTAATCAGGAAAAGGAGGAGGTAAACATGTTCCGCCTAAAAACCATTATTGTTGATATTAACGGCAAGAACTATGCGTACACCATGCGCATAAACATTGAGGATTTTACCAAGCTTAGGGCCGATTTGCTAGAGTCCATCACCAAGGCATTCGTTATTCTTGCCCTTGTTATTACGCTTTTTAGCCTTTTCCTATCGGGATTCCTGCTTAGGCCATTCTACAGAATACTGGAGCAGATGAACCTTTACAAGGTTGGTAAGGGGATTGATGAACCGCTGGTTAAAACATCAACCTCGGAGTTTAAAAAGATGCAGTCGCTGTTCCGCAAAATGGTTTGCCGCACCGAGGAGGACTACCGCAAGCTAAAGGAGTACACAGAGAATATGGCGCACGAAATTCAAACGCCACTGGCCATTATCCGCAACAAAACCGAGAACCTTATTGCCGACAGCCACGTTATGGAGGCTCACACATCAACCGTGAAAGCCATTTACGACGAGGCCAACCACCTATCTAATCTTGGTACAACGCTTAACCTACTAACCAAAATAGAGAACGGCGAGTACAGCAACGTGGTTACCGTTAGCACCCAAGCTGTTATTGAACGCCATGTTGATGCGGTAAAGGAGCTGGTTGGGCTAAAAGCCCTATCCATAGAAACAAACCTTAACCAGAGCCACTCACTTGATATAGACCCCTTTCTATTCGATATCCTGCTAAAAAACCTTCTACGTAACGCCATACGCTACGGCACAAATGCAGGCAGCATTACCATTAGCACAACCAGCAATACGCTTACCATAAGCAACTACGGCGAGCCGCTTAGCGTTAAGCCCGAACGAATTTTTGAGCGATTCTACAGCAGCAACACCTCATCGTCGTCGCTGGGACTAGGGCTCTCCCTTGTTAAACGCATATGCGATTTAAACCAATTGGAGGTAAAGTACTCTTATGGCAACGGACAGCACATTTTTTCTATAGAAAACGCAAGAAACTAAAAATTTATGTGTCTAAGGATTAGAATTGAGCAGCTGCCATGCGCCTACTCCTTTGATTTTAAACACCAAAGAACAATCGCACCACCAATTCTGTTTTTTACTACAATTTGGGAATAGTATTTCTACAGAATCGGCAGCTAGCTTTGACACGGGGAAAAAAGATTACAATAAAAGAACTCACTATGTACAAACGTTTTTTACTACTAATTAGTGCAGCAATACTATCTGTTAGCACTATTGCCTTTAGCGCACCAGTGGACGAAGGGGCACCAAAGGGTACCATTAAGGGCTTTGTTTACGACTCTCTGGCCAAACAGCCCCTTGAGTATGCAACCATATCGTTAACCAGCACAACAACAGGAAAGGTTGTTACTGGAACCATTACCGACAACAGCGGCTTTTTCCGCATTAAAGGGCTAGAGTTTGGCATCTATAACGTGGAGATTACTTTTATTGGCTACAACGCCAAAAACCTAGGACAGGTAAAGGTTACAGGTAAAGAAAGGGAAATAGATCTTGGGCAAATACATCTAACTCCCAATATTAACGAGATGGACGAGGTTGTTGTGGTTGCCGATAGGCCTACCATGACCTACAAAATCGACAAAAAGGTAATTAACGTTAGCCAGCAGCACACCTCGGCATCGGGAACGGCTGTGGAGCTACTGGAGAGCATCCCATCCATTACCGTAAGCATAGATGGCGATGTTAGCCTACGCGGAAGCACCAGTTTCTCGGTACTTATCGATGGTAAGCCTAGCGTTCTTAGCGCATCCGATGTGCTTGCGCAAATTCCAGCCAGCCAAATTGAGAATATTGAGATTATTACCAACCCATCGGCTAAGTTCGACCCCGACGGCGTGGCAGGTATCATCAACATCATAATGAAAAAGAACCGCCTACAGGGTGTTAGCGGCATTGCCAATATCAACGTAGGTACTCAAAACCAGTACGGCGCCGATGTGCTGCTAACCTATCGCAAGGAGAAGTTTAACTACTTTTTGGGCGTTGACTACAATAACCGTGGCCGCTTTGGGGAATCAACAACTAAGAACGAAACCACCAAGGACGACACCACCCGATACATTTACTCCAACGGCGACTTTGAGCGCAGCGGAGCACGCTGGAGCGTACGCGGAGGCATAGACTACAGCATTACTCCACGCGATGTTATTAGCGTTGGCGCGAACCTGGGTAGCCGCTCTTTTGGTGGCGACAACACCCAGCTTTACCAGCAGTGGACAAACCCTGCTACCATAAGCCAAAAGTACACAAGCTACGAAGAGTCGGAGCGTGGAGGCGATTACATCACCACAAACCTAGACTACACCCATAACTTTGCCAAGAAGGGGCACACCCTAGCCAGCCAGTTCATTTTTGAGCGCAGCAACTCAAACGACGAGGCTCTTAGCAACCTTTGGGATGAGCTGGGCAACATATCCAGCGGACAAAAGACCATTGAGAAGGGTCCCGAAACGGAGTACCGCTTTAAGCTGGACTACACCTTACCTCTATTTGAAAAATCGAAGATTGAAGCGGGTTACCAGGCTCGCCTAGAAACCGAAGAGGCAGAGAACAACATGTCGCAGTACAACACCACCACCGGCGCCTACGATTTTCAGCCGCTCTTCTCTCACGACATTGAGTACAACACCAACATCCACTCGCTTTACTCTACCTACTCGGGCGAAGCCGGCAAGCTAGGCTACCAAGCAGGACTTAGGGGCGAGTACACCTACCGCTTTATTGAGCTACTTGGCGAGGATAAGGAGTTTGAGCTTAACCGCTGGGATTTTTACCCAACGCTACACCTATCGTACGCTCTTCCTGCCGAGCAGCAGCTTATGACCAGCTACACTCGTCGCGTGTCAAGAACCCACGGTTACTTCCTTGAACCATTCCTAACCTGGGAAGATGCCTACAACGTACGCCAGGGTAATCCAAACCTTAAACCAGAGTACATTGACTCCTACGAGCTTAGCTACCAAAAGAAGTTTAAGAACGGCAACGTATTCTCCGCCGATCTTTACTACCGCATAACCAACAATAAAGTTGAGCGTATCCGCAGCGTTTATGAACCCAACGTGTTCCTAAACTCTGTTGACAATGTGGGCAAGGACTACTCCTTTGGTACCGAGCTTATGTTTGGCATAGACCCAACCCGCTGGTGGCATATCGACCTTATGGGTAACCTTTACGACTACCGTCAGGAAGGCGTTATTCTTGGCCGAGCATACGACAAAAACAGCTTTAACTGGAACGCCCGCTTTAACAACACCTTTAAACTGGGCCGTTGGACCAGAGTTCAGCTAAACGGAATGTACAATAGCCCAACCGTAACAGCCCAGGGCAGCGCCGAAGGATTTATGATGACCAGCCTTGCAGTTAAGCAGGATTTCCTAAAGGGCAAGCTATCGCTTACCGTGCAAATGCGCGACTTTCTACGCACAGCAGGGCACGAATGGGAATCGGAAGGCCCAGACTTTTACACCTATCGCAAGTTTAAGCCCGACTGGCCATACATTTCGGCTACCATAAGCATTAAGCTAAACAACTACCGCCCCGACCGCAAGCGCAGCCAGCAGGATGGTGGCATGGACGATATGGACATGGGTGGCGAGTTTTAAACCTCCACATCAAAAAAAATAATGGGAACACCTTACCTATTGCGCAAAACGCTAGGTAAGGTGTTCTTATTTTGGCTCTACTGCTACTTTAATGGCAAAGATGTAAACCATCGTAAATGAATAGGATTGAACTTCTAAAATTGCGAATCAGCCACCACACCCTCGCTCTTCGTGCCGTAGGCACGTAACATCGGTAGGTAATACCACTAGAATAAGTGATACACCCCGTAGGGGTGTGCCTTTAATCCGCTTTTATTCGAACGCCCCTTACGGGGCGAAAACACTCCTTGAATAATCATTTCTACCGACAGATTGCCCCTAACGGGGCTAAAACAAGCGTATCGCAAGCTACTTTTATCAATTATTACTGTGGTAAGACAAAAAAATAACGGGAACACCTTACCTATTGCGCAAAACGCTAGGTAAGGTGTTTTTTGTTTTATAAAATTGCACTCCTAAACCCCATTAGCCATGAAAATAAAAAATTCCGATTTCTACAAAAAGCTAACGTTCGAATTTATATCCGTTGCCTTTGCCGTATTCCTTGGCCTTATGCTAAACCAGTGGAAGGATAACCGCACCAACAGAAAAACAGCCGAAATATCGGTTAACAACATAGTTACCGAGGTAAACGAGAACGCCAAAAGACTTAAGGATATGCTTACCTCCCACAACGCGCTTAACGCCATTATCGACTCCGTTATAAACAAGCAGCTACCCGACGAGGCTTTAGATACCGTATCGGGGCTAACCATGAACCTACTCCAGTCAACAGCGTGGGAAACCGCAAAGCTCACCCAAGCCATTGCATACATCGATGTTAGAGTTGTTAAGGAGGCCGCAGGCATTTATGAGTTTCAGGATTACTACAAGAGCATTGTTAAGGAGTTTGTACTACAGGATATATCCAACCCAGAGGAGTTATCGCCCGAAACCACGCTGAGATATACAAACAAGTTCCTTGATAAAATAATACCCATTGAGACCAACCTGCTACAGTACTACGATGAGCTGCTTAAAACCATAGAGGAGCACCAGTAGCACACAGCACTCTTTGCGTATCATCGCCGCAGCGTAACGATTTTCATTGTACCTTTCGGGAGAGCAATAATCCTAAACCCAATGAAAAAGTGCCTACTAGCTGCGCTTATACTTATGGCAAGCGCAACCACCCTTACCGCACAACAGGCAGAGCAAGCAGAAAAGGCCGCCATGCAATGCCTAACGCAGCAATTTGCTC
This sequence comes from Bacteroidales bacterium, assembly GCA_016931855.1. Classification (GTDB taxonomy): domain Bacteria; phylum Bacteroidota; class Bacteroidia; order Bacteroidales; family Tenuifilaceae; genus UBA5206. The sequence continues at coordinate 44,967 of JAFGDZ010000043.1, forward strand.
AGCATGGTGTAACCATTCAAACGCTTCTAGCTGCTGTTGATAACTACAAGCGGTTTGCCGCCGCCAATGATATTACCCGTTTCGATGCGCAAAAGGCACAGGTGGACTCTATACTTACCGCATGTGGCTTCTACACCGATAGCCTATCGTACACAATATGGCTCCTCCCCTGCCTTAGCAGCGGCTACAGCACCCTTGCGGCTGCCCACGATACCACAAGCAGCTACTACCGAACCGTATCACACCTAATGTATCTGCAAAACAACCCGTGGGTACTCAATGAGCTATCGCCAGCACTACAGCTTGAGGCAGCCCGTTCCACCGTTCTCGATATCGACACCCAAAAGGATATATACAAGCTCTACTCGCTGCTTATGTTCCACGCCGTATCAAGACAAGCGGCTAAACACAAACCCACAAACCAGCACTAGCCATGAAAAGACACACACTTTTAACCATTGCACTAACCCTTACAGCGGGAATGCTAGCAGCCCAAAACAACCCATTCCAAAGGCTAAACTTTGTACTAGGTAGCTGGACAGGAACAGGTAGCGGCTTTGGCAATGCAAAATCCACAGTAGAATCCTCCTTTAAGCCCGCTTTAAACGGAAGTTTTATTGAGGTAACCAACGAATCGTACTTTGAGCCAACCCAACGTAACCCCAAAGGGGAGCACCACATCGACAAAGGGTTTATTAGCTACGACAAAGCCAGAAAGGCCATTGTATTTAGGCAGTTCCACGTAGAAGGTTTTATTAATCAGTACATTCTAGTCGATTCCCTTTCCAACGACTCAACCCTAGTTTTTGAATCCGAGACCATTGAAAATTTTGTTGAAGGGGGCAAAGCCCGCTGGACCATTAAGAAAACCGCACACCAGTCGATAGAAACCACCTTCGATTTGGCCATGCCTAACAAGCCATTTGCCTGCTACGGAACCAACAACCTTACCAAAACCAGCTACTCAGTATCAGCAGGCGAGCCTAAAGCCACGGGCATTGGAGGCATCTTTTTCTTCTCCAATAACCCCGCACAAACCAAGGAGTGGTATGCCAAAAATCTAGGACTAGAGGTTAACGAGTGGGGCTCCAGCTTTGAGTTTAGAAACGCCAACAGGCCACAGGAAATAAACTACCTACAGTGGAGCCCGTTCAAAACAGGAAGCAAGTACTTTGCCCCATCAAAAAAGGAGTTTATGATTAACTACCGCGTACAAAACATTGAGGCGCTTATAACCAAGCTTAAGCAGAATGCCGTAACTATTGTAGATAGCCTTGAGGTTTACGACTATGGTAAGTTTATTCATATTATGGATGCCGAGGGCAACAAAATTGAGCTATGGGAACCCATAGATAGCGTTTTTACCAACATGGGAGGCAAAACCACTAAATAGCACTACTACATACAGCAACGCCTTTGGGTTTAAACAAAAACACAAAAGCCATGAAAAAACTAGCAATACTAGCCACCCTTATGCTTTTAGCCACAATTGGGGTAGCACAGGAGTACGTTACCAAAGCACCCGAATGGTTTAAGAAACCCCCAAAGATTGAAGGCAAGTACGTTGCCGTTGGCAAGAGCTGGTCGGCAAGGGAGAGCATTGCCGAGGACAAGGCACGCATGGCAGCACTAGCCCATATTGCCAACCAGATTAACCCGCCCAAGCAAAGCTGGTTCTCAAAAATATTTAGGCGCGGCAACAGGACCGAGAGGGTAACCACAACCAAAACCACCAACGAGGCCACACTAAAAAACACAAGCACCATAAAAAAAGCGGTACAACCAGAGAACGGCGGATTTACGGTTTACCTACTGGTTACCTGCGATAGAGAGAAATAATTTAAGCCAGCAGCCAAACCCACCACTTCTACACTTAGCTCTATTTACTTGGTAGCATGATCCTTATTATAAAAAAGTTATGGCTACAGTTAAATTTTTGCACTTTATTTATTAGGTTTGATATATACAACGGTTGTCGTACATATTCCTACAAATTTTGGTGTATATGTACGACGGGGTTGTATAGATAAGTAAGTTGTAACCAATGCAAGAAGCTTCAGTTCATTGAAGATAGATATGAAAACATTTTAAGTATATTTGCAAAAACATTATAAAAGAAATGAACAGAAATCCTTATTTTGATTACATAGACGAAAAACTTCATGTTTTAGTTAGAAGGATTGAAACAAGGGGAAAACTGAATCTGTTAGACTTACATTTACATTCCGAAAATTTCTATTTACATTTTTTCAATTTATTGTATGGTTATCGATTAGAAAACTTAAATTCAAAATTGCAAAATGTTGAAGCAATAGATTTAATAGACCATACCAATAAAATAATTATTCAAGTATCAGCAACTTGTACTAAGCAAAAAATTGAATCGGCTCTATCGAAACCGATTTTGAATAATTATAAAAATTATTCATTTAAGTTTATCTCAATCTCAAAGGACGCAACAGAACTTAGGAAAAAGGCTTTTAAGAATCCATATTCATTAACATTTGCGCCTATTGCCGATATTTTTGATATTGCTTCTTTACTAAATGATATTTTAATTAAGAAAGCTGAAGAAATACAGGTAATATACAAATTCATTAAAGATGAACTAGGTGGAGAAGTTGATGTAGTTAAACTTGATTCAAATCTTGCTTCCGTTATCAATACCCTTTCAAAAGAAAAATGGGATGAAACTAATGAAAGTGAATCTGTTAATAGTTTTGAGATTGAGCGCAAAATTACTCATAACGACCTGAAAGATTCAAAAGAAATCATTGATGAATATTGTGTGTTTTATAAAAAGGTAGACGAAAAATATTCTGAATTCGACACTTTAGGAGTTAATAAAAGCGCATCAGTGCTGAGAAGCATTCGAAAAGAGTATCTTAACTTGAAAAATTCAGGTACTCCTGATACCGTTTTTCAGTCAGTTATTGAAAAGATTAAAGAAAAGGTATTAGAAAGTCCTAATTTTGAAAGAATACCTATTGATGAATTAGAGTTATGTATTGATATTCTTGTAGTTGATGCTTTTATACGATGCAAGATTTTTGAAAACCCTCAAAATTATAATTATGCTACTTCCCGATAACATTCATCCAGAAAATAGTATCTATTATAATGGTGCGCTTGTGTTGCAAGTCCTTCAAAAGAAAGATGGGCTTGATATAGTTAATCTTTATCAAGAAGTAAAACAATTAAAAGAGTTGACTTTCTCAGTATTCATTCTTTGCTTGGACTGGTTGTACATTGCAAATATTGCAGTTGTTAAAGAAGGGAGGGTTGAATTATGTTCTTAAAATCATTGATTATTTCAAAAGGCGCTTCTGTAATCCGAGATATAGAATTTCGTAAAGGTATTAACCTTATTGTTGATAAAAGTGAAGGAAAAATCACAGGGAATAGTGTTGGGAAAACTACTGTTTTGAAGTTAATTGATTTCTGTTTTGGAGCAAGTAAAAATAATATTTGGGAAGACCCTGAGAATAAAAAAGAAGTATATACTCTTGTAAAAAATTATCTAATAAATAATGAAATATTAGTTGCTCTTACTTTAACGGAAAACCTTGACGATGAATCAGCTTCTGAAATTGTAATTGAACGAAATTTTCTAAGTGCTAGAAGTAAAGTGATAAGAAAAGTTAACGGTGAAAATCTAACAGAAGATGAATTTGAACCAAAACTAACGGAATTACTTTTCCCTGAACATTTATCTGATAAACCTACTTTAAGGCAGATTATCTCTCATAATATACGATATCAAGACTTAAGCATTAGTAACACGCTTAGAACACTAGATAAATTTACCTCACTTGATGAATATGAAACATTACATCTTTTTTTATTAGGTTGTGAATTTACAAAAGGAAATAATAAGCAAGAGCTAATTCGGAAAATAAAGCAAGAAGATATTTTCAGAAACAGATTGGAGAAAAATCAAACAAAATCTGCTTATGAGACTACATTGGCGCTTATTGATACTGAGATACAAGAGCTAAACATTAAAAAGACAAATCTTAATTTGAATGAAAATTTTGAATCAGATTTAGATGCTTTAAATCAAGTAAAATACAAAATTAATAGGCTTAGTTCTGAAATAAGCAAATTGAATATTCGAAAAGACTTAATAAATGAAACCTTATCGGAATTGGAGGCTTCTATTTCCACAATAGATACAAACCAACTTAATCAGATATACAAACAAGCATCGAACGTATTAGGGAATCTACAGAAATCATTTGAAGATATGGTGGAATATCATAATAACATGATTTCTGAAAAGAAAAAATTTATATCAAACGAACTTCCTGCATTAAATTCTAAGATTGAAAGGAACAAAATTCAATTAACGACACTTTTAAAACAAGAGGAAGAATTGTCTCAAATTATATCAAAAAGTGATTCGTTTGAAGAGCTTGAAGTCCTAATTGCTGAACTGAATGAAAAATATAGATTAAAAGGTGAGTATGAAAACATTGTTCAGCAATTGAATGATGTTGAAGAAAACCTTAAAAACTATAATGATACCCTAGAATCAATTGATGAAGAACTATTCTCTGATGATTTCGAGGCAACAGTAAAATCACAATTAAATAAGTTTAACAAACACTTTTCTTCTGTTTCAGAATTGTTGTATAACGAAAAATATGCATTAAAATACGATAAGGTTAAAAATAAAAAGGGACAGCGATTATATAAGTTTAGTGCATTCAATACGAATTTTAGTTCCGGCAAAAAGCAAGGTGAAATTTCTTGTTTTGATATTGCGTATACATTTTTTGCGGATGAAGAAAATATTCCATGCATGCACTTTATCCTTAACGACAAGAAAGAATTGATGCATGACAATCAACTTGTTAAAATTGCTGACTTAGTTAATAAAAGTGATATTCAGTTTGTTGCTTCAATACTAAAGGATAAGTTGCCGTATGAATTGAATAATGAGGATTATTTTATTCTTGAACTATCAGAAGATGATAAACTCTTCAGGATTGAGAAGTAGAAAGCACTGGTTACAATCGAGTAGACTGCCCCGCCAGCTAAGCTGACGGGGATAACCTCCCACAATTTACCCCGTACCGAAAGGGCGGGGTCACCGTACGTACGGGTCTCGTACTGGGCGGTTCGCTATTTCACAGAAAACAATCCCCTTGCGGGTTTTAGGTGATTGTAGGGCTCCAACAAGGAGATGTAGCCCCGTTTTTCAACCGCTCCACGCGGAGGCATGCTATGCATAAACCCCCAAGCGAATCAGGTTCTTCCTTCTCCTTTCGTAATTCCTACCCATAAAATGGGTTGCGGCATATACCTACCTTAACGAACGGCTACAGTCAGAGAATTTCTATTACCTTTAACTAGCTTTTAACGGCAGTTGCTTACGCTGGCGGTTTACTCCCTAACTAAGCAACCCACATCCGTTGGCTTTCATACAGAGGAGTTGAAGTGCAAGCGAGAAGAAATTTATTACATTTCACCTAAGTACATGACAAAACTTTGACACATTCATTAAACTCGCAGATATCCAACGAATTTGACAACGCATGAGCTATCCTAATTAAC
>JAFGDZ010000044.1 GCA_016931855.1 Bacteroidales bacterium
CCCATAATTTTAAAGTTTTTTCTCGAACTCAAAAATAGGGGATTCTGAGGGCATTTTTAAATTTCGTACTTTCGGATGCTAGTGTTCCTGAATAGTTTTTGGTACCATTTGACGTTTTGCAATCTGACAATTTTATTGTTTAGCCCATTATTATCAAGTTCAAGTTTATTCATTTCAAGATTTAAATCAATTATATTTTTCTCTAGAATTTGAATTCGAGTATCCTTCAAATCATTATTTGATTTGCAATCTAATAATTCTTCTAATAAGTCAATTTTCTCCTTTTCAATGTCTTTCATTCTATCAAGAAGAAGTTTAAGAGCATTATTTAACTCTTTTATTTTTGCTTCTTTTTGAATCAGCACATTATCTTTTGATTCGATATCGACATTTAATTGCGTTAGTTTTTCTCGAAACTCTAATCTTTCTTGTATAAATAAATTCGAGAACTTTCTATAATTAAATAAACGATTAACATTTATAAAGATAAATCTCATGAAAGTATCTGTCTCAATATCATCTCTGAATTTAGTTGCTTTTAAGAAATGTTGAAAGGCAGATTCAATATCAAACTGACTAAAAGCATCCCTTGCTTGTTTATAGAAATAATCAGCTCTACCCGAATTTAATTCCTCAACAATTAAAGTGCTTGGCATTTCTGTTTTAGCAAACTCCAAAACTTTTTCATTGGTTGTAATTCTATTTCGAGGAATTTTAGTTTTCAAAACTAGTCCACTTAGACTAGTACAACGGCTTAATGCAACATAAACTTGCCCATCAGTAAATGCTGCCCCCAGATCAGCATAAACTTTTTCAAAAGTCAACCCTTGACTTTTATGAACAGTAATAGCCCAAGCCAATCTTATAGGATATTGCGTAAACGTTCCAATTATTGTTTCTTCAATTTTTTTCTTTTTCTTATCCCATATATATTGAATGTTATTCCAAGTTGCTTTTTCAATTTGTACTTTTGATCGGTCGGAAAATTCAACAACAATTTCGCTCTCATCTAGCGATGATATTTTCCCTATCTTGCCGTTAAAGTATCTTTTATAATCCCCTTGGTCATTTTTTAGAATCATGATTTGAGCACCGACCTTAAGATGAAGGTTTCGCTCTGTAGGTAGAACAAAATTTCCAAAACTATCTTTTGGAAATGTGCCTGTAATCAAACCTTCATACACCTTAAGTTCATTCTTTAACTCACCTAATTTAGTCGTATTAGTCTGATTTACTTGAGCATTAGTAGTTGATAGGATTATATGATTATTGTCCAGACCTGATGAAAAAGTTGGATTGTATTTTTGATTTAGAGCGGCAAGCTCCGCATCTGTAATTTGATTTACTCTTATCTTATTCAATAAATCAATGAATTCTTGTTCTTTTTGTCGGTAGATTTTTTTTAACTCAATGTAAATAGGCTTACTCTCTGTCACTACTTTTGAACTGAAGAAAAAAGGGCTGCTATAATATTCTTTCAAAATTCCCCATTGTTCAGTGTCTGCAATCGGAGGTAATTGAAAGGTATCTCCAATTAAAATAACTTGAACGCCACCAAAAGGTACATGTTGCTTTTTTCTAAAAACTCTTAGAACTCGGTCTATAACATCTAAAGTATCGCAACGAACCATTGAGATTTCATCAATTATCAATAGTTCTAATCGTTCTATTATAGTTCTTTTATCTTCATGAAAGATAAACGTATTATAAATTGTAGTCTGATCTGTATCATCTGAATCTTTCCTTGTTCTGAGTCTTTTGTCATTAGGAATAAATGGCCCAAATGGCAACTTAAAAAATGAATGAATAGTTTGTCCTCCTGCATTAAGTGCTGCAACTCCAGTAGGTGCGAGAATTACAGTATTCTTTATTGTTGTCTCTTTTATGTATTTTAGAAATGTAGTTTTACCAGTTCCTGCTTTACCTGTCAAATATACGAGTCTATTAGTATGCCTCACGAAATCCGCAGCATAGTTAAAATCTATATTATTATCATCTAATTCAATATTATCAACTTTCATTATTAATGGTCACTTTTATTATACCATTACTATTTGTCTTATTTCAGTCAATCCATTCTAATGAGCAGCAATACTATTCCCCCTCCCGTTTTATGGGTTGCGGAGAATTCCCCTACCCCTTAAATAGCCTAGCGGCCAGGCCAAGTTTGTATATATCGAAAAGAATAAGCGATGGCCGCTTGCTGCATAGGTGCCTACGAATAATTGGGTTGAATATCATGAAAACCCAGCTAAGCGGTTTGTTGAGCCTAAAAAAGTTCATGAATCGGGAAACGCGCAGCAGCCTAACGGCACGCTGAAGCTCCGGTTTCATGTCGGGAGCAATTTGCAAAAGCTTAATAAGGTTCACTATTCCCTGTTCCGACTTGGCAAGATACTCGTAGCAGGGCTCTAATCCTATGTGAATTGCCTGATTGTCTATGTGTAGCACAGGAATGTTTCTATGCTTTAGCTCCAGCCCAAAAAGGGTATCCTCATGCCCATAGCCCGAAATCGCCTCGTTAAAGCGAATCTGATTATATACCTCGCGCGATATCATAAAGTTACCACTCAGAAACGACCAGTGCGGGAACATCTGTCGGCGTAAAGCAGGCTTGCTCTCGCGCACAATGCCATACTTCCACCTTAGAATATACTCTGGGCTCATTGGCCTAATTCCATAGCCTATGCCACCACAAATTACGGGGGCCTCGCCCAATCGAGAAATGTAATTCTGCAAGAAATCGGGGCGACTAATCACCATATCGCAATCAAGGAATAGGAGCCAATCGCCCGAGGCAAAATCAACCAGCCTATTGCGGATTTTGGAGCGCCCTATGTTATAATCGAGCTCCAGATAGCTAACCTTACTGCGGCTAGCCAGTAGGGCATTTCGTTTACGGAAATAGGAAAGGGAATGGTCGTCGATAATAAGTACCTCAATGGGCGTGTCTATTTGCTTAGCCTGCCTAAGCAGCTCCTCGGCAAGGTCAACAACATCAAAGTTATAGGCTGGAATAAGAATGGATAGCATGGCTTACTCCTCCCCTATGGTGTTATTGGCCAATAGGCCGTTTGATGATTCAAAACCGCTCTCGGAGAGGATATCCTCAGAGATGGCCTTTTTGGCCTTTGCGCCCAGCTCCTTTAGCTTCTGAACCTGATTTACAAGGTTGCCCCTACCCTCGGTAAGCTGCCCCATTGCCAATTCGTACGACTTATTGGTGCGCGCAATATTCTCGCCAACGGCCTTAAGGTTCTCAACAAAACCAACAAACTTATCGTATAGCTGGCCTCCGCGGTCGGCAATTTCCATGGCGTTACGATTCTGATTCTCGCGTTGCCACAAGTCGTAAATCATTTTAAGTGCAGCAATAAGGTTGGTTGGGCTAATTAGCAGCACCCTGCGGCTGTATGCGTAGTTCCAAAGCTCGGCATCGGCTTGCATTGCGGCAAGGAATGCGGGCTCAATGGGAACAAACATCATCACAAAATCTAAAGAGCCAACTAAATCCTGATAGTTCTTGGCGCTAAGCATCTCAACATGGCTGCGAATGGAGCGGATATGCTCAACCAGCGCCTTTTGCTGCTCGGTAGGTTCAGCTGCTGTGGTGTAGCGCTCGTAAGCAATTAGGGATACCTTAGAGTCCACCACAATTTTACGGTTATCGGGGTACGCCACAATAACATCGGGCTGGAACCGGCGGCCCTCATCATCCTTATACGACTCCTGAACAAAGTACTCGCGCCCCTTTACCAATCCCGATTTTTCCAGAATGCTCTCAAGTATCATCTCGCCCCAGTTACCCTGCTGCTTAACCTGTCCCTTAAGGGCATTGGTAAGGTTGTTGGCCTCCTCGCTAATTCGCTGGTTAAGAACAACCAGCTTCTCTACCTCGCGCCCAAGGGAGAACCGCTCCTTGCTCTCCTTATCGTAAACCTCCTCAACCTTTTTTTGGAACACGCTAATATTCTCGCCAAGCGGTTTAAGCAGGCGCTCAAGGTTAAGCTGGTTCTGCTCGGTAAATCGCTTGCTCTTATCCTCAAGAATTTGGTCGGCAAGCACTTTGAATTCATTCTTAAAGCTGTTGCCAATATCTTCTAAATCGGTCTTTTGCTTACCAATAGCCTCCTTTAGGTACTTATTTTCCTTGTCGAACTCAACCCACTTTTCCCTAGCAACGGATAGCTCCTGCTGTAGGCGCTTGCCCTCCTCTATTGATATCGCAAGCTGCTTATCGGCCTGCTCCAAGCGCGAACGCGCAATGGAAAGCTGCTCGTTAGCCTGCTTAACGGACTCTATGCTTTGCTGATAATCGGCATAAATTTTATCGCGTTCGGCAGCAGTGGCTACTGTTTGCTTATTAGCAAGCTCCAGCCTAGCCTGGGTAGCAGCCAGCTGCGACGACAAGTCGAGAATAACCCTGTCCTGCTCCAATAGCTTGCCGGACAAAGATGCTTTATCGTCCTGTTTCCCTTTAAAAATAAGCCAAACAGCAATGGCTCCAATTACAATTCCAACAACTAAAAAAACTAATACTATAACCATTTGTGTACCACCCATAACAGCAATTAACTTAAGTTGGTATGTAACTAAATATCAAACAAAAAGGGATTGTACTAAATAAGGTTGCAACCAGCTGCACATGGGAGTAAAATGCCCATAATACAGTAAAACCATTAATCCCACCACTATTAAATTGCTAAATTAGCAAAATGTTGTGCTTAGCTTAAGAATTAAAGCACAAAGTTTTAAACCAAATAAAAATATTTATCATCCGTAACATAAGCGAAACAGGAGCTCAACCTACTTAGGGAAATAACCAGCTACAACGTTACCTGTTCTGGCCAATTTGGCTTTGCGCCTAAATGCAAACAGCGCTAAAACCATTGGCAATAAAGTAAAACAAATTACCCATTTTGGTGTTGAGTAGAAATGGTGCTTTAGTGCTATTTTTGAACTGGCTGTAACGCATTGTTTGTTGATGACGGAACAAGTTATAACCAGCTGATATTTTTAACTTATAGGTAAAATAGAAATGCCTTATAGGATTAACATAAATTGGAAAAATAAAGGAAATGCATGTAGCTAGAGACACAAAGATGGGCGATGTGGTACATCATAACCATACCATACTAACCATAATGCTTCGCTTTAATATTAAGCTGGGGTTTAGCGACAGAACCGTTGACGAGGTGTGCGATCAGCACAATGTAAACACAGCCTTTTTTTTGGAGATAGTAAATGCGTTTTTAGACCCCCACTACTTCCCAAGCAAGCATTTAAGAACCTTCTCGGTTAGCCTTATAATAGACTACCTGCTTAAAACGCACTACTACTACTTAACCCATAAAATCCCAGCAATTGAGTGCATGATTGAACAGCTGATAAAGGAAAATCAGGGAGAATCGGATTTAAGGCTAATCCGCAAGTTTTTTAAGGAATACAAGGATGAGTTTATAAATCACCTCAAAAGGGAAGACGAAGTGGTTTTTCCGTATGCTTTAAAAGTTGAGAGCGCTGCGCACAACAATGAGCAGCACGCCTATTTGGTGGAGCAAATGACCAAGTACAGCATGATCGACTACCTGAATGAACACGACAACATTGAGGAGAAGCTATTTGACCTAAAAAACATCCTAATAAAGTACATTCCCCCTATTAGCAATCAGGCGCTTTGTATCCATATTATAGATGAACTTTTTAGCCTAGAAAAGGATTTGCACGACCATTCTAGGATTGAAGAGAAGGTTCTAGGCCCCAAGGTAATGGAGCTAGAGAAGCAGCTTTTAGCCCGAAGCGAAACAACTAACTAATGGAAAAAGTAGCATACGCAATAGCAGAGTCGGTACCTATTATTAGGTGGGCACTCTCAAGAATAGTTGAGGAGCAGCCAAACTCTACTGTGGATAAAGAGGTTGATTCCGCGCATCGATTAATTGAGCATTTCCAAAAGCATAGCACAGAGGTTACTATTGTTAGGCTAAATGAATACATGGCCCTAGCCCTAGAGGCTCAACAGCAAATAAAAAGCCATACAAAGCTTATTATTGCTATTACCGATAACGATGAGCAACGCAATCACTCCCCTTTTTTTGAAACGGTAAGCCTGCTGGATGGCGTTATGAACATTCAAAAGGCCATTCGCAAAGCCACGTGCGAAATGTCCAAACACAAGGAGAGTAAACCAGAAGGTAATGCACTTAGCGACAGAGAAATAGAAATTTTAAAGGATATAACCCTAGGCTTATCGGCTAAAGAAATTGCCGCCAAAAATTATATTAGCCCGCATACCGTTATAACGCATCGTAAAAACATAACCAAAAAGCTGGGAATAAAAACCACATCGGGTTTAACAATTTACGCCGTGCTAAATAAGCACATACGCATTGAGGAGGTTGAATAACCAACGCTACATAGCAGTTTACCAATACAATTGTAAGTCCTATAAAAAAACGAGGATTGGCTTCGTGAGCTAATGCATTATTTTCTACCTTTACCTACATTGCTAATATTTTTGTTTTAGGCACTAATTTTGATTGGACAAATTCCCTAAACAATAAAGCCAAAACAGGTAACAATGCATAACTCTACCCTTGCTTTAATGAAAAAACTTTACTCGTTAAAAACCTTTACGGCAGTTTTCCTTCTAGGCCTTTCATCCTGCCTCTACGCCCAAACGGGAAAGGCCGAGTTTGAGAAGATTTTTGAGAAAGAGACTGGAGAAATTGAAAGCGCAGCTAGGAAAAACTTCAAGAACGTAAAAAGGTTTAGCTACTACCCCGACACCCTTCCATCATGGTTCTTCTCTCCCCCACAAGGACTTACATCGGAGATGTTTGCCGTAGGCATTTCCGACCCCGACCAGGACTCAACCACTGCTATTAACCAAGCATTCCATAGGGCAAAAGCACTTGCCATACTCTTTGGAAAATCGAAAATGCAGTATTTTAGAGATGTTTACACATCGGAGCAGCAAGCGGGCAAGTACACCGACTACAGGCAAAGGTTTGATACCTACTTTAAGGTTTCATCAATGGCAGTTGTAAGCGACGACTGTTTCTCTCTAATTAGCTCACACTTTACTAGGTATAACGAGGCCATTGTGCTTATAAGGTACACTCCCGCAAACAAGGGGAACAAGCAGCTGGTAGTTCAAGGAAACGCCCTGTTTATTGAGGCTCAGGTAGAGGATGCCTTTGAGGTACAGGCCGAATATGAGCTGCAAACAGCAATAAACGACATTGGAGGTAAGCCAGAAACAACCTACTTTATGTTTCGCCAAAAAGGGAATAAAACCTACTCCGAATCAAGATACCTAAATGCCTACCTCCAATTCCCAGTGTTTGTTTACAAGTACGTTTCGCCAAACTACCCATCGGGAATTCTACCGCTAATTTGCTATAGCGGCTTGTGGAGCCGCTACTCAAGCGAGCTAATACAAAGCCTTATTTTAACCACTGAATCCAACAAAAAAACGGTTAAAAACCTAGGGCAACAGCATAACCCCGAAAATGCAAATCTTTCAAGAGAGGTTGCACAAGCACTCTCTACAATATACATTAATGGCATTGAATTTGAGAACGATACGCTACGCATTAACTTCAAGTTCGATAACCTTAGCTTGAACTCAGAAAAGCCCTAAATAGATATAACCAATAAAACCCACAGCTATGAACACGGGACGCAAATCGATTCTCTTAGTACTTGCAATGCTAGCGCTAAGTATGTTCCCAGCCAAGGCACAGGAAATTATTGACCTACAAAGCCGCCAACTGGGCGAAAAAATAAACCTAGAGTACTCAATAGTAGGCGAAAAAATAGGTCAGCTATTTACTGTTACCCCATTTTACTCAACCAACGGTGGCAAAACCTTCGTGCCAATGAAAAGCGTTACAGGAAACGTTGGCCAACGCGTAATGGGAGGCAAAAACCAAATTATCATTTGGGATGCACTAAAAGATACCAAGGAACTTAACGGCGATGTAGTGTTTAAACTAGTAGCCAATGGTAAAAGCATTGAGGCTACAGAGCAATTGTTTAGCAAGGTTAACTTTAAGCTTGAAAGCCTTCATAAAAAAGACAATAATCAGCTGGAGCTGGTTCTAAATATCACCAACAACGGCCCAGCCCGCGATTTAAAGCTAATAAACGGGCTAATCACCATTACCGATTTTAACAAGCAAAAGTACGACGCACAACGAGGCAACCTAGGTGGCGTTGCAGGAAACGAGCGCTACTCAACACCTCAGCGCAAAATTAAAACAGGCGAAAGCGTTAAGGCCGTTTTTACTTTTGATAGAATCCCATCGGATCTAAACCGCATTATGCGCCTTGATATTGGAGCAGAGCTGCTAACCATTGATATTGGGCTAGACCTAGAAATTGGCAACCTACAGTTTAGAGACCTTCCCGTAACCACGGCTAAAACCGCGGAGATGAAGTCCGAAATATCTAAAAAAGCCCAAGCCGTTACGCAACCCATGTTCTATGCAATAAAAAAAGCTGAAGAAATTAAGCAAGTTGCCGATATAACCCCACCTACCTTCACCATTACAGCTCCAGAAAATGTTGCCCTTATTGGTAGCGAAGCCACCAGAGGAAGACCCTACGCGCAGTCCACAATACTTGCCGACGATAAGCGCAAGCGCTCTGTTACAGGGGGAGAACTAGACCTTATTGTAACCAACAGCCAGCTAACTGTTAAAGGGCAAGCAAAGGACGAAAGCGGAATATTTGAGGTTAAGGTAAACGGAAAAAATGCAACCCTTAGCCCCAACGGAACCTTTGAAACAACACTAGCTCTTGCCTCTGGTAAAAACGATGTTGTAATTAGGGTACTCGATAGCCAAAAGAACAGCGCTGAGAAAAAGTTTATTGTTGTTTACCAAGTACAAGGGAAACCCGTTAGCAGCGAAACCGAGGAGCTTGACCTTATTTTTGATGAGGAAAAGCGCATGCCGCAGTACTACGCTGTGATTGTAGGTGTAAACGAATATCCCGACACACAAATAGCCGATTTAAGCAACCCTATTAGCGATGCACAAAAGCTATTCAACGTACTAACCACACGCTATACCTTTGAACCATCCAATGTGATATTCATACAGAACGCATCGCGGGGCCAGCTTATAGATGAGCTTGACAAGCTAACCCGCAGGGTTACTAAGAATGATAACCTGCTGATTTTCTTTGCAGGACACGGCTACTGGGATAAGGACACTGAGCTTGGTTACTGGCTACCGAGTGACGCTAGGGCTACCAGCACGGCAAACTGGATGGCTAACAGCCAAATTCGCGATTACATTAGGGCCATAAAATCAAAGCACACCCTGCTTATTGCCGACGCCTGCTTTAGCGGAGGCATATTTAAAACCCTAAAGGCTTTTGAGGAAGGCTCGGCGCCATTAACCAAAGCCTACGACAAGCCAAGCCGTAAGGCAATGACAAGCGGTGCTCTAACCGAAGTGCCAGACCAAAGCATATTCCTTGAACAGCTGGTTAAACGCTTATCGGAGAACACGCAGGACTACATCTCGGCCGAAGAGGTGTTTAGCAGTATAAGGAACGTTGTTATGAATGGCAGCCCAACAACACCGCTATACGGCGACATTAAAGACACTGGCGATGAGGGAGGTGACTTCCTTTTTGTTAAAAAGTAGATAAAAACCATAACATACACCAACAACCACCGTAAAACGGGAAAACCCATATCACTATGAAAAAATTGCTTCCCTCTTTTTTAATCCTAGCAGCAGGCATGTGCCTTTTTAGTGTAACGGCTAATGCACAGGATGATGCAAAACTCAAGAAACTACAGGACAAGGTTGATGCTGCACAGCTAAAGGTTGACCTTGCCGATGCTAAAGTTTTTACAGCCGATAGCCTTATACAAGCAGGTCAGGTAATGATTGACGAGGCTAGCGCTGAACTAAAAACTCTTGCTGCCGAACAAAAAGAGATTGAAAAAACCTACTTTAACGAAAGAAAACCTCTTGACAAACAAATGCGTTCTAACGATAAAGAGGCCGTTAACGAAGCCAAAGCTGAAGTTAAGCAGCTAGAGGCACAGTACAAGATTGATACTAAAGCATGGAACGATAAATATAAAGTTGAGGTTAAAAAGTACTCTACCGGCGAAAAGATGGTAGAAAAAGGAAAAACGGCTCTAAAAAAAGCAAAAACATCAAAAAAGGATGCCGAGAAGCTACTTAAAGACGCCGAAAAAGCCCTTGAGAAAGGCGCTTAGCTAAAAATTAACTTGAGGTTAGAGGCTGTTTCACGTAACTGTGGGCAGCCTCTTTTTTTTATTGTTTTGCACTAGCCAACTGTGATGTTGGCTGTATTTCGTATCTCGTATTTGGTGCTTTATACTCATACTTAAAAACAGAACCCTTTAATCTCGTCCTGGGGCAGGTTTCAGGTTTCGGAATATTAAACCTTAAATCTTGAACTTTGAATACTGAACGCTAACCTTCACCTTTGAATTTTAACCTTTCCTCCCAACCCCAACCGAATTAGCTAAACTATTACTATTTTGGGCAATCATAAAAAGTGTAAAATTTAGGTAATGATAAAGCAGCGCTACCCATTACGTCCGAAATGAAGGGGCTGTACACAAATTGGTATCGGACAAAACAAACCGAATCTTAATGGAAAAGACGAAAAGTGGAATAAAATCGTTCTCAAAAAACTTCTGGACAGTTATTGTAATGGAGTTCTTTGAGCGGGGATCGTACTACGGCGTAATGTCCATCCTTTCTGTTTACCTTGTTCTGGATGTAACGCAGGGAGGGCTTGGCTTTTCAAAGGAGAGCGTAGGAGTGATTAAGAGCGTAATCACGCCGCTGCTCTATTTACTCCCCATCCTATCGGGAGCCATTGCCGACCAGTTTGGCTATAAAAAAACCCTCACCTTTGCCTTTGTGGTAATGAGCCTTGGATACTTCCTTACCAGCATTAGCACGGAGTATCACCACGTTTTTTTAAGTCTGATGCTAATGGTAACTGGAGCTGGATTCTTTAAGCCCATCATATCGGGAACTATTGCCCGCACAACCGACGAGAACAATTCCTCGCTTGGTTTTGGTATCTTTTACTGGACAATTAACCTTGGGGCATTCCTTGTACCCCTAATTCTTATTCCCTACCTAAAGGGTATTGGTTGGAACTACATTTTCCTAATGGCCGCTGTGGGTACTGGCTGGTTAATACTACTAAACCTGTTTGTTTACAAGGAACCCGAACGTCCACAAACTCAAAAATCGATTCTTGATGTACTAAAGGGCATCGTACTGGTAGTTAAAGACTTCCGTTTTATTATAATGATAGCCATTTACTCCTGTTTCTGGATCCTGTACTTCCAGATGTTTGATACCGTGCTATGGTACCTAACCGAGTACATGGACATGGCTCCAGTAAACAGCGCAGTAAATTCTGTTCTTGCACTGTTCACGGAGAATCCTTCGTGGAAGTTTGAGGCGGAACATGTTACCGTTATTAACGCAGGAACAATTATCCTGTTGCAGCTTATAATCTCAAGCATAGTAAAGAATACCAAAGCATTACCCACAATGATATTTGGTATAGCACTAGGTACTATTGGTATGGGAATTCTGGCCATATCAACCCATGCTTGGGTATTTATGGCTGGTATTATGATTTTTTCTATTGGCGAAATGACCGCACACCCCAAGTTCATATCGTACGTTGGGCTAATTGCTCCACCCGATAAAAAGGCGCTTTACCTTGGCTACAGCTTCCTTTACGGGGTTATTGGTAGCGGTATTGGAGGAGTGCTTGGGGCGTACACCTACGTTAAGTTTGTAACCGATATGGGTCGCCCGGGACTACTTTGGTTCATGTTTAGCATGATTGGTGTTGCCACTATTATTGGACTACTGCTATTTAATAAGTACTTGGCGCCCAAAAGGGATGTTTAGCCCCTTGTATAAAACTGCAAAAGCCGCTATATAAGCGGCTTTTGTTATTTTTACTACAACAAGAAGTATCTAGTAACAAAGCACAAATCCGCTTTTTAAGGGCTGCTTTCCATACTTTGCAAAGAATTGCGCCGATACCTCAAACGAGGTGCAATGCGAGGGAACAACCTCTTGCACTCCCAGCTCTTCCATATGCTCAATGGTTTTGTAGTACTGCTCATCAACCTTATCAAGGTGCAGCCCTCCCACAACCGCTCTAACGCTGCGCTGACCAGTAACCCTAATTGCATAATCAACAATATTGCATATGCCAGCGTGCGAGCAGCCCGTTACCACTACTAACCCCTTAGGCGTTTTAATGGCAATGGCCGTGTCGTCGGGAATAAAATCGGGCGACATATCGGTGTAGGCAAAATCGGTTGTTTGGCTCTCGAAATTGTTTAGTCGCGGGATCTCGCCAAGAAAAACCATTTGCTCCGAGAGCCATACCGGCTCAACGCTTAGGCGCATGTTAAACTTTTGGGCAGCCTCGGAACGAGTAATAGGAATGCCCACTGGGTTGCCGCTACGCTTACTAATGCGCGAGGCAAAAATATCGGGGTGTGCTACCAGCAATAGTCCCGAAGGTAGGTGTACCAACCCGTTTCCATGATCCCAGTGACCGTGGCTAAGCACAACATAATCGGATTTGGCAACATCAATACCTAGCTTCGCTGCATTTTGGAGAAATAGGTTGGAGCTGCCCGTATCGAGCAGCACATCCTTATCGGCACTAATAAAGTACGATAACCCATGCTCGGCCTTAAAGCTGCGGCCAGCAATATTGTCAACAAGTACGCTAATTTTCACGGTCATATTCGTCTCCTTTATAAACGGGTAATTCAATGGTAAAGGTTGTTGCCCCTGGTTGCGACTGGAATGATATTTTACCGCCCAGCCCCTCTACAATTCCCTTTGATATGGCTAGCCCCAGTCCCGTTCCCGATGATTTTGTGGTAAAATTGGGGCTGAATATCTTAGCCTGAAGATCTAAGGGTATTCCGCCACCATTATCGGTAACATCAATAATAACAGAGCGTTGTACACAGTAGGCATCAACCCTAATAACGCCTTTCCGTCCTAACGGAATGGATTGCACCGCATTCTTTAACAAATTCACAAATACGCGGGAAAGCTGCTCCCTGTCGGCCTTCACCTGGAATACCGCCTCGGGCTGCTTACTTACTGCTATTGATATGTTTTTATAGGCCGAGAAGATGTGCGTTGCCTCATCTAGAAGCCTATAAACATCAACAGTATCAAACTTAAGGGCAGGCATTTTTGCAAAGTTAGAGAACTCGGTAGCAATGGTTGCCAGCGTGTTAATCTGCTCAATTAGCGAGGCGGCAAACTTATCAAAGTGCTTATCCCAATCGGGGTCGCCATGCTTGCGGCGCATGGTAAGATGCTGCAGGCTTAGCTTAATGGGCGTTAGCGGGTTCTTGATTTCGTGGGCAACCTGCCTGGCCATTTCGCGCCAAGCGCTTTCGCGCTGGCTACGGGCTAGCTCCTCGGCGCTACGTGCTAGCGCTTCAACCATTCGGTTATACTCCTTAACAAGGCGGCCAACCTCATCGTCGTACTCGTAGTATAGCGGCTCGTTATGCCCCGATATGTCAACCCTACGAAGCTTATCGCGGATTAGCTCAAGGGGACGGGAAATTTGGTTGGCAACAAAAATGGCCACCGATAATGCAATAAGAATTAGCAGCGCGTAAATGTTAACAAGCACCACCACAATAGAGTAAATTTCGCGTTTAAACTCATCCTGCTTGGTAAAGTAAGGCAGGTTAACGTATGCTATTGTTTGGTTTGTATCGTCGATTAAGGGAACGTATGCCGATAGGTATGAGAGCATACCTATGCGCTCCTTATTGAGTAGCCGCTGGCTTTGCATTGCCTTCATTTGGTAAAACGCAACGGGATCCATGAGCTTGCCCAGCAGCTGCCGCTCAAAAATCTCGGGTCGCGATGAGGCAATAAGCACTCCGGTGGTATCGTACAGGTTAATATCGGCATAAAACACATTACTTAAGCGTATTAGCCTAAAGGTTATATACTCTGCCATTGAAGGGTGTATCATATCGGCATCAACCAAATCGTGCTCAATTTCAACCATTAGCGAGAGCAGCTTCTCATTTAGCGACTCATAGTTCTTTTGCTCGAAATTCTTAACGCTATACACAATGGTTACCGCCCCTACCATAATAAGCGACAGCAGCACAATTACCACAACTACTCGTTTTATTTTGCCCCTAAAACCAGCCAACCGGACAGATAGCTCCAGGGGAAACCCTGCAATAAGCAGCTGCACCACAAGAATAAAGAAGAAGAGCAGTAAAACATATGCAAATGAGGCGGTTATGTTAAAAAGGTTAACCTTTGGTTTGCTTAGCACAATAACATTATCGGCATTGGGCCTATAAACGATGTGCCCCATATCGCTACTCCTAATGTAGCTAAAAGCGTTTACAGTATCGGCCGAGAATCGTTCTTCTAAGGGGTAGGAGAACCCGCCCGTTTGCGCAATAAGCCTGCCCTGATGGTACTTGGCTGTAGAGTAGTAGCTCATTTGGCTCTTTGATGCCAGCTTCCCTTCAAGTAGCAGCTCTGGATACCCCAAGAACTCTGAGTTGAGCTTTGAGTCCATCTCAATGTAAAGGTTTGCCCTTGTAAGGGAATCCAGCGCAACGGAGAACACGCCCAAGTAGCTAATCCTCCCCGTTTGATTGCTTAAATAGTAAAAGTTAGTTCCTCTTATAAGCGTACCCTTTTCGGCGGCCATGCTGGAGAAAAAGCCCTCGCAGCCAACCTTTAATCCAGAGTTATCCAGTATTAGCTCTGAGCCCGCAAAGCAAACAGTTGCCTGAAAATCAAACTTTTTTAAGTAGCCAGAGAAGTACTCCTCATTTATGTAGGCATACAAATCAAACTCATTATCAGAGATATTGGAAATAAGCTGATTGATTTTTGAGTCTTTGGCGATGCCTTGCGATACATCTTTCAGAAGCATTTCGGCAACAGGGTCACGCTCTGAGCTAAGATTTAGGGCAATAACCTTTCTAACCTCGATGTCCTTTTGCAGGGCAAAATCGGATACTAAGAAAACGGATAGCACCGATATTACCGCCGCAAACAGCACAACGTGAGACGACCTGTAAGCGGCTCCCTTTTTAGAGAACCACGCCAACACAATAGGAATAAGCAGCAGTAAGGCAATGCCATAAACCGATACTGCAAAGCCCATAAGGTAGAAAAGCAGCAGCGCCAGTGCTATGCCTATAAAAGAGAAACTTATACGCCCCCAAATGCCCTTGCCGCAACCACAAAAGCCCAGCCAGAGGTGATTAAGAAGGAATGCCGAACCAAATAGCAGCCCAATTGCGATGTAACCAATAAGGGTATATACCGACAAATCGAAAATACGGTAAGCCTCAAATGTTACGGTGGAGTGGAGTATAAGGGATTGGAAAAGATTATCGGTAGCAAGGAGCAAGAAGGCACTGGCAACCGATAGCAATGCGATTATATATGGTCTAAACCTCCTTACTGGAACCACCGCTTTAAAGCAGCGGTAGGCCAAAGCAACAATGGCAAATAGGATTACAGCATTTAGGGCCAAATCGCCCAACGAGGGGAACAGCCACGAGAGAGCAAAAACCTCGGGGCCAAACAGGCTGGACCCCGTACTTAGCGGCCAGCCCAAGCTTAGATTTAACAATCGAAGAACAATAACCACGGGAGCTATTACCCAAAACATTCTAAAGCGGTACCGCCCAGCCAAACGGGTAAAGGGCAAGGAGAATAGTAACGCCAGCAACAGAAAGAACGAGCACCACTGCGCCGCTATAGCAAGTGAGTCCCATGTAAAAACCGAAAATTTGGGAACCAACGGCAATAGGTAAAAAAGAGGTTTGCCATATAATGCTACAGGTATTGCACCCTCGGCACTAGTGGCCGATAAGCCGTAATCATTCAACGCACCAAGTTGGCTGGAAAAGGCGCTCCTTAGGAACCTATTCTCGTAAGGATAATCGGTTCTAATGCGCACTAACGATACAACCACATCGTTGTTGCTGTGATGAGAGGACCAAACGTACCACGAGTTTTGCACCCTAACCAGAGTATCCCTATCAGCCCCCAATAAATCTAATGGCAAATCGAGGCTTTGAGACCAAAAA
Organism: Bacteroidales bacterium; assembly: GCA_016931855.1. Classification (GTDB taxonomy): domain Bacteria; phylum Bacteroidota; class Bacteroidia; order Bacteroidales; family Tenuifilaceae; genus UBA5206. The sequence continues at coordinate 16,163 of JAFGDZ010000044.1, forward strand.
ACCAAACGATTACCGGAGTAAACAAAGTAAGCAATGCCTTTTCCCCTTGCGCCTAATCCAAATTGCGCCTGATTAAGGTCAAACAGCGCATCCACACCATGCATGGAGTACTGCTTAAGTAGAAAGTTAGCATCGGCTTTAGCCTCCCTTACAAGGGACTCAAGCTTACTGGATAGCTCTTTGGTATCCTTTAGCGATGATGATTTTTGCGATAGCCGCCCCTCCGAAAACACCGAGAAGGCATAACAAAAGGCTGCCAGTAGCAGAAAGAGCAAAGGAATATGGTAACGGCTAAGTTTCATGGTAAGCTAATTTTGGATTGGCAAGCCTTAACAAAAAGCGAGCCCTAACAGCGTTGCTCTAATGCGAATAGCTAGCAGCAAGGGCAAATACCTATTGATGATGATACGGTTCGCCCCTTATTATGGTAAATGCACGGTAAAGCTGCTCCGCAAATACAACCCTAACCAGCTGGTGCGAATACGTTAGCTTAGACAACGATAGCTTACCCGATGCCACAGCCCTAACCCTTTGGCTAAAGCCATACGGGCCACCAATAATAAAAACCAAATCGCGCTGCCCCATTACCAAGTGCCTCTCTATAAAGTTGGCAAAGCCAACAGAGGTATATTCGGTTCCATTCTCATCAAGTAGTATTACCTCCTGATTACCCCCTAAAGCAGCCAGAATAGCATCGGCCTCCTTCTCCATCTGCACCTCATGGGGCATATTCTTAGTATTCTTAACATCAGGTAAAACCTTTATATCGAAAGGGATATAGCGCTTAATGCGCTTAACATACTCATCGGTTCCTTCCTCTACAAACTTTTTATCGGTTTTCCCTACAACCAAAAGGGTAACTTTCATCGTATAAGTTTCAACAAAATTGTACCTAGTACCAGTATATATTAAACAAGCAATACTTACGCATTAGCAACCTCACTGCTCGCTAAATTGCTTAAAACTCGCTAAATTGCTTTAAAATTAGGTATTTTCCCATTAGTGGGCTAAATTTACTAAGTTTGCACATTACTTTTAACTTTTGGCAGGGACTTTGATACCCCTGTTGCTCATGATATAAGGAGATTATATAATGAAACATCCATGGCAATAGCGTTAGCATGCACGCCCACAGCTATCCACAGGATGTTCCATCTGTACCTTATAAAATAAAAAAAATTGACAGATGAATAAGTTTTTGTTTGTTCTGGCAACAACACTCGTGTTAAGCACAGTTTCACTAGTTCTTGCATTTAGTGCAGGAACCCAGCAACAAGACGTAATTGGGAAAATATCGGATATTTTTAAGGCAGGGAATGCGCAGGAACTCTCTGGCTACTTTAATAAAACCATTGAAATTGAGATTGATGGCGAGGAGAACTTTTACTCAAGAGCTCAGGCAGAGCTGCTAATGAAAGATTTCCTTAACAAGAATAAGCCTACCAAATTTCAGGTTAACCATAAAGGAGCTAAGGATTCAAATGGCTTTGCCATAGGCACGTTAACTACCGACTCTAAAGTTTTTAGGGTATCGATATTCCTAAAAGCCGATGGCAACACCTCTCTAATACACCAGCTAAGGATTGAAACCCTTAGCGAATAGCCGCAAACAACAGTCTCACATACGTTTTTTAGCAATGGATTTACAACTAATTACAAAACTAATAGACCTAGCAATTTTAGAGGACATAGGCGATGGAGACCATTCATCGCTTTCTTGTATTCCTCAACAAGCCCAAGGCAAGGTACAGCTTATGCTTAAGCAGGAAGGGATAATTGCTGGTGTTGAGATAAGCAAAATTATTTTTAACCGTATTGATCCCGAAATAGCCGTTAACACCCTAATTCCCGATGGCACACATGTAAAACCAAAGGATATTGTTTTTACTGCCACCGGACGAGTGCACAGTTTGCTACAGGCTGAGCGTATTGTACTGAACACCATGCAGCGCATGAGCGGTATTGCTACCCAAACCGATATTTACGTTAAGCGCATTGAAGGTACTAGAGCAAAAATACTAGATACCCGTAAAACCACCCCTGGCATGCGCATTTTCGACAAAATAGCGGTAAAAATTGGTGGAGGCGAAAACCACCGAATGGGGCTTTTTGACCTTATAATGCTTAAGGATAACCACATAGACTTTGCTGGCGGCATTGAGAACGCTGTTAAGAATGCGCAGCAGTACCTACTGCAAAAAGGGAAAAACCTTGGCATTGAGGTGGAAACCAGATCGCTTGGCGATATAGAAAAGGTTTTGGCCGTGGGTGGCGTGCAGCGCATAATGTTCGACAACTTTACCCCAGAGCTTACCCACCAAGCGGTTAAGCTGGTTAACGGGCGGGTTGAAACAGAATCGTCGGGGGGCATAACCCTTGCTACCATTAGAGAATACGCCGAAACAGGTGTCGATTACATATCGGTTGGTGCCTTAACCCATCAGGTTAAAAGCCTTGATATGAACCTAAAAAAGGTGTAAAACAGTAAAACTAAGCACCAACGCTACATGCAAAAAAACGGGAACGTTACTCTTGCTAAAAGATTAAAACGCAGGTTTGTTACCAACACCAAACTTTTAATTAGGTTGTTGCAACGAATTACGTTTCCTGGATTCGATGGCGTGCCCATTTATACCGTTATTCACTTCTTTTTTAAAGGAATTATTAATGGAGCCCTTACCACAAGGGCTTCGGCTGTTGCTTTTAATTTTTTTGTAGCAGTTGTGCCAACGCTTATCTTCCTATTCACGTTAATACCATACATCCCAGTAAAGGACTTTCAGGTACAGCTACTTATTCTTATAAAGACCATAATGCCTGATTACGCGTTTCAAACCGTTGAGTCAACCCTAACCGAGGTACTCACGCGTAAAAGTAGCGGATTGCTCTCCTTTGGCTTCTTAGCAGCGCTATTCTTTAGCCACAACGGCGTTAGCTCGCTTATTGACGCCTTTAACGCAACCTACCACACCATTGAAACCCGAAATTTTGTAGCCCAGCACGTGATAGCGTTTATCCTCACGCTAATTCTACCCATACTGGTTACGGTTGGCGTTTCCATAATGTTTTTTGGTGAGCTGGCACTGCAAAAAATGATATCTCTTGATTGGATAAAGCAGGACATAACCTACTACCTAATTCTTTTTGGTAGATGGATTCTTATTGTGCTGCTATTCTTTTTCTGCATATCGTTTCTGTACTACCTTGCACCGGCAAAACATAAGCGTTTTCGCTTTTTTTCGGCAGGATCAACCCTTGCCACCCTGCTTATTGTGTTAACCTCATTGGGGTTTTCGTTCTACGTAAACAATTTTGCGCAGTACAATAAGTTCTACGGATCGTTGGGCGGACTAATTGCCTTTGTACTGTGGATTTACTTTAATGCCTTTGGGCTAATCCTGGGTTTCGACCTTAACGCAAGCATCACCTCTGCTAGGCAAACCCATGTTAAGCACCTGCAATCGTCCATTGCAGAAACAAATGCTCATACACACTCGGAGCCTAAAGCATAGCACTATCGCCACAAACACCTAACAATAGGCTGTTATACTGCAAACAATATTGGCCGTTAGCTGTTTAGTTTAATTATGGTAAACATTTGTTTTTTAAGCAACCATCCAATTGCATAGGTAACGCATGAGAACAAAGGATATATCGGCTATTCGAAAGGAATACCTGATAACACAGCTAAATGAGGACGATGTGCAAAGCGATCCTCTAAAGCAGTTTGAACAGTGGCTTAATGAGGCCGTTGAGTCTAATGTAAATGAGCCCACGGCCATGACTCTTGCCACAAGTACGTTTGAAGGAAAACCATCGGCAAGGGTTGTACTACTAAAAGGGGTTAGCCCCGAAGGCTTTTCGTTTTTCACCAATTACGACAGCAAAAAGGGCAAGCAGATACTACAAAACCCATACGGAGCACTAGTGTTTTTCTGGCCAGAGCTGGAACGACAGGTGCGCATAGAGGGGAAAATAGCTAAGCTAACCGATAAGCAAAGCGATGAGTACTTTAAAACCCGCCCTGAGGGGAGCAAGATTGGCGCATGGGCATCGCCCCAAAGTCAGGTTATACCCAACCGTAAATACATTGAGAATTTAAAATCCGATTTCCACGAAGAGTTCTCTAAGCGTACCATAAAACGCCCACCCAACTGGGGCGGTTACGTTTTAGCACCAACATGCATTGAGTTTTGGCAGGGCCGCGCCGATAGGCTCCACGACCGCATACAGTACACCCTAACAAATGGCATTTGGACTATTGAGCGGTTGGCGCCGTAGGGGTAGAAGATAAAAAAGAGGCTGTCTAAAAAGTAATTTATCTTATGCTAGATTGAATGTTTGAAAACTCGCTCAGGTAGGAGTAGAAATAAAAAGAGGGTGCCCTTTACTTTTTGGGCACCCTCTTTTTTATCTAGTACTGCTTACGCAATATGTATAAACTGGGCAACTAGCTTAGCTAACTCCTCATCCTTACCGTATAGTTTCTCGCTAAGACCCTTATCGTTAAACGCTTTAAGCTTTTTAACTTGAGCATTAATTAGGCCATCGGGGAAAATTGCACCCTCTTGGAAAATGCCACGCTTAGCCTCAAGCGCCTCAGCCGATTCCCAGCACGATGCAGGAAGCTGCTTAAGCTGCATTAGCTTCTCCTTAAACTCGGGTTTAAAGATGTTAGCATCAACGTATAGCTCCTTAGCACGCTCAAGTGCGTTTGGCATGTTAATGCCATGCATAGATGCCTTTACAAGGCCTGCAACGGTTAGGTAAATATCTGCAGAACCATCGGGTACGCGGAACTCAAAGGTTTGCTTAGATTGACCCGATACGCTAAGGTTGCAATCGGCTGGGTTAGCATCGCGAACCATATAGTCGGCGCCAATCCATCCAAGAGGAACGCGAACCACTACAGAGCGGTTCCTATCGCCCCAGCAAATATTGGTTGGAGCCTCTTGGTGTGGCACAAGGCGTAGGTACGATGTAGGAATGGTGTTCCCAAATGCGGTTAGCGCATCGGCAGCATCAAGGATACCTGCAATCATCTTACGTGCAAGGTCGCTTAGCTTACCATTCTCAACCATAAGGTTAACGCCATCCTTCTCTACCATCATGTGGAAGTGCATACCGCTACCTGCTTTACCTACGGTAATTTTTGGAGCAAAGCTAATCTCAACGCCATAGCGGAAACCAAGCATCCGAACAATCCACTTAGCCAGAATCATCTGCTCAACGGCCTCCTCAACGGGCATGGGCAGGAACTCAACCTCGTGCTGCTCGTAGTAGTAATCGCCCTGAGAGAAGCAGCCAACCTCTGAGTGTCCATACTTAACCTTACCACCAGCGTGGGCAATAAGTTTTAGCGCCTCAACGCGGATGTTCTCGTACTTAGCAAATGGTTCGCTAGAGTGGTAGCCCTTTTGGTCTATGCCAGGGTAAAAATCGTCGCGCTCACCAATTACGTAGTACTCAAGCTCACCTAATGCCTTAAAGGTGCAGCCCGTTTTAATGGAGAACTCCTCGTTAGCTTTACGAAGAATGTACTCTGGAGAGCTCTCTAGCGGCTTGCCCTCGCTGTTGTAGAAAGAGCAAAGAATGCTAAGGGTAGGAACATCGGCAAAAGGATCTAGGAACGCAGTGCGGTAGCGTGGAATTACGTACAAGTCGCTGCTACCCGCCTCGATGAATGAGAATAGGCTGCTTCCATCAACACGTTCTCCCGACGACAGAACGCTATCAAGATGCTCCTTTGAGCTAATCACAAAGTTTAAAGTCTTGATTTTTCCATCCTCGGCAACGTAACGAAAATTGATCATCTCAATCTCGTTCTCTTGGCAGAAGTGAATAATATCGTCTTTAGTAAAAGCCTCAGCAGGCTTTTTTAGGAAACGAACCAGCTCGTTGGGGTTCATTAGAATTTCTGAATCTTTCATCCGTTAGCTATTTTTCTAGTTACAGCTACTGTGTTCTGTAGAAAATGCCATTCTCGCATTATGAACACATCCTATAGCACTACAGTAGCTTACATACAGTTTATATTATGCGAAGATTCTTCAAAACTCAGAAACTTATAGAAGAAATGCAAGCGTGAAACGAATGTTTAGAAGCAGAGTTGATTAAGATTATCAACGAAAACAACCAGCTACACCAAAAACAGAAGCCGCACCCAACATTATGTTTGGTGCGGCGTTGCTATTTATATTGAAATAATCCTGTATGTAGTACTACTTGCTTAGAGCGGCCAAGCGTTCCTCAATAACCTGAATTTTAGCTTCGGCATCGGCCTGTTTCTTGCGCTCCATATCAACCACATTGGCTGGAGCACCGCTAACAAAGCGCTCGTTGCTTAGCTTTTTGGCTACGCTGTTTAGGAAGCCCTTGGTGTACTCAAGCTCGGTTTTTAGCTTTGATATCTCCTCCTCAACATCAATAAAACCTTCAAGAGGAACAAAGAACTCCGTTGAGCGAACCATAAACGAAGCAGCGCCATCAACCTTATCGGAGGTGTACTGTAGCAGCTCCAATCCGGCAAGCTTAACAATGATGCTCTCCACGTTCTCGCCTAGCGACTCGGTTGAGCTAACAAATAGCTTTAGCTTATCCTTTTGAGGAATATTCTTCTCCTGACGAATGGTACGTACACCTGCAATGGTCTCCTTCATTAGCTCAAAGCGCTCAATAAGCTGCGCATCAGAAGCCTGAGACTTTGGCATTGGGCTAACCATTAGGCTCTCACCCTGTGTGCGCTCGCGGATAAGCTGCCATAGCTCCTCGGTAATAAAGGGCATGTATGGGTGAAGCAGAGCAAGCATCTTCTCAAAAATCTCAAGAACGGCTGCATAGGTTGTTGCATCAATAGGCTGCTGGTATGCAGGCTTAACCATTTCTAGGAACCACGATGAGAACTCGTCCCAGAATAGCTTATAAACGGCCATTAGCGCCTCGGAGATGCGGTACTTATCAAAATCGTCATCAATTTGGGCAATCTCCTTATTAAGAAGGTGATTGAACCACTCAATGGCGGCCTTTGCTGAAACAGGTTGCTCAATATCGGCATTTACTTCCCACCCTTTAACCAAGCGGAAGGCATTCCATATCTTATTGCTAAAGTTACGACCCTGCTCCGTTTGCGACTCCTCAAACAGCACATCGTTACCTGCAGGAGAGCAAAGTAGCATACCAACACGCACACCATCGGCGCCGTACTTGGCTATTAGGTCGAGCGGATCGGGGCTATTACCCAAGGACTTGCTCATTTTACGACGCTGCATATCGCGTACAATACCTGTTAGGTAAACGTTACCAAATGGTTTTGCACCACGATACTCGTAACCAGCAATAATCATACGTGCAACCCAGAAGAATAGGATTTCGGGAGCAGTAACCAAATCGTTGGTTGGGTAGTAGTAGTTAACATCCTCGTTATCGGGCTTACGAATGCCATCGAACACAGATATTGGCCACAGCCATGAGCTGAACCATGTGTCTAGCACATCCTCGTCCTGACGTAAATCGGCAAGGGTTAGGTTAGCATTACCCGATTTCTCGCGGGCAAGCTGTAGCACCTCCTCTTCGGTTTCGGCAACAACGTACCCTCCCTCTGGTAGGTACCATGCAGGGATACGATGCCCCCACCACAGCTGACGCGAAAGGCACCAGTCCTTTACGTTCTCCATCCAGTGGCGGTAGGTGTTAACAAACTTTGGCGGAACAAGCTGAATATCGCCCTCAACAACTGCTTTAAGGGCAGGCTCGGCAAGCTCCTTCATACGGAGGAACCACTGCATTGATAGCTTTGGCTCAATAACCGCATCGGTACGCTCTGAGTAGCCCACCTTATTCACATAATCCTCAACCTTAGCAAGGTTACCAGCGGCATCCAGATCCTTAACAATAACCTTACGTACCTCAAACCTATCCATGCCAACGTATAGCTGGGCGGCAGTGCTCATGGTACCATTATCGTTAAAAATATCTATGCTCTCAAGGTTGTGCTTATCGCCTAGCATGTAGTCGTTTACATCGTGAGCAGGGGTTACCTTTAGGGCTCCTGTACCAAACTCAACATCAACATACTCGTCGAAAATAACGGGTACACTACGCTTGATTAGCGGAACAATAAGGCGTTTGCCCTTAAGATTGGTGTAACGTGGATCGTTAGGGTTAACGCAAACGGCGGTATCGCCAAGTATAGTTTCGGGACGGGTGGTGGCAATGGTAACAAAGCCATCCTCGCCATCAATAAAGTACTTTAAGTAGTACAGCTTGCTCTGTACCTCGCGGTATAGCACCTCCTCATCGGAAACGGCAGTTTTAGCCTGCGGATCCCAATTAACCATACGTACACCGCGATAGATGTAACCCTTTTTATGAAGATCTACAAAAACCTTTAGCACGCTAGCCGACAGGGCTTCGTCCATGGTAAACGCGGTACGATCCCAATCGCAAGAGGCACCCAGCTTTTTAAGCTGCTCAAGGATGATACCACCATGCTTCTCTTTCCATTCCCATGCATGAGCAAGGAACTCATCGCGAGTAAGCGAGTTCTTATCGATACCCTCTGCACGTAGCTTAGCCACTACCTTTGCCTCGGTGGCAATGGAAGCGTGGTCGGTACCAGGTACCCAGCAAGCATTTTTGCCTAGCATACGTGCCCTGCGGACCAACACATCCTGCAAAGTGTTGTTTAGCATGTGCCCCATGTGTAGCACACCAGTAACGTTAGGCGGCGGAATTACGATACAGTAAGGCTCGCGCTCGTCGGGTACCGAACGGAAAAAACCGTTGTCCATCCAGTACTTGTACCACTTATCCTCAACCTCGGAGGGGTTGTACTTTGCAGGAATTTCCATAATCTGTTGTAAATTTTCGTTTTATCGGATAACTGACAAAGATATAAAAAAGTAGAAACGTATAGAGCAATGGGTAAAGAGGTTTAGTGGATTATGGAAAGATATAACTTCCATTTCTAAATACTTTCCATAAATTTAAACCCGTTGTAACAATCTAACCAACGTGTCATGATCATAGTTACCGTAAAATCGACGCCAAAGCCAGAGCATGCCCAAGATTACGTTAAGGCTGTAACCGAAATTGCCTCAAGTGTTAGGCAAGAAAAAGGATGTATTGAGTATGAGCTATACCAGTTAACCGAAGAAACAAATCAGTTTTTACTGTTTGAACGCTGGGAAACAAGAGAGGATTTGGATAGGCATTTAAAATCGTCGCAAATGGAGGCCTTTAAGGCAAAAGCTAATGCATTCTTTAGCAGTGAGCGCATAATACAGGTTTACACTATTAATGAGTAACCATAAGCTCTACTTTGTAAAATGAAAGCATTGATGCAGTACCAAATCCTTTTATTGCAGCTAAACCCTAGTAAAGCAACCTTTGCGAAACCCTACAACAGCGCACAGGGTTTTCATCCTGGTTTCTTTTGGGTGGCATTTATTGTAGTAGCATTTATAAGTATAAGAGTTTATATTGCTGTAAAAAAGGACATTAAACTGATAAAAAAAAGGAAAGCAACGCAAAAGCGAAAGACCCAAAACAAAGATATGGATTCAATTCCAAGATTGTAAAAGAATTACTCGCCATTATAAAGCCATTACTCTCTAAGTAAACTTTTAACGAGAACAAAAATCAACAGTATTGCAACCCAACTTGATTACTATTCCAATTAAGTATAATTTTACTCCAAAGCGATAAAATAAACTATTAACCATCATGCAAAAGCAAGCTACAACAAGAACCCTAAAAGAATTCTTTCTTAAGCAAATGGAAGAGGATAAAAGCTGGGGAAGCGCACTCTCGGCTCTATCCATAGCAGAGGGCAGCTCCATTGCCCCCACTCCACAAACGCCAAACGAGGTATTGCTAAACGTAAAAGTCTCCATTAGCAACGAGCAATTTAACCATCTGCTCCAGCAAGATGCCATAAAAAAAGCCAGGCTAAGCCTACACCTATCAATGGATAGCACCAGTGCTATTGAATACCCCCTTAGCAAATCGGAGTGGTTCCTGCAGCAAAACCAGCCCCTAGATACATCGCTTGCCAGCACCAATTACAAGACAATAAACTTTAGCGCATACCAAAAAACCCGTAATCCCTTTAGCCTATCGCCCCGCGAGTTTGATATAATAAAGCTGCTAGCCCAAGGCCTTCTTTACAAAGAAATTGCCTGCGAGCTAGGAATAAGCATATTTACCGTAAAGAATCACCTAAAAAAGATATACCCTAAACTAGGGGTAACCAACCGTTCCGAGGCCATTCTTAAGTACCTGAAATTTAGCCAGCAGTAGGTACACATAGCCCCAAAAGGCTATTTTCATTAGCAATAGTTGTCTGTAAATTAGCTAGTAATGCGCATTTACCGCTTTCTGATTCCTTGCCTTAGTCATACGGAGAAAGCCGAAAATCCGAGCTAAAGAGTAGGCACAACTAATCGGAGATAACCATGCCTAACAAAACATTTGAGGTAAAAACCTACGTGCTGCAAATGGGTTACAAATCAACTGCAACATGGGGAAACACTGCAATCAAAATTCAAGGTTACCTTTGCTGTTACGGAGCAAAAAAGGAGCGGCTAATTGTTTACGGGCTACACCCTTCCAGCCCTATTCCACCCAATGCCGTATGTAACTGGGCTGGTAATGTAGGAGCCATTTTTGTTCCCTTTACCGAGCTAAAATGCTATGTAGATATAGCAAGGAACGAAAAGCCTGTATTTGCTAGGCTAGACAGCGATAAGCCTGAATGGATGAACCTCTCTACCAGCACTGAACCTATTGGCGAAGGGGAATAACCCAGCAGCCTAACACTTTCCCTATCTCTCACCCTTCACGTCGAAAGAGGCTTTGCAATCCATAGAACAATTGGAAAAACGCCCTTCGCTCAACTGCAAAGCCTCTTTTTTTTAACTACCCCAAAAGTTAGCCCATGCCTACACTAGAGCCTACAAAATACCTAAAATCAGAAAAGAATACCCATTACTGCTTTGCCGGTTACCCCTCGGTAAAGATATACTGGGAACCAACGGGAACTAAGTGGGTACAACACCTTCTTTTTGGCGACTACATAACCATTCTAAACCTTGAGGTAGTGAGTGGCAGAGTGAATGTGTTAAGCAGGAATAAAAAGGGCTGGGCCAATATTGCCGACCTACAAACGGAACGTGTGCTCGAAGTAAATTTTATTGATATTGGTCAAGGCGATGGCTGCCATGTGGTAACACCAAATGACAAGCACTTTCTTATTGATGCTGGGGAGTACGATAACATGAACCGATACCTTAACTGGCGGTTTAACCTTTATAACAAGAAAGGGACTCAGATTCCAATCACCGCCATAGTAAGCCATTCCGACAAGGATCACTATGGCGGTTTCGATAGCGTTTTTAAGAACTGTCACATAAAAATAGAAACCCTTTACCATAATGGGGTTGTGGAACGCCCAGGAGAAAGCCATCCCTTTGGCCATGTAGCAAATGGCTACATAACCAGCGTGGTTGAGAATCACGCTGAGATGATTGGCATTATCACCAATCCGAACAAGAGAAAAGGGAAAGGCTCCCAGTACCCCAAAACGCTCTACAAATCGCTAAAGTATAGCCCTCAGATTATATTTACCATGCTATCTAACAAGTGTAAGTTCCTTGGCAGCTACAACACAGACTATCGAATAAACGGCAAGCCGTTTACTATTGAGGTTCTAGCTCCTATACTTGAGGAGATAAACGGCAAACCCGCTCTAAAAACCCTCAACAATACAGGCAAAGACAAAAACGGCCACTCCATTGTGCTCATCATAAAATATGGAGAGGCTAAAATTTTACTTGGAGGGGATATCAACGAGGAGTTTGGCAAAATACTCTGCAGCCACTACAGCGCAACACCACGCAAGCTTCAGGTTGATGTGGCAAAGGCGTGCCATCACGGGAGCCAGCACTTTCACTACCCCCTTCTGCAAGGAATTAATGCATTAGCCACCGTTATATCAAGTGGCGACGACGAGAGCTTTGCTCACCCTAGACCCGATGCTCTAGGCTCATTTGGTAAATGTGGATACGGAGATAAGCCACTCCTATTCTCCACCGAACTAGCCCGGTCAAACAAAGAGATAACTAGAAAGAAACTATTTGAGCTAAACAGTATGCTTGCGGAAATAGCCAACCTTCAAATAAAAATCAAGGAATATGAGAAAAATAATGCCCCACAAGAAGAGCCAATCAAGCTTAAAGCCCGATTGCTTAGTCTAAACAAGCACGTTAATTCCAACCTAACACGGTACGGAATGATTAATCTCCGAACCAATGGCACCCAAATGATTATTGCCCAGAAACTAGAGGTTGATGCCGCATACGGGAAATGGGATATTCATAAGCTTGAGTACAGCAGCAAAACCAACCGATTGGAGCTAAAGAAATAGGGCGCAATCTAAACCAATAGCAAACCAAAATGCAAGAAGAAACAATAACCCTACTCCAGAGAATAGCGCTAATAGCCGAAATAGTTACACCTATAACTATTCTTTGTGCAATAGTTGGCCTCCATTACAACAAAAAGCAGATTCAGTTTAACACCATGTCTAAATGCGTTGATGCGTACAGAAAAATTGTTAGACGGCAACAACGAAGGAAGTGCCGAAAAAAGCAAAGCGCAATAAACGCCTTGGATCATCTTGGGTTGGTTAACGAGGAGCTGTTCTACATTCAGGAGAAATATTTACCAAACGACGCTGCCGTTAGATGGCTAAAAAACATTATCTATTTTGTGCCAATATATTCCACCTACGGAGAGCTGGCAAACAAACACCTGCTAAAGAAAGCCGTTGAACTTAAAGATATTTATCCTAAGCATAAAAAGGAATACCTAGCCAGTGCATCAAAATTCTCATATATAAAAACTTATCTTAACATAAGAAAAGCTGAGTGCCCCATTTCCGACCGACAAAAAGACATTGAGGATGTTGCCTTTGAAATACTTGAAAACATGGGGAGAAGAAGACTGGTAAGAATTCTAAAACTAAAAAGAGCACTAAGGTATCGCAGATAACCAATAAAAAGCTGCTCAAAGAAATAGATACGCCGATAATTTGGTGCAATCAGGTTTTCACTACCCTTCGTTGCCTCCTTCAATCGTCACCACATAAATATTGGTGCCCTTTTAAACCTAGTTTTTTCGTTCATAGTGATTTTTATCATCAGTATCACAATCATCTATACAACAACACGTTAATTAGCACCCCGGTAGCATCAAGAAGATATTTAGCAACATATCCCCATTTTTGGGGATAACCTGTAGCCCTAACATTGCGTATTAGAGTAACATAGGCAAGGAAATTCTTAGTTGCCTAGTATGGCTAATTTGAAGGGGGAAGATGTTGAATAGTGAAGTTGGAAATAGCCTTTGGGTTTCATATTTGCCTTTGTCCCATCAAATGCTGTTATAGTGGCAAGAGCCTGTGCTCTATTACTAACTCTTAGTTACATTAAAATGAGAAAACGCCAGTTTAATCTTCAGCATTTAATAACACGTTCGTTACTTATCGTTTTTATCTCGGTAGTTATTATCTCACTTGCAGCCTTTATTCTTAACGACCAAAAGAAGCAGATTTTTATTCAATCCAACCAGGAACAGCTTGAGAATAGCATAGACCTAATTATGTCGCTCGAGAGCAACCGGCTTAAGCAAGTAGTTTTTGATTACACCTTTTGGGACGAGATGATTGAATTTATCCAAACCCAAGATTCTGTTTGGGCTACGGAGAACATTGCACCAATAAACAGAACCTACAAAACGGATATTGCGCAGGTTTTCAACGCTAAAGGAGCGCTCGTTTACAAAAGCAGCCCACTTACAACCCCCATCCTCGATAGCATAAGCATACCGCTAGAATATATTGAACGGCTATACAACGACAGGTTTGCTCACTACTTTATTAGAATTGATACAACCATTATAGAGCTACATGGAGCCACAATACATCCAAACAACGACGCAAGTAGGGAAACCTCTCCCCAGGGCTACTTCTTTATTGGCAAAATTATTGACAGGGATTACCTCCAAAATCTTGAGGAAATAACCAATACATCAATTCACACCTCGGCAGATTCCATCCACACCTCATTAAATGCAAATACAGTAGAAATAGCCTGTAGCAAAGCGCTATACAACAACAATGGGGAAATTGCCTACTACCTACACATAACCAAACTCCTCCCATTCCTCTCCACATACAAAAAATTCTCAATACTACTGCTAGGCATCGTTATTTCGGCAATGTTTATCTATTTTTTGGTGCTACTTGCGGCTACCAATAGATGGGTGAGAACCCCGTTAAGAATTGTAGAAAAAGCGCTAAAGGAGGAGAATCCTAGCCTAAGCCTAGAGCTGGAGAATAAAGGAAAAGAGTTTGCTGAGATAGGACAGCTTATTAACTCATTTATTGCACAGAAAAAAGCGCTTGAGTACCTCAAGAATAAGGCCGAAGAGTCGGAAAGGTTAAAAACATCATTCCTGGCCAACATGTCACACGAGATTAGAACGCCATTAAATGGCATTGTGGGCTTTACTGAGCTTATTGTTAAGCATGTTCCCAGCGATCCAAAACTAGAGACCTATACCGGTATCATAAGATCTTGCTCCAAGGATCTACTGGGAATAATAAGCGATATTCTCGACTACTCAAAGCTGGAGGCCAACCGTATAACCCTAAACAACGAAACCTTCTCCGTTAAAAAATTTATAGAGAACCTTAGCTTACAATACTCTAAGCAAAAGGAAACGCTAATGCAAAAGGGTGTTGAGCTGCGCTTTGCCCACAACCAAGCAGGCTTTGATCTATTTGCCGACACACAGAGAACCAAGCAAATTATTACCAACTACATTAATAACGCCATTAAGTTTACCAATAGTGGCTTTATTGAGGTTGGCGCTTTTACTATTGACAACAAGGCTATTATGTACGTAAAGGATACGGGTATTGGCATTGCAACCGAACGCCACAAAGATGTTTTTGACCGATTTATACAGGTGGACTCTTCCGAGAAAAAATTTGGAGGTACAGGTCTTGGGCTGGCTATTAGCAAAGGACTGGCAAACCTTATGCATGGGGAGGTTTGGATTGAATCGGAGCTTGGCAAGGGCGCAACCTTTTACCTTAGCCTACCACTAAGCAACAAGCACTCTCAAATTAATTATATAGATATTTCTACCGATAGAGTAGAGATATCCGATAGCATAAACTGGTCAAACAAAAGCATGATTCTGGTTGAGGATGATAAGAATACTGTTGAGCTTGTTGAAACCTTTTTGCAGCCTACAGGGATTACCATTGCTACCTTTGACGATCCCAAAGAGGCAATACTGTATGCTACTCAACATGAGTACAGCGTTGTGCTAATGGATATTCAGCTCCCTGGCGACATGGATGGCTTTGAGGCAAGCAAGCGGCTCAAACGCCTAAACCCAAATATCCCCATAATAGCTCACACTGCATTCTTCACTGGCGAAGAGAAGGAAAAAGCGCTTAGTTCAGGCTGCATTGCATGTATATCAAAGCCTTACGAGTCTAAAACGCTAATAACAGAGCTTGCAAAGGTTTTATAGCGCATATAACGATAAATTGTGTGCTGCAAGGATAGCTCTACTCTACCTCAATGCCATATTTTGTTAGCAAACCAGCAACCCCATCTAAAGAGAATTTTGCCTTTTTCATCCTATTAACCTCTGGGTCTAAGCTGTAGTTTAGTGCAGTTCTAAAATCGGCATTTTCAAGGTTTGTAGCGTAAAAAACAGCACCACTTAAGTTGCACTCCCCAAGCTGTGCCCCGCTTAAATCGGTCTGCGTAAAGTCCACCTCCTGCATTGTACAACCATGGAATGAGGTCTTTCTCATCTTACGCTTATAAAACGAGGAGAAGTTAAGTATGCAAGAGCTAAAGCTAACATCAAATAGAAACTCGTTACAATAGTCAAAGCGCAACCCTAACATCTTACAGTTCCTAAAACGCACTCCGTTAAGAGTTGTCTCTGCTAAACTTCCCATGCTAAGGTTACAACCCATAAACTCGCAATCGGTAAAACCAAAGCCAGAAAGGTTGGTTTCGGAGAAATCGCAGCTAGTAAATACGCAACACTCGTACTCTCCTTTTGGCAGTGCCGATTTAGTAAAATCAACCTTCTCAAACTCTTTATCCTCTACAAAAACTCTATCCATTTAGCTTAACCTTTTCATTTGGGCTACCATAGCGCTCAATGCCCAATAATTTAAGTACGTTTATACCTCCGCAATAATTACAACATAGTTTTTACCATACTTCTTGGCACACTTTGGGCATGTTGTGTACCACATGTACCACTTCTTTATGGCTAAACCACGCTCTTTTACCAATAGTTCAAAGTTTTTACACCACTCGCCCGTTTTATTAAAATCGCCCTCGTAAACCTTACTATAAAAGGTGCCTGTAATGGTAATATTCTCGGCATTGTCAACATCCTTATCAACAGCCACGTAGATATCCATATTCCACTTTGATGTATGATCCGATAGGCAAAGCCAGCTGGGTATAGCGGCATTGGATTGCTCTGCCTTACTCATTACCCTTTTAATAACCGGGCCAAAGTTCATAGGCATAAAGAACAGGGTAAAAACCTTGTCGCGAACAAACCTTTTGTTGCTCCACTCAAAAGTTTTATCGTCC
Source organism: Bacteroidales bacterium (assembly GCA_016931855.1). Lineage (GTDB taxonomy): Bacteria > Bacteroidota > Bacteroidia > Bacteroidales > Tenuifilaceae > UBA5206. The sequence goes on from JAFGDZ010000044.1 coordinate 32,863, forward strand.
CAAGGGGCAGAATCGAATTTTGGGCAGCATTCAATATCCATAGCATCCTTATTCATGGTTATTCCTGTATTAGAAATGCACGGTGAATATAATTTGATACTATCTGGTGAGGAAACTCTGTGTAAGAGTAAAGTCACAAATACTCTAACAAAAGTAAAGCAATATCAATTAAATAAATATACCTAGTATTAATACTACAATTTACGAGCGAAAATTATGCATTTTTTTCGGCTCGAAGCATCGTTTTGGGAAAATGCTACGTCTAGGCTAGTGAACTAAAAAATAATTTCTATGAAAAGGTTAATGTTAATTGCTGCCGCTGCTGCACTGCTAGGGTTGGCAGCTTGCGAAAAGGAATCAAGCACCGATTTATCTCCAAAAGAATCATCACTAAAATTCTCGCTGACTGTCCCTTCTAGCAGCACGGTAAACGCAACCCCATTTACAATAAGTTATGCAGGAATCTCAAATGAGTACCTGTACTTAGGCTTAACCTATACCGGAGGCGAACTTGGCCACAAATTTAGCGTTACCTGGGATGGAACGGTTACCAATAAGGACGAAAAGAAGATTATTGAGCTACAGATTTTCCACAATAACACTACAGACAATGGCACGCAGCAGATAACAGATTCTCTATCACTTAGCCTAAAATCGCTAAACATCCCAGCAGAACTAAGAACCAACGAAAACCTTTACTATAAGGTGGTGAACTCAACCAAACCAGACAACGCGTTCCTAGTTAAGGAGTACATATCGCCAATAAATCCAAACAACGATAATGGCAACAACAATACATACAGCACAACCGACGTTATGGTTAAAGTAATACAAAATGATAACTGCGCAGCTGGTACATGGAATACTTTGTGGCTTAAGGAGAATAATAGCGAACGCTACCTACTTCCACTAAGTGTTGCCGACGGCATAACCTATTCTGCAACAGCAAACGATATTCTGAAAATTAGCTTTGAAAGAACTCACTTTGCAGACTCATCCAGCTATTGCGACTCTTGGGCAAACAAATGGGTTGAGGTAATTAACATTACCAAGTTGGAAAAAGCAGAATAGCAACACAAACACCCCAGCGGGATTGGAGGAGAAGGAGTTTATTAAAGTGCTTGATAGGTGTTCCTTGGGCGACAGAAAAGCTCAGGAACACCTATACCGTTCTTTTTATGGCTATGCAATGAGCATTGCCCTGAGATACTCATGCTCCAGAGAAATGGCAGAAGAGATTGTGAACGACTCCTTCCTAAAGGTATTTACTAAGCTAGAAAGCCACCAATCTGATAAAAGTTTCAAGGCTTGGCTGCGTAAAATAGTTATAAACACAGCCATTGATCATAACCGCCGCAACATAAAAACCTTAGACACAATTGAGCTGCGTGAACCCCTACACGAAATGCCTGAAACAGAGAACTGTTTCCCTAAAGCAGAAGAGATAATAGCACTACTTCATAAGCTCTCCCCCATGTACCGTATGGTGTTTAACTTGTATATAATGGAGGACTACTCTCACGAGGAAATTGCACAGCAACTTAATATCAGTGTAAATACATCGAGGGCAAACCTTAGTAGAGCCAAAGAACGGATTGTTGAACTCGTAAAAAAATACCAAGCCTATGCAGAATCTTGACGAAAAGCATATCTTGGATCAGGTTCGATCTACGCTTGAGAACTACCAGCCCGATTTCCAACCAAGGAGTTGGGATCGGATGTCGGAACTTCTCGATAAGCATGATTATACCCCCAAGCCAGCCAAATGGAGAATTTGGTTCAACGGATTTGTTTGCGGCATACTTCTATGCCTCCTATTCTGGGGCGGAAGCCTTGTTCTAAATGTAAGCTTACATAAAGAGCTTGCAAGTAGAGCTACCTCCCATAAAGAGGCTCATATCAATCAAAAGAATAAAAATCTGAGACACATTGATTACTCCAGAAACTACCCCGCTGGAGAGGACAAGCAAGTTAGGATTCTATACACTAACAATAGCCTGCTGAATTTAAGGCAACCTATTGCTGTGCCAAAATATAGCCTACACCTTTACAATAACAAAACGATAATACACAACAACGGGCAGACCGAAAATGATAGCCCCAGAGACTCCCTTGTAAATACCCCCAGCCTCACTCACCAAGAGGCAGCAATAGAGCCAATATCAACAATAAATCTATCTAACAGCAATGTAAATGAAGAGGTGCTAAATTTACCCTATAGTGGTTGCAATAAGCAGAAAAGGGATGCTAAATCTAAAAAAAATAGCTGGGATATAGCCTGGAAAAAGTTCTGCCTAGAGCTAAATGCCTCCGATGATATGTACAAAAACTTTATTGGGCCAGATAGAGTTAAAGCGTACTACTCTCCTCAACTATTTTTGGGATCGTTCAAAAACAGTAACCACATAGGGCAAGGCGCAGGACTTACTGCCATAGGGCCCGTTTCCAAAAGGATTTCGGTGGGAATTGGGGCTGCCTACAAAACGTATAGCTGGAGTAATCGCATTGAGTTTGGCTCACTAAATGAACAGAAAGATCCAATTGACTCAACATCTATATACACCATAGATTCCTTGTTACTACAAAAAGGCAACTGGAGCTACTTTGAAATACCTGTTCATATTGGGTTTACTATTATTAAACGGAGCAAATGGGAACTAGGTGTAAATACAGAAATTGCAGCACAACTTTTTCGCAAGGAGAGCTTCAACCAATCGCTTATTATCAATGGAGTATCAACAAATACAGAGATTACACAAAAGCCTTTTGCCAACAAAACCATTATGGGCTCCATTGGAATTGGGTTAGAGTATAAGTATAAGCTATCGGCTCGATGGTTTTTAACTGCCGAGCCCTACTATAAATGGCAGGTATCGCCATTGGGTGCAAGCAAACATAAACCAGGTGGAGCCGGGTTAAACATTGGGGTAACCTATCAGTTTAATCTTCATAACCAGAAGAAATAGCCACATAGTAAAGTGTCATAACTAGAGCCTTGCCCCACCTCTATCTGTAAAGATTATCGCAGGTGGCATAATATGTAAAACAAGGGGTAGGTTAGCTCTAAAGCAGGCTACAGTGGCCATATGGGCTCACCTAACAAAGGTGCACATAGAGGTGCTAAAAAGGCCGCCACAGATAATCTGTAGCGGCCTTTGATATTTTGAATTCCTCAGGTAGAGTAACTATCTACTAAAAGAACTTTGAACGCATGTCCTTAATGTTAGATGCTTTCTTTAGTGCTTCGTAAGCCTCGTAGAATGCGCGAGATTGGTAGCTATTGGTCAAGCGTTGCTTTTCTGAGTCAATATCAACACCTTCCTGTACATTCTTAGCAGAAACAACCAGTGCGTAAACACCGCTATTGCCTTTAATGGGGCCTGCTAATTTTGCTTCGGGAGCACTAACTGCCGATGCTATAACAACGGGCTCTGGGCCATAGTTTGGAAGAGAGAATGAAGAGAAAGATATACCAGCTGCCTGATTTACCTGTACATTAAGTTCCTGTCCTAGTTGCTCTATAGTTGTAGCGCTTTTTAACGCCTCTGCCACCTTTTTAGAAAGCATCTCGGCCTTCTTCTCACGAATAGCCATAACCATAACGTCGTTCTTAACCTTCTCTAAAGGTGCGCTTCCTTCTTCACGAACATCGGTTAAGGTAGCAACCACAAAGTTGTCGCCAAATTCAAATACCGATGATACGTTATTAAGCTCCGCCTTGAACGCCCAGCGCACTAGTTCGCGAGGGTTATCTAAACCAGCAATTCTGCTATCGGCTTCTAAAAGATTATTTGCAATTCGCTTTGTAAGCGATTGCTCTTCGGCAGCCTTTTCAAACATTTCGGTTGAGGTGTTTAGACCAGCAAACTGAGATGCCTGAGAGTAAATACGCTGATAGGTTTGGGTGCTAGGAATAACCTTGCGCTCAAGCATTGCAACCTGAACCTTTTTGCTCTCTTTCCCTTTATCAAGGATTTGGATGATATGAAATCCGAATTGAGACTCAACTACAGCAATATCCCCTTTCTTTCCACTAAAACAAGCGTCGTTAAATGGCTTAACCATAACGCCTTCGGCAAACCAGCCTAAGTCTCCACCTTTATCGGCAGACCCTGGGTCGTTAGAGTACTCTTTTGCTAGTCCAGCAAAGTTTCCACCCTTACGAATAACGCCCACTAGGCTATCAGCAAGTGTTTTTGCCTTGTTGTAGGCCTCTTGGCTTTGCTCCATAACGCCAAGGAGAATATGGCGAGCTTTAACAGAATCGGACAAGAAGCTAACCTCTGCAATGCGAGCAATTTTATACGCGTTATCCTCAAAGAATGGGCCGTAGGTATCGCCTACTTTAGCGTCAAAAGCCCAAGCATCAATACTCTGTGGAAGTTCGCCCTTCTTGTGGTTTTTGCCGTCAAAAGGAGTATCTGAGTTAAGGTTTACAAATTGCCTAGCGTCGGTAGCCGCAGCAAACTCAGGAGCAATCTTATTAACCCACTCCTCAGCCATTTTATTATCGCTTTCCGATGCTACTACAGGGAAAACAACATAAGCCACATCGCGCGAGGCTTTTTGCTCATAATCGCTGAGATTCTCTTTGTAGTACTTTTCTAAATCGCTCTTAGCTATCTTTACAGTTGAATCGGGAATGCTTGTATAGGGAACGTTAACAAAGTTAAAGTCAACCGTGGTATTCCTATCGGCAAGTGCGCTCTCTGTTTGCAACTTAGTTACATACATCCCCTTGCGAATAAGGTTGTTATATTTGGTAAATAAACGCTCAACGCTAATTTCACGCTCAACAAACATCCAATATGCTCTCTGGCGTCCAGTTTGGTCCAACTCCATGTTCTTAAGGAATTGAATAACTTGAGCCGGATCAACCTCACCCGTTTGTGGGTTTGCAAAAAGCTGACGGATAATTGGGTGTATATTCTTCCCCTGAACCATATCGAAAAGTTCATTGGGATGAATAGTTATGCCAAGTTTCTCGTACTCATCTACAAGTACAAGGTCTCTTACAAATTCTTGCCAAACTTGTTCTCTAATACGTTCAGAGGTTTGCTGATCAACAGAGTTTTCTCCAGAAAACATTTTGTTGATTTCAACAAGTTCATCAACTTTAGCTTGATACTGCTGGTATGATACAGATGTACCTGCAATCTCGGCTATTTCCAATTGCGAACGGTTGAATAACGAACCTCCTGAACTAAGAAGATCGCCAAGTATAAAGGCAACTAACGCAAGACCAATTACAACCGCAACTAATACTCCTGCACGGTTTCTGAGTTTCTCTAATGTAGCCATTTAATGTCAGGTTTAATTCACTTGTTCTCTTTTTTGAAGGTACGAATATAGCAATTTTACTTTGGCTCTATCAATGTAGCAGTATGGATTTTTTAATATTTGTTAAAAAACTGATGCTAGATATGGGTTTTAAGACGGGAGAAGGTGCTTTGTCTCTACTCAAGGCGAGATAAAAGGATGGGGTGTGAGATTTCCTTCTAGTGCATTTGTGCAGGATAACCTATTTAGGAGGTAACATAAACCAGTGTCCCATTAAAAGCAGAACACTCAATGCTCCCAAGCACTTACCTTAACCGCACTATATGCACAGCCTCAATTCTTGTTCCATCCATTTTAAGAACCTTTACCCTAAAGTTACCTATGGTTATTCCTTCGCCTTGTAGGGGAATACTCTGATGGTTTGTTAGCACATAACCTGCAAGGGTGTCGTACTCCTCCGACTCGGGTATATTTAGCGCATACTCCTCGTTTAGGTACTCGATATCCAATCTGCCCGAAAAAACAAACTCGTTGGGCTTTAACTGCTTCTCAAGAAGGTGCTCATTGTCGTGCTCATCATCAATATCGCCAAAAATTTGCTCAATAAGGTCTTCGGTGGTAACCAGGCCTGCGGTTCCTCCAAACTCATCAACAACAACAGCAATATTTTTATGCTCCTTAATAAAAAGGGTAAGCAGCTTATTTACCCGCATGGTTTCGGGGATAAAATCGATACGAATAAGCCTGGACCTAATGCTTTGGGGTTTTTTAAAGAGATCTTTGGAGTTTATGTACCCAATAATATTATCAATACTACCCTGAAAAACAGGGATTCTGGAGTAGTATGTGTCTATTACCTTCTCTCTTAGCTCCTCAACCGATGAGTTAATGTCAATGGCCTCAATATCTGTTCTAGGAATAAGGCAGTCCCTTACCTTAAGCTCGGTAAAGTCAAGGGCATTCTGGAACATTCTTATTTCCTGCTCGTGCCAAGGCTCATCGGAACTAGGGGAAACGTGCACCTCCGATATAAACTCGCTAAAGCTGGAATCGTGAAGTAGGGGTTCTAGTCCTTTTCGTGTTACGGGTTTTCGGGCAATGACCAATGCCACCGCCTTAGATACAGCAATAGATAATGCAACTACGGGGTATAATACAATGTAGAAAATGGCAAAAGGTAATGCCAGTATATTCAGTATTTGGTTAGGATATAACAGCGCTATTTGCTTAGGTAACACCTCAACCATTATGGCCAACCCAAAGCAAAGAGCAATGGAGATGATGATTTTACTAATAGGTGTGAATGAGGTAAGAATACTAATACTGTTTGCTGAGAGAAATAGAGCCCCAACGAGTAGTACTATTACAACTACTTTCCCCAAAAGAAGCGTAGCTATAAAATGATCGGAGTTCTCTGAGTAGGCGCTTATGAGCTTTGATGCAAACGATCCCTGCTTTTTATCAAGTTCTAGCCTTAACCTATTTGCATGGATATACGCATACTCAATTACAGAAAAGAATATACCTAAAACAGCAAGTACAGCAAGAGTCCAGCTACTTCCCATTATTTAACCGTTTTCGTCGTCGTGCAACAAACATTAGCAGCGCTAAAACCGACAATAGAAAGAACATGTACGACTGCCCGATGCCCGCCTTTGATGTGGCGTAAATTCCCATACCTAGGCAAACTACTGCTAGAACAATCCAAATAGTTTCTAGCACAACTGATAGTTTATTCATTTGAAAGTTTTTTGTAAAAGTAAAAATTTGGCTGCTATTTTGGTGCATAAAAACAAAAAGGGGAGTAAAACTAGTTACTCCCACTCTACTTTTTTGTTATGCTATTCTTCATCAACATAAAATGATCCAGACATTTTCTTAATCCGCCAATTCACAAAACGCTCATCGGATACAAAACCCTTTCCAAAGATAACTCCATCGGCTGTAGTTACCTTCACGTTCTCGTTGGAATAAATCTCCTTTTTAGCCTCGTCCCAAAACAGCTCCTCGGTATTTAGAATATCGCCCTTTTTGTTCATCGCAACAACATTGTTGCGGGCTATCCACAGCTGTTTCTTGTCGTAGTATATTGCATACTTAGAGGTTAGCTGAGATTCTATGGTAGTAGAGTCGGTGTACGTATAAACCGATATCCCGTCAGGAAACTCGGAGTAAGGCTCCTCTGCAAACTGATAGTAAAACGTTTTGGGTGCAAAGACCTTTATTTTTACCACCCCGTTCTCGGTGTAGGTCATGGTTGAGTTGTTACTAGAAACCCCAGGGGTGTTCTCCTGCTCGGTAAGTGCGTTAACCATTTCTATATCGGCTGTGCAACCAAAAAACAGGGTAGTCCCTGCAAGTGCAAGGACTACCATTTTATGTGAATATGCTTTACAAATGTTTGGCATTCCGTTGGTTATTTGTCTCTAACGGTTGTTCTCTCATTAATCCAGCAACCTACAGTGTATGCATCGCCTGTATTTAGATCGTGGAAAAAGATGTCGTTCTTAGCAGGGAAGTACTGTGAGTAAGAGCTTAGTAGCTGATCTACCTGATTTGCAAGAGATGGATCTACTCTCTTAGCTTGGATGTACTTGTCGCAAGCAGCCCAGAACACGGTTTTCTTATCAAAATCATCGGCACCACAGTTTTTCTCAGCAGCGTAAAGGTTACCAATAAAGATATAGGCATGGCCAAGATTTGGATTTACCTCTAGTGCTTTAAGCGCTAAGCTACGAGCTTGTTGAGGGTTGTTAAACTCCCTAGCAACGATAGTTGCATACTCAAGGAAGTAAACCGAACGCTTAACTATCTCGCTTTCAAGTTCAATAGCCTTATTAAAATACTCCTCAGCTTTTTTAAACTGGCCAATAGAAGAGTTGAGTTTTGCAAGTTCGTAAGCTAAATCGGCGGTAGGCTCAACGGCAAATACGTTGGTTCCTGCAAGGCGATAAAGCTCAAGGTTTGTACATCCGTTTGCACCCATAAGGGCAACAATCTTTTTGCATAAATCAAGATCGTTAGCATTCTCAGTAAAACGAGGAGTAAATAGTGCAACTAGGTTATCGCAGTTAGCAACGTTTGCTGAAGCAAATACTGCGTCGATACCATCTTTAATCTGCGTAAGCTTATCGTCGTTTGGATTAGCTTTAATCTGGTTCTCAATAAGCTCAACAGATTGAGAGTATATTTCAATAACCTCTTCTGCTTGTAACTTCTGATTATCGTACATGGTTTTTGCTAAAACCATATATGAATAAACAACCGATGATTCTGACTTTACCTTATCAATGGAAATAGCCTCTTTAACCATATTATACGCCTCTTCGAAACGATCAGGGTTAAGAGCCAATAGGTCTGTTGCTTTTTGTCCAAGCACATATCCCTTTCTGTTAAAATACTGGATACGCCTGTCGTACAAACTCATTAAAGAGTCTATGTATGCATTCTTAGTAACAGGGTCTGGAGCCGTCTCAATATAGTACTTTAGGATTCTTGCTCCCCTGATGTAGGTGTTTTGAGAAGATGCGGGACAAACGGTTAGAACGATGTTCCAAGGGCCAAAAGCATCTTTAAAGTTTCCTTGCTTGTAGTACTCACCATATAATGATGAATTAACCACACATTTCTCCCTCGCCTCTTTATCTGCACCATACTTTGGATCTTCTAAATATGCCTGCGCATAACTGCTTACTGTTGCTGAAATAGCAAACAGAGCAAATAAAAATCCTTTTATTACTTTAGTTCTCATTGGTATTTGGTTTTGTTAAAACATATTAATAATGCCGAAACTGTATCTCTCTAGTTATACTTGCGCTTAAAGAACCAGAAATCGTAGAAAACCACACTAAAATTAACCAAGCTGTATGATTCTTTAACCAAGCTGTTCGCAGTTGTACCTCTTTGCCCTAACTCTACAGATAGGTTAAACGAGGTGTTAGTATTCCGGAATGGTAACCCAACTCCAAATGTTATGCCATAATTATTAATCTGATTATCGCGAAGCTTTACATATCCTGAAGTGGTATGAAATCCAGCTCTATAGCTTACGCGTTTTAGGTAACTTTTAAGGTCATACCTATTTGGAGTGTACTCCAGTCCAACCCTAAAGCTATGAGAGCTCTGTAACGAGTCAATGTTATTAACAAAAATTGCTTTGCTCCAATCCTGATATGAGTACTCAAAACCAGCAAGAAGTTTATTGTCGCTCATGAACGAAACACCAGCGCTAACGTTACGTGGAAGCTTCAACGAGCTCTTGCTTGACTCATCAAAGTTTACGGTATCCTGATATGTTTGATACTGAATAAACACTCTATCAATACGTTTTGCCCCCAAATTGGTTTCATTATCGAGGGTTGCACCAATAATCATCTTTTGCTTCTTTTCCTTATTAACAAAAAACGATGCTTGCACCCCAAAGTTAAGGCTCACATCACTTACCGTAACACTAGTTTTTCTGTAAGTGCTAGCATAAGGAACATTGGCTGGGAATTGCATAGATTTCTCGTAATCCATACTACCAAATAAATAGGAAAGGTTTGCTCCTACCGATAAGAACTCAAGCGGCTCTATGGCAAAACCTGCATACAGCTTATTAATCCCACCGCTACCACTATATATATAGTCAATAAGTCCAACATCTGTTATTAGGTAAGGATTAGTTTCTCTCTGCTTAATCTCATACCCTACTTGGCTGTAAGGTACAAAGCCTAGGCTAATACCTCCCCTTTTTGTTACAGGAAACTGAATGGCTAAATGGTCAAGGTTGGCTATTGCGCTACGCCTGTCCTGTGTAGAAGTTTTATACTGCACCCCGCCTGCTTCAAACCCAAAATCAAGGATAAACGACATAGTATCCTGCGCCGAATAAGATGCAGGGTTTAAGTAGTTTACTCCATAAGGATTACGAATTGGCTGCGCTAAACCACCCATTGCTTTTTGCTGGGTAAACCCCTTGGTTTTCATTTCTCCAATGCCATAGCGAGAATAAGGAGAATAAGTAGAGATGCTCTGTGCCAAAAGTGCACTAAGACTTACAGCTATTAAAAAAAAGCTAAGCGAGATTTTCTTTAGCATTGAATTCTAGTATTCGATTTAGACCTAACGTTAGTAAATTAGGAATCACAAAGATGTTATTTTTTAATTTTGTTTCAAAGAAATTTGCATCCCCTCCTGTTAAAACAGTTTCTAGATTTGGGAATTTTCTTTCTGATTCCAATATATATCCAATTACTTCATTCACAATTCCGTTTAGAACTCCCGACTGTATGCAGCTCTGGGTATTGGTTCCCACAAGTGGGAACGTGCTTGTGACACTAACCTTTGGTAAACGTTGTGTAAAGTGATTTAGTGCAGCAAACCGCATGTTTATTCCAGGCGAAATAGCTCCGCCAAGGTACTCGCCCTTACTTGTTACTAGCTCATAGGTTATGGCCGTACCACTATCTATTACCAACAAATTGGTATTGGGGTACAGCCAACTAGCCCCAACTGCAACAGCAAGCCTATCTAACCCAAGGGTTACCTTGCTTTCATAACAGTTAATTAATGGGATTGGCGTATTGTGGGTTAGCTCAAGGGTATAAGGAATAAGCTGTTTCATCATTCCAATGGCCTCTGTAGGGATTGCGCCCACCGCTGAATAAATGGCTTTTTGAGGCTTAAACTGTGCAACTACATTCTCAACATCGCTTGGCTGCAAACGCTCATAGCGGCTAAAGAACAGAACCTGCTGCCCGTTCACAACGGAAACCTTTGTTAGCGTGTTGCCTATGTCGATAATAAGGTTCATTCCTTTTAGGATTTAGATGTGCTCGTTCCCTATTTGCTGTAGCAGCGATAGTGCTTCCTGAATATTCTTAACATCGTTTGCAACAAGCGACAGCTTATCTTTTCCCTCCTTTAACTTGAACCGCTTGGGATTTTTTTGGATATACCCCAGTATGTGAACAAAAAGCTGCGAGCGGTAGAATGGCGATAGCTGGTTTGATATAAAGTACGCTATCATTATTTCGTTTTTAAGCACCAGCTTCTCCATACCAAGCGAAATGGCCAGCCAGCGCAGCCTAACCACATTCATTAGCTCCTGTGCCTGTGGAGGCAAAGCGCCAAACCTATCGGTAAGGTTTGCCTCAAACTTATTGAGCTGCTCGGGAGTTTGGATACTATCGAGTTCCTTGTATAGCTTCATTCTCTCAGGTATGCTGCTAACGTAGGTATCGGGTAATAGCAACTCCAAGTCGGTTTCGAGGTGGCAATCGGCATTACCTGGGGTCCACTCCTTGTGCTTATCGGTATCGGGGCTAGCAAAAAGATCCTTAAACTCGGTTTCCTTAAGCTCCTGAATGGCCTCGTCGAGAATTTTCTGGTAGGTTTCAAAACCTATATCGGCAATAAACCCACTCTGCTCGCCTCCCAACAGGTTGCCAGCTCCCCTAATATCCAGATCCTGCATGGCAATGCTAAAGCCGCTACCCAGCTCCGAGAACTCCTCAATGGCCTTTAGCCGCCTACGAGCCTCATTGGTAAGCGTCTCCAACGGTGGCGATAGCAAGTAGCAAAACGCCTTGCGGTTGGAACGACCAACCCTTCCGCGCAGCTGGTGCAAATCGCTAAGCCCAAACATGTGGGCATTGTTAATTATTATGGTGTTGGCGTTGGGGATATCGAGCCCCGCCTCAATAATTGTTGTTGATATAAGGATGTCGTAATCGCCGCTAATAAACTCAAGCATGGTTTTCTCCAGCTTGGCCGGCTCCATTTGTCCGTGCGCTATCACGCTCTTGGCCTGCGGGCAAACGCGGCTAATAAGGTTCTGAATCTCAACAATGTTCTGCACCCTATTGTGAACAAAGAACACCTGCCCACCACGATTCAATTCATAATCAATGGCCTCCTTAATGATATCGGGAGTAAAAACATGCAGCTCCGTACTTATGGGATGCCTATTGGGTGGCGGAGTGTTGATAATGGACAAATCCCTTGCTCCCATAAGAGAGAACTGAAGCGTACGCGGAATGGGCGTTGCGGTAAGGGTTAGCGTATCAACGTTTACCCTAAGATTTTTTAGCTTCTCCTTTGCTGCAACGCCAAACTTTTGCTCCTCATCAACAACAAGAAGGCCCAAATCTTTAAACTTGATTCCCTCCTTTAACAGGGCATGGGTACCAATAACAATATCTATTTTGCCCTCAGCAAGCTGGTTTAGGGTTTCCTTTTGCTGCTTGGCAGGCTTTAATCGGCTTAAAAAATCAACAGTACAAGGAAAATCTTTTAACCGCTGACCAAAAGTGCGGTAATGCTGTAACGCCAAAATGGTTGTGGGAACAAGTACTGCAACCTGCTTATTATCGGCAACGGCTTTAAATGCCGCCCTAATGGCAATTTCGGTTTTGCCAAAGCCCACATCGCCGCAAACAAGCCTATCCATGGGGATTTGTCCCTCCATATCCTCCTTCACGGCCTTTGTTGCCTTCTCCTGATCGGGCGTATCCTCAAAAATGAACGAGGCCTCCAGCTCCTCCTGTAGGTAGGTATCGTGGTTAAAAGCAAAACCCTTCTCAGCGCGCCGTTTGGCGTAAAGCGCAATAAGATCCTTGGCAATATCCTTAACCTTTTTCTTGGTTGTGGCCTTTAGCTTTTGCCACGCTCCCGAGCCAAGCTTATTAACCTTGGGCGACTCGGCATCCTTACCCCTGTACTTGCTTATGCGGTGTAGGTTATGGATGTTAACCAGCAGGGTATCGTTATCCTGATAAACCAAACGAACGGACTCCTGTATTTTCCCATTAACCTCCATGCGGACTAGGCCGCTAAACACGCCAATTCCGTGGTCGATGTGCACCACATAATCGCCGGGCTGCAGGTTAACCAGCTCCTGAATGGAAAGCGCATCGCGCTTTGAGAACTCATGCTTTAGCTTGTACTTGTGGAACCTGTCGAAAATTTGGTGATCGGTGTAAAGGCACGCCTTTAGCGAATGATCTATGTACCCCTCATGTACAGTATTGGCAACGGGAGTAAACTTAACGCTCTGGTTTATTGACGAGAAGATATTCTGTAGCCGCTCAAACTGGTTCTTGTTCTCGGCTAGGATGTAAACGGTGTAGCCTCTTACGGCATTATCGGTAATATCCTGCGCCAGCAGCTCAAAGTTCTTGTTGAACGGGGGTTGTGGTGCTGTTTCAAAGTCTATTTGCAACGAGTGCTTAAGCGCTGGGCGTAGCCCAAACTCAACAATAGGACTATTTTTTATTGATGATAAAAACTCCTTGCCGCTAGCAAGCGACGATAACGATACCTGAATGGTTTCGGCAGAAAGAGCCGCCGACTGCACCTCGTCCATTTTGGAGGCCACAACCGTTGGATCCTTTATCCACACAATGCTATTGCTAGGCAAAGCCTCTGTAATAAGGCAGCGTGGGTGCTCCTCGGTATCGGTTTGCAGATTGGGCAGAATGGTTACCTCGGAGTGCTTGGCTATGGAGAGCTGCGTTTCCACATCGAAGCTGCGGATAGACTCCACCTCGTCGCCAAAAAAGTCGATACGGTAGGGGTTTGATGATGTGTACGAGAAAATATCGACAATGGAACCCCTTAATGAGAACTGACCTGGCTCGTAAACAAACTCCACGCGCTCAAAACCGTACTCCAGAAGCAAATCGGTAATAAACGAGGGCGATATGCGCTCCCCCTCCGTTAGCTGAAGAATGCTCTTCTCCAACCCTCCTACCGTAACAATTTTCTCAACCAGCGCCTCGGGATAGGTAACAATGGCAACCGATGTGGCTGGGGTAACCGAGAGCTTTTGCACAAGGCTAAGCACATCGGTACGCTGAATAACGGCATCGGGAAGGGTTTGCCCATACTGAATGGCGCGCTTGTACGACGAAGGGAAAAAGAAAACGCGGCTATCGGTTAGGATGTTGGCCAAATCGCTGTAAAGGTAGGCTGCATCCTCCTTGTCGTTTGCAACAACTAGGTGCGGCACAGCGGTTTGCTCCATAACAGCAGCCAGAACAAAGGCCTTTGACGAACCCGAAAGCCCCTTAATAAAGGTAACTGGCTCCGAAGAGCCAAGCTCCTGAACTAACCGTAAAACGTTGTTATCGCGTAGGTACGCCTCCTTAAGCTGCGAGATATCAAAACTACCCTGATCCATTCCTTAATTGTTGAAGACTAGCAAAGGTAAAAGTTCTTGCCAAAAAGTAGCTATAGGTTTCGCTAACAAGTGTTAAGGATTTTGGGGTAATGGGGTGGTAATGTTAAAAATGCGAAAGGAGAGGCAGGTTAATACTTATAATTTATTCTACGGAATAAAAAAATAAATGCATACTCAATATTTCACCTAGAAACACTATTTTTGCTGCATATCACTGAAAACCAAACTGTATGAATCTTTTAAATTTTTC
>JAFGDZ010000045.1 GCA_016931855.1 Bacteroidales bacterium
AACTCAATTAAGTACTGCCAGCAGCACAAGGGACTAGTTGTTTTTGCGTGGTGCCTAATGCCCCGTTTGCCCGAGCCTCCAAAGCCCAGTTTCGTTAAAGCACTGTCCAAAAAAATGGCTATTTTCAACATGTCATAGGATACTGATATTTGAGGCAGGTAATAAATTAAATGTAGCATATGACCTTTTATATGGGGGATACAAGGAAAATATTCATAATATTAATTGCATTCTTTTCGCTTAGCTGTTATGCTGTAACCAAGGTAGAGCGCTTAAATGAAGAACAGACCGACACATTGGACATTGCAAAAGCCAGGTGCTTCAACGATATCTTGGTATTTGATGTTGATTCCAGCTGCTTTTTCAGGAATGCAGGAAATCCAGATACACTGGTAAAGAATGGAGGAGGAATTTTTGATAAAGAGAATCGAAAACTAATTAAGTATGATTTATTGGAATATGGAGATTATAGATTTGCTTTATTCAATGGTAGAATTGGATTAATTTCTGTCATTTTTGACAATCCTAATACTCTTATTACGACTGACAAGTATTCATTAAATAGCAAATTTACATTGAAGGATGCAGCAGTCGCTTTTCCTCATTCATACAAAGAAAAAACAAAGCATCCTGTTTTTGCTAAAGAAATATCAGAAGAGTTTAGTTCAATAGATGATAGCAGATGGAACTGCATATATTTAGACGATGCACATGGTGGCTTGATACAACTTTATTTTGTTGATAAGAAACTACAAGTTGCTTTGTTTGATTTTCCTAAGTTGTAACCCCCGCGTTGGGCGGCGGTTGTACCGCCGTCTGATTATTCTTCAAGGCTTTGCCTTGGGTAAGTAAAGGAAAAGCGAACCCCGCCAAAACAGGCGGGGATTGTTGCTTAAAATGCATTATTTATATATAATAAGAGATTGGTATTTAATGGATTGATTTAAATTATTTTTCACATCTTTCCTCCCATATTTTCGGGTCACGGCTGGTGTGGAGCACCGAAGTAACCACAATGGTTTTCTTTTGGTCGTCTATGAAATAATGTACAACAAAGGGGAACTTCTTCACCGTAGCTGTGTGGTTAATTTTATAACGTATGGCAAAAGCAGAAGGATTTTTGCGGATAGTTTTGAAAACGGCCTGTACCTGTTTGTAAAACTTTATGCCCAAGTTAGGCTGTGCTTTATTGTACCATTCGATGCTTTCAATAATATCAAGGCCAGCTGTAGGGTCAACAATAATTTTATAAGCCATACTTTTGGTTTATTTCTTCTTGAACGCCTTCCCAATCCCTGTAGCTTTCAGGGTTTTTCTTGTAGTTTTCCATTCGTTGGTCAATAATCTCCTTGTGCCATTCCGGGATATCTGTACTTTCAATGGCTTCAACTTTTTTCACAAATGAAAGGCTTTTCATGAGTTCCATAAAAAGGCTTTCTTTATTATCGGGTATAGTAACTGTAATTTGTTTCATAATTAATTGATGTTAAGATGTGTAAGTCTGTTTGGCCTTAAAGTCACGTATTGCTAAATCCAAAAAAGCATCAATTACTTTTCTTGTATCACCAGAAATGTCCTGTATTACCTCAAATTTCTTAAGTAAATCTTTGTCTTTTATCTGCACCTGATTATCGCTTACAAGATAATCTGTAGTAACCCCGAGAGCATCGGCAAGAGCCTTGAGCGCATCAGCAGGGGGGATGCTTGCTCCCAGCTCATAACGAGACAGGGTTTTAGGATTAATCTCCGAAGCCTTTGCCAAATCCCCTTGTGATAAATCTTTCTGTTGGCGTGTAAGCCTTATTCTTTCTGCAATGGTCATAAGCAAGAATATTTAAGGTTGTTTTGTTTTAATTGAATCCACTTCTCGACAAAAGTAAGAATAAATATTGAAATATGTCTCATAAATGTCTGTTGTAATGGTTTCAATACATCGTATAGTTGCATTGTTTTATTACCCCGTTCTCATGAGGCTCTTTTCCGCCGTCCAAATATTCTTCAAGGCTTTGCCTTGGGTAAGTAAAGGAAATCGCACGTCTCCTGTCGTGTGGTAACGTAGAAGAATAAGAACCCGTGCAACAAGAACTAATTCTTGAAACGAGATTCTTTGGCAACGCCAGATATGTTATTGTTATGAGCAATCGGTAATTAGCCATATTTGCCACATAGCATGCCCCGCTAGCGCGGATTTGCAATCCGTGCGGATGTCGTAAAGATTAAGTAGCCAATAGCCTAGTTGTAACCCGTTAGGTTTTTACGTTTGCAGAAAACTTTATGTGCTAAAGCTAGAATGTCACGGACTATAAGTCCGCGCCAGCAATAGAAACGGCATAGCAAGAGCTAACCATTGAGACGAGGCTTTTTCGCAACGTCAGATATGTAGTTGTAATGAGCAATTGGTAATTGGCCATATTTGCCATAAAACGTGCCCAATTTTGCCTTTATCGCGAATAAGTGTAGTGTTGTGCGCTTTTGTCGTTTTAATCTAACTAGCGCCCTTTTTTCGCAAAAACAGAAAAGCCTCCATAAAGGAGGCTTTTCTGTATATGTTGTTTGTTGGCTTACTTCTTAACCTTATCGCCATCGTATGCCCACTTAATGTAAGCGGCACCCCAGGTAAAGCCAGCTCCAAAAGTAGCAATAATAATGTTATCGCCCTTTTTAAGTTTTGGTTCCCACTCCCATAAGCACAATGGAATGGTTGCGCTGGTGGTGTTGCCGTAACGGGTAATGTTAATCATTACCTGCTCCTTGCTAATCTCCATACGCTTAGCGGTAGCCTCAATAATACGCATGTTTGCCTGATGGGGCACTAACCACGCAAGGTTTTCTGGCGTTAGGTTATTCCTTCTCATCATCTCAACAGCGGTATCGGCCATGTTTGATACGGCCGCCTTAAACACGGGTTGACCTTCCTGATAAATGTAGTGCTGCCTTTTGGTTACTGTTTCAATGCTTGCTGGGTAGCACGATCCTCCTGCAACTTGGTGTAGGTGCTTGCGACCAGAACCGTCAACCTGCATTAGGGAGTCAACCACCCCAAAGCCATCTTCGCAAGGCTCAAGCATAACTGCGCCAGCTCCATCGCCAAAAATTGGGCATGTGGAACGGTCGGTGTAGTCGGTTATTGACGACATCTTGTCGGCACCAACTACAATAACTTTTTTATGCGTTCCGCACTCAACAAACTTCGAGGCGGTAACTAGAGCATAAAGAAAGCTAGAGCAGCCAGCATTAACATCGTATCCAAAGGCATTTTTTATGCCCGCTTTGTCGCTAATGATGTTTGCGGTGGCAGGGAATACCATGTCTGGTGTAACCACTCCGCAAATAAGCATATCAACTTCTTCTGGACGGGTATTGGTTTTACGCAAAAGGTCATTTACAGCATGAATGGCCATGTCCGATGTTCCCAATCCTTCTCCCTTGAGAATTCGACGCTCTTCAATTCCAATTCTGGTCATTATCCACTCGTTAGTGGTGTCAACCATACGGCTAAGCTCATCGTTGGTAAGGATGTAGTCGGGAACATACCCGGCCACTCCGGTAATTGCTGCAGTAATCTTACCCATTAGTTAAAGGCTTCTTTAATTTTTTGGCAGAGGTTAGAACCAATGACTTCACGTGTTTGTAGAATCATGTTCATGATAGCCTTGGCATTTGAAACCCCATGCCCAATAATTACTGGTGCATTTACGCCAAGTACTGGTGTACCTCCGTAGTTTTCGAAGTTAAATCTTTCAAAGAAAGGATCTTGTATTTTCCTTTTTTTGAGTATGTGATAAATGGCTTCGGCTTCTTTAAGAACTACGTTTCCTACAAAGCCATCGCAAACCACAACGTCTGCTTTGTCGTTAGAAAAGAGCTGGTTGCCCTCTACGTTTCCAACAAAGTTAAACTCTGTGGCATCTTTCATTAACTCAAATGCGCTTTTGGTTACCAGGTTCCCTTTTTCCTCCTCCTCACCAATGTTAAGAAGGGCTACACGGGGATTGGCAATGTTTAGCACAAACTTTGCGTATAGCGATCCCAAAATACCGTACTGGTGAAGTACATCGGGTTTGCAGTCGGGGTTTATTCCCACATCAAGCAACAGGTTAAATTCTGTTTCCGATACAGGAATGTACGATGCAATGGCAGGGCGGATAATTCCATTTACCTGCTTTACTGAGTACATGGCACCAACAAGCATAGCCCCTGTGCTTCCTGCACTTGCAAATCCGTCTATCTTACCCATTGCAAGGTGCTTAAAGCCAACGGCAATACTTGAATCTGGTTTTTGGGTGAACGCTTTGGCGGGATGGTCTCCCATTCCAATAACTTCTGAGCAATGAACAATCTCAAAAGAATCCTCACTTACTCCTTCTTTTTTTAGAAGAGGAGTAATCTTGTCCTTATCACCAAAAAGAATAATTTGTTGATCGGGTGACAGGGATTTTTGAGCGAGAACAGCTCCCGACACTACTGCATCGGGGGCAAAATCTCCACCCATTGCGTCTACGCCAATTTTCATAAGTTAATGTTTGGGTTACTGATTATGATAAAGCCCTGCGTTACCTGCTAACAGGTTATGCGTTTACGGTCTTCTCAATAGCCAGTTTCCCACGGTAGAATCCGCAATCTGGGCATACGCGGTGGTACTGTACAGTTGCGCCACAGTTTGAGCAGGTTCCCAATGTTGGCAATACAGCCTTTTGGTGGGTTCTGCGCTTATTCCTTCTCTGCTTCGAAATCTTTGATTTAGGATGTGCCATTTTACAAGCGTTTTATGAAATTGTACAACTAGTTAAAATTCAAGTCTCTTAGTTTGTTCCATCGGGGATCAACTGGTTCTTCTTCCGGTTCATCCTCCTCTGGTGTATCATTGCTAATGTATCCAATTTTGCTGAGCATCTCTTGGTTGCATGCCTTTTGGTCGGTGCCTTTTATTCCGTGGTACCGCTTGTAGGGCAGGCTTAGCCAAGTGCTCTCGTAGATGTATTGAGCTAAGTTGAGCTCGCTCTCATCGGGCGAGATAACTATGTACTCATCATCGTCAACTTCGTTCTCACCATACCTAACGTAAAACTTGCCGTTGTATGATGTGGGTAGGCTAAAGTACTCTAAGCATCTATCGCAAAGTACTTCAACGTTTCCAGTGATGTTTACGGTTACCTCTAGCATGTTATTCCTCTTTTCGAGGCAAATTTTTGCTAAAAGTTTTCCGTTTTTTACTTCACTTTCTTCAAAAAGTTCAAAGAACTTATCGTCAATATCAAACTCAAAGTCGTGAATTCCGACCTTGAGTCCTTTGAAAAATATTGAGTATGAACTAAGTTGCCTCTTCATGGCTCTTTAAAAAACATCGCGCAAAGGTAAAAATTAATATCAAATAAAAAAATTTGATGCTATATCTCACTATTTGCGGGCTTATTCTACTTTTGGCTTCGCTTTCTATCGTTCTCGTCAAGGAGGATTTTGCGTAGTCGCATTGACTTGGGGGTTACCTCAACGTACTCGTCTTCCTGGATGTACTCCAATGCCTCCTCTAAGCTAAACTTTATGGGGGGGGCAAGGAATGCCTTATCGTCGGAACCTGAGGCGCGCATGTTGGTTAGCTTCTTTGATTTGGTTACGTTAACCACTAGGTCGCCGGCGCGCGAGTTCTCGCCAATAACCTGTCCAACGTAAACATCCTCGTGCGAATCGACAAAGAACTTACCCCTATCCTGAAGCTTGTTTAGCGCATAGGCAAAGGCAGTTCCGCCCTCCATAGAGATTAGCGATCCGTTTTGCCTTAGCTCTATTTCGCCGCGGTATGGCTCAAAGTCTTTAAAGCGATGTGCAATTACGGCTTCGCCAGCAGTTGCGGTAAGAAGCGTGTTTCTTAGGCCAATAATACCTCTGGATGGGATTTCGAACTCAAGGTGTATGCGGTCGCCCTTGCGTTCCATTTGTAGCAGAACGCCTTTACGGCGGTTTACTATCTCAATGGCTTTTCCCGATACCTCTTCGGGCAGGTCGATGGTTAGAACCTCAATGGGCTCGCACTTCTCGCCGCCAACCATTTTGATGATAACCTGTGGCTGTCCTACCTGTAGCTCATAGCCTTCGCGGCGCATGGTTTCTATTAGAACCGAGAGGTGTAGAACGCCTCTTCCGTAAACGATAAAGGCATCGGCTTTATCGGTTTCCTTAACTCTTAGGGCTAGGTTTTTCTCAAGCTCCTTGTCAAGTCTATCCTTTAGGTGGCGCGATGTTACAAACTTGCCGTCCTTACCAAAGAAAGGGGAGTCGTTAATGGTGAAAAGCATGCTCATGGTAGGCTCGTCAACAGCAATGGTTGGTAGCGCTTCGGGGTTTTCCCAGTCGCTAATAGTGTCGCCAATGTCAAAACCTTCTATGCCTACAACTGCGCATATATCGCCCGATACAACCTTGTCAACCTTACGTTTCTCTAGCCCTTCAAAAACTAGTAGGTCTTTTATTTTGGTTCGGATTACGCGGCCGTCATTTTTCATTAGGGAGACGTTTTGTCCAGGGACAAGTTCGCCTCTGTGCAGCCTGCCAATGGCAATACGTCCTACGTACGAAGAGTAGTCAAGTGAGGTGATTAGTAGCTGTGGAGTTCCTTTAAGCGCTTCTGGCTCAGGAACGTATTCTACTATACGCTCAAGTAGTGCGGTGATATCTGTGGCCGGCTTTTTCCAGTCGTCCGACATCCATCCCTGCTTTGCGCTTCCGTAAATGGTGGGGAAGTTAAGCTGCTCTTCGTTCGCGTTTAGGCTGAACATCAGCTCAAATACCTCTTCCTGCACCTCTTCGGGGCGGCAGTTGGGCTTGTCAACCTTGTTGATAACCACAATGGGTTTAAGCCCAAGCGCTAGCGCTTTTTGAAGTACAAAGCGAGTTTGTGGCATGGTTCCTTCAAATGCATCAACAAGAAGCAGAACACCATCGGCCATGTTTAGCACGCGCTCTACCTCGCCGCCAAAGTCGGAGTGACCTGGTGTGTCAATAATGTTAATCTTTACGTCTTTATAATTAACAGAAACGTTCTTGGCAAGAATGGTGATTCCGCGTTCGCGTTCTAGGTCGTTACTGTCAAGAATAAGGTCTCCTGGAGTTTCGTGCTCTTTGAAGAGTTTGCCCTGAATGATCATCTTGTCAACTAGTGTGGTCTTCCCGTGATCGACATGGGCAATGATGGCAATGTTTCTAATTTTGAGCATTTAATTGCAATAAATTTTGGGGTGCAAAGGTAGCGTTATTATTTCTTTTATCTGTTATAAATGCTTGTTGTTTCGGTGGCATTTTTTTGTTGATTGGTTTTTATTGGCATTTGTATTGATATGGCTGTGCTTGCACGGAGTGTTAAATTGTGCAAAAGCAAAGAGCTACCCTTTGATGGATAGCTCTTTGCTGGTATTTGATGGATAGCTCTACTCGTGTTTTATTGCATTAACAGGATTGGCCTGCGTAGCCCTCCAGGCTAATCCGCCAACGGTTGCAATGGCTATAACTAGTGCAATTACACTTGCAACAACAAACGGCAGCAGGGTTTGGAGGTAGAATGGGCTAAGGCCAAAGTCTATTCGGTAGGAAAAATCTTGAAGCCATTTTGCCATACCCCAGTAGGCCAAGGGCCAGGCAAATAGGTTTGCCAGTAGCACTAGCCCAATAAACTCTTTCGATATTAGGTAAACGATGCTGCCGCTGGCACCGCCCAGCACTTTTCTTATGCCAATCTCCTTGTTCTTTTGCTCGGTAACAAACGAGCTTAATCCCAGTAGGCCAAGGCACGATATGAAAATGGTGAGCAGAGAGAAAAGTCTAAATAGTATTCCCATTTTTTGCTCTGCGCTATATAGCTCGGCAAGTCTTTGGTCTAGGTAGTTGTAATTAAATAATCGGGTTGCGTTAAACTTGTGCCACGACTGCTCTACAAGTTCTACAGCATCTTTTCGTGCATTATCTTTTACTCTGATGTTGAGGATTTGTGGCGGGAAATCCATGAGAATAAAGAGGAAGGGCTCAACGGGGTTATGAATTGATGTGTAGTGAAAATCCTTAACAATACCAACAACGTTTCCATCTCTATCAACGTTTCCATCTAGGTTTAGGCCAAACTGAACGCGTTTGCCCAGCGGGTTATCGGCCCAGCCCCATACTCTTGCCGCGGTTTCATTAATTAGGAATGCCGTTTTAGCGTCAGAGGCATTAGCTTTATCAAAGTTACGCCCTTGAGTAAGCTCTAGTCCAAGCGTGTTAAGGTAATCGTGGTCGCAGAATAGTAGGTTAATGGCAATGTCCTTCATCTCCCCATCTTGCTCTATTCTGCAAACAATTTTGGCGTTATCCAATCCCATTGTGCTGGTTGAGCCTGCAACCGCTTCAATGGCGGGGTTACTAAGTAGTTCAAGCTTAAAGGCGTCGATATGGTTGCTAACGGCCGAGTCTAAGCCTGGAACAATAACCAAGTTATTGGCTTGGTAACCTAGGTCTTTGGTTTTGATGTAGTGCTGTTGCCAGGACACAACTATGGTTGCAATAATCATGGTAATTGATATTGCGAACTGGAATACAACTAGCGCTTTTCTTAGGCCTACATGTCCCTTGCTTGATCCAGAGTTCCCCTTTAGCACAAGTAGTGGCTTGAATGACGATAGGTAAAACGCAGGGTAGCTGCCCGATACTAACCCAACAAGTGCTGTTATTGCTATTATTATGCCTAGGATTTGGGGCTCAAGTAGGTTTGAAAAGTTTAGCTGTTTGTCGGCTAGTGAGTTAAAGCCAGGAAGGATAAGCCATGTGGCAAATAGGGCTACGGCCGTTGCAAGTACGCTAAGTAGGATCGATTCGCTTAAGAACTGGCCAATTAGCTTGCCTCTTTGTGAGCCAACAACCTTGCGTATCCCTACCTCTCTTGCTCTTTTGGCTGCTCGGGCCGTTGCCATGTTCATGTAGTTTATACACGCAATGCTTAGTATGAATAGGGCTATTACGCTAAAGATGTAAATGTTAGCCTTGCTGCCAACAGGAAAATCACCCTGAAGGTTTTTGATTGTACTAAAATGGCAATCGGCTAGTGGCTGTATTATGAGTTTAAATGATGCATTTATTTGTTCACCAATGGACGACATGTGTCGGTCATAAAAATCGGAGAAGCCCATTTGAATACCCGACAAATTACTCCCTTCCTTAAGCTTTATGTACGATATAACGTTAACGTTCCAGAATGTGGGCGGGCTATAATCGCGGAAGCGTTCCCGGCCAATCCTTTCTGCAACCGTTGCAACGGAAACTAGTGCTTTGTACTTAAAGTGGGTGTTGTTGGGCAAATCCTCAATAACGCCAGTAACGGTGAACGGCTCGTTCATCATTCCCTTCATGCTTTGTCCAATGGCATTCTGATTACCAAAGAGCTTTTTGGCTACCGATTCGGTAAGCACTACGGAGTAGGGTTTTACCAGCGCGTTTTCCGGATTTCCGGCTAAAAATTTATGGCTAAATACCCTAAAAGCAGATGAGTCGGCATAGTAAAAATCCTCTTCGTAGAACTCTTTGCCCTCAAGGTTGAGGTAGAAGTTGTCAACGGCCACAAAACGGGCGTAGTCCTCAATCTCAGGGTGCTCCTGCTGTAGGACAGGAGCAAGCGATGCTGAGGTTACCGCAAAAAGGTCGTCGTTGTTACCAATAGTAAAGTGCGATAGCAAACGGTAAACCCTGTCGTGATTCTTGTAGTGCTTGTCGAACGACAGCTCGTCGGTTACAAATAAAAGAACTAGAATAGTTGATATAACTCCAATTGCTAGTCCAGTAATGTTGATAAGCGTGTAACCTTTTCCTCTGAGTAAATTTCTATAAGCTGTTACTAAATAGCTCTTTATCATTTTTGTTACTTTTTAATGTTCTCGGTAACAACCTGTCCGTCGAATAGGTGAACTATTCTGTGCGCCTTTTCGGCATCGGACGGGGAGTGGGTAACCATAACGATAGTTGTGCCCTGTTGATTTTGCTCGGTGAGTAGCGACATAACCTCTTCGCCATTGGTGGAGTCTAGGTTTCCTGTGGGCTCATCGGCTAGTATTAGCTTGGGCTTGCTAACAACTGCACGGGCAATGGCTACTCGTTGCTGCTGCCCTCCCGATAGCTGCTGAGGGAAGTGGTTCCGGCGGTGGGCGATGTTCATGCGTTCCAGCACATCCATAACCATTTTTTTTCTATCGGTGGCCGATTTGCCAAGGTAAAGGAGTGGTAGCTCAACGTTCTCGTAAACCGTTAGCTCATCAATTAGGTTAAAGCTCTGGAAAACGAAGCCAATATTGCCTTTGCGTAGGTTGGTTCTTTGCTTCTCCTTTAGCTTAGATATTTCAGTCCCCATAAAGTGGAACTCTCCCCCGGTGGGGTTATCCAAAAGGCCTAAAATATTAAGTAGTGTTGATTTTCCGCATCCCGAGGGGCCCATAATGGCTACAAACTCGCCTTCGGCCACAGTAATTGATACATTGTTTAGGGCAGTGGTTTCCACCTCTTGGGTGCGGAACACTTTAACTAAATCTGCTGTTCTTAGCATATCATTCCATTTTTGATAGGTTAGACGATTGGCTGTACTAAAAAGTAACAGCAAAATAGAAATTTTGGGAAGGCTGGGGTAAGATATAAAAAAACCCCATTGTGTGTCAATGGGGTTGGATAGATTGTTTTGAGGTTTACTCGAATAGGAAATCAAAGTCGTCACCAGGGTTGTACTCCTTTGGTTCGGTTCCCTTTTTGAAAATTCTGGCTGGTTTAGACCCGAGTAGGCTTATGGTACCTTTTTCCAGTTTTAAAATGCTTCCTTCGCGTAGGCCAACCACGTAGCAGTATGGATCCATTTCAAGAAACTCTTTTATTCTTTGCTCGCGAGTTTCTCCAGCGTGCCCATCGGGATGCGCATCAAGGTAGTGTGGGTTTATTTGGAACCTAACTAGATTGAATGCGCTAAAGTTGTCGGGTTCGGTAATGGGCATATCGTTGGTTGTGCAAATGGTAGGGCAGGCCACATTGGATCCTGCGCTCCAGCCAACGTAAGGCGCGCCATCGAGCACTTTGAATCGCAGTGCCTCTATAAGGTCAAACTGCTGAATCATTTTAAGTAGGCGGAAGGTGTTGCCGCCGCCAACCACAAATGCCTCAGCTTCTTGCACCGCCTTTTTTGGGTTTTTGTGGTGATGAATGGACTCAACTTTAATTCCGAACTCGTCGAAACGATTTTGTACCTTCTTTTCGTACTCATCAAAAGAGTAGGTTACTGCAGCGTAAGGTATAAAAAGTACCTTTTTTACACCGTTAAGGAAGGTTTTAATCTCCTCCTTGGGATGGTTTAGGTAGGTGTCGCCGGCATTGGTTGAATTGCTAATAAGAAGTAGCCTCATTACTTGTGTTTTTATGGGTTGTTGTAACATTCGCAATTTACGGATAGTTTTCTTATTTCAAGGATGCCCTAACTTTAATCAAGGGGAATTCCAACAAGGATAAGTGGTTGTTCTCGCTTTAATCCATCTCTCCAGAACAGTAGGTTACTCTGCATTGTTTCCTTAATGTCGCTGTTGCTAAAGTGGGTAATTTTTGCCAGTGTGCTTTTTACATACTCCTGCTGCTCGTTGTTCTGTTGTGGTTGGTTTAGGAAAAGTAGCAGGTAGTTGCTATCCTTTAAGCTAATGGCGTGGTGACCCTTATTTCCGCAGGGTATTAACTCTGGTGCTTGTCCTTTTGTAAAATGAAACCCTGAGAGTAACTGGCTTACTATTAACTCTTTTGTTGCTTGGTTTAGAATCATATACGAGACAGCTCTTTCCTTTCCAAAAATGGGATTAATGATGCTTTCTGTGTACTTGAGTACCTGCTCGGCTATGTAGCTAGTTGTTATTACCTCTGAGCCCATGCTAATGTATTCCTTTAGCTTGCTATTAAGTAAGCTGTCCGATACCCCGCTTTCCCTGTCATTACAAGCTATTGATACAATTACTTTTATGTTAAGCTGATTTGTTGCTTGCATTAAGAGCAATGGTTTGTTGGCGCATGTTGATATTAGCCACCCTGAGGGGAATAAGCGTTCGATGCTTGCCTGTTGGCTGTAGCCAAGGCTCCCCTGTACTAGTTGGGTTAACGCATCGTTCTCTCTTTTTACTGTGCTATTGGCTTTTTTAAGTTTCCTTATTTCTAGTAAAAGGAGCGTTAGAATTACAAGTGTGCTAAATAGGGCTGCAATAAAAATGCTTTTACGTTGCTGTTCTTTAAGCGATTCCTCTTTTAGAATTTGTATCTCTTTTTCGCGCTGGGCATTTTGGTACTGAGCCTCCACTTCGCGGAGCTTTAGGCTGGTTGCTTCCGATATTAGCGAATCCTTAACCTCGATGTACTTGCTAAGGTTTGTATAGGCTTTTGCGTAGTTGTTGGTGCTAGCATATATGCTTGCTAGCGTTTCATAAATCTCTTTCTCGGTTTCCTTAATTCCAAGGCGTGTGGCAATGGCTAAAGCCTCCTCAAGGGTGTTTGCCCCTTCCTTTTGGTTTCCCATAAGATGGTAAACGTGCCCTATGTTTTTAAGTGAGTAGCAAATGCGCGATTGGCTATTTAGTGCTCTAAAAATGTCCAATGCTTTTAGGTGAAACGATAGTGACTCGCTAAGCATCCCTTTACGTTGCATTAGGGTGCCAATATTATCCCTAATAACGCCTACGCCAATTTGAACGCCTAGTGAGTCGTATATGCGCAGCGCAACTAAATAGTACTCCATGGCTTTGTCGGAGTTGTTTAGCTCTATGTAAGCACTTGCAATATTGTTTGATGCACCTGCCACAGCACGGCTATTCCCTAGGCTATGGTTTACATCGTAATAGCGTTTAAAGTATTCAACTGCTTTTGGGTAGTTGTTGGTGTAGTAGTAAATTTGCCCAATGTTGTTGGATGCCATGGCAATGCCTTCTAGGTTGTTTCCTTTTTGGTAGCAATCCATCGATTTTCCAAAGTGCTCTATTGCAGCATCGTACTTTCCCCAGTTCTTATATATAAGGCCTATGTCGTTGTATAAATCGCCCTCTATTTTTGTGTTGTTTAGGCCTGAGATAACTTTAAGTGCGGCTGCCATATTCTCAAGGGCAAGATCCAGCTCCCCTTTGCTGTAAAGCTTATATCCTACTTGGTGGTAACCATTGGCTAGTATGCTTTGGCACTTCTCGGTTCGGGCAATCTTTTGGGCTTCATTTAAGTACCGTTGTGTGCTTTGGTACGAGCTGTCGATAAGGGCAATGGCAAGTTCGCAAAAAGCTTTTACCCTAACGGAATCTATGCGTTGAGAGGTTGCTATCTGCATAAGGCTATCTGTAGCTTGCTTTACACCCTGTGCAAAGCTGCTAGCGGTAAGCATTAGGCAAATGCTAATAAAAAGGGCTCTTTTTATCATCCTGTGGAGATTAGACTCTCAAATGTACGAAAAAACAAAAACGGGCAACAATTTGCTGCCCGTTAATGCTGTACTGCATAAGTAACTATTTTAAAAATCGATAAGCGTTAAGCCAATTGTGAAAGGGTAAAGCTCTGGGCCTTTGTCCTTCTCAAAAAGAGAGGTGGGGTAGTAGTTCGCAAAAAGCTTTAGTCCTCTGTAGCCAATACGTGCTGTTAGCCCGTACCTAAAGGTTGATAGATTAAAATCGTCGCGATTTTTTCTTTTCTCCTTACCACCATCTTTGTAAACAACTTTTGTGTGGGAGCCCAACCTTACTCCGCCAATAACACCCGTTGAGAAGTGTATCCTATGATGCCCTGCTGGGACTTGAAACTCTAATAAAAGGGGAATGGTAAAGTATGTTGTTGCTAGTTTAGACTTTGTTACGTTAAAGTCAACGTAGCTGCTATCAACCACAGTTATGCCGTTTTGGTTTTTAAGCGAGGTTTCAGACGAGAAGTGGTAGTTGTTAAACTCAATACCCATACCGGTTACTATGCCTGCCTTATCGGTGCCAAAACCAAGGTTGTACTGTAAAAAGTTGATGTTAAAGTTCCATGAGCGAGCCTGTTTCAAATCCATATAGGCTAAGTCGTCCTTCATTATCATGGATTGGTTCTTGTTCATATAGCCATTTATTCCAAACTCAACGCCAGCCCAATGGCCTTTGAACTTACGCTTCTCCTTGTAAGTGATATCCCAATCCCTGTAATCCTCTTTGTCGGGAATTTCAACCGAGGTGGTGCTACCCTTGTCAATTATTATTATGGAACGTTTGCCCAATCTTATTCTGGTTGTGTCAATGTTGCTCTTGGTTGTGTCCACCGCGCTAATTGGTTCTGCGCTCTTTGTTTGGGCAAGAGTGGTGTCTGGTGTTTCAAGCGTTTTTAGGCTCTCCTCAAGGCTTTGTGCGTAGCCCATTGCTCCCGATGCAAATAGAAGTACTATTGCTAATGTTAGGTTTCTCATAATTTCGAATCTGTTGAAATTTCCTGTAGGACGATTAGCTCACTAATTTGTTACAGGCGGTGCTATTTTTTCTTTCTAGTGGTTGAAAATGCGAACACTTTGGACTCAATGCTTACTTTTTCAATAATCCCCTCGTTGTCTCTCTTAATATCAATGGATATTAGCTTGTTAACTTCGCTTTTTACTTTGTTTGCCCTGTCTTTTACTCGTCTAAATAGGCTGATTGACTCCTCTTGGTGCATTGCAATAAGCTCCGTATTAGGTGCTGTGCTGGTTGTGCTACTGCTATTAGGGAGGAGGTTTTTTAGGTTGATTGTAGGTTCGGATTCAATCAGCGGAGCTTTGGTAATTGTAAACTCACTAATTGCCGCTATTGTTGATATCGTAATCTGGTTAGCCCTTAAGCTCTCCTGTATTGCCATCGTTTCAGGTTCCTGCTCCTTGGCCTTAGGTAAATTAGACCTAGCGCTACTTGTTGTTTTAGGTTGATGTTTTTGCGGAGCCTCCGCACCCATAGTTGGTATTTCCTTGCCAGGTTTTATAACAGGTTCCTTAGCCTGCTTGCTGGCAGTGATGGCCTGAATCTCGGTTTGCGTTGTGCTCACAAAATAGCTGTTGCCAAACCACAGAATGGCTCCAATTGCCGAGGCGGCAACAAGGGTTACCCCAAATTGGGTTATGCTGGGAGTAAGGATGTATAGAGCGCCTCTCTTTAAGCGTTGACTACTGGGGTAACGCGTGTTGCTATTGGCAATTAGCTTGGCTGCGCTATGCTGCTCAAGCCTTTTGCTTAGCGCTTTGCTCTTGGATACCGATTTAATAAACGCAGCCCTCTCGCTTGCCGGCAGGTCTCCTTCAAGAAAGGCGATGCACAGGTAATCGTCATGGTTATCTATGCCGAGCGTATCGTGTTCCGATTTTTTTAGCAGCTGCTTGTTAAAGCCTGGCGTTGCTGCTGGCGGAACAAGAATGGTTTGCGAAATGGCCTCAAGTTCCTCTTTCAAATCGGGGTTAAGGTCAAGGAATAGCAGTAGCTCCTGACTATCGTTGGGCGAAAGGTTGCCCTCTATATAGTCAATAAAAAACAGCTCGTAATTTCCTCTATTAATGCGCATGATTTACTTTTTGATGCATTGTATAGTCCTTCGCCATTATATTACCGTTTCCATTTTTCCAATGTAACTTTTTAGGAAAAGCCTAGCGCGGTATATGTAAACCTTAACCTGCGATTCGTTTAATCCGGTTATTTCCGATATCTCTTGGTAGGAGTAGCCCTCGTAGTCGCGTAGCAGCACAACGGATTTTTGGTCTTCGGGCAGCCTGTTTACTGCTTTGTGAAGTATTTCCTGTAAATCGCTATAGTTGTGTTCTACAGTGTATTCGGTATTGCGAATGCTATCAAAATAGTCCTGCTTTTTATCCCTTCTTATGGTGTCGATAGCATTGTGGTAAACCGTGGTGAAGAGGTACGATTTAACTTTCTCAAACGAAACGTCGGCATGCTTAATCCACAGCTTCTCAAAAGCATCCTGCACAGCATCCTTTGCTTTGGCCTCATCGTTTAGGGTTTTGAGGGCAAAGCGGTAAAGGTTGTCTGCAAAGGTATCTACGCTTTGGTTGTACTCTTTAACCGTCATTTTTTTCGGGTTTCGGCTGTGGGACGGTTCAAGGTTACGAAAAGTTACAGTAAATTTTCGTTTTTTTGCTGTTAATTAACTTTAACCCGAATAAGAATGAAAAAGTTGCTTATTGCTATTGTAGTTCCGCTGCTATGGAGTTGCACTACAAACAACGCTACCAAGAACGAAGGAGCTTCGCAGGATCATCTGATTATGGCTACTATTTGGTATCAGAATGCTCCCGAGATGAAAGCGCTATACCATCAGGGTTTTAATCTGGCTAAAGCCAACCTAGAGCTGGCAATTAAGGAGAAGCGTACTTTGCCTGCGGCTGTTGTTGTTGATATTGATGAAACAATGGTAGATAATAGCCCTTTTGAGGCCGAGGAGATTATAAGGAATCAGCCATATACCTCGGAATTTTGGAAGGAGTGGACCTCAAAGGCTAGGGCTAAGGCGTTGCCTGGCGCTGTGGAGTTCTCGCAGTTCTGCAAGGAGAAGGAGGTACAGCTTTTTTATATTAGCAACAGAAAGGTTGATGAGCTTGCTGCTACCATTAAAAATTTGGATTCCTTAGGTTTTGCTTATGCTATGGAGAGCAACGTTATTCTTCGTTCTGCCGAGAGTAGCAAAAAGGCTCGTAGGGATACGCTATCAAAATCGTTTGATATTGTGCTTTTAATAGGCGATAACCTTAACGACTTCTCTGAGCTGTTTGAGGACAGGGGCAACGATTGGGGTGCATCGCTGGTGGAGAGCAACAAAGAGGAGTTTGGCAGGAAGTTTATTATTCTTCCAAATCCAATGTATGGCGATTGGGAAAAGGATTTGTACGGAAAGGAAACGCTTACTGAGCAGCAGAAGGATTCTGTTAGGCGATCTGTTCTTGTAGGGTTTTAGTTATTTGTGATATAGCTATCTATAGTTCTAAGCATTCCCGTTATTTTAATTGGCTTTGCCAAAAAGGTGTCGAAACCGCACTTCTCCGTTTGCTGTAGGTTTTCCTTTTCTGGATAGGCTGTTTGACAAATAACGGGGATGCTTTTTTTCATAGCTTTAATTTGTCGGGTGGCTTCAAATCCATCCACATCGGGCATAACCAAATCCATAAGAATAAGATCTATTTTTGGATTATCTTTAACCATTTGAATGGCTTCCATTCCGTTCTTTGCCCAAATCAAGTTAACGTTTGTAGGCTTTAGTGCTGCTTTAATCAGCTTAAAGTTTGTGTCAATATCATCGGCAACAAGAATGGTTCTGTTGCTCCAGTTGTACCTTTTTCTCTCACTTACAAAGGCCTTGTTTTCAAATTTTGATTGAATTGGAATGTACGGTAGCGTGAAGTAGAAGGTTGATCCAGAGCCCGGTGTTGATGTGAACCAAATTTCTCCACCAAGTTTCTCAATAATATGCTTGGATATTGCCAGCCCCAGCCCTAACCCTCCAACTTTTCTTGTGGTAGAGTCGTCGGCTTGCCTAAAGGGTGAGAATAGCGTTTTTTGCTTTTCTACATCAATGCCTGTTCCCGTGTCAAGCACATAAAACATTAGCGTTTCGGGATCTTTAAAGGTGTACCCAAACTCAATAAACCCGCTCTCAGTAAACTTTAACGCGTTGCTTATTAGGTAGCTAATAACCTGCCGTAGCCTTGTTTGATCCGTTAGTATTGCAAAGGACTCCTCTGTTACCTCTTTTTTTAGGTAGATTTTTACCTTTCCCAATCGTTTTTGCTCTTCAATAATGGTTTGGTTAATATCGTTTAATAGCTTGTTTACGGAGCACTCGGTGTGCTTTATCTTTAGCTGGTTGGTTTCTATCTCCGATATCTCAATTAAATCCTCAATAAGCTTTAGCAGGTTATTGGTGTTGTCGTAAACGCTATCGCATAGGTATTGGCGTTCATCATCGGCCAAATCGGGGCTTCCCAGCAGGGTGGAGAAACCTGTGATGGCGTTTAGCGGTGTGCGAATCTCGTGCGAGAGGTTTCCTAGAAATGCGGATTTTAGCCTATCGGATTCTTCTGCCTTTATTTTGGCATGTAGCAAGTCGCGCTCGTTCTCTTTTCGGGTTGTAATATCTTCCATAATTACAACTAGGTGCGTAATATCTTTGTTGCCATTGTAAACGCACGATATTGAGGCTATTACCCAGTATGTTTGTCCGTTGGCTTTGGTTTGCTGGAGCTCTCCTTGCCATACGCTGCCAGTTAGCACCATCTCAATAGCGGGAGGGAGAAAGTTATTCTTTCCGCAAAGCTCAATTAGGTTGTGGTCTATAGCTTGCTCAATGGAGTAACCGGTTGTTTTAACAAATGCGGGGTTTATGTACTCAATTTCCAGCGATGGGCTGGTAATGGCAACGCTAACAGGCGAGTTAGATATTGCCTTTGAGAGCACCTTAAGCCGATGTTCGGCTGCTTTTCTTTTGCTTATGTCAATGGATATTCCGCCAATGCGCCACTGGTTATCAACGCCTCTAAACCTAAACTTATGCGTGAATAGGTAGCGCTCCTTGCCCTCTACATCCTTTAGGCTCTCTTCAAGTTCAAGTAAGCCGTACTCAAGAACGTGCTTATCCTCAAGGTTGAATCTGCTGGCAACGGCAGGCGGAAAGTGGTCGGCTACTCGTTTCCCAATAAGATCCTGATTGCCAAAAACATCGTTCTGATAGGTGTTTTGGTAGAGTAGAACGCCATCTTTATCCTTAATAAAAACCCCAACAGGGAGCGAGTCCATAAAGGCAGAGAACTGCTCCTCGGCTTTTTTTAGGGCTTTCTGTGCTTCAACCTTCTCGGTGATGTCTTTAAAATCCTCAATAATTCCAATTAGCTCATTATCCTTTCCAAGGAAAGGAACGGCGTTGTGTAGGCATCTAACCTTTTTCCCGCCACGTTTAAAGCGTACCTCTTCCGATTCAACCTGTATTTCGCCCTCTTTAATCCGTTCAAGGGGGCAAAGCGATGTGTGGCAGAATAGCCCAGGGAAAATATCGTAGCACTTTTTGCCTTCAATTTGCTCGCGGGGCATTCCCGCAATGCGGCTAAAAGCATCGTTAACTCTTATTATCTCGTGGTTTGTATTTATAATCCGTAGTCCGTTTCCTGTTGAGTTGAATATTTGGTTCAGCTCTATGTTAGAGTCAATTATCTCTTTAGTCCTAATGGTTAGCTCTTGTTCAAACCGCTCCTTTAGCCTAAGGATTTTTTTCATGAAGCGCCCAAAGAATATGCGGATAATTACTGCGGTAATAATAATTAGGATTAGCGTTATGGCTATTGCCCTAAAAAACGACGCCCTGTATGGAGCCTCAAGGCTGGTTATATCAACCAGCGCTAGGGTGCCGCCAATTACCTCTCCGTTGTGTGCGGTAAATTCCGATGTGCGCTCTATGGCGTAGTATTTTGAGTCTATTCTGTGGGTTTGGAGGCCTGCCCATGAGCTTAGGGTTAGCTTGCTAAATAGCTTGCTAGCTATTTCGGGCTTACCGTAAGTGTTTATTAGGTGGTTGTTATGCTGAATATCGAATGCCGAACGTTTAATGCTGCTAAGGAACGAGGCGTTAACATAGGCTATAATGGTCATGTTAACCTTTTTTTGCATCATTACCATTCCGGTTGAATCTAAGAATCCAACTTCGATACGGTAACCCGGTATCGATACAAATGCTTTGGTTAGCATAAAGTACATGCCCTTTTCCCCAAAGCGAATGTCCTGTAATGCGCTCTCTGCCGTATCCTTCCTGAATCGATGCAGGTTTACCTTTTCGGTTAGGTTGTCGCCTAGCTTAACAAGGGTTGCCGTATCGTTACCAATGCTTATGTAGCTTGGTTGTACCGAAAGGTACTTTTGCGAGAGCTTTTGCAGCTCTGCGGTAATTTTTGAGCTGTCGGTAGTAGTAAGGCTTTGCTGTAGGTTAGTGTTCTCAGATATTAGGGCAAGCTGCTGTGAAAAGATATCGAGGTTAACATCAAAAAAATTCCCAAAATCGTTACGTACATTTTGGAGCTGATGAGCAACCAGCGCATCCTTAATCCGTCGGTTGTTTTGAACGGATTGAATGCTATAAAATGCTGCCAGAGCCGCAATTACGGAACATACGAAAAGAATTACTTTATTTCGGGTTCTTCTTTCCTGTTCAAGGGTATAGAGTTTCAACTTAGGTTAGGTTTTTGAACGCCACCAAATGTAAAAATATTTATGAAACTCACACTCATCGGGAAGCAAAATGAGCTTAAATTTATACTTAGAAACAGAAAGAGCCAGTGTTAAACCGGCTCTTTTTTGTTCATATTTATGACTGTTTGGTTATTTTTTGATTAGTTTAAAGGTTTTGCGCTGCCCGCTTTTAGTTGTTACGCTTACAATGTACATTCCATTGGTAAGATCAGAAACGCGTATTGTAACGGGTTCGGTAGTTGGCTTTACCTGTTTAACTAGCTGGCCCTGCAGCGAGAAAATATTTACTTGGGCAACTTGCTCGTTGGACTGAATGAGTACGGTTTCCGATGCTGGGTTAGGGTACATGCTGATGCTTACTGGGCTAGTGGTTTCAATCCCAACTGGCGACAACAGTATCTGTATCGAGGTGTTATTGCTTACATCAGCGTATTGCGTTGT
Source organism: Bacteroidales bacterium (assembly GCA_016931855.1). GTDB lineage: Bacteria > Bacteroidota > Bacteroidia > Bacteroidales > Tenuifilaceae > UBA5206. The sequence continues at coordinate 20,673 of JAFGDZ010000045.1, forward strand.
TGTAAGGTAACCCTCTTTTTCAACGGTTATGGCTATGCCTGTTACTTTAGTTACCCTATCAAAAGTGGCTTCTCCTAAGCTGTTTGTGTATATAGGCAGGTATCCCTTTGCTGTTATAAGAGCTTTACTAATTGGGGCATTGCCAGATAGCACTGTTATGGCTAGGCTGTACTTATTGGGTATCGAAAGGGTTGTAATGGTTACTATATCGTTAGTTACTGTGAAATTAGTTGGTGTTGGATTTTGGTAGTTTGGTGTTTCAACAGCAAGCGTGTAGGTTCCTATAGGCAACCTTGCGCTATAGCTGCCTAGCGCATTACTTGTTCCGCTTGATATAAGGGTGTTTTCCTTATAAATGGAGATTAACGAACCCTCCAGTGGAATGTAATTTGATGATTCGTAGGCGTTTGATGTTATAGCAACTAAGTAGCTGATTGCCTCTTGTTTAAGGTTGATGGTGAGGCTGTTGCTTATTTCCTTAATGCTTTCCCAAAGGTAAGCAGTTTCAAAACCCTCCTTTTCAACTTTAATAAGATGTTCACCTACATTTAAACTTGTGCTTGCAACTCCTAGGCTATTAGTTGTAACTGTGGTTTCATTTAGGGTGATTGTAGCATCTTGCAGCGGGCTATCGTTTATGTCGAACACGTTTATTTGTAAGCTAACGGGAGACATTGCTAGCGTTACCTTTACCGTATCGGGAGTGTTGGTTACCTGTATTGTGCCGCTGTACGAGTTGTAGCCTGTTTTGCTGATTGTTACATTGTGCTCTCCCAATGGGATAATGGTTGTTGCGCAACCATTTGCCCCTGTGGTTAGAAGCCTGTTTGTATTACTGCTTGTAATGCTTATATCACTTGCAAATACTGGATTGTTATCTGTGCTTTTTACTTTAATTACTATTGGTGTTACAATGGCTTCGGTAGTATAGTTCACTGTTACTCTGGTTGTATCGGTGTCGGGGAGTATTGCAACCTCCCTTGAAACTGGAAGGTATTGGGAAACATAGGTTGTTAAAGTAGTGTTACCCCATAACGCTTTAAAGTAAGCAATGCCATTGCTGTTTGTGGGCTTTATTGTGCCATTTAGGCTAACCATTGCATCTGCTACTATTGCTGTACCATTGGTTACTTTAACCTCAAGGGTTTTTTCTGTAGATGCTGTAATGCTTCTAATTTTGGCTTTCCATCCCATTTCGTTTTTGTCGATATCGGAAACAAATCGGAAGGTTAAAGCGCCAGAGCTGTGGGTACTTGTAAATGTAGTAGTCTCGGTTTTATTTCCAGAGAATTTACCAAGTGGTGTTGCCTCTGTGTTGTCTCCATCATATATCTCCAGAAAATCATAGTCCAACTCTGTATTAAACTCAGTAAATACAGCCTCTATTTTTTCCCCTTTTACCTTTGGGTATATGGTGCAGGTATAATTTGTCTTATCAGGGTAATTTGCATTAGGTCCGCCCTGGTCGTAGAACATGGCGCTATCAACAAAAAATTCCCCATCCTGCATAAGTATATCTTGGTACATATTTCCTGTGGTAAAGCTCCATGTTTCAATCTCATTGGCATTGGGTTGGCCGTTTATGTTGCGTGGTACAACTTTCCAATAGTAGGTTGTGTACGGTTCAAGCGGCACTAATATTTGTTGACTTGATGTTGTTTGGGCTAGTGCAAGGGCGTTTTGGGTGCCAAAGTAAATGTCGTATTCTGAAGCACCTTCAGCTTCCCATGATAGTTTATTACTATTATAACCCATTATCCCATTTTCGGGGGTTGGGTTTGTTGCATTGGAGGGTAAGCTGCTAGAGATAATGTTGCTGATTTTTGCAGCCCATCCCGAAGCAGTTGTACCTTGATCTGAGGTAAACTTGAACGTAATAGAATTGGTGCTAGATGTAAAGGATGGAGGTAATGAATTCCCCGTAAACGGGCTACCTTTTACTTGGGGTGAATTAGCATCAGATCCATCGTACACATATAAATAGTCGTAACCATCTTCTAGGGTAAAATTGAGAAACTCTACCAAGTACCTACTGCCAAAAATATCGCAGGTAAGAGTAGTGGCTAGGTTGCTGTTGTCGTTGTAGTTGCCGTTTTCTCCTCCCGAATCGTAGAATAGCGCATTACAAACGCTAATTGTTCCTTCCTGCATTGTAATGGACTCCCTGTGCTGAATGGGAAGGGAGAAGGTAATGGTATCGTTATCTCTTCCTTCAATGGCTATAGCAACCTTAAGCGGAATCTCATCGGCTATTGTAGCTGGGTTGATGGTTATATCGAACGACGCAGTTTTTGTTTCGGTTGGGGTAATGCTTTCAAGTGTTACTGTTGGTGCTGAGGTTGCAGTAATAAATTGGCTAAACTCTTCAGGTATAATAAGTGTAGTACTTGTGTTTACAGCACATGCATGCCCTGTGTTTTTTATCTGCACCCCCATTCGTGCAGTTTCGCCAAGATTAATTTGGTTGTCGTTATTGCCGTATAAAGAATCGGTTATGGTTGTTCTAACGTACTCTAGCTTGGGCGCATTTGCGGTTAGGTTTAATTTTGAGATCCATTTATTGGTTCCATCGGTAGCGTGTACCTCAATGTTGGCCTTGTGCTGATCGGGAACATTTGCCGCCAAAGCAAATTGAAAGGCGCTGTAAACATTGGTAATTTGTTTGGCGTTGATATCTCCAATTAATTTTATTGTATCTGATTCTATGCTGAAGTATGGATCTTTGTCGTAAAGGGATATGGAGATATTTTCTCCCATAGTTTCTCCGTAGTTTGCAATGGTTAAATCTAAAAGGAATCCTTCGGCGTACTCTGCTATGCCGTTGTTGTTAAACTGAGCGTCGTTTACCACTGTTCTTTTTGCTGTAATATAGGCCTCTTCAGCAGGGAGTACGCTTATTTTTCTGATAAAAGGAACGCGTTGTGCCTTAGTGATTACACACTCAATGTCTTGGGGCGATTCAAGGCTACTAATATCAAGTGTAAGCTTCCCTGTTTCGTCGGTTATACCTTTTGCAATTGTCTCCTTACTCACATTTAGGGCTACAAGCGATTTTGGAAGTGCCTCAATGGTAATCTGCTCTTGGTTAAATCGGATAGATTCTGGAACTGTAATTCTATTGTCTTGCGCTTGAGCAAAGTATGGGCTAATTGATGGGTCTCCAAGTATATTGTACGCTTGCCAGTAGTATAGTGGGCTAGATTGGCTTGGGTAGCTCATTATATCCACCTCGGTTACGGCTAGATTCCCCACAAAAACCATTGCGCCTAGTGTTGTGTAGCTGCTTATAAATGGTGCGTCGTAGGCTCCAAGTGTTGTTTGCTCAAAGGTGGGGACGTATCCATTGTTAGGGGTGTTCATTGGGAATGCCCCAACGGCCCAGTAAAAATCCTCGTACCAGTAAGTTGATGGCGATGAGCCAATGTAGGACACTGCACCTGTGTTTTTTTGGCGAATCCATGTTTCGCCAATGCACTCTTTTGTTCCAAAATCTCCCGATAGGCAGCAGTTTCCAATGGCCACAGGGTAATGGTTTGTGTTAGCAATCTCTATTACCTTGGTTTGTGTTAGTTCTGGATCCTGCCAGTGCTTTTCGTCACAATGCGCTGTGTAGTTAATTATTCCAACCCTAAAGCGGGATTGGTCGTAGCACCCGTCGTAACCAGCAGAGGCGTTGGGGTTGTTAGGATCGTTGGACACACCGAACTCAAAGATGCTATTGAACCCTTTGCTTGCGTTAAAGTAGTTGGCTGTTCCGTACTTAATGGTTGATTGCCCCACTTGGAAGTTGTATTGATTGTCGAATCCAGCAATCAGGGTAATATCGCTTAGGTATGTAGGATCTTCAAACAGATACTGTTCATAGTGAAGGATTTTTGAGATGATGTTGTTCATCTGCTCTACAGTTGACGCCGAAAGCCTTCCGTAGTACATCTCGGGGAAGTAATCGCCATCTATGCTTGCGTAGTAAAGATCCGTTTGCTTTTTCGTTGCCGAACCTACTGCCGAAGCGGGAACCATATCGGTATCGCCCGCAATAATAAGGAATGTTGGTGCGGGTTTACCCTGGGCTGTATTGGCGTAAACCTTGTTAATGTATTCCTTTATTTCTAGCTGGGTGGTTCCAATTTGGTCGGTATAGGCAATATCCACATCAAATCCTTTTCTGGTTTTCCATTCTGTAAACGGTATTAAAGCCTGCTCAAATAATCTATTTGCAACAATTAGCATCCTAACCGGATAGCTAGTTAGGTCTGGATGGCTGCTAAAGATGTCGCTCCCCGACGATTTTTCTATTGATTTAAATATTGGTTCAAAGTAAACGGATCTTAGCGCCTCTTCTTGTTGGTAGCTAAGGTTTGTTTTTCCGTTAACTGTAATATCAAAGCGAATGTCGTTGCTAACAATTATTGACTCCTGAACGGGGTTGTAGCTAACTGGCGATATAACTACGCGCGCAATGCCTATTCCCCGTAGTGCTCCAAGGTACTCAACCGATACCAATGGGTTGTTGCTGTACTGGTTAGTAAGGTACGCCTGCTTGTTGTACTCGAACTTAACTGCGTTAGGGTCTTGCGATTTTTTTACCGATGGCTGTACGGGGCTTAGGGGCGATTTAATGCCAATGCTTGCTAGGCTAATCTCTTGTTCTGTTCTACCTTTCACTTCAACCTTAAGCGTTGCATCAACAGGAACAAGAATAAGTTTCTTTATGGCTGGTAGCTTGGGCTCTCCAATGTTGCCAATGTAGTACCCGTTTGGGAGGTACAGCTCTGTAAACTCATTGTTGTGCTTCTCTATTTTGCTTTTCCATAGAAGTTTAGCTACACTAGACTCAGCGTTAAGCCTGTGCGTGCTACTTTTTTTAATGCTAAATGATTTTTTTTGAGATTTTAGCGTAACGCTTTTTACCTCTTGAGCAAGAGCTATATGGGAGTATCCTACTGCAAGGAAAACTAAAATTAGGCTTTTGATAAAGATCTTTTTCATAACAGGAACAATGATAGTTAAGTTGGTAAATATACAGTAGATTTAGAATGCAAGGTTCTTTGTTTAGGTAACATTTTATATGTTTTAGACTTAGCATAAAAAAGGCGAGGGTTTATTTCCCTCGCCTTTTTTACAAAATATTAAGCGGTATTATTCCTTTACTAGTTTGTTAACAGTGCGTAAGCCATTATTTCCTTCTATAACTATTAGGTAAATACCTGCTGCTAAGTTTGAGGTATTTACCCTAAGGTTGGTTTGGTTGTTGGCTTGTTGCTCAATAAGGGTTTGCCCAAGTAGATTAACAACCTTCACCTTTTGAGCGGAAACAAGATTTTCGATGTTAATCTCGTTAGAGAAAGGATTTGGGTATATGCTTGCCTTTTCTAAGTCGTTAGTTGGGGTGCTAACAGGTGATCCCTCAAGGAGTTGAATGTCATCTATGCAAACGCCTCTTCCAAAGTTTGCTGTGGCTTCAAACGCAATTTGTAGGCCTTGAACTCTTTCTGGTAGTTGAATGGTTTTTTTTGTCCAAGCTGTAATGTCATTCCTAAAGGTTTGAAGTAGGGTCCAATCTTTTGATGGAGTTTTGTAATAAACCTTTAGCACATCTTGATCCGTGTCCCATTTCGCATTTGCCATCCAAAAATCAAGAGATACATTTTTCTGAGCATATGCGGTAAGGTCAAATGTTGGAAGTACTATTCTGCTTATGCTTCCTTTACTAGACGCAGTGGTTATTTTGAAATAGGCATTTTTTTGTCCAGAATGAGCATTAGCAGGATATCCCGCATTGTTTCCTGTTCCCCACTCCCAGTTCTTGTTATTTGAAACGTGAATTTGAGACCAGCAACTTGTGATAAAAGATGTTTCAAAGTCTTCAGTAAAAGGGAGCGTGGTTACTTCGGCGCAGCCAGTTGATGCGCTCGATAGCACACCAGGAGAATAGGTTGGGGTGTTATCAAGAACAGTCCAGGCTTTAAAGTAATACTTTGTGGCAGGGTTAAGATCAGTGATAATAGCATTGTCGTCTGTTCCTATGTAGATTATTTTTGTTTGCTCATCCAACATCTGATCAATAGCAATGCTTTCTCCAGTGTTGATATTGGTAGCTATAGGACTTTCTGATACGCCAACTATAACCGTTCTTTTTTCTGACTTAATCCAAGATAGTTCGATTTGTGTAGTTGAGTACGTTACAGCCTTAAATAATCCTGGATTTCCATAAAGACCGCCCATGAAATCAAATTCGATAGTTTCTAGAGTAAGGTCTTCGGTTATATTCGTAATCGATTTCTCTACTTTCTTGCCATCCCACGACATCATTGTAGGAACTGATTCGGCAGAGAATTCAGTTACTAAACCAGATCCAGGAAATGGTGCTCCCGAAGAGTTAATACTTCCATATGAGTTTGCAATAGCGGAAGGGTTCTGGGTTGCATTTGCACATATTGGATACATTTTTTGAGGATGTGCCGCATTAATTGCATTTTCAGAGTTCCAAACATCTTTATGTACGTGATATATCATAAGTCCTTGACCTGGCAACGCAGCATCAAACCCATCTTTTGTCCTATATTCTAGTAGGAAGTACTCTCCAGCTGTTTCAGTATTTATTTTGTGAAAACTATTCTTATCGGCAATTACTTTATTCATTGTGATATGGGCACTTGTGTCAATTTCTGTTAATGGAGCCCAGTTATAAACAACGGTTTTGGTAAACCCATTATGGTGAGCGGGTGTTTTTCCCATGTTGTTCCATGATCCACCAGCCATCATATCCCATTTTCCTGTTCCTGAGTAACTTCCACCAGAACCCTCGTAGTCTGTATCATAATAGTCTGGCGCACCTAGTACGTGTCCAAATTCATGGCAGATAACGCCTATCGCTGTCATTTCTGTACCTTCATTGCCACTCAGCTCTGCTGAACAAGAATAACGACTTAGGTAAACCTCATCAAGTTGTAATGTTGTAAAAGACCAAGCGTGTGCCCAAATAGCATCTTCTGAGCCACCTGCTTCTTCTCCATACCCAGCGTATATAATATATACTCCATCAACCCAGTTGTCTCCATCGTTGTCAAACTCTTTGTAGTTTACATCTGCATCTGCCTTGGTAACGGCTTCTTGTGCTAGAACTTTGGGGTTAGAGTCGTTTTCATTACTATCGTTGCCACCATAGTATGACATATTGTAACTTGCCGTATATGGCCCTGCTATTGTTACGGTTAGGTCGAATTGGCCCCAAGAGTTCTCTAGGTAGTAGTCTCTTACGCTACCTGTTGCTTCATTTGCTGTATATCCAACTTGATTAAATAGAGCCTCAAAGTCTGCCTTTGTTTTGGTAAAAGGAAGATCTGGAAATCCCATTAGGATACAAACTAACTTTCTTTCGCCTGTTGTTGGGAATGATTTCTGTGCCTCTTGATCTTTAATATCCCAAATACTTTTCATCACTTGGCTTTGTGACTTAGAGTATTTCAAACCTTTAGGTAGGGTTTGTAATAGTTCGGTTTCCTTTTGTGAGCGTTTTTCAACATTGCTAACTCGTATTCCCGATAGCGAAAGGTCTCCTTCTTTTGATTGTGTTGCATACTCAAAGAATCCCTCTTTATTCCTTAAAATGGTATAGCCATCTGATGTGGTTGCCCATCTAACTTTTTCGTCACCTTTTAGTATGATAGTAAGAAAACTTCCGTCTGGTAGTTTGTACTCAACTGGGTGAGGGTAGGCCTGAACTGCTTCTGCTTTTTGGCTAGAAATGAATAATGCAAAAGCCAGTAAAAACAAGGATAAAAATTGCTTCATGGTTTTAAATTTAGGATAGTTTAACGTTGCAATTTCGTTATTATTTTTGAAAATAATCAAAACTATATTACTAAATAAGCGATTTTATATTGTGTAAGAGATTCTTTTCTCCATTTTCTGCACTTTTGCTCTATTTCTTTTTTTTATTCATCTTCGCAAAAAAATGTAATGCGGGTTGTTCTTCAACGAGTAAATAGATCTTCGGTTAGTGTTAATCAGATGGTTATTGGGCAAATAGGCATTGGGCTAACCGTCTTGGTTGGGTTTGAGGACTCAGACACCGCTGAGGACATTGAGTGGATTGCCTCAAAAATTGTACGTTTACGTATTTTTGATGACGAACAAGGGGTTATGAACCTTTCCGTTCAGGATGTTAACGGTGATATCCTTGTTATTAGCCAGTTTACCTTGCACGCCAAAACAAAGAAGGGGAACAGGCCATCATACATATCGGCAGCGAAGCCCGATGTTGCCATTCCGCTGTACAATAGTTTTATTGCTGTTCTTGAATGCGAGCTGGGTAAGGGTGTTCAGCGGGGAGAGTTTGGTGCACACATGGTGGTTTCTATTGAGAATGATGGCCCTGTAACCATTGCTATTGACTCAAAAAATCGCGAGTAGGGATGGATAAAGGTATTAGCATAGAACAAGCGCAGGCAATTGTTGATGACTGGATTAAAACGCATGGCGTTCGCTACTTTAACGAGCTAACAAATCTAGCAATGCTTACCGAAGAGGTGGGGGAGGTTGCTCGTATCATGGCAAGGCAGTTTGGGGAGCAGTCGTTTAAGGAATCCGATAAAAATATTTCTTTAGCCGATGAGCTTGCCGATGTGCTTTTTGTGCTAATTTGTATTGCCAACCAAACAGGCGTAAACCTAACGGAGGCTTTTGAGCGCAATATTGCAAAGAAATCCCAACGCGACGCCCTACGGCACAAACAGAATATTAAGTTGACAAAAGAATAGATTAACACGTAATAAAATGGAAGAGTATAGTATTGAGCTAAACTACAACCTTGAGGTTGATGAGAACGATGTTACTTCGTTTGTAGCAAAGGTTAAAGAGGAAGTGCCTTCATATTCCAACAATAAGCAGGTGCTAACTGCTTGTTTTAATGCAATAGACCTTACAACTCTTAATGCAACTGATGGATTTGAGCGTGGAGAGCTGTTTGCTCAAAGGGTTAATGAGTTTCCACAAAAGTATCCTAATCTAGGAAACGTGGCTGCAATTTGCGTTTACCCTGCGCTAGTGCCTGCTGTAAGGGAAACTCTTGAGGCCGAAGGTGTTTCAGTTGCATCGGTGGCTGCGGGCTTTCCTTCGTCGCAAACATTTATTGATATTAAGCTATCCGAGTGCCAAATGGCAATGGAGATGGGTGCCGATGAGCTAGATGTGGTTATATCCCTTGGTTCATACCTTGAGGGCGACCTGTTCTCCGTTTTTAGCGAGCTGCAGCAAATGGTTGAGGCTGCCGATGAAGCCGCTCACGTTAAGGTTATCTTAGAAACGGGTGCCCTTCCTTCGCTAAAGGATGTGCGCATAGCATCGTTCCTTGCCATGGAGGCGGGTGCGCATTTCATCAAAACATCAACTGGAAAAATGGAGCCTGCTGCTACTCTTGAAGCGGTTTATGTGATGTGCAAGGCAATTAAGGAGTATCACGAGCAAACGGGTCGCATGGTTGGTATTAAGCCTGCTGGTGGCGTGGTAACCCCCGAAGATGCTATTGGCTACTACCTAATAGTTAAGCATGTGCTTGGCGATAAGTGGCTAACACCAGAATGGTTTAGACTTGGTGCAAGTAGGTTAGCTAATAACCTTGTGGCAAGAATAACTGGTGCCGAGGTTAATTACTTCTAACCTGATTCGATATTAATAAAAAAACCTCAAAGCGCACTTTGAGGTTTTTTTTGTAGCCCCACCAGGACTCGAACCTGGATTTGAAGTTTAGGAAACTTCCGTTCTATCCCTTGAACTATGGAGCCATTATTAGAGCCGCAAAAGTATATCATTTTGTGTTTCTTGCCAAATCTTTGTGTAAAAAAACAGGACGCAAACCTCAGTTTTTTAATGTTTTTTGATGATAAAATGGGCTTATACAATTACACGCAGAGGTGTTGCTAGTAATAATTTTTATTTGTCGTTAACTGTCGTGTAAGCAGTTGAATATGAGGGTTGGGGAATTATTTTCTATCTTTTGTGTAAAAAGATGCCTTTTTGAGAACAATGGCTTTATTTATTGCTAATATTTGTATCGTAATTCAATGCTGTGTTTTACTGTTAATGCCTTGTAAATAAATAACATCTGCACTATGGAGATGATACAAATGAATGAGCTTTTGGTGTACAGCACCAATGAGTACACCGACGACGACGAACCTCCGAGTTCTGAACAGGCATTTCTGCCTTGGGGTATCCGTTTTGGATTGCCCTTTTTTCCACTTGAATTCCCATCTTATTTGCATTCATTTTCCCCTTTTACCCAAATAAAGAGACTCTTTTTCAGGGTTCTTCTTCCACCCGGATTTACCTTCCCTCAGCAAATGGGCTTTGTTGTAAGCCTATTCTCTGCTGGCAGCCGCTTTTACTCTTGCTATAAGCCGCTTGTGCCATCGGGGAGCCACTATAGCTGTGGCTTTGCAGTATAGCTTGGCATTGGTTTCCGTTTGAAAAAATAGAAAGCAAATAGGGGGAGTGCATGTTTAGAATCCGTCCCGTTATCGATAACCTATCCCTTATGGATAGCAGCGCAGTGAACCAGGTTGTGGTTATGCTTAAGGACTTATTCCCTTTGGCTAATCCGGAAAAGTTTTCTGAGATCCCTATGCTGTTAAACGATCCGCTTAAGTATCGCTTCCAAATACGGTTGTTTGTAGCCGACGATTTTAAGGGCGATGTTAAGGGGTGCGCCATTCTTTACTATGCTCCCGACCTTAGTTTTTGCTTTCTCGATTACATTGCAACTTGCCGCGGTATTGGCTCTCAGGGTATTGGTGGCGCCTTATACCAGCGTGTCCGCGAAGAGGCTTTGCAGCTAAATGTTATTGGTGTATTCTTTGAGTGCTTGCCTGACGATCCTGCTTTGTGCCCCGATGCTCAGCTTCTTGAGGAGAATAAATCGAGGCTAAAGTTTTACGAGCGTTATAATGCCCGCCCTATTGCTGGGACTCTGTATGAAACACCCGTAGTTGCAGATGATACCTGTGCGCCCTACCTGGTTTTTGATGCGTTAGGCAGCAAAGAACCCTTATCAACAGAAATTGTAAAACCTATAGTGCGCGCAATTCTTGAACGCAAGTACGGCGATTATTGCCCTCCCGATTACATTGACAGGGTAGTGAACTCCTTTGAGGGCAATTCTGTGGTTCTTCGAAAACCAATGTATGTAAAGAGTAAGGTTCAGAATGAGCATGTTGCTGTGGTAAAACTACAGCGTATAGGCATGGTGGTAAATCATGAGCACTCAATTCATCATGTTAAAGCCAGAGGCTATGTGGAGGCTCCTGTACGTATAGATACAATACTTAAGGAGTTTTCAAAAACTACGCTGTTTCATACCCTTCCCGTTAAGGGTTTTCCAGATTCTTACCTTCTGGAAGTTCATAGTAAATCCTTGGTGGCATACCTAAAAAAGGTTTGTAGCGGTTTGGATTCAAATCAATCGGTGTATCCGTACGTTTTCCCAATTCGAAACGCAAAGCGGCTTCCCAACGACTTGCTGGTGAGCGCTGGATACTATTGCATTGATACTTTTACTCCACTTAGTCAGAACTCGTATAAGGCTGCTCGGCTTGCGGTTGACTGTACGTTAACTGCGGCAGAGTGGCTGCTTGAAACCCGTTCGTTGGCCTATGCCCTTGTGCGTCCTCCAGGGCATCATGCCGAGACCAACGTGTTTGGCGGATTCTGCTACTTCAATTCTGCCGCTGTTGCGGCAAATCTGCTATCGAAGTATGGTAGGGTGGCCATGCTCGATATAGATTACCATCATGGTAATGGTCAGCAGGAAATATTCTACTCACGAAACGACGTGCTTACCATTTCCTTACATGCAGAGCCTGCTGTTGCTTACCCGTTTTTTAGTGGGTATAGGGATGAGCAGGGAAACGGTGCTGGGGTGGGGTGCAATTTTAATATCCCATTACCTGAAAAGGTAACTGCTATGGATTACACCGCTGCTCTGGAAAAGGCGTTGGCCAGCATAAAGAAGTTTAACCCCAAGTTCCTTGTGGTTTGCCTTGGTTTGGATACAGCAAAAGGCGATCCCACAGGTTCATGGAACTTAACCCCTGCCGATTTCAGTAGAAACGGCCGATTTATTGGAAAGTTAAAAATCCCTACTCTCGTTGTACAGGAAGGTGGCTATAGAACAAAAAGCTTAGGAGCAAATGCGCTAAAGTTTCTATCCGGAATGTGGGAGGGTTTTTGGAACTAGTTTAAACACAACTTAAAACATTAGAACATGCTAGTTGGGATTACTTACGATTTAAGAGAGGATTACCTCAACGATGGTTTCTCCGAGGAGGAAACCGCCGAGTTTGACGCAGAGGTAACCATTGATGCCATAGATAGCACCCTACAGCAGCTGGGGTATATTACCGAGCGTATAGGAAACCATAAAGCGCTTATGCTCTCGCTAGTTTCTGGAAAGCGTTGGGACTTGGTATTTAACATCTGTGAGGGGATGTACGGCGTAGCCCGTGAGGCGCAGGTACCTGCTTTGCTGGATGCTTACAGCATTCCCTACGTTTTTTCCGATCCTCTGGTTATGGCTTTAACCCTTAATAAGGCTCTAACCAAAAAGCTAATTCGCTATCAAGGTATTCCTACCGCTGACTTTATTGTGGCAGAGAGGATATCTGATATTGATAATCTTAATCTTCCTTTTCCTTTATTTGCCAAACCGGTTGCCGAAGGAACAGGGAAAGGGATAAGCAGTAAATCAATAATACGATCAAGGCTGCAGCTTAAGGCTGTAGTTAGCTCCTTGCTCGAGCAGTATGAGCAGCCTGTGCTTATTGAAACGTACCTTCCGGGAAGAGAGTTTACCGTTGGTGTTGTTGGCACCGGTTCGGAGGCTAGGGTGGTTGGCGTGATGGAAATTGTGGTTACCAGTAGAGCAAAGGAAAAGATATACTCCTTCCATACAAAAGAGAACTGGCATGGAGTTGTGGAGTATCCTATGGCACACGGCGAAGCCTACGATCGTTGTGCCGATGTTGCCCTACGTGCATGGCAGGCTCTTGGCTGTCGTGATGGTGGGCGGGTTGATTTAAAAATGGATGCCAATGGAGTTCCCAACTTTATTGAGGTAAACCCTTTAGCTGGGATCAACCCAGAGCATTCCGATTTTCCAATGCTAGCCCGTAAGGTAGGTGTTAGCTACATAGATCTTATAGATATGATTATGAGCTCTGCTGTTAAACGCGTAAATCACTCTAAAGCATGCCAAATATCCTTTGCGTAGTTCTTTATAATCAGCTTACAGAAAATCCTGGTCCCGATGAGGCCGATGTTCTCGATCAGGTAAACGTGGTAAAGGAGATGCTTTTGTTTCATGGTGTTGAGGTTAAGGAACTTCAATTCTCATTGGACTTGGCTAAGGTAAAGCGAGAACTGGAGCTCCTTAACCCCGATTTTGTTTTTAATCTGGTAGAGTCTGTAAACAACAAGGGCAGCTTGGTGTACTTGGCTCCCTCATTGCTTTCGTCTATGCGCATACCTTACACTGGTTCGCTGCTTGAGCCCATGTTTGTTACCTCGTCAAAAACACTAGCAAAAGAGCGCATGCTAAGTGCGGGCATACCCACGGCGCAGTGGTTTGCCGTGGGCAGCCCTCAGCCCTTTGATCCAAACAAAACGTACATTGTTAAACCCTTGTGGGAAGATGGTTCCCTTGGTCTTGACGAGCATTGCGTGTTCTCGGGTGCTAATCCTGAGCTTAACAGGCTCGTGGCAACGCTTAGTCCCGATGAGTTCTTTGTAGAGGAGTTTATAGATGGGCGTGAGTTCAACATATCCATTCTGGCCAATGGGCATCGTCCTCAGGTGCTATCTCCTGCCGAGATAGTATTTGATGCTTTTCCCGCTGGTAAGCCCAAGGTGGTTGGGTACACCGCTAAATGGGTTGAGGATAGCTTTGAGTATAAGCACACCAATAGAACCTTTAATTTCTCTGGCTCAGACTTGGAACTGCTCGAAAAGCTACGCCTGCTTACTGAGAGGTGCTGGGATGTTTTTTCGTTGAATGGGTATGCACGGGTTGATTTTAGAGTTGATTCTGCTGGAAACCCAATTGTGCTTGAAATTAATGCCAATCCCTGTATTTCTCCCGATAGCGGCTTTTATGCAGCATGTGAACAGTCGGGTATAGCGTTTGCTCAAGCGGTTAAGCGAATTGTAAACAACGCCCCACATCTTACCAAGCACATATCGTGAAACATCTGTTTGTATAGTTCGGCATATTTGTGCTATAACTATACAATGGACGTTTTATTTGTGCATTCATATACAGAAATTTGAGAGATGAAAAGCAATATAACCCTAAGGTTTGCCCCTGTAGAGTCCGATCCAGAAATGGTTCGCGAAATAGTTACCTCAACTGGTTTTTTTCAAGATCACGAAATTCCTGTGGCCGTTGAACTTGTTGAGGAGCGTCTGGCAAAGGGCGAGGAGAGTGGCTACTTCTTTGTTTTTGCCGATGCTGATGGCAAAACCGTTTCCTATGCCTGTTTTGGCCCAATTCCTTGCACTATTGGTAGCTTTGATTTGTACTGGATTGCAACTCATGCCGATTATAGGGGTAAGGGAATTGGAAAGGATATTCTACTGGCGGTTGAGCGTGAGGTTGTAAGAATGAACGGGCGCAGAATCTACATCGAAACATCATCAAAGCCGCTATATGGGCCAACTCGTTATTTTTACCTATCAAATGGCTATAGCATAGAGGCAACACTAAAAGATTTCTACGATATTAACGATCATAAGGTAATGTTTTCAAGGGGTGTGCTGGCTGATACTCTTTAATTATCATTTTTAGGGGATGTTTTCTGTAATTTTTATGCTATTTTTGCTTACAAATTATTATTTTTATTTGCTATTACATACTAAATTGTAACATGATGGCCGAAAAGTATATGGTTGATGTTATAGACCAGAAAATACTCTCATATCTGGTAAAGAATGCGCGTATGCCTTTTTTGGAGATTGCCCGTGAGTGCGGAATCTCTGGCGCAGCAATTCATCAGCGTGTTAAGAAGATGGAAGAGGCGGGCATTATTGCCGGTTCCAGAATGATTGTTAAGCCAAAAGCCTTAGGTTTTGATGTTTGTGCTTTTGTGGGTGTTCGTTTTTCTGCTGCAAACCAGTACGAGGGGGTTGTTGAGGATTTGAAGCAAATGCCTGAAGTTGTAGAGTGCCATTTTATTACAGGTGGATATGGGTTGCTACTAAAGCTGTTTTGCCGCGATAATGAGCATCTTATGGAAGTTCTAGTTAACACTATTCAAAATATTCCTGGTATTTCAGATACCGAGACCTTTATATCGCTCGATCAAGCCTTTGAGCGTCAGGTTTACGTTAAGGATAAGAGCGTTATTAGAAATAGGCGCGAGAAGTAGGCTCCTTCTTATCAGCCTTTGTTATTAGTGTTTCCGCTAAACAAGGTAGTAGCTAATTTTCATTAGCAGCTCTTCCTTTCTAATGGGCTTGGTAATATAATCATTGGCTCCTGCTTTAATACCCCGTTCCATTTCGTCGTTAAAAACAAAGGCGGTTTGTACAATAATGGGTATTTTTTTGCTATCAGAGCGTATCTGCTTTATTGCATCAATGCCATTCATTATGGGCATTTGTATGTCCATTAGGATAAGATCTATTTTAGGATTCTGCTTGTAAATAGCAAGGGCTTCAACCCCGTTTTTTGCCCATAATAGGTTAATTCTACTTTTTGCCAGAATTGCTCTAATTAATAAGTAGTTAGACTCTGCATCTTCGGCAATTAGTATTGTTTTTCCTTCAAGCGGTTTGCTGTGGTTGTAGCTAACTTCCCCTGGAATAGCTGGGTTGCCGTTAGTTACTTGCTTGTTTGGAAGGGTGAAGTTGAACGTTGAGCCCTTGCCAACCTCGGAGTTGAGCCAAATGGCTCCTCCCATAAGCCCAATAAGCTGTCGGCAAATGGTTAATCCTAGTCCAGTTCCAGCATAAACCCGATGGTTTCCAGTGCTGTAGTCTAGCTTGCTAAATCGTCCAAAAATAAACTCGAACTTATCTTTCGGGACTCCAATGCCTGTATCCTTAACGTAAAAGAGTATCTTCTCCTCGTTGTACTTCTTAAATCCAATGGTAATTGTTCCTTTGTCGGTAAACTTTAACGCATTGTGAATAAGGTTGGAAAGTATTTGTCTTAGCCTATTTTTATCTGTTTGTAGCGTTAAGTCCTTTAAGTTTCCTTCGTACTCAAGTTCTATTGAAGGCTCATTCTTTGCTAATATGTTCTTTTCTTGGTCAAACACGTTAAGTAGCTCTGTTAGCGCATCTGTAACCTTTACGTGTGAGTACAATATCTTTATTTGCCCCGACTCTATTAACGATATATCTATAATGTCGTTAATTAGGCTCATTAGGTTCTCTGCGTTTGCTTTAATCAGCTTAAGAAAATCCGATTTTTCTGTTTCGTTTAGGTTTGGAGAGAACAAAAGGTTGCTAAAGCCAAGAATGGCATTCATTGGAGTTCTAATCTCATGGCTCATGTTTGCAAGGAATGCGGTTTTTAGCCTATCGGCCTCTTCGGCCTTTTCCTTTGCAACTTTTAAATCTCTGGTTCTATCCTCAATTATAGCCTCAAGTTGTGCGTAATGGTGCTGTAACTCGTCTTCGGCTTTTTGGCGCTGGGCAATTTCGGCTAGTAGGGCGTTGTTTGTTATGCTTTTGAGCCTGAACTTGCTGTATATTAAATAGGTTATTGATATTAACCCAGCAGCGGCTATGCCGAGTAATGCAATCCAGAAGAAGAGCTTCTTTTGCTCCGATTCCTTTAGTGCCTGCTCTTTTGAGAGGAGCTCTATTTGTCGCTGATTTGCTTGAAACTGGTACTTTGCTTCAAGTTCCATTAGCAGTTTACGCTTCTCATCGCTAAAAACGGAATCCCTAATTTCGTTATGCTTTTTTAGCCGCTCAAACGCTGCGGTGTAGTCTCCTTGCTTTTGGTATAAATCCGATTGTGCTTGGCTTATGCTAAATAGTATTGGTTTTGAGTTGCTCTTTTCTGCTATACTCCAAGCCTTAAAGTACGCCTTTTCGGCTCTTTTGGTGTTGCCTAGTCCTGCGTGGGACTTGCCAATAAAGAATAGGGTATTAGACATTCCCTCGCTATTGTTAACCGATGAGTAGTAGCTAAAGGCGCTGTCGAAAAGTTCTACGGCTTTTGAGTACTTGTTTTGTCGGTAGTGAATAGTTCCAATATTAAGCAGCGTGTTGGCGATGCTCAGGTTATCTTTTTGATTCGATTTGAGCTTAAGCGCTTTTTGTAGGTAGGCTAGCGCCTTGTCAAACTGGTTTGATTCGCTATATATCCTTCCAATGTTGTTTAGAGCCTTGGACATGCCCTGCTCGTAATTGTTATCCTCGCATATCCTAAGGCTTTTTTGGTAAAAATCTAGAGCTATTAGGCTTTCCCCAAAGTAGAAGTAGATGTTTCCTATTTCTCTAACTAAATCGGCTTGTCTCTCAGGGAGCTTTAGGGCTCCAACTATAGTAAGAGCCTCTTGACTATAGTCAAGCGCATTCTTAAAGTCGCCAACCTTGGTGTATATTAGGCTGTATGAGTGGTAAACTTCGGCCAGAAGAGCGCTATCTTGTGCTCCTTTTGTGGATACCTCTGCTGCTTTTGCAACTTCTAGCGCTTTTTTGTAATCTCCTTGGATGTAGAATGATTTGCTAATTACTAGTTCGGCTTTCCCTCTTGCCTTTGTGTTGCCTAGCGACTGAGCAAGATTTTTGGCCAGTACTGCGTATTCGTTTGCAAGGAGTGGGTCGGTTTTAATTATCTCGTTAGATGCCTCAATTAGAATTTCAAGTTTTGCAGAGTCGCTTGCACTGGCAAGCAGCTTGTTAATGCTGTCAAGGTCAATAGGTCTTTCGGCTTTAGCTACAATCAGCACAACTAGCATAACCAGCATGATGCTAATTGTGTGTAAGGCTTTTTTTAAGGCATTAACGCGTTGCTTAGGCATGTAATAGTATTGAGCGAACAATTTATAAAACCGGCATCAATTTATCAAATGTTTGGGTTGTTTAAAACTCTTTGGCGTAATGTGGCTACACCCATTATGGGAAAAGAAAAAGGGAGCGTTGTTACAACGCTCCCTTACTAGCACCTTTTGTGCACATATTCTCAGTTAATTCTCATCTTCGTCATCTTCATCATAATCTTCGTCTTCATAATAGTCTTCATCATCAAAAACCATGTCGTTGTAGTCGATATCATCAAGCTCGTCTATTTCCTGAAATATCGAACGTTTTTGATTCTTCTCCTTTTTAACAGGTTTGAGTTTACGTGTCTTTTGAGACTCATCGGATTCGTAGAAATCGCTTTTGCCAGCTTTCTTTGTTTCCTTTTTTGCTTTCATTTCAGGCCTTGTTAAAATAATACCCAATCTTTTGGTAAGTTAATACTTTGATTAACAATTGCTTTAAATGGTTCGTTGTAATGCAATTTTAAGGATTTTTTTGAACTTGTAGAATCAGCAAACTAAAAAATCGCTAAAAAATCCTAAAATAATATTTGGCAGAGGTTTGATGTTTTTTAAGTTACAGAAAAACAGGTCTTTATATTAATGTGTTGTGCAACGTGTTTTAGGACACTATGGCTTAAATTAAGCTGCGTCTCTTTTTGGGTAACTTTGTGGTATTCTTAACACCCTATTTTATGGAAATACTTACCAACCCTGTGTTTGCCCTATTTCTAATTATCTGTATTGGATTCTTACTTGGGCGTATTAAGTTCTTGGGAATTTCGTTTGATGTGTCGGCCGTAATTTTTGTTGCGTTGGTTTTTGGCCACTACGGAACGGAGATGCCACCTATTATTGAAAAGATAGGCATGGTTCTTTTTATTTTTACAGTTGGGATTCAAGCGGGGCCTGGCTTTTTCGACTCTTTTAGGAAAAACGGACGCGAGCTGGCTGTTGTGGCATCGGTTATTATTATTGCGGGAGCACTGGGAACGCTAGCCTTTATGTATTTCCTTAATCTCGATTCGGCCATTGCGGTGGGGATTCTTTGTGGTGCGCTTACATCTACTCCTGGTTTAACGGTTGCCATTGAAACAACGGCGTCGCCTTTGGCTTCCATTGGGTACGGTATTGCTTACCCCTTTGGTGTAATTGGCGTTATTCTGTTTGTTAAGGTTCTGCCTAAGCTTATTCGTGCCGATATTAAGAAGGAGACGGAGAGCATTGAGAGCGAGTTGCTTAAAAGCTACCCGGTTATGATGCACAAGCACTTTAGGGTAGATAACCATACTGTTTTTGGTCGCACCCTTAGGGATTTGCGTGTTAGGACTATGACTGGTGCAACCATATCAAGGGTAAAACATGTTGAGGATGCTTTTACTCCATCACCCGAAACCATACTGCATCAGGGTGATATTCTAAGAGCCGTTGGTACCGAGGATGGGCTTAAGCGCTTTGCCCTGCTTATTGGCCCTGTGGTTGATGAGGATATAAACCTTGGTAAGGAGTACGAGGTGCAATCGGTGCTGGTAACAAATACCGAGGTGGTTAACCGTACCTTGGACGAGCTTAACCTGCATCAGTCGTACAACGCCGTTATTACTAGGATAAGACGTAGCGGTATTGATATTGCTCCATCTCCCAACCTGCAGGTTAAATTTGGTGATAAGCTGCTGGTTGCCTGTCGTAAGGAGGATATGAAACAGATTGTGGCTCTGCTTGGTAACAACGATCAGGGGCTTTCCGATACCGATTTCTTCCCAATTGCCGCAGGTATTGTTTTGGGGATTCTTGCAGGTCAGCTGCAGCTGTCGTTCCCCGGAAACTTTACGTTTGGCTTGGGTTTAAGCGGGGGAATACTGCTAGTGGCTATTGTTTTAAGCAGTATTGGTCGTACTGGCCCTGTTGTGTGGACTATGACTGGCTCTGCCAATCAGTTACTGCGCCAGCTGGGGTTGCTACTATTCCTTGCAGGTGTTGGTACAAGCGCTGGTGCGCATTTGGTTGAAACCATACAGTCGGCTGGCCTGCAGCTCCTTTTTGTGGGTGCGGCAATAACGCTTATTCCTATGATTGTTGCTGCAATTGTTGGGCGCTATGTGTATAAACTTAATATACTGCATCTTATGGGAACCATTACTGGAGGTATGACTAGTACTCCAGGTTTGGCTGCTTGCGACTCTATGACCAACAGCAACGTACCCAGCACTTCATATGCTGCAGT
The DNA here is from genome assembly GCA_016931855.1 of Bacteroidales bacterium. Lineage (GTDB taxonomy): Bacteria > Bacteroidota > Bacteroidia > Bacteroidales > Tenuifilaceae > UBA5206. The sequence continues at coordinate 40,929 of JAFGDZ010000045.1, forward strand.
TTACCCAATTGCTATGGTAGTGCTTATTATTCTGGTTCAGATATTGAGTCTAATCCAATTCTAAATGGCAACCTCTATAATAATCAATCAGCTGCTCATTTTTGGTGTTCTTATTCTTGTTGGATATATCGCAAAGCGATTTAATGTACTATCGGACGAGGGACGCGATGCGCTAGCTAAGATTGTTATAGAGGTTACCCTTCCCTTTCTTATCTTTTCCACCTTTGCCAAAATGGATTTTTCGCCAGAATTGGCAACGGGTAGCCTACTTGTTTTTATTCTGGCCTTTGTTAATCTGGTCTTTCTTTTTCTGGCAGGTAGGTTGTCGTCATCGGCTCTTGGCTTGCAACAGCCCCAGCAGGTTGTACATACGCTGCACACAATGTTTGGGAACATTGTGTTCCTTGGTTTCCCGCTGCTAGATGCTTTATTCCCCGATGGTCGCGGAATTTTTTATGGTGCCATATACCAGTTGGCATCAAACACAGTAACCTTTACCTATGGTGTTTACGCACTTAGCCGAGGAACGGAGAGGCAGGGCCTTAAAAGCCTGATTAACGTGAACACCATTGCTCTTTTTGCTGGTGGTGTGGTAATGCTTTTAGGTATTAAGGTTGATTTTAGGCTCGATACAGCATTTACGGCATTGGGTAAGGCTATAAGTCCACTATCCATGATTTACATTGGGGCAATACTTGTGGGTATGGATTTTAAAGCAGCCTTTAAGCAGGTTAGCGTTTACATGCTTTGCTTTGTTAAGCTGTTAGTTATGCCTGTTTTACTTGTTGCTTTGTATGCCTTTGCTATTGATGTTCTAAAAATTGCCTATGACCCCATAACCCTTTTTGTTGTGGGCTTGCAAGCGGCAATGCCTGCCCAAACAATAGTTGTAGTGCTATCTAGACGATATGGTGCCGATTACAAATTGGCAACATCTAACCTTATGGTAACAACCATACTAAGCATTGTTACCTTGCCGTTGGTTTACCTTGCCATTAGCTGGATACTGGCAAAGTAAAAAGGCTCATTTCTAATGAGCCTTTAACCAGTTTTCGCCAACACCCGACTCTGCTATTAATGGAACCGAAAGCTTAATGGCGCCCTCCATCTCCTCTTTTACAAGTTGCTGCAGAGTGGGCAGCTCGCTTTTAAGCGCATCAAACACCAATTCGTCGTGTACCTGAATAATCATCTTCGATAGTAAATTTTCCTGCTTTAGGCGTTTGTTGATACGAATCATGGCCACCTTAATAATGTCGGCAGCAGAGCCTTGAATTGGGGCGTTAATGGCGTTTCGCTCGGCAAGTCCGCGCACGGTTCCGTTGTTGGACCTAATGTCGGGAAGGTAGCGCTTGCGGCCAAGTAGTGTGGTTACGTAGCCCTTTTCGCGCGCGTTGGCAATGCAGCGATCCATGTATGTTTTAACTCCGGTGTAGGTTCCAAAGTACCCGTCAATTAGTTCCTTGGCTTCGGTACGGGAGATGTTTAGGCGCTGCGAAAGCCCAAAGGCCGATATGCCGTATATCATTCCAAAGTTTGCCGTTTTTGCAGAGCTACGCTGCTCGCGGGTAACCTCGGAAATGGGCACCTTAAATATTTTGGCTGCGGTTGCTGTGTGTATATCCTCGTTGTTGAGGAATGCTTCGCAAAGCGATGGGTCTTGGCTCATGTGTGCCATAAGCCTTAGCTCAATTTGTGAGTAGTCGGCCGATAGGATAATGTGGTTATCATCGGATGGGATAAACGCTTTGCGTATTTCCCTGCCGCGCTCCTCGCGAATGGGGATGTTTTGCAGGTTAGGATTATTGGAACTTAACCTTCCGGTTGCAGCAACTGCTTGGTTAAACGATGCGTGTATGCGTCCCGTTTTTGGGCTTACCAGTGCAGGTAGCGCCTCAATGTAGGTTGATAAGAGTTTTTTTATGGAGCGGAACTCCAATATCTTATCAATAATAGGGTGCTTATCCTTATATTTTAGCAGCTCCTCCTCGCTGGTTGAGTACTGCTTTGTTTTGGTCATCTTAACGTCCGAGGCAATCTTTAGCTTCTCAAAGAGGACCTCGCCAAGCTGCTTGGGCGACGATATGTTTAGGTCGGGGGTTTGAGCCAGCTCCTTTATCTCGTTGTCTAGGTTAATAAGTTCGGCGTTAAGGGTTTTTCCAAAATCATTAAGGCTGTTGGAGTCAATTTTAACTCCAGTAAGCTCCATTTCGGCCAGAACCTCCACAAGCGGAGCTTCAATCTCGTTGTATAGTTCTGTTAAGCCCTCATTTTGCAGGCGTGGCTCTAGTATATTCTTTAGCTGTAGGGTAATATCGGCATCCTCGGCGGCGTAAACCGATATCTTATCAACAGGAATGCTGCGCATGTTTAGCTGCCCTGCACCCTTTTTTCCAATTAGCTCCTCAATCTCAATGGGCTTGTAGTTTAGCAGCTGCTCGGCAAGGTAGTTCATGTTGTGACGCATGTCGGGCTCAAGAAGGTAATGCGCAAGCATGGTATCAAACATGTAACCTTTTAGTGTTACGCCATACGCCCTAAGCATTAGCAGGTCGAACTTAATGTTTTGCCCAATTTTGGTGATGCCTTCGTTCTCAAAAATGGGTTTAAACTCATTAAGTATGCCTTGTGCCTCTTGCTGGTTACTGGGAATGGGAACGTACCAAGCGGTTCCTTCTTTTACTGCGAATGATAGCCCAACAAGGGTTGATGTTATTGGGTCTAGCCCTGTAGTTTCGGTGTCGAAACAAATCTCCTTTGCTGATGATAGGGTTGCAATAAGCTCCTTCCGTTGGTCGGGATTGGCCATTACTTGGTAATTAACCTTTTTGTCGGCAATAGTTAGGTAGTCCGATTGTACTGCGGGTTTAACCGTATCGTCAAAACCAAAAAGATTGCCCTGCACAGCGGTTGGTGCCACTGGTTTGGGCTCCTCTACCAGCTCTTTGAGCAGCGACTTAAACTCCATCTCCTCAAGAATAGCCTTAAGCTTGGGCTTATCGTACTCCTTTCTGATTAGCTCATCGGCGTGCAGCTCTAAGTTGATGTCGAGCTTAATGGTGGTAAGGGTGCGTGCTAGGTAGAGCTGCTCCTTGTTGGCAAGTATGTTCTCTTTTTGTGCTTTGGATAGCTTATCAATATTCTCAATAATAGCATCGATGGTGCCATACTGCGATATCAGCTTTGCGGCGGTTTTCTCACCAATGCCTGGGATGCCGGGAATGTTGTCGGATTTATCGCCCCAAAGTGCTAGGATGTCTATAAACTGGTCGGGTGCGGTAATGCCATACTCTTTGCAGAACCGCTCCTTGGTAACGGTTTCAATATCGCCACCAGAGCGGCCGGGCTTAATAACGGTTATATTGTCGCTAAGTAGCTGGCCGTAGTCCTTGTCGGGGGTCATCATTAGTACCTCAAAGCCTTGCCTTTCGGCCTGTTTGGCCATGCTGCCAATAATATCGTCGGCCTCAAACCCTTTCATCTGCAGAATGGTGATGTTTAGGGATTGAAGCAGCTCCTTGATAATTGGAATCGCAAGTCGAATATCCTCAGGGGTTTCCTCTCTGTTGGCCTTATACTCTGGAAATAGCTCGGTTCTAAAGGTTGGTCCAGATAGGTCAAACGCCACTGCAATGTGTGTTGGCTCAAAGCGCTTAAGCGCATCGAGCAGCGTTTTGGTGAAGCCATATACTGCCGAAGTGTTTAGCCCTTTCGAGTTTCTTATGGGTCTATTTATGAAAGCAAAGTATGCGCGGTAAATTAGAGCATAAGCATCGAGTAGGAGCAGTTTCTTGGGCATTGTTTTGGGTTTTTGTTGATAGGATAAATGAGGCTAAGGTTAGCTATCGGTATTGTCGGAGGCGTACCACTCGGCAAACGAGTTGGCGGTTTCGTACAGCTTAAGCTGGAAAAGGTTTACCCTATTGGGAAGTTCCTTCCTAATTTCATCGGCAATGTAGGGTAGCATGTTCTCGCAGGTGGGCTGGAAGGGTACTACAACCGTTTTTTCGTTTATCTGCTTAAGCACCTCAAGGTTTTTACTGTCGCGAATAACCAGTGCGTGGTCAAAAACGTTTACCACCTTTGAGCCAACAATTCGTTTAAGGTCACCAAAGTCCATAACCATTCCATCCTTAGGATTGGTGGGGTCGTTTATTGGTTCCCCTATTATGGTAACAAAGAGCCTATATGAATGCCCGTGGAGGTTTTTACATAAGCCATCGTAGCCCTCGAGCATGTGCGACATCTCAAAGCGAAATTCCTTTGTTAGTCTTATTACTGCCATTTATTGTGAAGTTTTACTGTGCAAAAATAACCTTTGTTGCCAACAAAGGAGAATTGTGTAGAAGTTAAAGTCTAATATAGATATAATTTTGAGCATAACGAGGCGGTTGTGGTTGAAATACATGGGCGCAGAATGGCTGGGGACGCAGGTTGAAACACAAGTTTTATGGAGTTGTTACCTGTAATTTCGCCTCGAGCTCAGCCTGCTGGTTCTTTTACATTTAGTTACATCTAGTAACAAATAATCCTGACAGACTCTAATGCCTGTCAGGATTTGCCTAAATCAGTTATAGGAAGTATGTAAATCGCCTGTTTGCTTTAATTGCGTTAAACCCTACAGCAGTGGCTTATGCAGTCGAGTATTTTGCCTAAATTCTCGTTACGCAAAAAGTAGAAGGTGTTTTTTCCATCCCTTTTAGAGAGGAGCACGCCCTTATCTTTTAGTATTCCTAGATGATGCGAGGTGGTTGATTGCTCAATGTTCAGCTTCTCGTGAATTTCGGTAACGGTAAGCTTTTTACCATCCTCAAGCAGGCTGATAATGGCTATTCGCATTGGGTGTGCTATGGCTTTTAGCATAGCTGCAGCCTGTTCTAGTTGTTCTATTTGCAAATCTTTAAATTGATGCATTGTGTTTCTTGTTTACGAAAAAGTATGCAAATATATGAATATTTGATTTGTAATTGCCTAATTGGAGTAAAAAACAGGTTGTTACGTAATAATGTTTGTCGCGTTTTGAACAGTATAGCTAACCTGGAGGCTTCGTTTTGCAATGGATTAGTAATGCTGTAGCAATTTAAGGGTGAACAACTAAATGTTGAACACTAGCATCCGAAAGTACGAAATTTAAAAATGCCCTCAGAATCCCCTATTTTTGAGTTCGAGAAAAAACTTTAAAATTATGGG
>JAFGDZ010000046.1 GCA_016931855.1 Bacteroidales bacterium
CCCGTCTCGTTCGCAACGAGATGACAGGCATGTATTCTAACCAACTGAACTACCAGACCAAAAATATCATTAAAAAATCAAGAACGCTTTTGTTTTTTGCGATGCTTTACCGATGCTCTCTCGTGTTTTTCGCGGTGCAAATATATGCGTTCTTTCATAAACTGCAAAGCGTTTTTTTAAAATTATTCCTCTTTTGCCGAAAAAAATGTAAAGTTAACGCTGCCGTATTTTCTAGTGTTTACAAAGTTTGGGTGATTATCAAAGCAATAGCTCTTGGAGTGCTCTAGGATAAAAATCCCACCTGTTGCTAAAATATTTTTGCCAAATATTATTGAGGGAAGAGTTTCTATTCCCTCAAGGTCATACGGAGGATCGGCAAATATTAAATCGTAGGTTTGGTTGCAAACTTTTAGGAAAACAAAGGCATTTTGTTTAAATGTTCTTATTTGTTTTAACCCCATTGCTTCTGCTGCCTTTTTAATGAAGTTGTAATGAACGGCATTTATTTCAACAAGGTCAATAGTAGTGCATCCTCGCGAAGCAAATTCAAAGCTAATACCTCCTGTCCCAGAGAAAAGATCAAGAACTCTTAGCTCGTCAAAGCTGTAACTGTTGGCTATGATGTTGAATAGGCTCTCCTTTGCAAAATCGGTAGTTGGTCTTGCCTTAAAGTTCTTTGGAGGAACAATGTGTTTCCCTTTGAATGATCCGCTTACTATTCGCATAAGGAGAGGTTGAATAAGTTGGCAAATCGGCTTCGTTGCCTTGATAATATGTAGCTAAAATGTGTGCCTTCGGGTGAGTCCTTTTGGGTTTTTTGAACAAATCGGCCAAGCAACGATTCTAGTTGCTCTTCTTCGTCGCTTTTCCCGCAAAGAACTACATCTGTATTTTGGGTATCTACACTAAGCTGTTTTAATCCGTTTAGGATGTGGTAAATAGTTTCTTCTGTGCTAACAATGGGGAATGCGCCCGAATGGATAAGTTCCGCATTGCATACGATACTAAATGCTGCAAACTTTTCTGCCAAGCAGATGTATGCAATATTTTTGTCCTCACTAACCTTTTCTGCTAGTTGGTGTAGGCCTGGAGCGTTATAGCTTGTTACCTGCAGGCTTGAGTGTATGTCTATTAGCTTCTTTACAAGGGAGCACGGCAGAGCAAACACTACTGTAGCATTAAATTTCTCTACATCGTTGCTTCTTACCTCGTAGAGGGGTGGAATATCGTTGGTTAGTTCAAGCAACGACTTGGCCTTATCTGCTTCAAAGTGTGGGGTTGGAATTACAGTGAATAAAGGAGATTCAAATGTTAGAGATACCTTTTTGAAAGGGTTTCTTAACCAAGGGTACTTAGTAATCATTTCATCAATAGCGCTATTCCATTCACTGTTTTCTGTTAAAGGGATCTCAAATGGCATTCCCACCAGAACAATGAAATAGTCTCGAACTAGATCCCTTACACTAAAATAAAATCCATTCAGGCAAGCCTGAATGGATAATGAATAGGACTCAGTTCTGTTTTGATCAAATGTTTCGTCAAACAGTTCTATTTTCAGCATTTTTTCTCAGACTATTCCCAGTTACCAGCATTGTTTGTTGCTTCGGCTAGTGAACCAACCTGTAAACCAGGGTATTTGTTTAACTTATTGCGTTGGTCGTTCAAGTTAACGATAAGTTGACGATCAAGCCCATTTAAAAGAACATCGTTATGAACTTTGCACTCAAATACCTTAACTTTAACCTTTGATCCAGTTTCAATTTCCCCTGCGGCCATCTCAAATGATGCTTTTACGAAAGGAGCAAAGCGAAGTGAGTCAATTGGGTAACCATGTTTAAATAAGCTGTCAAGAACGCTTACTCTAATGGTATCGCGGCTAATACGTCCTTCTGCTACAGCAGCAGAGTCGTCCATAGAACCAATAGCCTTTACCACTTTAAATGAATCGAACTTCACAAAGTTGATCAGAGTATCGAAACTACCTGTGAACTTGTTGTACTGAGAGCGGTAAGCTAATTGCGCAGTACGAATATCTTTAAGTCTCTCAATAGTTTTGTTATATCTCCTGTCTTTTTCTTTGTTGAAGCGAATAGGGGTCATTACGCTATCGTAAATTAAGTAGGAAAGCACTACAATACCTATGAAAAGCAGGATTTGCCAAACAGTTTTCATTTTGCTCAATTTAGGTTAAGTTTGCCTGCAAATTTAGAAACATTAAATTAATTTGAAACCGACCAGCTAATTTTTATCCGAATCTATGCTAAAAAACCATTTTAATCAAATCTTAACAGGTAAAGTTGGTTTCACCTTGACTCAGGGACAGCAAGATGCAGCTAGTTTGCTGGCGGAGTATATTATTCATCATAAAAAGGATTCATGCTTTTTGCTTAGGGGATATGCGGGTACTGGAAAAACTACGTTGCTTGGCTCCCTGGTGAAGACCCTTACTGAGCTTGGCATTAAATCGGTACTGTTAGCTCCAACTGGTCGTGCAGCAAAGGTGCTATCGGCTTACTGCAACGCTCCTGCGTTTACAATTCACAAGTGGATTTACCGGCAGCGGTCGGATGGAGATGGCTTTGGCCATTTTGATATAAACTTTAATGGCCTTAAAAATGCTGTTTTTATTGTTGATGAGGCATCAATGCTTACGAATAATCAACTTGATGGTAGCCTCTTTGGATCGGGGCGATTGCTGGATGATTTGCTCTTCTTTATTAATCAGGGCGAGGGGTGTAAGCTAATTCTCTCTGGCGATAACGCACAGCTTCCTCCTGTTGGTTTTGAGGAGAGCCCTGCCCTTGATAAGAATGAGCTGCAGGCAATGGGGTTGAACGTTGTAGAGGCGTTACTTACAGAGGTAGTTAGGCAGGAGCAAGAGTCTGGAATACTGCACAATGCTACGTTGCTTAGGGATATGCTGAGTGCAGAGGCCATATCTACTCCAAAATTTAAGGTAGAAGGGTTTTCGGATATTTCGCGCTTATCGGGAGCCGATTTGCTGGAGGTGCTAGAGGAATCGTACTCAAGGTACGATAGGGAGGGTACCGTTGTGCTATGCTACAGCAACAAGCGGGCTAATAGGTATAACGAGGGTGTGCGGGGGCGTATTTTTTGGCGCGAGGAGGAGCTTTCCTCTGGCGACTTTATAATGATTGCCAAGAATAGTTACTATTGGGTAGAGGGTAGCAAGGAGATTAGCTTTATTGCCAATGGCGATATCGCCGAGGTTTTGCGTGTGAGGAGAACCACAGAAATGTACGGCTTTAGGTTTGCTGATGTCCTGTTGCGCTTTGGTGACTATAGTAATATTGAGATTGAGGCGCGTATTATACTTGATACGCTAACCCTTGACGGGCCTGCACTAAGTGCAACCCAAATGCGTAATTTGTACGATAGGGTTGCAGAGGATTACGCTCATCTTAAAACAAAGAAGGAGCGCTACATGAAGATGAAAGAGGATTCCTACTATAATGCCATGCAGTGTAAGTTTGCCTATGCGGTAACTTGCCATAAGGCTCAGGGGGGGCAATGGCCTGTGGTTTTCCTTGATCAGGGCTTTTTTAAGGAGGAGATGATGAGTCGTGAATACCTACGGTGGCTTTACACGGCGTTAACGCGTGCAACGGAAAAGGTTTACCTTGTAAACTTTGCTAATGATTTTTTCCCTTCTACGGAGAATGTATTGTGAATGGAGTCAGTTTCTTTAAAAAACATCAACCCGAATTACCGTAGAAACGGAGCCGCAGGTTGATGCCGTTAGGGTGAGAATGGGTTACTATTCTCCAATTATCTTTACCAAAACTCGTTTCCTTCGTTTTCCATCAAATTCCCCATAAAATATTTGTTCCCAAGGGCCAAAGTCAAGCCTGCCATTAGTAACAGCCACAACCACTTCTCTTCCCATTATGGTGCGTTTTAGGTGTGCATCGGCATTGTCCTCATAGCCATTATGCTTGTACTGAGAGTGAGGCTTTTCTGGGGCAAGTTTTTCAAGCCAAACTTCAAAGTCGCTATGTAGGCCGCTTTCGTCGTCGTTAATGAATATGCTTGATGTTATGTGCATTGCGTTAACAAGGCAAAGCCCTTCGGTAATACCGCTCTCGGCCAAGCAGCGCTCAATGGTTGGGGTTATGTTCATAAAGTCCCTTCGGTTAGCGGTTTCAAACCAGAGCTCTTTTCTGTACGATTTCATAAAGTGTTACTGGATTTTTAGTTCGGCAACAATGCGTTCTATTTTTTGGTCTAGGGTTCCCAGTTCCGCTTCAATATTCTTAGAATCCGCTCTTTCCTTCTTTACTCCAAAGTAGAACTTAATTTTGGGTTCAGTTCCCGAGGGTCTAACAGAAATCCTTGTTCCATCCTTTGTAAGAAATTGTAGCACATCGGATTTTGGCATGTTCATTGGGGTTTTTGAACCATCGTTTGTGCTGAGAATAAGCCCTAGCTCATAGTCGTAAATCTTAATAACTGGGGATCCGTCTATGCTAAGAGGTGGCGACTGCCTAAACTCCTTCATCATCTGCTTTATTTGCTCGGCTCCATCTTTCCCCTTTTTTGTTATGGATACCAGATGCTCCTTGAATAATCCGTATTGCTTGTAGATATCGAGGAGTATTTGGTAAGTGGTTTTATTCTGGTTTTTTGCCCAAGCGGTAATTTCGGCAAAAAGAGCGCAGCTAAGCACTGCATCCTTATCGCGAACAAAATCGCCTGCAAGGTACCCGTAGCTTTCTTCGCCACCTCCAATAAAGGTTTTTACCCCTTCTAGCTCCCTAATCATTTCGGCAATGTACTTAAACCCGGTAAGCACATTGTACTCATCAACATTGTAGTGTTTGGCTATTTCAGATATAAGGTCGGTGGTTACAATGGTTTTAACAATAAACTCACGGCCTTTAAGTTTTCCCTTTTCGCTCCAGCGGGTAAGTAGGTAGTAAATTAGAATTGATGCCGCTTGGTTGCCGTTGAGTAGTACAAACTTCCCTTCCAAATTCTTAACACCTATTCCAACACGGTCGGCATCGGGGTCGGTTGCCATTACAATATCGGCATCAATGGCCTCTGCTTTTTTTATAGCAATGCTAAGCGCTGCGGGATCTTCTGGGTTTGGGGAGGTTACTGTAGGGAAGTTCCCGTCAATAACCGCTTGTTCCGAGATTGTGGTTACATTTTGGAATCCGAATTTATGCAGAGCATTGGGTACCAGTTTAACGCCAGTGCCGTGTAGCGGGGTGTAAACAATTTTAAGGTTACTGTACTTTTTGTTTATTTCAGGCGATAGGGATAGCGACGAAAGGGTGTTAAGGTAAATCTCGTCCAGCTCGGATCCAATAACCTTAATAAGGTTGCTGTCCCCTTCGAACTTAACTTCTGATATATCGGTTATACGTTTTACTTCGGCAATAATATTGGCGTCGTGTGGCGGAACAATTTGGCCTCCATCCTCCCAGTAAACCTTGTATCCGTTGTACTCTTTAGGATTGTGTGATGCTGTTACAACAATTCCGCATTGGCACTTTAGGGTTCTAATGGCAAAGCTTAGCTCTGGTGTTGGGCGTAGCGTTTCAAAGAGGTAAACTTTTATGCCGTTGGATGAGAATACTTTTGCGGCAACATCGGCAAACTTCATGCTGTTGTTGCGTGAGTCAAATGCAATGGCTACACGTATTTCGGAAAGGGCGCTATACTGTTTTACTATATAGTTGGAGAGCCCCTGGGTGGCCATTCCAACCGTGTAGGTGTTCATTCGGTTGGTTCCAACCCCCATTATTCCGCGTAAACCTCCTGTGCCAAATTCCAAATCTTTGTAGAAAGATTCGGTAAGTTCCTTTTTGTCGGAATCAATTAAGTACTGAACTTTTTCGCGGGTTATTTTATCAAATTGCGGTTGAATCCATTTTTCTGCTCTTTGCAGAACCATTTCGTCCATATCTAGTTCTTTCATTGCCAGTGTTTTTTGGTTACTTATTCCAGCTCTTCTAAGCAGCGATACAGGCTCTCCTTCCAGTGTGGTATTGCTAACCCATACGTGTTTTTCACTAGCGTTTTGTTGAGTACGCTATACGCAGGTCGCTTTGCTGGTCTAGGAAAATCACTTGTTTCAACAGGTCGTACCTTACAGCTAAATTTATACCAAGTTACAATTTCTAGTGCAAAGTCGTACCAGCTACACACTCCTTCGTTGGTATAATGGTAAATGCCAGTCTCAAACTTCCCTGCAGAGCATATTGCTAAAACGCCATGAGCTAAATCGTTAGCCCAGGTTGGAGTGCCAACCTGATCGAATACAACTTTAATTTCGGAAGTGTTACTAGCTAATTTTTTAATGGTTTTTACAAAGTTATTACCTCCCGAGGAGTAGAGCCATGCCGTTCTAATTACAATGGCATTCCCGTGTCTCATGGCATTGGCTTCGCCAATTAGCTTTGTGCTTCCGTAAACTGAGTTGGGTTTGGTTGGGGAGTTCTCTTTAAAGGGGGTGTTCCCTGCGCCTCCAAATACATAATCGGTTGATATATGAATGAGCTTCTTCCCAATGGCCGATGTTGCTTCCGATAGAAAGCCTGGAGCATCGCCATTCAGAAGCATAGCCTTTTCCGGATTGGCTTCGGCGTCATCAACGGCTGTATAGGCAGCACAATTAATGGTGATGTCTGGCTTTACCCTACTAATATAAGATAGTACGCTTTCGCGATTGGTTATATCTAGGTCGGTGTAATCGGTAACAATAAACTCAAATTGGCTATAGCTATCCTTAATCCGGGCAAGTTCGCTACCAAGCTGACCGTTACCACCTGTAATGAGTACTAGTTGTTTACCTTTTGCCATAGTTGAAATTTTTTTCGGCATCAGCAAATAGCGGATGAACGTGATCTTTTGGGGATATTAGCGCTTGGTTGTGCTTAACCATCCAGTCTATATTGAGCATGGGGTCGTTGTACAGTATTCCTCTCTCGGCGCTAGGCTTGTAGAGCGAGTCGCACTTATACTGTACCACAGCGGTTTCGCTCAAAACAGAGAATCCGTGGGCAAAACCCTGAGGTATAAATAGCTGCCGCTTGTTTTTGGCGTTGAGCTTTATGGAAAAGTGCTTTCCGTAGGTGGGGCTATTAAGCCTTAGGTCTAGGGCAACATCAAGTATATCGCCAGTAATTACTCGTACTAGTTTTGATTGAGCAAATGGGGCAAGCTGGTAATGAAGTCCGCGTATTACCCCTTTTGCAGAGCACGACTCATTGTCTTGCACAAATGAAATGGTTATTCCTGCTTCGGCAAAGGCTTTTTGGTTAAATGTTTCCATAAAGTACCCACGGGAGTCCTCAAAAACATTGGGCTCTATAATGTAAAGCCCTTGAATTGGTGCTTCGGTTAATCTCATGGCTATAAACGCTCCTCTTTTGAAATTTGCAATAAGTATTCGCCGTACTGGTTCTTTTTTAACGGTTCTGCTAGTTTAATAAGTTGCTCCTTGCTGATAAATCCATTCTTGTAGGCAATCTCCTCAAGGCATGCAACTTTTAATCCTTGTCTATCCTCAATGGTTTGAATAAACACGGAGGCTTGGAGTAAGCTTTCATGCGTTCCCGTGTCGAGCCATGCCATGCCGCGCCCAAGGAGCTTAACCGATAGCCTATTCTCGGCAAGGTATAGCTTATTTAGGTCGGTTATCTCCAGTTCGCCTCTTGCCGATGGTTTTAGCGATTTGGCTTTTGCCACCACATCGTTGGCGTAGAAGTACAAGCCTGTAACAGCATAGTTTGATTTGGGGACTGCTGGTTTCTCTTCTAGGCTTATAACCCTGCCGCTTGAATCGAATTCCGCAACACCATACCGTTGCGGGTCATTTACGTAGTAGCCAAATACCAGTGCGCCATCCTCTAGTTTTGCCGATTCCTTAAGTATGCCCCCCAAGCCATGGCCATAGTATATGTTGTCGCCAAGTACAAGACAAACGCTATCGGTACCTATAAACTGCTCGCCAATGGTAAACGCCTGAGCCAGCCCGTCGGGCGATGGTTGTATTGCGTACTCTATACGTAGGCCTAGCTGAGAGCCATCTTCAAACAAATCCTGATATAAGTGGATGTCTTTAGGGGTACTTATTATTAGTATTTCCCTTATTCCCGCAAGCATTAAAACCGAGAGGGGGTAGTAAATCATCGGTTTATCGTATATGGGAATAATTTGTTTCGATATGCTTTTGGTAATGGGGTAGAGCCTTGTTCCTGCTCCTCCTGCAAGTATAATCCCTTTCATTGTTTATCCCTTAATTTGATTTTGAAAATAGGCAATTGTTTTCTGTAAGCCTTCATTTAGGTTTACCGTTGGTTGCCATCCATTTAAATGAACTTGAGCTAATGCGATGTCCGGTTTGCGCTGCGTTGGGTCATCTTTGGGCAAATCATGGTACACTAGCTTAGACTTGCTCCCGGTAAGGTTAACCACCTTCTCTGCAAGTTCCTTCATGGTAAACTCTACCGGATTTCCTATGTTTATGGGTCCAGTTATATTATTAGGCGTGGCCATCATGCTAATCATTCCCTCTATAAGGTCTGTAACATACATAAAGCTACGCGTTTGCGATCCGTCGCCAAAAATGGTGATATCCTGATTCTTAAGTGCCTGAATGATGAAATTTGACACAACGCGTCCATCGTTTTGGCTCATGCGGGGGCCATACGTATTAAAAATACGGAGTATTTTTATGTTTACCCCATTCTGCTGATGATAGTTAACAAAAAGGGTCTCGGCGCAGCGCTTACCTTCATCGTAGCAGGAGCGGGGGCCAATGGGGTTAACGTTGCCCCAGTAGCCTTCGGGTTGAGGGTGAACCTCTGGGTCGCCATACACCTCGCTAGTTGAAGCCTGAAGCACCGTTGCCTTAACCCGCTTAGCCAGTCCAAGCATGTTTATGGCTCCCATTACCGATGTTTTAACCGTTTTTATTGGGTTAAGCTGGTAGTGTATTGGCGATGCAGGGCATGCAAGATTGTATATCTCATCAACTTCGGCAAAGTAGGGCATAGTAACATCGTGCCTTGCTAGCTCAAAGTAGGGGTTGCCCAAAAGGTGAATGATGTTTTGTTTGCTACCGGTAAAGAAGTTGTCGAGGCAAATAACCTCATTGCCATCATTCAGTAGCCTGTCGCATAAGTGCGACCCTAAAAAACCTGCTCCGCCAGTTACTAGTACACGTTTCATTGGGTAGGTATGTGTTTTGCTAATATTTTCTGTTACAAAAGTACGGATTAGCGATTGTTTTGCGGTCAGTAAATCATCATATTAGACTCAAGTAAAGCTAATATGGGAGTAAAGCTGCATTTTGTTTTATGCAAAACAAAAATAGCCTTTTTTATGTGAATGTATAGGTTTTAGCGTAATGTGATTAACAATTTAGCCTTACCTCGCAATGGTATTTCCCAAGAGCATGTTTACTGTAAACGCAGAGTTAGTAACGCGTTAAGCCATTAGCCGCATGCCGCAGAACCTTGTGTACATACTAGCTGAGCGTGCTTGGTGTTTATTGGTCATAAATATTGGCAGTTTTTTGTAGCTTTTTTTCCTATAAATGATAAAGTTATGTATTTTTGCACTCTAGTTTTTTCTTATACATAATGTCTAACTCATTAATTTAGAGAGAATTTAATGACAAATCACGAGGAAATGGCTTCTAATGAGCCAAGTGCAAGCGTAGAGGAAAAGAAAGCCTCTGTTAATACCCAAGTTGAAGCAGGTGTTGCTGACTTTGATTGGGAAACTTTCGCTGATGCGAGCATGTACACATCTTCCGAAGTTAAAAATTTCGAGGAGTTGTATGACAAAACCCTTTCTACTATTGGCGATAGCGAAGTAGTTGAAGGTACTGTAATCGCAATGAACAAGCGCGAGGTAGTAATCAACATTGGGTTTAAGTCAGAAGGCGTTATCAGCCTTAACGAGTTTCGCTACAACCCAGATCTAAAGGTTGGCGATAGCGTTGAGGTTTACGTAGAGAACCAGGAGGACAAGAAGGGGCAACTTGTTCTATCACACAAAAAGGCCCGTGCTCTTCGCTCTTGGGATCGCGTTAACGCAGCCCTTGAGAAAGATGAAATTATTAAAGGTTACATCAAGTGCCGCACTAAAGGTGGTATGATTGTGGACGTGTTTGGTATTGAGGCGTTCCTACCAGGTTCACAAATTGATGTTAAGCCTATCCGCGATTACGATATGTACGTTGGTAAAACCATGGAGTTCAAAGTGGTTAAAATCAACCAAGAGTACAAAAACGTGGTTGTATCGCACAAAGCTCTTATTGAGGCTGAGCTTGAGCAACAAAAGAAAGACATCATTGCGAAGCTTGAAAAAGGTCAAGTTCTTGAGGGAACCGTTAAGAACATCACCAGCTACGGTGTGTTCATCGACCTTGGCGGCGTAGATGGTCTAATTCACATCACCGACCTATCTTGGGGTCGCGTATCTCACCCAGAGGAAATCGTTCAGCTTGATCAAAAGCTTAACGTTGTTATCCTTGACTTTGATGACGCTAAGAAGCGTATCGCTCTTGGTCTTAAGCAGCTTACCTCTCATCCTTGGGATTCACTTGACCAAAACCTTAAACTTGGCGATGTAGTTAAAGGTAGAGTGGTAGTTCTTGCAGACTACGGTGCTTTTGTTGAAATTGCAGCTGGAGTAGAAGGTCTTATCCACGTTTCAGAAATGTCATGGAGCCAGCACCTACGCAGCGCACAGGAGTTTCTTAAAGTTGGCGATGTAGTAGAGGCTCAAATCCTAACCCTTGATCGCGAAGAGCGCAAAATGTCTCTTGGCATGAAGCAGCTTAAGACTGATCCTTGGGAGAAAATTGAAGAGAAATACCCAGTTAGCTCTCGTCACAACGCAAAGGTTCGTAACTTTACTAACTTTGGTGTATTTGTTGAGATTGAAGAGGGTGTTGATGGCCTTATCCACATCTCTGACCTTAGCTGGACTAAGAAAATTAAGCACCCAGCAGAGTTTACTACCGTTGGTGCCGATATCGATGTTGTAGTTCTTGAAATCGATAAAGACAACCGTCGCTTAAGCCTTGGTCACAAGCAACTAGAGGAGAACCCATGGGATGTATTCGAAACCATATTCTCTGTTGATTCAGTTCACGAAGGTACCATTATCGATATCTTTGACAAAGGCGCTGTTGTTGCACTCCCATACGGTGTTGAAGGTTTTGTTACTCCAAAACACCTTGTTAAAGAGGACGGCTCACAGGCTAAGGTTGAAGAGAAACTTGAGTTCAAAGTTATTGAGTTCAACAAGGGCGCTAAGCGTATCATCCTTTCGCACAGCAGAATTTTTGAAGATGTAAAGAAGACAGAAGATAAGGCTGACAAAAAAGCTAAGGCTACTGCAACTTCTAACACACAAAAAGCTGTTAAAAAGTTGAAAGCTAACTTAGAAAAGACTACCTTAGGGGATATTACTGATTTAGCTGCTCTAAAATCAGAACTTGAAGAGAATCAGCGTAAAGAGGATTCTGCTAGCGAGTAACTGACAGGTAACTAAACTACAAAAATCACGATAGCGATGGAATTTAAAGTTAATAAGCTGGAAACATACACTCTTATTGAGGTTTTGGAGGAAAAGCTAGACACTAACATTGCACCTGTATTGAAATCGGAACTTGTTCTTGTTTCCGGCAATGGTGAGCGTAATATTGTGCTTGACCTCAGCAGCTGCCGCTATTGCGATTCTTCTGGTCTTAGTGCTATTCTAGTAGCTAATCGATTGAGTAAGAATGCCAACGGAACATTTGTGCTAACTGGACTAACCGACGCTGTGGAGAGGCTAATTACAATCTCTCAGCTCGATACCGTTCTAAATATTGCCTACTCTCGCGAGGAAGCAGCAGAAATTATCGGCAAAGCAGAAAAGGAACGCCAGAAGTGATCTTTTCCGTAACAATTTTGGGTAGCGGTAGTGCGCTACCCACCTCAAAACGACTACCTTCCGCTCATGTGCTCAATGCGCATGAGCGGTTGTTTTTAATTGATTGTGCCGAAGGAACTCAAATGCAGCTTCGTAAGCTAAAGCTGCGGCTGTCTAAAATTGAGCATATCTTTATATCCCATCTGCACGGCGACCATACTCTAGGCTTATTCGGGCTCCTATCCACATACAACCTGCTTGGGCGCCACACGGCTCTTCACATTTATGCGCATAAAGAGCTGGAACCAATTCTTTGGGCTAATGTTAACTTCTTTGTTGAGAAGCTGAGGTATAAACTAGTGTTTCACGCCTTAAACCCCAAGGATAAGGAGTGTATATACGAGAACGAAAATCTATACGTAGAATCAATCCCCCTTAAGCATAGAATCCCTGCATGCGGATTTATTTTTAGGGAGAAGGAGTGTGTGCTCAACATTCGCAAAGAGCTTATTGATAGGTACGAACTTGGCTTGTCTGATATTGCCAGTATTAAAAATGGTGCCGATCTGGTTTCCCCAACAGGTGAGCTTATTCCCAATGCGGAGCTAACCTACCGCCCCTTTAAGGCGCGATCCTACGCCTATTGCAGCGATACGCTATACAGCGCTACAGTGGCCGACTATGTAAAAGGTGTTGATTTGCTTTACCATGAAGCAACATTTGCTCACAACTTGTTGGATCTAGCCCGTCAAACCGGACATACCACAGCGCATCAAGCCGCTACTGTTGCAAAGGACGCAGGAGTTGGGCAGCTTGTAATTGGGCACTTCTCGTCGCGATACAAAGATGTTACACCCCTACTTACCGAGGCTAAACGGGTGTTTCCTTGCTCCTTTGCGGCTAACGACGGTGACACCTACAGCATTCCCCGCCAGCGTTTATAGCAACGTCCCAAGTAATACTCTGTGGTTTAAGGGGTATGCAGTACTCTTTATTTGTCCCCTTTTTTACACAAAACGCCCAGTACTAGCCTTACCGTTAGTAGCTCCAACGTTTCTTTGTTTTTGTATGAGGCATTGAGCGCAGAACCAAAAACACTCCTTCTGTCGAAATTTGTGGCGCAATGCTTAACTAATATCCAAAAGAATACGAAAATTATACTACCTTTGTGCCCATTACTTACCATCGTTTTTTGTCATGCATCAGAAGATTCTAATTCTTGACTTCGGTTCACAGTACACACAGCTAATTGCTCGTAGAATCAGGGAGCTCAACGTTTACTGCGAGATTCATCCCTTCAATCACTACCCCAAACTAGACGACACTGTTAAAGGAGTAATTCTATCTGGAAGCCCTTTCTCCGTTCGCGACAGCAACTCCCCAAAGCCCGATTTATCAGGAATTAGAGGAAAATACCCGTTGCTAGGTGTGTGCTATGGAGCACAGTATTTGGCTCAAACCAACGGTGGGGAGGTAATGCCATCAAAAATTAGAGAGTACGGAAGGGCAATGCTTGATGTGGTTGATACATCGTGCCCATTGTTCAAAAGCATCTCGTCTAATTCTCAGGTATGGATGTCGCATGGCGACACCATTGCTACTGTTCCTACCAATTTTAAAATAGATGCAAGTACTGCCGATGTTAAGGTAGGCGCATTTACCATACTAGGCGAAACAACATTCGGCATTCAGTTTCACCCAGAGGTTTACCATTCTACCGAAGGTTCTCAAATGCTAAAGAACTTTGTTGTTGATATTTGTGGCTGCAAGCAGGATTGGACTCCAGCATCCTTTGTTGAGGAAACCATTTCGTACCTACGCAAGCAGCTTGGTAACGATAAAGTAGTTCTTGGCCTCTCCGGAGGGGTTGACTCCTCTGTAGCAGCGCTTCTTTTGCACAAAGCAATTGGTGCAAATTTAACCTGTATATTTGTTGATAACGGCTTGCTTCGTAAAAACGAATTCGGACAGGTTCTTGAATCGTATAAAAACCTAGGCCTAAACGTCATAGGAGTTGATGCCAGTCAGAAATTCTACAAGGACTTAGAAGGAATCTCAGACCCAGAGCACAAACGCAAAGTTATAGGCAAGGATTTTATTGAGGTTTTTGACGAGGAGGCCCAAAAGCTTACCGATGTTAAGTGGCTTGGTCAGGGGACAATTTACCCTGATGTTATTGAGTCCATATCCGTTAATGGCCCAAGTGCAACCATAAAGTCTCACCACAATGTGGGCGGACTACCTGAAACAATGAAGCTAAAGGTGGTTGAGCCATTGCGCCTATTGTTTAAAGATGAAGTTCGCCGAGTTGGCCGAGAGGTAGGCTTGCCCGAGATTATTTTGGGTCGCCATCCATTCCCTGGCCCAGGACTTGGAATAAGAATACTTGGGGCAATTACCCCCGAGAAGGTTACCCTTCTCCAGAATGCCGATGATGTTTTCATTAGCGGTTTACGCAAAGCTGGCTTATACGATAAAATTTGGCAAGCTGGCGTTATGCTACTTCCCGTTCAGTCTGTTGGAGTTATGGGCGATGAGCGTACCTATGAGTACGTTGTAGCGCTCCGTGCAGTAACATCAACCGATGGAATGACTGCCGATTGGTACCCACTACCGTATGATTTCCTTGCAAATATTTCAAATGAAATAATAAACAAGGTAAAGGGTGTTAACCGTGTAGTTTACGATGTTAGTTCAAAACCACCAGCCACCATTGAGTGGGAATAACGTGGTTTAGAATCTATCCTACTCAAAAACGTTAGCTAACGGGGTTATCCCTATTAAATTCATTTCCTATGGTAAGGAAAAGTGTTGTTCTTTTGCTGGTTGCGTTGCTATCAGCTATGTCGGTGTCGTTGCGTGCGCAGGACAAGAATGCCATGTCTGTTTATAAGGTTGCACGTTTTATACAGTACCTCTCAACCGATTATGTTGATACCATAAACACTAGCAAAATAGTTGAAAAAGCTATTGTTGATATGCTTGGGCAGCTAGACCCTCACTCTTTTTACATATCGAGGGAAGATGTACAGGCAGCCAACGAACCACTGGAAGGGAATTTTGAAGGAGTAGGAGTGGAGTTTAATATTCTGCACGATACGCTAATTGTTGTTAACCCCGTTCCTGCAGGCCCATCGGAAAAGGCTGGGATAACTGCTGGCGATAGAATTATATCTGTCGATGGGAAGATAATTGCCGGTATAGGACTTAAGAACTCAGATGTATTCAAGTTGCTTCGTGGCCCTAAAGGAACCAAGGTTATTGTAACCGTGCTTCGCCGTGGGGTTGCTGATAATCTTGAGTTTACCATAACCCGCGATAAAATACCTATTCATAGCCTTGATGCCTCGTATATGCTTGCTCCTAAAATTGGGTACATAAGGCTTAATAGGTTTGCGTTAACAAGCGAAGAGGAGTTTGTTACAGCACTTTTATCCCTTCAGAAAGAGGGAATGAAGGATTTAGTTCTTGATTTGCGTGGGAACGGTGGAGGATATTTAAATGCCGCAGTTGCCATGGCCGACCATTTCTTTGAAAAGAACAACCTACTTGTGTTTACCGAGGGACGCAATAATCCCCGTACCGAGTACGTATCTAGCCCCGGCGGGTTGTTTACCAAGGGTAAAGTTGTTGTTCTAATAGATGAAGGCTCCGCTTCGGCAAGCGAAATCCTTGCTGGCGCAATTCAGGATTGGGACAGGGGTATTGTTATTGGGCGTAGGTCGTTTGGTAAAGGCTTGGTTCAAAATCAAATGCCACTACCCGATGGTTCTATGATTCGCCTCACTGTTGCAAGGTACCACACCCCGTCGGGACGAGTAATTCAGCGACCTTATAATAACGGCGAGGTGGAAAACTACTATAAGGATCTTTATGCAAGGTATAGCAATGGAGAGGTTTACCATCGCGATAGCATCATTTTTCCCGATTCGCTTAAGTATTTTACCCTGCACAAAAAGCGTGTAGTTTATGGCGGAGGAGGTATTATGCCCGATTTGTTTGTGCCCATAGACACATCATTTTACTCCGACTACTATGGTAAGCTAATAAGAACAGGCGTGATGAACCAGTTCACATTGAACTGGATTGACGCCAATAGGCAAGACTTAGCCAACAGGTATCCCGATTTTAAACGATTCGATTCCAATTTTGAGGTTACGGATCATATGCTCAACCAAATTGTAGAGCTAGCCAAGAACCAAAAAGTTGAACTGGACGAAAAGGGACTTGAAACGTCTCAGATGGAAATTCGTAAGCAGGTAAAGGCTTTAATAGCACAAAGTCTTTTCTCTACTGGACACTATTTTCGAATAGTGAATAAGGACAATACAACTGTCCAAAAAGCGCTTAACGTACTTCAGAACTGGAAGCAATACAACAATCTGGTTCAGGAGTAAATACTAGTAAACACAGGGCTTGTGATAAGCCTAATTAACAAGTTTGTTATTAATTAATGGAAGAAACTAATGGTTTTCAGCAGCTTGGCCTTTCGGATGAGGTTTTAGCTGTTTTAAAGAAGAAAGGATTCGAGAGCCCAACTGCAATTCAGCGTTTGGCCATTCCAGTTCTTCTTAGCGAGTCGTGCGACCTAATTGGTCAGGCACAGACAGGAACGGGCAAAACAGCCGCATTTGGCTTGCCTATTATTGAGCGTTTAGAGTTAAACAGCGGAAGCGTAGGCGCCATTGTTTTGGTACCTACTCGTGAACTGGCACTTCAGGTTGCCGATGAAATTGCCTCGTTGCGCCCAAACCCATCATTTGCAGTGGGCGTTGTTTATGGCGGGCAATCAATTAACGAGCAAATCAGACGTTTACGTAAAGGGTTAGACCTAGTAGTTGGTACACCTGGTAGGGTGCTTGACCTGCTACGTAGAGGAGACCTTAAAATTGACAACGTAAGCTGGGTTGTGCTTGATGAGGCTGACGAGATGCTAAATATGGGTTTTGTTGAGGATATTGAGGCCATACTTGAGCATACCCCCGCAGAGAGAAGAACGCTTTTGTTCTCTGCTACAATGCCCGACCGTATTGCCAAACTGTCGCGTAAGTATATGCGCAACCCCAAAACGGTTCAAACAGAGCGCACACAGCTTACAGCAAGCTTAACCGATCAGATTTACTTTGAGGTTACCGAAGGCGACAAGTTTGATGCGCTTACCCGTATTATCGATATTGAACTGGACTTCTATGGCATGGTATTCTGCCGTACAAGGATTGATGTTGACTCATTAACATCAAGACTTATTGAGCGAGGTTACTCTGCCGAAGGTTTGCATGGAGATATCTCTCAACAAATAAGAGAGAAAACCATGAATCGTTTCCGTAAGAAGAATATCAACATCCTTGTTGCTACCGATGTGGCTGCTAGGGGTATAGATATTTCCGATCTTACCCACGTAATTAACTACAGCCTACCACAGGATCCAGAAGCATACGTACACCGTATTGGCCGTACTGGACGTGCTGGGAAGCAGGGAACTGCTATTACCTTTATTACCCCATCGGAGTCTCGCAGGCTTAAATTCTTTGAGAAGGCAACAAAAACCAGCATTCGTAAGGAGATTCTACCCGCTGCTAGCGATATTGTTGAGGTTAAGAAAGACCGTATCAAGGAGGAGTTGTATGAGATAGTACGTTCAGGCTCATACGCCGACTACCTAGGCATGGCCGAGGATATTCTTGAAAAGAATAGCCCCGAGGTGTCTCTTGCAGCACTCCTAAAAATGGCATTCAAGAGCCAGCTCGATGCCACTAGCTATCCTGAAATCAGAGGCTTTAGAGTTGATACAAAAGGCACTAGCCGTTTGTTTGTTGCTCTTGGTCGTCAAGATGGAATGACTCCTCGTAAGCTAGCTGAGTTTATTAGGGAAAAGGGAGGTGTTTCTAATAATAGAATAGACGATATTGTAGTGCTCGATTCATACTCGTTTGTCACAGTTCCCTACAAGGATGCAGAAACCCTTCTGTCGGTATTTGCTCCAGAAGGCCGAGACGACAAACCCTTGATAACAAAAGCCAAACCACGGTAATAAATCCCTGAAAAGTAAGAAATGAGTCAGAAAATGGAGTTGATCGCAAAAACCTTTCTCGGTTTAGAGGAGGTTCTTGCCGATGAAGTAAGAGCCATTGGCGGAGAGGATATTGAAGTTCTAAACAGGGCAGTTAGGTTTTACGGTACTCAGGAAACTATGTACCGTGCTAACTTCCAGCTTAGAACTGCGCTTAGAGTTTTAAAGCCCATTTTTAGCTTTAAAGCCCGAAACGAGGAGGAACTTTACGGTAACGCCCGCAAGTTTGAGTGGACATCTATAATGGAGCTCTCCCAGCGATTTGCTGTAGATAGCGTTGTTAATTCCGATGTTTTTAACCACTCGCGCTACGTTGCCCTAAAGCTTAAGGATGCCATTGTAGATCAGTTTCGCGATAAGTATGGACGTCGTCCATTTGTCGATCCCGTTAAGCCTCATATTCGCATACACATTCACGTGTCTAACGATGAGTGTACCATCTCTCTCGATTCCTCAGGCGAATCACTACACCGCCGTGGCTATAGACTAGGGCAGGAGGTTGCACCTATAAACGAAGTTCTAGCTGCAGGGCTTATAAAGCTCTCTGGTTGGGACGAGAAGACTCCGCTTATAGATCCCATGTGCGGTTCTGGAACCATTCTAATTGAGGCCGCACTTATGGCCAACGGAACACCTCCTGGGCTTTTCCGTAAAGAGTTTGGCTTTGAGAACTGGATGGATTTTGATGCAGATCTTATGCAAACCATATATAACGATGATAGCATGGAGCATGAATCGGAGGCTTTTATTCTAGGGCTAGACATTTCTAGGAGTGCCGTTGATGTTGCTTTTGATAACCTAAAGAACGCTGGTTTGCATAATATGGTTGACCTTAAGGTTATGTCGTTTTTTGACTTTGTTCCGCCCGTTTACGATAATGCTTTTGTTATAACTAATCCTCCCTATGGTGAGCGATTAAAGAAGGAGCAGATAGACAAGTTTTATAAGGAGATGAGCGACCGCTTTAAGCAAGTGTACTCAGGGTACGACATATGGCTTATAAGCAGTAACTTTGATGCCTTAAAAAGCTTTGGGTTGCGCCCTTCGGCAACAACATCGCTTAACAATGGGGGTCTCGACTGTAAGTTTATGCATTACGAGATGTACAAAGGAAGCAAAAAGGCTAAGTATAACGACCCGGAGATTTAATCTTCGGGTTTTTTTCTACCCTCAAAGAATCGCCTTAGGCGCATCCCTGCTTATTCCGTCCCCGTAATTATTCCCTTAGAACTGGCATTTTATCAAACACTAGGAGGGGTCAAAATTCAGACCACAATCCCTTCACGGTGCAAGCAATAAATTATTGAATTAATTTTATAAAAACCAGCATGTTAATGTTAGGTTATTCCGCATAAATTTTTATATATTTGTTGAAGGCATTAACTTTTCAGCAAATTGTACAAAGAAAAAACGAGCGCCTCTATGAGTCTATTCCTGAACGAGTGCTACACTCAAATGAATCAGGGTGAGGTAATTGTTGCCTATAAGGGCTGCATTAACGCTGACATTATATCTAATACACTCAACCTTATTGAGTCCAAGCTCGATGAGAGTGTACCCAATACTCCCGTTCGTAAAAAGTTGTACAACGTTTTAGTTGAGAGCCTTCAGAACCTTTTCCATCACGTAGATATCCCCCCAGACCTTGATACCGAGTGTGAGTCAAATTTTGGCGTGTTTATACTATCCAAGGTTGACAGCTCATTCCGTATTGCTACGGGGAACTTTATAAAGAATAGTAAGGCTCCCATTTTAAAGGAAAAAATTGACAAGATAAACTCCTTGTCAAAAGAAGAGTTAAAAGATTTTTATAAATTTGTTCTGAATAACCAAACCTTTTCCGAAAAGGGGGGTGGTGGTCTTGGTTTAATAGATATTGCTCGCAAAACGGGGAATAGGCTTGATTACAACTTTTATGACTATAGCCCTGAGTACAGTTTCTTTAACATGACCGTTTTAATTAACGAATAGCAAACTCTTACCGATATGGAATTGATAAATATTGAGGGAACTCCCAAAACGCCAACCGTTATAATGAACCCTACAACTGGCGTTGTAGAAATTAAGGGCCGGTCAATTCCCGAGAACTCAATAGAGTTCTACAAACCAGTTGTTGATTGGCTCGATGAGTATTCGTCTAACCCTGCTCCTAAAACTGTGGTTAATATGCAGTTGGAGTACTTTAACACCAGCTCGTCAAAGTGTATTCTTGATGTTTTCAAGAAGTTAGAGCAGATAAAGCAGGCTAGTGCTGATGTTGTAATTAACTGGTACTACGAAGAGGATGACGAGGATATGCTTGAAGCGGGTGAAGACTATGAGTCTATTATTAAGGTGCCCTTTAAGATGATTGAGATTGTTGATTAGTATTTTTGCTTTGCGTTACCAACAGAATAAGGAGCCTTAGAGCTCCTTATTTGCGTATTCCGAATTTATTCCGAAACATTTCTTCGTCCAATATTGGCAGATATGTCGAGTAACTTCTTTAGTAGCCGGAAGTACAGAACCACGTATAAGCCTAGGGAGCTAAGCCAAATAATGATAATGTTAACCCAAAAGGTTTCAAAGAAAAGTCCAAATAGCTGCTTCTTAGGCGCATAAAAATGTGCCCTTAGCACCTTAGAGTCGGGTAGCAGGAATATGGGGTCAACCTTTTGTATTAGGGTTTGGTTGTACTCAATAATTCGCTCAACCTCGCCTGAGTTCCTAACAAATTCTGCTAGGCTCTCATTGTAATGGCTACGTTTTATCCTAATAAAGGCCTCTCTTGCCTCATCGGTTTCTTGAAGCTGATTTATGAGCCTATCCTTTTCATCGGTGGCTTTATTGTACAGCTTCATGTAGTAACGTCTTAGCTGCTCAAGGTAGTTTTTTACATCAGCTAGCAGCTCCTTATCAAGGTTTTTAACCGACAGCTGGTTAACCTGTTTAAACGGTATTCCTGATGACGAACTAGCCGTTATTTCCCTTGTAATTTCGTTCTTAAGAAGGGCTACGGCCATTTTAACGTCATCGCTTCGTGTTGGGTTATTCATTTGCCTTTCACAAAGATCCACCTTATTCTGAAGGGTCTTTAGCCAGTAGTTCCGCTTATAGTCGGAAATGCTCATGGCCTCGTCAAAGGCGTAGAAACTCTCTTCGTACTGGTTATGCTTAAACTGGTGTACAGCTAGTGCTTCGTAAGCCCAGCGTGCAATAATTATTTCTCCGTAAATAGGGATGCTACTGGGCGAGGATACGCTTGGGTTAAGCTTTTCGTACTTAACAATTATTCCGCTTAATATTATTTGAGGGATAACAAGGAATGGAATAAGTATGTATATGGTAACCACGGTTTTAAATCCATCCGATATTACTAGTCCTAGCATATTTGCCGATACCCATGTGCTAAATAGCGCCAACCAGTAGTAAAAGTACATTCCCTTAATCTCTAGTATTGTGTTGCCCACCAGCACAAAGAGCAATGCCTGAAATGCTGATATGGAAAGGAGTATAACCACTTTTGATACTAGGTAACTGGACCAGCTAAGGTTAAGGAAGGCCTCTCTTTTCTGTATTTTTCTATCCTTAATAATCTCCTCGGCACTAACCGTGAGCCCAATAAAGAAGGCAACTATAACCGACATGAAGATATATACTGGCAAATTACTGTTCTCCAGCAAATTGTATCCAACTTGGTTGGCGACATCAACGTTGTAGTACTTTATTATGTACGAGAGCAGGAAGGCTAAAAGAGGTGCTTCGGCAATGTTTATAACTAAGTACTGCGTGTTGGATAGCTTTGAGAGCACGTCGCGCCTAATAAAAACGGTTAGCTGTTTTATCCAACCTGGTATTTTGAATGGGTTTGATGGCAGCTCTTTGGGGATATCCTCATCGTTATGCTGCTGCTTGTGCGTTTGCTTAAAGTGCGCTTGCCACTCAGTAGGACTGATTTTTCGGGAGCGGGTAGGGTTTCCGTATTCATCAAGTACATTTGCCTCAACAATGTTGAAAACTTGTTCTGGGTTTACGTTACCGCAAAGGGTGCATTCGCTCTCGTTCCAGTTTGCATGCTGAATGCGCGACTTAAAGTATATGATAGACTCAATGGGATCTCCATTGTAAATAAGGTAACCACCTGTGTCGAGTATCAATAGCTTGTCGAACATCTTAAAAATATCCGACGAGGGTTGGTGAATCACCACAAACACAAGTTTCCCCTTTAGCGTAAGCTCTTTAAGTAGGTCTAGGATATTTTCGGAGTCGCGGGAACTTAGTCCCGACGTTGGCTCATCAAGGAAAAGTATTGCTGGTTCGCGTATTAGCTCAAGGGCTATGTTTAGCCGTTTACGTTGTCCTCCGCTGATTTTCTTGTCAAGCGGCGAGCCCACTTTCATATCCTTAATCTCATGAAGTCCAAGGTTAAGGAGCGTTTTGTTAACCGCATCGGCTATTTGCTCTTCGTTGTAGCTATCGAAGCACAGCTTGGCGTTGTAGTAAAGGTTTTGATAAACGGTGAGCTCCTCAATTAGCAGGTCGTCCTGGGAAACGAAGCCAATTAGCCCCTCTATTTTATCCCTTTCGGTGTGGATATCTACACCATTAACCAGCACGCTTCCCGATGTTGGGGTTTCGGCACCGTTAAGAACGTTTAGTAGGGTTGATTTCCCTGCGCCCGAGGCGCCCATTATTCCCACAAGGTGCCCCGATTCCTCGGCAAAGTTCATGGCGTGGAGCCCAATTTTTCCACCACGGAAATGGTACTCTATATCTTTTACCTCAAAAAGTATTTTCTCCTTAATTCTATCAAGGGCAAAGCGGCCAACTATATCGCTGTAGTAAATGGGTTTTATACGGGTGTCGCGTATTGAGGCTCCGTTGTTTAGTACAAAAACCTTATCCTTATGTAGCAGATGCCCGTTTAGGTATAGCTCGTGGTCGCCAAAGTATCTTAGGAATAGGATGTTGGCATATTCTACGTTTAGTATTTTTATTTCCCCTTGGAAAGCCTCTACTTGTAAGTGCTTTTGGCTTAGCTCCTGGTTTCCTGTGAGGTTATTTACTGAAAGTATTTTTGCGGAATCGGGGATGCTGCTAAATGGCGATAGCACAAATTGGCATAGGTACTGGAACTCATCTTCGGGTACTAGGAATGTTTCGGAAACGGTTGATATAAAAGCCATTTCCTGTTCGGTAATAGTGCCAGAATCGGTTTTAACAAATTCTAAAAGGCGAACCAGTACAACCACCTTTTGTTGAAGTACGAGCTCCTCGTTAATTTGCGCACAAATTTTGAGTACCCTAACTGAGCTTGACGAGGTTCTTTTTTTTGTTTTACCCTTCTCGCTTTGCTTTATTTGGTATAGGTTGTAGTAGTAATCGAACACCTTTAGGTATTCTGTTACAAGCTCTAGGTTAAGCTGGTTCTTTAGGAAGTTCTCAACCACTGCACGGCGGTCGCCATCATCTTGCTCACTTTCGGGATGAGCAATAATGGCAAAAAGCTGCATAAGGGCTTTTAGAATCGATTCGCTCATGCGCTAACGAATTAGGTTGACTCTTGTTTTGCTTTAGGGCTTAAAGCCTATAAGCAGCATTACGTAACCGGGCGTAAACTTTACGCTTTTAACATCAACCTGGATAATACATGTTACGGTTGATGTGAACTTAAAATCCCAGTACTGAGAGAAATCGTAGCTTGCGTTGGAGAAGAGGAGGTTTTTTTCGGTATCGTAAACGGAGAAAACCAAATCGCCTTTGCGAACGCTTGTGCAGGCAACAATACGGTATGTGTTATCGCCAAAAAATGTGGTTCTAAACTCAATTTTCTGGTCGGGTTTCAGTTGTGCAAAGTACTCTTGCCCGTCGGAAATGTATTCCGGAGAGAAGTAGAGTGAGCACATGTGCTGAAGCTGCTCCTGCTGCGCTAAGCTTTTCTCTCCTGCTAGGGAAACAAAAACAAGTGCAAGTATGATGTATAGGAATGATTTCATCTTTAACCTATCCGATTATTTGGTTTCGAATGAGCTCGATCTTGTTGCTTATGGTTTTGAGATGGTACTCAGACATGATAACTCTTGACTCGCTATTAATCTGAATGAGCTTGTTTTCTACGTCGATACGAGGTTCACGGTATGAGTAGTTGAATATTATACCATCAAATTCGTACGCTAAGTCAATAAAAGCATCAATAAGTTTAGCGTATTCTGGCTCCTTGTAGTAGTATGGCGTTAGGAGCTCAATTAGATTGTCGAGCGGGTACTTTTGCTCGCCAATGCGGTTTATTATTTCCCTGTCGGACGATTTAGTTGCTAGTTTACAAAGGATGTGCAGGCTCTCAATCCATCCGCCAGTAATAATTAGCGCCCCCATTTCTCTCCTGTCGTTGGTGCGTAAGTAGCTATCTGCCTTGCGGTAGGCCTTTGCTGTGTGCATAAGGAGGGAATCGCGGTTATTCATGTTCTTTTCAAGTGCAGAAAAGAACTTGTCGTCAAAGGCATTAATAAGCCCTAGCTCTTCGCTAAGTTTTTTAATAGCGGTGAGGTAGGGTATTGTTTCTGGGGTGCGGTCGTAAATGTTTAGGTAGCTGATATCGGTGCCGTAAATGCCTAGGTTTAGGGCTTTTTTAAAATTGGTTGTGTACTTGGTTAGGTTCGATTGCGGATTAATAAGATTATCCTCAAACGGAATCCCATTCTTTTTTACCAATGCAGCAGCTTGGTAGGGGCTGGGGATGG
Organism: Bacteroidales bacterium; assembly: GCA_016931855.1. Taxonomy (GTDB): domain Bacteria; phylum Bacteroidota; class Bacteroidia; order Bacteroidales; family Tenuifilaceae; genus UBA5206. The sequence continues at coordinate 24,694 of JAFGDZ010000046.1, forward strand.
GGAATAGTGAGCTTTCGAATTTTATAATCATGGAAAGCGTGTCGGGCTTAACCTGATTTTGGATAGCAACTTTCCTTTCCGAGTCGGAACTACCGCCGCAGCTAACAATAAAGAATCCAGTTAATAGGAGGGATAATACAAACGGTATTTTACTCCCTTTAATAAAAACAGAAGGCATCTAACTTGCAGTTTTTTCTTCAATTTGATGCAAGTAATGAAAATTTGGCGAATTTTCAAAGAAACAGGAGTTTATATGGGCGATGCGTACTTATTGTTGTTTTTTTAGGTTGAGTTAAAGCTAGAGCTAAACGGTTTTGCTGTAATCTAATCAAAGAGTCGTTATATATTTATGAAAATTTTGAACGATTACATTTTAAATAGGTTGAACATGAAAAAGTTTACTATGTGGGTTACGGCTCTGTTGCTACTCTCGTTTTTTGCTGGAGCCCAAAATTCTACACGGTTTAATATTGATGATGCTACGCTAGCGCAATGGGGTAAGTACCGTCCGGTAACATTACTTGCGCTCCAGTGGAGACCTAGCTCAGAGAGCTATACTTACGTCTCGGGCGATACGCTTGTTCAGGTTAATGCAAAAAGTGGTGCAAAGGCCACCCTTTTTACGCTAAATGATCTTAATAGGGTTTTATCGGAGGCCAATCTGAGGCCTGTTCGTTCCTTGGCCTACGCATCGTGGCGCGCTAATCAGCAGCTATCGGTAACTAGTGGTGCAAAAAAGGTAGTGGTAAATGTTAGCCCACTTAGCGTTGAGCAGGTAATCTCTTTTACCGACGATGCTGCTGGCGTTGATTATGCTCCTGCCAATGGCCTGTTTGCTTACACGGTTAGCAATAATCTTTATATACAAAAGCAGGATAATAGCAGCATTCAGGTTACCAACGATGGTGCTGAGGCTGGAATTGTTAACGGACAGGCGGTACACCGTAGTGAGTTTGGCATCCGCAAGGGAACCTTTTGGTCGCCAAAAGCTACCTACTTGGCATTTTACCGCATGGACGAGAGCATGGTTACTAACTACCCGCTTGTTGATGTAACCACACGCATTGCAACGCTGCAAAACACAAAGTACCCAATGGCCGGGATGACTAGCCATGAGGTTTCTGTAGGGGTGTTTAATGTTGCTACAGGCAAAACCGTTTACCTAAAAACCGGAGAACCAAAGGAGCAGTACCTAACCAATATTGCTTGGGCTCCCGATGAGAAATCGGTTTATGTGGCCATCGTTAATCGTGCGCAGAACCACATGTGGTTAAATGAGTACGATGTTGCTACAGGACAATTTGTAAAAACGCTATTTGAGGAGACTAGTGAAAGCTATGTAGAGCCTCAGGATGCAATGATATTCCTGTCAACCCGTCCTAATGAGTTTATTTGGCAGAGTAGCCGTAGTGGCAATAAGCACTTTTACCTGTACAATACCGATGGTAAGCTAGTTAAGCAGCTAACAAGTGGCGGTTGGGATGTAATGCAAGTTATTGGCATGGATGCAAAGGAGCGCACGCTCTATTACACCTCTACACAGGAGAGCCCAATGCAACGCCACCTTTATTCGGTAGATCTTAAGTCGCTAAAGGTAACAAAGCTTACCGCCGAGCATGGAACGCACAACCCTTTGGTTAATGTTGAGAAAGGGTATTTTTTAGATGTTTTCTCGAGTACCGATGTGCCCAACTGTATCGATCTGTACACACTAAAGGGAAAAAGGGTTAAGAATTTACTGGTTGCAGAAAATCCGTATGCTGGAATGGATATGCCCGAAATGGAGATGGTAACCCTAACCGCAAAGGATGGGGAAACGCCTCTTTATGGACGTATCATTAAGCCGCTTGGCTACAAGGAGGGAGGTAAGCACCCGGTAATAGTTTACGTTTACGGCGGCCCTCATTTACAGCTAGTAACCGATACATGGCTGGGTGGTGCTAGGTTGTGGGAATACTACATGGCACAAAAGGGCTACGTTATGTTTACTGTTGACAATAGGGGCTCCTATGGTCGTGGCCATAAGTTTGAAAGCGTAATACACCGCCAGTTGGGAGTTAAGGAAATGGAGGATCAGCTAACTGGTGTAGATTACCTAAAGAGCCTTCCTTTTGTTGATCAGGATAGGATTGGCGTGCATGGCTGGAGCTTTGGTGGCTTTATGACTACATCGCTTATGCTTAAAGCATCGGATACCTTTAAGGTGGGTGTTGCTGGTGGCCCAGTTATGGACTGGAGCCTTTACGAGGTGATGTACGGCGAGCGTTATATGGATACTCCACAGGAGAACCCCGAAGGGTACGAGGAGTCTAACCTAGTTAAAAAGGCATCGCTGCTAAAGGGGAAGCTAATGCTTATTCATGGCGATGTTGATGGCACCGTTGTAATGCAGCATAGCCTCCAGTTTATTAAGGAGTGCGTGAGCAATGGCGTTCCGGTTGACTTCTTTATTTACCCACAGCACGAGCATAATGTGCGGGGACGCGATAGGGTTCACCTAATGCAAAAGGTAACCGATTACTTTGATAGCAACCTGTAGCCAATTAGTTGCTACGTTGTTTTACAGGAGCCTAGCGAAGCATTCGCTAGGCTCCTTTTTTTCTAGCGCTTAAGAACTATCTTTGCGGAAAATTTAACGTTGTTGAAAACATCAATCTCTTATAGTCGTATTTGGAGCATTGCTTACCCAATAATAATTGGAAGCATAGCCCAAAACGTTATTAATGTAACCGATACGGCTTTTCTGGGCCGATTAGGCGAGGTTGCCCTTGGTGGTGGTGCCATTGGCGGGCTATTTTACCTTGCCGTTATTATGTTTGGATGGGGATTTGGTGTTGGAACCCAAATTGTTATTGCTCGCCGCAATGGAGAGCAGGCGTACAGATCCATAGGCCGAGTGGTTGAGCACACCCTGTTCTTTCTGCTTGCCCTTGCCCTACTTCTTTTTGGGATTATTAAGCTATTTGATGAGCGAATTTTGCGAAGCATTCTTGAGAGCCAAGGGGTGTTTGAAACAAGTTTGAGTTTTCTTGGCTATAGGGTTTGGGGATTATTTTTTGCGTTCACAAACTTTACGTTTAGAGCATTTTACGTGGGCATTGCCCGTACTAAGGTAATAACTGTAACCACTGTTGTTATGGTTATGGTGAATGTTGTTCTTGACTATGCTCTGATATTTGGTAAACTTGGCTTGCCCAATATGGGTGTTCAGGGGGCTGCACTAGCCTCGGTTATAGCAGAGGCAACTTGTACCATTGCGTTTATTGTGTTTACGTTAAGTAGGGTTAATCTTAAGAAGTATAGGCTCTTTTATTTTGTGGCCTTTAGTCCCAATGTATTAAAGCGGTTACTAAAAGTTGCTTTCCCTATAATGCTTCAGAACTTCTTCTCGTTTTCGGTTTGGTTTGTTTTCTTTTTGATTATAGAGAAAATGGGGGAGTCGGCACTTGCAATTTCTAACATTGTGCGGAGCATTTACGTGGTGCTGCTTATTCCCATAATGGGATTTGCCTCGGCAACAAACACCTTGGTTAGCTTTGTTATAGGGCAGAATAGATCCGATGAGGTTCTGTCGCTTGTGCAAAAGATTGCTCTGATATGCACCCTGGGAGCAGCCTTTTTATCGGCCCTTTGCGCCTTTTTCCCCGAGGCTATTCTTTCCGTTTACACAAATGATGCATCGCTTATAGGCATTGGGTTACCTGTGCTAAGGGTAGTGTCGGTAGCATCGGTTTTTTTGGCTCTGGCAAACATCTTATTTAATGGGGTTTCGGGAACGGGTAAAACAAGGGTGTCATTTGTTATGGAACTGGTGATACTTGCCTCGTACCTAGGTCTTACCTATTTGCTGGCAGTAGTGCTAAAACAGCCTATTACTGTTGTTTGGATCGTGGAGATATACTACGCTGTGGTGCTATCGGCAGCATCGTACATATACCTAAGTTCTAACCGGTGGATGGGAGCACACGTATAGCCTATTTGCTGCAATGCTCCTTAATGGTTGTGAAGGCCTCAAATAAGCCCAGCTCTCCCGCTTTGCTGAAATCCTGACACGCTTTCTCCTTACTATTTAGCAGGATATAGGTTAATCCGCGGTTATACCATGCCTGCGAAAAGGTTGGAGAAATGGCAATGCTTTTGGTTAGCTCGTTAATGGCCTCCTGCTGCTTGTCGGCTAGCAGAAGAATCATTCCCTTGTTATAAGGAATTTCTGGCAACAATGGGTGCTGCATCTCAATATTTGTAAGCAGCGCCAGCGCTTCGTCGTAGGCATGGAACTCAACTATCTCCTTTTCGTTATCATGTTTAGATACGCTGCTGTTAATGGTTAGCGTAGTGTTTATTGGTTCCAGCTGGAAACTTTGTATGTACTTTGCCATCTCAGCCTTTGCTGTTGCAAGGGAGAGTAGCGCGGTTATATTGGTGGGCTCAATAATTACTGCGTTCTCAAAAGCGTTAATGGACTGGCTGTAATGCTTATGGTTGCTTTGTACAATGCCCAGCACCAGCCACCTTGCGTATTCCGATGCATCACTTTTTAGAATAGAGTCAACATTGATGATGCCTGCTGCGGGAGACGAAACTAGAAGCGCAAGCTGATACCCTTGTAGCTGCTGATTTATAGGGTTGCTGGTTGTTTCTGATTTTGAGTTTACTGGCTGTAAGTGGTACTTTGCCAAAGGGAAAAATCCTTGCACCTTTATCTTCGTTTGTTTGTCGGATTGGGCTTTGTTAAAATCGCTATCGAAACGTAGCAGCCTATCGAATACTCGCGAAGAGTCTTTTGCCGATCTCATAAAATCGGGCTTTCCTAGCTGTGCATAGGTTTCCTGCTTTTGGCGTGCAGTCTTAAAATCCTTCTGGGCACCATTAACATCTCCCGTTTTACTTTTAGCCGATGCTCTGTTGTAGTAGGCGTTGGGAAAATCGGGGAATAGCTCAATGGCAACGGTGTAATCGGCAATGGCAGCTTGGTAGTTCCCCAAATCGAAGTTAACGGCAGCCCTGTTATAGAAAACCAGCAGGTTTTCTGGGTTTAGCAGCGCAATTCGGTTGTAGTCGTTTAGCGCTTGGCTAAGCGAATCGACCTTTGAGTAAACTATTGCCCTATTGTAAAGGGCAAGGGCATTGGTTGGGTTAAGGTTAATAACCCTATTAAGGTCGATAATGGCCTTGCTGTACTGCTTTTGCTCCGAGTAAATAAGGCTCCGGGTGAATAGCGATAGCGTATGCTTTGGGGTTAGCTCTAGGGCTTTATCAAGGTCGTCGAGGGCTAGGTTGTAGCTCCTCATGTCAAAGTACAAGCGCCCCCTGCGGTTATAGCCATCGGCATCGAAAGGGTTAATTTGAATGGCCTTGTTAAGATCCGATAGCGCCGATAGCGTATCGCCAACCATAGTTTTGGCTATTGAGCGGTTGATGTACGAGTTTCTATTGTCGGGCGACTGGTTTAGCACTAGGGTAAAATCGGTAATGGCTTGTTGGTACTTGCCAACATGTATGTTGGTAACACCTCTGGTAAAGGTTATTTCAGTATCGTTTGGCCGTAATCCCGATGCTATGGTTATATCGTTAAGCGCTGTTCCTGTTTTGCCCATCTGCCCAGAAACTATGGCTCTGTAGTGGTATGCCGAGGTGTGAACTGGGTTAATGCTAATGGCTTTGCAAAAATCCTGGTAAGCACCATTAAGATCGTCTAGGTTGTATTTGGTAACACCTCTCAGAAACCATGCATCAGCAAAGGTTGAGTCGGCAGTTATAAGGGTATTGAGCGTTTTTAGCGCTTCAATATAATTTCCTCTTTGGATGTTTTTTACCCCTTGGTTGTAGAAGTAGGCTTTGTTTAGCTGCGCATTTGCCAGTAGGCTAAGAATTACCAGTGCTATGGTTATGTAGATATGTTTTTTTTGCATCGCTTTAATATCCTTTTAGGTATGAGTAAACGGGGCTACTGGGCAACAAATTTTATGCAAGAGCTACTTTTTCTTTTTTGATTTTTTAGGAGTTGATGCTAGGAGTAGAAACGGTATTTCTGGAAGGTTGTTCATGTTTCTTAGTATCACCTGTTGATACCGTTGCATGTATGCCGATGGTTTTGCTGGGTTTCTTTTAGTGGGGCGGGGTAAAACGGTGGCTAGCATTGCCGCTTCGGCACGGGTTAGCTTGCTTGCATCCTTTTTGTAGTATAGCTGTGCAGCGGCCTCTACTCCGTAGGTTTCAACGCCAAATTCTGCAATATTTAGGTAAACCTCCATAATGCGCTCCTTTGGCCAAAGAGCCTCCATGGCAAGTGTAAATGCCGTTTCTAGCCCCTTTCGAAGCCATGAGCGTTTAGGCCAGAGGAAAACGTTCTTTGCTGTTTGCTGCGAAATTGTGCTGGCACCTTTAAGGGTTCTTCCCTTTTTATTGTGCTTAACGGCTTTGCGAATGGCTTCTATATCCAATCCCCAGTGCGATGCAAACTTGGCATCCTCAGCAGCCATGGCTGCTTTTACCATATTTGGCGATATGTTCTTTAGGCTTACCCAGTTCTTACGAATGGATTGGGGCTTCTGGCTTTGCTCCTTATCAACTCTATTAATAAGCATAAGGTGTGTTAGGCTGGGGTTTACCCAACGATACGCAAGAATACCAACAAAAAAGGTGATTATTCCCGATAAAATAAAGGCTCTAAGGCCTTTAAGCCACCACCGATTAGTCATAGCTGCACATGCATTTGGTGGACTAAAGTACTATAATCCGTTAAAAAGCAAAAGCGGACAAGAGGATTTCCCTATTGCCCGCTTTTGTTTGTGCTACGTAATTTAGCGTTTAATATGTTTTACCATTTGTATTCCTCTGGTTGTTTGGATTTTTATGAGGTATAAGCCTGCTGGTTTATCCTCTATGCTAATGGTTTTACTGTTGGAATCGCAGCTGGTATCAAATACTACACGACCGGTAATATCGAAAATAGTAATGCGTTTTAGCTCATCGGCCTTAATCTCAAATGCCCCGCTGGAAGGGTTTGGGTAAACCGCAGCCTTATTGGACTCAGGTGTTTCTATACCAACGGGAATTAGCTTAGCAGTATAAAGCAAATCGGCATCAATAACCGATATGGTAGCTTGGTAGGCGTTGTAGCCATCCCTGCTTATGATTAGGGTAAGCTCAGTATCGGGTGCTATGCCCTCCACAATGGCGTAGCCAGCAGCACTTGAGGTTTGCTCTGGGTAGTCGGCAATTTTTATGGTAGCATTGGCCAGGGGTGTTTCCCCGTTGGTAACGTATATAGTTGCCTTGTACTTTAGTGATACTAGGTTTACGTTAACAATGGTGTCCTTGCCTTTTGTGCTAAAGCTCTGGGTAAATACATCAAATCCCTTTTTGTAAACCGTGTAGGTAAGGTTACTTGTTGATGGCATCCCAATAAAATTTACGCTTCCATTCTCGTTGGTAAAAATTGTGCCGTATCCATTTAGGGTAACCTGAGCTATGCTTAGCGGGCTTTTTTCCTCGTCCATAACGTTAAAGCCAACGTTTATGGTAGTGCCCGCTACAAGCTCTATGTCGGTTTCGGCAAAATCTGCGCTAACGGTTAACGAGCCCGCTAGCGGCTCAAAGCCAGAGGCGTTAATGTTATAGTTGTACGCTTTATCGGCAAGGTTAACAATGGCTTTGCCTTCGGAGTTGGTGTACAGTAGTGTGTCGGCAATGCCTATTTGGGCATTGGTAACTGGGCTTCCGTTACTGCTAATGTTAAATGTAAATACTCTTGCTGGTTCTAACGCTATTGGGTGTTTGATGTTTGCGCTGCTTAGCTTGGCCTCGCCAGAGTACGATGTGTAACCCTGTTTGCCCACCCAGTAGCGGTATTGTCCGTTTACCATAACCCTCGATGCGTTACCTAGGGCATCGGTTTTTAGGGTGTCTAGCCCTATTATAATTATGGTTGCATTCTCAATGGGATTAGTGCCATCGGTAACTTCGAATGAGAGGGTTGGTTCCTCAACAGGAGCCGATACAACCAGTCTAACAGCAACGTTTCCGTAGCTAGCACTGGTTAGCCTTTCGGGCTTTTGTGTGACGGTATTCACTTTCCAAAAACCTCCGTTCTCGGTTTGGTCGGCACCAATTTGCAAAGGAGTAGAGCTAACTTGTTGTACTGTTACAAAGTAGTTGGTTCCGGGGGTAAGCAAAAGGCTAGGTATTTCAATGGCATCGTTAGTTCTTTGGTCCAGCGTTTGGGTAAACAGCGTTTTTACAATGGTGCTATCGGTTGGATCAAGTTCATACAGCTTTATGGTGTATGTGGGCTGATTGGCTTCGGATATTGTTCCCGTTGGCCAGCCAAGCTGAATGCCAGTTGCTACTGTAGGCACTTTAATGGAGTAAAGGTTTCCTATTTGGAACGTAGTGCCAAGCGATAGTCCTATATTCGTGTTATAATCGGTAGAAAGAAGTCCCTCCGAAACTAGAAACAGGATACTATCCTTGTTGTTATTACTATTTGCATCGCTATCAGTATTTAAGCCAAAAACTAGCTTGTGCATTCCCTTTTCGGTAAAGGTGGGCAGAGGCATTGGCGCTACAATAGTACCCTGGTTTGTGGCTAGGGCATTTGTTATCTCTGCGGTTGCGCTGTACTCTGGCTGCTTATCAATGGTTAGTAATACTGTGGCAGTTCCGGTAAACTCCGCTCCAATGTTGGTTACCTTAGCCGATGGTGTAACGGCGTACGCGTTTACCATAAAATAAGGAATTGCAGAGTACTTAAGAGCGCGGGCCTTTAGGGTTAAATCGGGCTCTACGCTATTTGATACCATTACATCATCAATGGCCATTTGGCTTCCATCTGGGCCTTTGTAAACAAAGGCTAGTCGGATGTTTTTCCCTGCATAATCGGCCAACGATAGCCTAACAACTTGGTTGTATAGGTTCGACTCGTTATCCTGATTCCACTGTTGCAGCGTATCAAGCAAGTGGGTATCGGTATTGTATGCTACAACAGAGTATTTGGTTGTGTACGATGATGAGTTTAGGTACCACATCCAAAAGCTAAGGGTGTAGTTGGCGTCGTCGGCAGGAATTTTAAGTGTATCCTTAGTTATTAGCCAGTTGTAATCCTGTACGTTGTACGGTATTGCTGCCGATTTTTCGCCGCTATGGATATAGGTGCTCCCATTGCCGCTAAAGCTCTGAGGTGTGCAAACAAACCAGCTAGTTGTAGGGTTGGTAAAGCCTTCCCATGTTAGCTGGCTACTGCGCTTTACTTCCCACTTGTTGGTGAGGTTGCTTGCCAACTCAAAATCATCGGAAAACATTGCGGTTTTTGTTTGCGCAATGGCTTTTGGTGCAGCGCTGCTAAAGCTTGTTGCAATAATGCTATTGTTTGGCACTCTCTCTTGCTGTGCGAATAGTATAAGAGAGAAAATCATGGCCACTAAAAGGGTAAAACTTCTTTTCATTCTGATATCTTTAGTTTTACAAAACTAACCTAAAGGTAATACTTTTATGTAATACTGTACGTAAAGCAGTAATACTCTATGTATTAAACTTGTTGGCAGTATTGCTGTTGTTTTTTTTGAAAATGCTGATTCAATGGCTGTTTGGTGCTTTTATGTAAGTTGTAGCCCAATATCCCTTTTACTTTTTTTGATGTAAAATGTTTTACTAAGCAGCTAGTTTCTGTTGTGGTTATAATAGTTTGGAGCAAAAAAATGGTTTTGTAATGTCTTTTCCACATAAAAAAAGCGTCTGGAGCTAAACTCAGGCGCTTTTTTTACTGTGGATTGGTTGGAATTATATCTTGGCTAAAGCCTGGTCAAGGTCGGCAATAATATCCTCAACATCTTCAATGCCAACGGCAAACCGAACTAGTCCGTCGGTGATGTTTGCTTTTTCGCGTGCCTCCTTGGAGAGCTTTGAGTGGGTCATTGAGGCGGGGTGCTGAATAAGGGTTTCAACGCCACCAAGCGATACCGCAAGCATGGCCAGCTTTACGTTGTTCATTAGCACCTTACCTGCAGGTAGTCCGCCTTTAAGCTCAAAGCTAATCATTGCGCCTGGGCCATGCATCTGCTCCTGTGCAAGGTTGTACTGTGGGTGCGATTTTAGGCCAGGATACTTAACCCAAGCAATTTTAGGGTGATTTTCTAGGTAATCGGCAACCTTTATGGCGTTTTCCTGAGCGCGCTCAACCCTAATGGCAAGCGTTTTTAGCCCACGAATAACTAGGTATGCTTGGTGTGGATCCATGTTGCAGCCAAGGTTAACCATAGCAGGACGAACCTTTTTGTAGAGCTCCTCGTTTTTGGTGATGATAATACCGCCCACAATATCGGCATGGCCGTTAATGAACTTGGTTAGGGAGTGGAACACGATATCGGCACCAAGGTCTATTGGACGCTGTAGGTATGGGCTAGAGAAAGTGTTATCCACAACCAGAACAAGGTTATGCTCCTTGGCAATTCTAGCGCAGGCCTTAATGTCGGTAAGCTCCATAGTTGGGTTGGTAGGAGTCTCAATGTACAGCACCTTAGTGTTAGGCTTTATAGCCTTTACAATATTCTCTGGGTTTGATGTTGATATGTACGATGACTCCACTCCAAACTTAGCAAAGAAGCTTTCCATGATACCACGCGATGGGCCGTAAACAGCATTGGTGCTAATCATGTGGTCGCCCGATTGTAGCAGCGCCATGTAAATGGTGGAAACAGCTCCCATTCCCGATGCGGTGGCAATTGCGCCAAAGCCATTCTCCAGAATGGCAACCTGCTTCTCTAGTGCCGATATGGTTGGGTTGCCTATGCGGGTGTAAATATAGCCATCGCTTTCGCCAGCAAAGCATTTTGCTCCCTCATCAACATTAGGGAAACCAAAGGTTGATGTTTGGTAAATGGGCACGGTGGCGCTTCCGTACTGGTCGTCAATTGCTCCTGCGTGAATAAGTAGGCTGTTAAAGCCCAATTTTTTCGAGTTATCCATTGTTATTAGTTTACTGTTGATGTTTCCTTTGCTGTTTGTTTCTGCTCTGGCTTGCTGCTTTGCTTGGTGTTGGCGAAGGCCTTAACCAGAATTTCAGAAATGTCTAATATAGCATTTTCATCGGAAGCAGCCGTAAATGTCTTTTTGCAAAGAGGACATGCTGTGGCAACAAAATCAACATCGTTGGCACCAATGCTCTGCAATGTTTTTCTTGCCATTTGATTGCGTTGCTGCTGGTTAATGCTGGTTATGGCAAGGCTGCCCCCGCAGCAAAGGCTATTGGTTTTGCTACTTTTTACCTCAACCAAATTGCCAGCAAATTTGAGTAGCTCACGGGGCTCGTCGTAAACGCCTAGTCCGCGTCCCAGTTCACAGGGATCATGGTAGGTTATTAGGTTGTTAGAAGGGGCAAGCTTTAGCTGCCCCGATGCTGCCAATTGGTATAAAAACTGGGTATGATGGTAAACAGGAATGCTTAGCTCGTAGCTCTCAGCAAAAATCCTTGCGCAAATAGGACAAGTGGTAACTAGCGCCTCAGCACCTGTGCCCTCAATTAGCTGCTTGTTCTTTTGGGCTAGCTCTCTTGCTGCATTCTCCTCCCCATTAACCTGTAGCGGACGGCCACAGCAAATGGTGGCATCCTTATCAATATGCGTGTACTCAACATCAGCAGCATCAAAAAGGGCAAGTGTTGCCCTTGTTACGCTTGGTGTTAGCTGGCCCATGCATCCTGCAAAAAAGGCAATTTTCCCTTTTGATGCCTCAATGGCTGGCACGTAGCCAAAGCTTGTGCCTGTTGCTGGGCTTTCCCTCCGCTGGTTAAGTCTTATGGTAGAGTTCTCAATGCCAACGGGGCAGGAATAATCGCAGCGGCCACAAAGCATACAGGTTTCCGTTAGGTAATCGGTGGCTTTTTTATCGCGAAGCGATTTTAAAAAGTAGGTCGATTGGGAGCTGGATATGCCCAACTCGCTGCTTAGCTGGCAGCTATCTATACAAATGCCGCAGCGGGAGCAGGCGTTTAGCTCAACTTGTGTGTACGATGTATGCTTTTCCGTTTCTTTTATTCCATACTTTCGAAGGAATATTAGCAGCGTTTCTGTTGGAATATGCATGTACCGTGTAAAGGGAACCGATATAAAGAATAGCCCTAGCGATAGGGAATACGCCCACCATAGCGGGTAGTAGAGCATATCAATAGCGGGTAATGGGGCTATTGCCTCGCCCAACCAACGGGTAAAGAAGCCGCCTGTGCCATAAAGGCCTGCCGTAACGCTCTCCGCAGCAAGTCTAAGTGGGAATATTAGCCAAAGCGATGTTAGCGCCAGCTTATCAACAAACGCATGCTTTGTAGCCTGTTTCATTCCTAACGGCTTGCTTGTTGCCCTTTTAAAGTAGGCAAGTGCTACGCCCGATAGCACAAACAGCAGAAGGAAATCCATGACAAAGGTGAAAATCTCTTTGTACCGAAGCGTGCTTAAATCGTGCTCAAAAAACTCAAAAAAGATGGGAACGTAGGGCGGATTTAGCTGTCCGTGGGTAAAAATCCTAGTCTCAAGGTTTCCCATCGCAATAAGTAAAAACCAGCCCAAGGCAAGGCTCATGTGCATGTAGCCCAGCAGGAAGTTCTTTTTAAACACCTTGCGGTGAAAAAGGCTTTCGGCAAGAACTTCCCAAGTGGCCAATAGCGATTTTTTTGTGAAGATATTCCCTTTAACTTGGCGTTTCTGCTGGTTGTTTAGCCCTTTAATCCAAATTATCCATTTAGCGGCAACTACAATAACCAAAAAGAGTAATCCTGCGGTAAAGGGTATTACAAAGTGGTGGTAGTAGCTCATGGCGTAGTGGTTTGTGCCTTGCGAACAAGGCGAATTATGTTTCGGGTGTTCACGTTACGCGGGCAAATAAGTGTGCACTTTCCACAAAGCATGCATTTAGAGGCTTCCTCAATAGCCAAGGTAGTATTGCCTTTGCGTATTTGGTGGCACATTACCCTAAAGCTGAACTTGGTAAACTGTCCTGCTGTGCAGGTTGCGCTACAGCTGCCGCAGCTAATGCATAGGTTAAACGATGGTTCGTGCTCCGTAATTTGCTTTGCAAGGCTTAGGTTAGCCTTGTCCAAATCGGTTACGCCAGCGGCAAAGGGGGTAAATCCAAAGTCAATCATAGGCTATCGGCTTAGGTAGTTGTGAACATCAAGAGCCGTTGCCTTGGCGGCATTTACGGTATCGGTAATGTTGTTAGGCCCAGTGCAGGCACCTGTAACAAAAACGCCTTTTGTGGTGGTTTCTGTTGGATTGGTGTGCAGGTCGGTGGCGGCAATAAAGCCGTCGGCATTTAGGCTTAGGCCAAGGTCGGCTGCTAGCTTGCTGGTATCGAGCTGGGGCGACATGCCCACCATAAGCACAACAATATCAACCGACATTTTTAGTGGGGTTGATGCTAGCGTATCCTCTGCCTTTATTTGCACACGGCCTCCTTCTATCTCGCTGCTTTCCGATAATCGGCCCCTAATAAACGTAACGCCCTTGCTTTGAGCCTCCTTGTACAAATCTTCGTAGCCAGGGCCAAACATGCGCAAGTCCATGTAAAAGCAGAACACCTCGCAGTTTGGTATAGCCTCCTTTACCTCAATGGCCTGCTTAACTGCGGTAACGCAGCAAACCTTTGAGCAGTAGGGTCGGTTTACCTTCTCGTCGCGGCTACCCACGCAGTGAATAAAGGCTATGCGTACGGGTTTATGACCGCTTGCCATAGCCGGTTTGCCGTGCTTTATGAACATCTGCTCTAAATCGGCCGATGTTATTACGTTCTCAAATAGCCCGTAACCGTACTCCTCTTTTTTTTCGGCGGGGAATAGTTCAAATCCTGTGGCTAGCACCACAGCATCGGCCTCATGGTTATTGCTATTGGCCGATATAATAAAGTTTCCGTGTTGGCGCTTAATGCTGCTTACCGTTGTTCCTACAAGCGTTTGGGTGTTTCCTTGCGATAGCGTGAGCGAAGATACCACCTCGCTTGCATGGCGCTTATTAGGGAAAAGCCGATCCCATTTGGCCACATGGCCACCAAGGGTGTTCGATTTTTCGAATAGTTTAACGCTATATCCTAGCGAGTTAAGCTGCTTGGCTGTTTCAAGTCCAGCAACTCCTCCACCAATAATTGCAACTGTTTTGGTCATATAGGGTTTAGGGTTAGGCTATTTGTAAAAGTTGATATTTCGGGGCGATTCGGGTACTCCAAGGTCTTCTCCTTTTGCTCCTTTGTACTTCTCGTTTAAGTTGTATGGGATACCAATTTTGTCCATTAGCGTTTCAATGCCCACTTGGTGCATTTGTAGGCCCATTTCCCAAGGGTCAAAGCCAAGCATAAGGCCAGCTAGCTCCTCGTAGGCCAAAACGGGTATCCCGTTACCTTTTGTATCGTAGGTTTTACCTTCCATTTCGGCAAGGGCGTACTGCCATCTATCCATAAAAAAGTTACATCCAGGGCAGTTGGTTAGGATTAGGTCGGGCTGGTAGGGTTCCATGGACTCAAACTTTTTCTTTGATGCGGCAATGGAGTACCCTCTGTTGGCCTTTATAAAGTACTGCCTAAAGCCAAATCCGCAGCAGTGGCGCCTCTCGGGGTAGTCTATAACCTCGCCGCCAAAAGCCTCAATTAGGCCCGCCAATACGTGTGGATGCTCTGCGCCACCAATTCCTTTGGCTGGGAACATTTTGGCGTAGTGGCAGCCAATGTGGTCAACCACCTTTAGTGGTAGTCCAGTAGCCTTGTTAATTAGCTTGTACTTAGATTTTTCGGCAATTTGGTGGCGGAACTTATAGATTATATCGCTGGTGTGCGCCATGTTTCCCGGTTCCTGAAAATCGCGCTGGGTGGCTTTTTTAAGGTATTCGGCGGTGCGTTTTCTCTCCTCGGGAAAGTGGTGCCAGGTATCGAGCACCTCGGTATATATGCCAAACGATGTTACGCACGATGGGGTGTAGTTCTCGTACCCAGCTTCGCGCATTAGCGCAAAGTTGCGGGCAACAACGGTTTGGATGGTTTCAAACGGAACAACCTCGGTATGGTAACCAATGCCGGTGCAGGTGGTGTGGTGCGCCGACTCGTGAACATCCTTTTTTAGCACATCGCGCATAATGCGCAGGTAGGTGTTCTCGCTCCCTGGGAAAACCGCTTGGCGTATGCAGCTTCTAACGTAGAAGTACTTATCGTCAGCAATTTCCTTTTGGTATTCGTTCCAAATCTTACGTTTTCCTTCGAGTTTCATTCAAAAAAGTTTATTCAATGGAGAGCCTTGGTTGTGCCTATGGCTCTGTTGTAAGTGGTTAACTTAGTGGCTATTTTCTTGAGTGCTTGGCGTGGTTGTTCCTGTTGTAAACCTCGGTAAAGTATTCCGATGATTTTCCTTCTCCAATTTCCAGTCCCATTTCCTTGGCTTTTTTTGCCGAGTGCTCCTCAATGGTTTCCATCCATTTTAGTCCGCCGGAAACCTCAAAGATATTACGCAGCTCATCAATATCGCTTTGCGGAATAGAACGCATAGCACCAGGGCCATTGCCCTTGTAGTTGGCGCCCACTTTGGGTAAAAAGGCCTCTCTGTTATCTTGAACCCATTGCCACATGGGGCCTTGCTCTGGGAACATATCAAGGGTGGTGTGGTCAAAATGTACGCAGTAGCCTGTTTCAATAATGGTATCGCTAAGCATGCGCTTAAGGGCAAGCTGCTGGCGCCCTTTTTCCGACTCCACAAACAGCCCCGTTTCTATGGAGAGCTTACGAAGCGCTTGAATAATTAGCCCCGGCGCATTGTTCCTTGGGCAGCGGGTTTTGCAGCTCATGCACTCGCCGCAGTACCAAATGGTATCGCTTTTTAGGAGATTTTCAATTATGCTATCGTCCCTAGTTTGAACAAGATGAGCTATGGTGCGGGGTTGGTAATCGTAAACCTCAGCGGCAGGACAAATGGCGGTGCAGGTACCGCAGTTTATGCATCCGTTTATGCCTTCTACAAATCTTACATCGCTATTTAGCTTATCAAAAAGTTGTCCCATAAAATTTTACAGTCTGTCTGTTTTTGCCTAGTTAAGTTTATAACTAGCAAATATATAATCTACGGTAGATGCCATTGCCTTTTTTATTGCTTTTTTTAGCCGTGCAGCACATCCTGTTTTGGGCTTATATTCGTGTAAGTACCACATTACTAATACGGTGTTGTTTTGTTGCTGTAGCTGGATTTCTGGTAGTATAGATAGGTTCTATATAAGTGCACCTTTCATTTTAGCACAGCTGATGCTTGCAAATGTATTTTTCCTTTTTGCTGATTTTATTGTTGCGTCGCATTTATTCCAGCGCTACTTTTTTTGTGTTGATACTTTTTTCCCACCTAATGCTCTTTGCTTTATTTGTTTGTCCGCATCTTCTTTCTAAATTTGAGACCTAAAACTTACTTTGATGCTAGATTTTACTCAGGTTGCACTAGATAGTATTGCTATTCATCGCGTTGGCAGCAGCGCTCGCGAGGGCGAGCTTTTTCTTGCCCAAAAGCTTGTTGATATTCAGGACGAGAACGTGCTTTTCCTTTTGCAGCATTACTTTCTAACGCCATTTAAGCCCACCTCTTTTTTCAGCTTTAGCCACGATGCAAAGCTTGAGCTAAATGAGGTGTACAGCTACGTAACCGAGATTTTCCAGAATCCCGATTCGCTGCTTGAGCAATCGGCAAATATTGCCCGTTGCCTGCACGCAGCAAGTCAGCATCCAAACATAAAGGAGGGTGAGCTTTACGTTGTACGCTTTAGCGATTGTGTTGTGGAAGGAGAACTTGTTGATGCGCTGGGGATATTCAAATCGGAATCGAAGGAGCACTTTATAAAGGTTTACCAAAAGCAGAACAGCTTTGGGGTTGATGCCGATGAGGGTATCAGCATACATAAGCTGGACAAGGGATGCCTTATTTTTAGTACCGAGCAGGAGCTAGGCTTTAAGGTTTGTGTGGTGGATAGTACCAACAAATCGGACGAAGCACGTTTTTGGAAGGATCAGTTTCTAAAGATTAAGCCCCGTGAGGATAACTTTTACCAAACTAGTGGGTATATCGATCTTTGCAAATCGTTTGTGAAGGAGGTATTTAACGACGAGAATAACGTGGAAAAGCCCGATCAGCTTACCATGATGAACAAAAGCCGCGACTTTTTCCAGCAAAAGGAGGTGTTTAGCTCCGATGAGTTTGAAACTGAGGTGATGCAGCAACCCGAAATTATTGATGCTTTCCGCGATTATAAGGAGAAGTACCAAGCGGAGCAGGGCTGCAACCTTAGGGACGAGTTTACCATATCTACCGATGCAGCCAAGCAGGCTAAGAAGGTGTTTAAGAGCGTAATAAAGCTCGATAAGAATTTTCACCTGTATATTCATGGTGGGCGTGAGCGCGTTGAGCGTGGAACCGATGAGGAGAAGGGCTTGAGTTTTTACAAGCTATACTTTGAGAATGAGGAGTAGATTGTACCTGTTAATTTGCTACGCTTAGGCGTATTATACATAACGCTCCATTACAGAACCTCTGTAATGGAGCGTTTTTTTATGCTGATTTTATTTACGATAACCCCACCTTAACTTTAAAAGCGGTTGTTGTTAACAGCCAGAATTTAACCACATTGCTAATCCTGTACCTTTGCTGCAAAACCTGCTGAGGATTGGTTCGGCGTATCTTTTTAAACAAACGTAGGTAGTACTTATAGGCAATAAGTACTCCTAGCTGTGCTTCTTTGGGAAGCATCTTAATCCCTTTGTAGGCCTCTTCAAAATCGAGCCTAATATCGTCCTCAATTCGTTGCTTATCCTCTTTTGTGAACTGTGCAAAATTTACGTTTGGGAAATATACTCGGCCCAAATCAATATAGTCATCTTTTAAGTCCCTTAAAAAGTTGATTTTTTGAAACGCAGCACCCAAGCGGCGTGCCGGTGTTGTAAGCTCTTGGTACTGCTTGCTATTGCCATTACAAAAAACTTTAAGGCACATAAGTCCAACCACCTCGGCCGAGCCGTATATGTACTCATTTAGCTCGTTTCTGCTGTAGGCGTTTTTATGTAAATCCTGTTCCATGCTGTGTAAAAAGGCATCAATAAGCTCGGTTGGTATGCTATACTTATTTACCGTTAGCTGGAAACTTTGTAGTATGGGGTTTGTGCTTATACCCTTTTCTATGGCTTTGTAGGTTGTTGCTCTAAACTCATTTAGCAGCTCCTGCTTGTTGTAGCTGTGGAAGGAGTCAACTATTTCATCGGCAAAGCGCACAAAGCCGTATATGGAGTAAATGGCTGGTCTTATTGATTTATCAAGAGCCATAACGCCTATAGCAAAGCTTGTGCTGTAGGCTTTTGTGGTTAACTTGCTACAGCCTAGGCTGGTGCTGTTGTATAGGTCTATTCGGTTAGCTGCCATACTTCTTTTGAATTTTTTCGGTTGCTAATCGTGAGCTAATTACTGCCATGGGTAGTCCTGTTCCAGGTAGAGTGCTGGCTCCCACATAAAATACGTTGCCAAACTTTTCATCGTTGTTATGCGGACGGAAGTAGCCAATTTGGTTAAGGTCGTGTGCCAAACCAAGCCCGCTGCCCTTGTAAAGGTTAAACATCTGCATCCAGTGCTGTGGGTTTAGCACCGTTTTGGACACAAGGTTTGCCTCTATGTTGTAACCAACGCGGCTGGATATATCCTTCATGATGTTTGTTGCCAGCCATTCGGAGTCGTTCCAAGTGGGTTTGTAGCGTAGGTCTGGAACTGGGCATAGAATAAAAATATTCTCGTGCCCATTGGGTGCGCTTTGGGGCGTTGTTTTGCTAGATACGTTTACGTAGTAGTATGGTTTATCAAGGCTGATACTGTTCTTAAATACCTTTGAGCTGTACTCCTTAAAGTTGTTTCCCAAAAAGTAGTTGTGGTGATGCAAACCCTCAATATTCCCCTTAACGCCAAGGTACATGGTAAACGGCGCTAGGGTCCACTTCATTTTATCTAGCTTATCGTTAGAGAAAGCTTGTCGGCGGAGAACTTTGCCACGGAACCAAGCTGCATCAGCGTTTATCACATAAACATCGGCAGTGTATTGCTTGCCATTGTTATCAACAAGTGCCGATATTTGTCCTCCTTGCTCCCTAAAATCAACAATCTCAGTATTGTACTGTACGGTAATGCCCCTTTTGTTTATTTCGCGCATTAAGCCTTCCACTATTTGGTACATGCCACCTTCCACGTTATGGTAGCCATCGTGTTGCATCTCGGTGTAAGTAAGCATGGAGTAAACTGCAGGGGTATCAAACGGGGTTGCGCCAAGGAAAAAGGCCACAAGGGAGAATATAACCTTAACCTCGTATGAGGAGAAGTGGCGGTTCATTTCGCTCCACATACTGCGTAGCATTAGGGGCGCATGTCTTGGTGGTACACTAGCAAGCGCCGCAGCAAACTTTAGCAAGGAGTCAAAGTTTCGCCTAATTATGCGATTCTCGGTATCGTGGAAAAGTCTGCCCGTTTTTATGAGGTACTTGCGCATCTTCTCCTCAAAGTTGGGCTCAACATCGCCAAACTCCTTGGCTAGCTTATCCAAATCCTTAAAAATGGTGTACCAGCGTGTGCTTCCGGCAAAGTTTACGGAGTATAGTGGGTTCATCTCTATAAACTTAAAAGGCATATCTATTCCACAGAACTGGGCAAACTCCTTAAATTCATAGCTCATGGAGAAGAATGTGGGGCCAATATCAAATGTAAAGCCATCGGCCTTTAGCTGGTTTAGCCTACCGCCTGGCTGATGGTATTTCTCCACCATCTCTACATCATAACCCAATGTGCTTAATCGGAGGGCAGTTGTTAGTCCTCCAAGTCCAGTTCCTACAATAAGAGCCTTTTTCATCCTAATAGCCGAGTTTATTCTGGTTAATGATTTACTGTAAAAGGTAATATGTTACTTGTATTTTGTGCCATAATATTATAAATCTTCAATTTAGAGAAATTATCGTACATTTAGGCAAAGTGAAGCATCCTCAATTTTATTTTCTTATATCATTAACCAATTTAAGATATTTTTGTTTAATAATTAACCAATAAAAGTTAATCAAAATTATGCGTGCATCCGTAATTGGTTCTGGCGTTGGAGGACTAGCTTCGGCTATCCGACTAGCTGTTAAGGGTTACAAGGTAACCCTATTCGAAAAGCAAGGAAGGGTGGGCGGTAAGCTTGGTGAGCTTAGAATTGGCGATTTTAGGTTTGATACTGGCCCTTCGCTCTTCACCTTACCTACTCTTGTTGATGAGCTGTTCAATTTGGCTGGCGATGTGGGATTGGAGCGCTTCTCGTACCGCAAGCTTCAAAATATTACCCGCTACTTTTACCCCGATGGGGTAACCCTTAATGCTTGGGCCGATGTGGATAGGTTTGCCTCGGAAATGCACGACGTGCTAAACGAGCCGGAACTTAACGTGCGCAGGTATTTGAGAGATTGCGAGAAGCTGTACGGACTAACCTCTAAAACCTTTATGTTTAGCCCGTTTCCTAGCAAAAAGGCTTTTTTTAGCGATGAGGGGAAGGCAATTGGTAAGAACGTAATGCAGCTTAAGGCTTTTGAGAGTATGCATAGCGTTAATAGCAAAAGTTTTGTTACTAGGCATGCCGTACAGCTGTTTGATAGGTTTGCAACCTATAACGGCTCAAATCCATACAAAGCCCCAGGAACGCTAACTGTTATTCCGCATTTGGAGCATAATGTTGGTGCTTTTTTCCCGGAAAAGGGGATGTACAGCATAGCCACGTCAATGGAGACATTGGCCAAGAAGCTTGGAGTTGAGGTGGTGCTTAATAGTAGGGTGCAGGCCATAGAACCGCGGCGGGGGCGCATTGCTGGGATAAAGGTAAATGGCGTATCGGCTGCTGCCGATATAGTAGTTAACGATACCGATATTTTTACCGCATATCCCGAGTTGTTAAGCCCCAAACGGCTTAGCTCCTTTTATAAAATGCAGAAGCCATCGTCGTCGGCACTTATCTTTTATTGGGGAGTAAAGGGTAATTTTCCCAAGTTAGACCTGCATAATATCCTCTTTAGCAGCGATTATAAGGGCGAGTTTAACACCCTGATGCGCAAAGATATTAGTATAGACCCAACGGTTTATATATTCATAAGCGCAAAGGCTGTTCCTACCGACGCACCTATGGGACATGAGAACTGGTTTGTTATGGTGAATGCGCCCGAGGATTGTGGTCAGAACTGGGACGAGTTGGTTAAGCGCACCCGAATTGCCATTGTTGAGAAGATTAAGCGCACCTTAGGGATAGATGTTGAGCCCCTTATTGTTTGCGAAAATGTGCTAACGCCACCGCTAATAGAGCAGCGAACAGGCTCTTATCGGGGTGCCCTGTATGGCATTAGCTCCAACAACCCATTTGCTGCGTTTAGTAGGCATCCCAATCGTTCCCGAAGCATACAAAACCTGTACTTTGTAGGGGGGAGCGTGCATCCAGGCGGAGGTATTCCTTTGTGCTTAGCATCAGCAAAAATTGTTGATGAGTACATTAGCGAGGCGGGTTTGTGATTGGAGATTAGTGTTTAGTGTTTAGTGTATAGTGTTTGGTTTCTTTAATCTTATATCTATCGTCTAAAGTCTAACGTCTAATATCTAACGTCTTCTCTTAATCCTTTAACCTTTAACCTTTAACCTTTAACCTTTAACCTTTAACCTTTAACCTTTCATCCTTCCATGTCTTCAAAATCACTAAAAATAGCAGTAGCCCTTTCCTATGCCATTGGTGTAATGGGTTTATGGCTTAAGCGTGACAATCCTGAGGTATTTAAGTTAAGCTGGATGTTTTCGGTAGCCTCACTAGTGGCGTTGATGCTTTTTCATAAGCAATACACAAAGCGTTTTGTTCTGCTAACCCTACTAGTAGGCTTATTGGGGTGGCTTGTAGAGGCTGTTGGCGTGAATACAGGGTTAATTTTTGGCGATTACATTTATGGTGAATCACTTGGTTTAAAATTGCTCTCAACGCCCCTTGTAATGGCAGTTAACTGGATTTTTATGGTTTATGCTACAACCTATGCCGTTACCCGAGTTAAGCTGTTTACCAATCGCTACGTTGCATCTCTTATGGCAGCCATTGTAATGGTTGGTTACGATTTTTTTCTTGAGCCCGTTGCCATAAGGCTACAGATGTGGGCTTGGGCAACCGTAAATCCGCCAATCCAAAACTATGTTGGGTGGTTTTTAACGGCCTTCCTTTTTAGCTTGTTGATGATTAGGCCGATGCAAAAGGCGGAGAATTCCATCTCAAATTGGCTGCTTGCCTGTCAGTTCCTATTCTTTGTGGCGATGTATATATCAATTGTTTTCCTTGGATTTTAACCTTGCTGCTGTATGATAATGCCTAGGCACACATCCCTTTACATCCGTTTCTTTAACTGGTACACAAAACGAATTCTGCGCAGCGATTTTCATGATGTGAGAGTTGTTGGGGATATAAGCCTAAAATCAACCGATTCCATACTGCTTATTCCCAACCACTTTAGCTGGTGGGATGGTTTTTTTGCCTGGCATCTTAACCGTGTGCTACTTCAAAAGCGGTTTCATGTTATGATGTTGGAGGAGCAGCTCTCTAAGCATCGGTTTTTTAGTAAAATAGGTGCTTTTTCTGTTAATCCGCATAGCAGAGAGATTGTGGAAAGCCTTACATTTGCCTCTGGTTTGCTGAGGTCTAAGGGAAATCTGCTGGTGTTCTTTCCGCAGGGGAAGTTTTATTGCCAGCATATTGCCGAGTATCAGTTTTACAAGGGGGTAGAGCGACTAGTGCTCCAATCGGCTACATGCAAAACGGTTTTTGCAAATGTTATTATAGATTATTTCGAGAACCGGAAACCCACCGCGGTAATTCATTTTAAGGAGGTGGGTATTGCAGGACTTTCAGCAACAGAAATAGCAAAGGAGTACACCGCTTTTGCTAATGACTGTAGGTTAAATCAGCAAAAAATATTTAAGCAATGATAGCCTTTTACCTTACCCTTCCGCTTGTGCTGGTTGCTGTAATCCGGCTTTTGGTTGTGCTTTTTAACTTTTTAAGTAAACCCTATTTGCCCGTTAGTTCACCTAAGGTGAGCCCGATGGTTTCGGTACTAGTACCCGCACGTAACGAGGAGGCCAACATCGCAAATCTTCTTAATGGTTTGCAATTGCAGGAGTATTCCAACATGGAGATTCTGGTTTACAACGATGAGTCAACCGATAGCACCGCCGCTATAGTTGACGAATTTGCTAATGCTGATTCTAGAATTCGCCTTATTAACGGTGATTCTAAACCCGAGGGATGGATGGGCAAGAACTATGCTTGCCACAGGTTATCGGAGCAGGCTAGGGGAGACTATTTTCTTTTTCTTGATGCCGATGTAGCCGTAAAGCCTAGTTTTGTTGGTAGTTCATTAGCGTATTTGGAGTCCAAAAGGTTAACGTTACTTAGCATGTTTCCGCACCAGCAAATGGGTACTTGGGGCGAGCGTGTTACCGTTCCCGTTATGCAGTGGGTACTGCTAAGCCTGCTTCCATTGCGCTTTGTGATGTGGTCTAAACGCCGTTCCCTAGCAGCAGCAAATGGTCAGGTTATGCTTTTTGATGCCCATTTGTACAAGCAGTACCAGTGGCACCAGCAGTTTAAGGATTCTGCCGCCGAGGATATTGCCATTAGTCGTGGCATAAAGCGGGCAAGGCTTCGCATGGCAACCCTTTTGGGGAGCGATGATGTATCGTGCCGTATGTACCACTCATACACCGATGCGGTAACGGGTTTTGCAAAAAATGTTTGTCAGTACTTTGGTGGTAACCGCATGGTTATGGCAGTTTTTGCGCTGTTATCAACCTTTGGTTTTATTCCAGTGCTGTACTTTGTGCCATTCCCATTGGTATTTGTTTACCTATTTGCCAAAATATTTTCCCGTATGCTAGTGGCCTACCTCACATTTCAGAAGCCGCTGGTAAGCGTTCTGTTACAGCCAGTGCAGCAACTGGCGTTTTTGCAAATGGTTTGGCAATCACTTAAGTTACATTCAGGTAAAGAGCTAATATGGAAAGGACGAGCATACTCAAAGGAATCGCTTTAACGCTTGCTCTTTTTTTATCGGTTGCTGTATTTGGTGCTACCCATAAGCAGCGGCTTTACCAGTGCTACCTTACGGGCAATATGGCCGATTGGCTTGTGGTTATGGATGAGCTTAGCTCGGAGTATAACCGTACTAAAAGCGTTGAAACCCTATTTGAGCTAACCCATGCCCAGTATGGGTACATAGGGTATTTACTGGGTGTTGATGATGAGGATAGAGCCGAAAAGTTCCTAGAAAAAGCTAATTATAACATTGATATACTCCTTAACAAGCATCCCCGCTGGGTTGAAGCGCTAGCGCTTAAAGGTGCATTTATTGCGTATCGCATTGCCATAAGTCCGTACAAGGCTCCATTTATTGGCCCGGAGAGCATAAGGGTAATTGATAAGGCGCTTGCAATAGACTCATCAAATCCTTACGCATTAAATGAGAAGGCCAATGCAAAGCTCTACGCCCCGCTAATGTTTGGGGGTAATCCGCAAGAGGCCGTACTCTTGTACATGCGGGCGCTTAAGAGCATAGAGAAGTCTGCTGCCGAAGCCACACAGTACGAGTGGTGGCACCTAAACGTAATGGCACAGCTGGCCATTGCAGCCGAAAAATCGGGGCAGGTTGAACTCGCCCGTTCCACCTACAAAAGAATACTACATATTGCCCCAGAGTTTAAGTGGGTGCGCGATGAGCTGTATGCCAAGTTTAAAAAGAGGCATGGGTAACGCTAAGTAGCGTTTGCTAATACTGCGCACAATGGGTTGAGCCAATTATGTAAGCAGCTGCCGCTTTTGTTACCGTAGCTCATTTTTTTGTTGATATTAATCATGTTTGGAATAATGGCACCGTCTTTTTTGTAATATTGGGGCTTTGTTAAGTCCACTTTTTTAGTATTTTTAGTTAGGCGTAAGTAAACCAGTTATAAATCAAAACAATTATTATGGAGCATGAAGTTGTGCAGCACATTGAGGGTTATACCATAATCCCTTTTGTTTTAATGCTTGCTGCAATTGCCGTAGGGCCAATGCTATTTGAGCATTGGTGGGAAAAGAATAAGAATAAGCTGATAGTGTCGCTTGTTTTGGGCATTCCAACTGCAATACTGCTTATTGCAAAGGGCTTTTTTCCAGAGTTGGAGCATCAGCTAGTATTCGATTACGTTCCATTTATCATTTTATTAGGTGGTTTGTTTGTTGTTACAGGCGGCATTCACCTAAGTGGGGATATAAAAGCAACGCCAGTTGCTAACTCCACATTTTTGGCAATAGGAGCAATTCTTGCTTCATTTATGGGAACTACAGGTGCTGCAATGCTGCTAATTCGTCCTGTTATTGCAACCAATAGCCAGCGTAAGTATAAGGTGCACACCATCCTGTTCTTTATTGCAATGGTTGCTAACTGCGGCGGTTTACTTACTCCGCTAGGAGACCCTCCTTTATTCCTGCTTTACTTAAGGGGTGCAAGCTTTACTTGGTTCTTCCACTTATTACCAGAGTACCTGCTTTTGAATGGAGCCTTGCTTGTTGTTTATTTCTTTGTTGACTGGTTCTTATACCGTAAGGAACCTCAGGAAAACTTGATTAGGGATGAGATCAACGTGGAGCCAATTCGCCTACAAGGGAATCTTAACTTTTTGTGGCTTGCTGGTATTATTCTATCGGTGGCATTCCTAAACAAGCAGTATATTCCAGAACTAGAGCATAATCATTTCTTAGGCTTTATAAGGGAAGGAGCCATTTTGCTTATGGCGCTTTTGTCCATAGTAACTACTAAGAAGGGATTGCGCGAAGCCAATCACTTTACATGGCACCCTATTCTTGAGGTGGCGTTCCTCTTCCTTGGTATATTTATAACCATGGTTCCTGCGCTTCTTTACCTAAAAGAGAATGCCGCAACATTAGGGTTAACCACTCCAATCCAGTTTTACTTTGCTACGGGTGCTCTTTCTGGGTTCCTAGACAATGCTCCAACCGCACTTGCGTTCCACTCGTTAGCAAAGGGTTTATTTGCTAGTATGCCCGAGATGTTTGCTGGAATTCCCATTGTGGCTGGAATTCCCGAAACATTGCTTGCTGCAATATCAATAGGTGCAGTATTCTTTGGTAGCATGACCTATATTGGCAACGGGCCTAACTTTATGGTTAAGGCTATTGCAGAGGAGAGCAAAATTAAAATGCCCGACTTTTTTAGCTATATGTACAAGTTCTCATTAATTGTGCTTCTTCCAATATTTGTGCTGGTTGCCTTAGTGTTCTTGTTGTAATATTTTATAGCGATACATTAAACAAAAGCGGGTCTGTAGTAATTGCAGACCCGCTTTTTAAATTGTAGAAAGCTATGCTACTTGGGGTTTTTCTTTGTGTCTGGTTCAACAATTTTGGCATCGTACCCAAGTTTCTCTACAGCCTTTAGCAGCTTGTCGTCGCTATTCTTATCGGCTTTATACTTTATTGTTACCGTTTTGCTTGGAAGATCAACGGATATGGATTTAACTCCCTTCTCAAAGGCTATATCGCGTTCAATCTTCTTCTTGCAGCTTTCACAGGTCATCGAAGCCCAAATAGTAACCTCTTTTTCTCCTGTTGGCTTTTGTGCTTTTAGGCTATTTCCAATTCCCGTTAAGATTAAAAAAAGAACGGGTAGTGCTAAGAGTAAAATGTGTTTTGCTTTCATAATAGTATCAACTTGTTTGTGTTAGATTAGTATTACTTTACCTCAGGGTATCCAAGAATTTGCAGCTTAGAGCTTATTTCGGCCCGCTTCTCGCTGGAGCCATCGTAAGTGAACGTTACTGTTGATGATGGAAGATCTACAACAATATCGGTTACTCCACCTAGGTTTGTGAGTCCCATTTTAACCGAATTTACGCAACCCATGCATTTCATGTTTGTTACAACTACTGTTTCTGTTTTCATAATATTGGTGTTAAGGTTAGTTTTTTTCAAATCAAGGCAGCATAATGTGGCATTGCTCCCTATTTGTAAATAGACATTCTTATTCCTGCGTAGAACTTACGACCTGTAAGTGGCCCCCAAACCTGGGTAGCATCAAAATAGGTGTTGTACGGATCTGCTGCAGAAATAATGGGATTATCCTGCTTAAAGCCAGTAAGGTTCTCAACGCCAACGTATAGCTCCCATTTACGGAAAAGCTTTGTTATTTGCGCATTCATTGTTGTGTACGATGGGAACGTTGATTTTCTTTGAAGCTCAGCAGGCAGCTGCTCGTTAGAAGGTAATGTTCCGCCACCATTAAGTTGTATGGTATAATCAAATTGCCATTTGTTAAATGGTGTTTTGTACCCAAACGTTAACAACCCTTTGTACTCACTTACAAGAGGTTTTTGCTTAAGCGTGCCGTCTATAGTGGTTTTAACATCGTTTAGGCGGTAAGCCGCAGTAACATCAAACCTAGTAAACGGTGAGTAGCTGGCTTCAACCTGGAAGCTGTTGGAGTATGAGCGCCCCTTTAGGTTGTAGAAAAGGATTTTTGTGGGATCCTGATCCATATCAACAACCAGCTGATTTACAAATTTGGTGTGGTAGTAATCGGTGCTTAGGGTAAGCTCTCTATCCCAAAGGTTGTAGCGCTGTGTTATGTTAAGCCCATAGTTCCAAGCATCTTCCATCTCAATAGGCTCTGTAAGTTCCATTTGCTTAGAACTGGATAGCAAAAAGGCGTTTTCGGCAATAACTGCAGGCGACCGTAGGCCGCGACCTGCGCTTGCTCTTAGCGTAACCTGCTGCGCTGGTTGATACCTAAAGTGAATCCTTGGGGTAACAAAATCGCCAAATTGGTTATGGTTATCGTAGCGTACACCTGTCATAAGCGTGAGCTTGTCAAGGAATTTATAGGTATATTCAAAGTAAACGCCGGGCACATGTTCTTCCCTGTTGTATGTGGTTCCATTTAGCACCTCGTTGTACTTATCAAAGTTAAAGTTTACACCTGTTTTAACTCCATGACTAGTATTGCCAATGTACGATACAAACACAAGGTTTGAGTGAACACTCTGCTGATCGGCATTGTAAAGGTTACTCCCAAACATGGATTCTTGGTCGTGATTGCTTGCTGCTGCAATAAAACCAAGGCTAGTAGATGGTCTGTTGAATATGTAGCCCACCTTTAGGAATCCCTCTTGGCGTTGGGTTTTTACATCAACCCCAAATGGTTGCCCAGGTATAGAGAGGCTTCCCGATGAGTAGCTCTTTTGTCCTGATATTCGGTGCTCATCAAGAATTTTGATTCCAACTTGCGACTCCATATTCTCACCTTGATATTTCCATCGGTTAAAAATGTGGTACTGCTTAATTAACGGGTGGTCAACAAAGGAGTCCTCGTTATGGTCAACCTTATTGCTCATATTCTCTCCATGAACAAGCAGCATGGTGCTAACCTTTTTGCTAACATCAATGCTGGCATTGGCGTTAATCTCGGTCATTCCCAGGTTATTCTGGTAGATGTTAAAGTACATGCGCTCATCGTTCCAAGGCTTTTTGTACTCAATGTTTATTTGCCCGGTAACACTTTCGTATCCGTTTGCAACCGAAGCGGTTCCTTTGGATACCTGTATGGATTCCATCCACGACCCGGGTACGTAGTACAGCCCAAATACAGAGCCTAACCCTCTAAGGGTTGGTATGTTCTCGGCTTGCAGCTGCGTGTAGGTTCCGGCAAGGCCAAGCAGCTGTATCTGCTTTGCGCCCGATACGGCATCGCTATACGATACATCAACAGAGGCGTTTGTTTCAAAACTTTCGCTTAGGTTGCAGCAGGCAGCCCTTTGAAGCTCTGCGCTTGTAACAATTTGGGTTTGCATAGGGCTAATCCTATCGTAGTGCGCGCCTTTTGCTGTACCCGTAAATACAACGCCATCTAGCGCAACCGATTGGCTAAGGGTATGCTCCAAGAATGTTTGGTTATGTGCAACATCAATGGTGTCGGTTTCAAAACCCACAAAGCTTATAACTAGCTTATGATTAGGTGAGTTAGGGTAATTAATAGAGAATTCTCCATTGGCGTTAGTTGCGGCGCCAACAGTAGTGCCTAGCCAGAATACATTGGCGCCTATTAGCGGAGCTTTTGTGGCCGATTGGCTTTGCTCATATATCTTACCCTTTAGCGCTTGCGCACTCGCAGCCGATGCTGCTAGCAAGAGCAGTAGGGTGCTAAGGATTTTTAGTGTTTTCATTTTCCCTGTTTTGTAGTTTTGCTTGTGCTGCAATAGTGCATGCAGCCACTTATTAATGGCGGTAACTCGGCTTTTTATAATCCAATAGGATTATGCTGTATGCGGTAACTTATGCATACAAGTGAGCCCTTAATGGGGAAAGTCCCATTAGCTACAAAAAGGGGTAGGAATTTTAATTTGATGGAGCGCGTAAACTAAGCCTTTTCCAAACGATAGCGGAGGGGGGGACTCTGCAAAGCTCCACTTATGTGTGGTGGGGGCAGAGATCTCAATGCTAGAGCTATTGAATAGGGTGGTTATAATTGCCGAAAAGAGCTTAATTTGCGGAGTGGATATTTGCATGGGGATGGTAAACCGCTCGTCAAGTTTTAGGTTTACCTGTACCGTTTTGCATCCGCAATTGCTAGTGTTTTGGGGTATATCAACATTGTGCTTAGGTAATGTGCAGCTCCCGGTACTGCATGAGCCTGAGGCGTTGCTTTCCGTGGTACTATGGCAGGTGTGCGCAATAAAAACGGATGTAGTAACCGTGTTTTTGCACGCACAGTCATGCTTAAAAATGCTTACGCCAGTGGTTACAACAAATACTGTTGCAGCCAATGTAAACGTTAGTATTTTATAAGCAATTAGTCTCATTTTATTGCTGCAGATTTTAGGTCTTTTATTTGGCATCCAGAGGCCGATGAACATCCAGAGCATCCGGCTACATTGCCTTGAGGTGCTGTAATGGTGCGATAAATGCTTCTGATTGTAAAGAAAGCAGCAGCTCCAACTGTTGATAATGCAAGTATTTCCTGTAACATATCAATCTCTACTTTTTTGTATAACGTCAAACAAAGTAAAATGTTCTATAGTGCTATGCTGATATTAACTGGTGTTTGGTGTTTAGGATTTAGTTTTTGGTGTTTAGTGCTTTGAATCTTCAACCTTTAAAATTCAAATGTCAATCCGCTGGGGCTTGTTGAAGAAAGTGTTTTTTGTCTAAAATCTAAAATCTAACGTCTAATGTCTTTCTCCTTACCCCCTTTACCCCCCTACAATCAAGCTCCCAACCTGATAGGTTACAAAGGCAATAAACCAGGCAAGTCCTGTTGTATATACTATTGTAAATGCCGCCCATTTCCAGCTACCCGACTCCTTTTTTATTGCTGCAATTACTGCTACGCAGGGGAAGTAGATAAGGATGAATAGCAGAAAGCTAAGCGCAACCAGTGGTGTAAATACGGGTTGACCCGCCTTTTCGCCCGACTTATACGTTTCATTTCTCAGCTTTTCGGCAAGAGAGGATGCATTACTTTCGTCGGAAACATCGGCTTGGTAAAGTACACCAAACGTACTTACCACAATCTCTTTGGCTGCAACTCCCGATAGAAGGCTAACTCCCATTTTCCAATCAAACCCTAGCGGTTTTATTGCAGGTTCAATGGTTTTTCCAATTCTTCCTAGGTACGACTTTTCCTGGTGTTCAGCAGTCATCATTAGCTCAAGTTCGTGTACCTTTTGCTGCATTTCGCTTGTAAGCAGTGCAATGGTAGCGCTATCGGTTGGTGTTCCTGCTATTCGCTTGCTGTACTCCATTTCTACGGACGAGATAAGCTCTGGGTAGTTTTTGCTATACTCAACATCCTTTGGGTAGTATCCTAAAGCCCATGTAAGTATTACGGCTATTAGAATTACGCCTCCCATTTTTTGTAGGTACTGACCACCTTTTGTCCACATGTGCCGTACTGTTGACCGAAGTGTGGGTATGCGGTATGGCGGAAGTTCCATAACAAAGGGAACATCATCACCCTTAAATAAGGTTTTCTTGAAAATTAGCGCCATAATTACGGCAAGGGTAATGCCTATTATATAGATTAGGAAGAGAATGGTTCCTGGATTATTAGGGAAAAAGGCGCCAATTATTAGGATGTACACAGGTAATCGGGCGCTACAGCTCATAAATGGGTTAATGAGCATGGTAACCATTCGGTTGTTTTTATTCTCTATGGTTCTGGATGCCATAATTGCGGGTACATTACATCCAAAGCCCATTACAAGAGGTATAAACGATTTCCCGTGAAGCCCAATTTTGTGCATCACCTTGTCCATAATAAACACGGCTCGGGCCATATAGCCCGTGTCTTCCAGTAGGGAGATAAAGAAGAATAGCAGCAGTATGTTGGGGAGGAACACCACAACGCTACCAACTCCGCTAATTATACCACCAATGAGCAAGTCCTTGAATGGGCCTTCGGTCATTAACCCGCTTAGCCAATCGCTAAAAAGGGTTATTCCTTGGTCTATCCAATCCATGGGGTAGGAGCCCAACGTAAATGTTGAGTAGAACATAACCCACATAAAGAAAATAAAGATAGGAAAGCCAAACACCTTGTGCGTAATAAAGGTATCAACAATCTCGGTTGCTTGGCGCTTGGTATGCGCCCCCTCTTTAAAGGTTTCCTTAAGTGCTCCTGCAATAAAGCCGTACTTAGCATCTGTTATAAGCGTTTCGGAATCTTCTTGGTAAATGTTTTCCAGCTTTTTGATTCTATGCTCGGCAGTTTGCCTAATCGTTTCCCAGTTTGGCGTTTCGGAGAGTATTCTTTGTGCTTGCCTGTCTTTCTCCAAGAGCTTTATGGCTAGGTATCGCGATGAGTATTTTACTGTGATGTTAAGGTTCTCGTCCTTTTTTATAAGCCCCTGAATCTCGCTTATGGCATTCTCTAAATGCTCGCCGTAGTTAACATGTATGTGCCTAAGGGTTTTGTCCTTATCGGTATAAACGTTTATTATTTTATCAAACAGGTCGTTAATTCCTTTTCCCCTAGAGCCCACAGTGGGGATAAAGGGAATTCCAATCATTTTACCAAGTGAAGCGTAGTCAAACTGGTCGCCCTTTTCTTGCAGCTCATCGTACATGTTAAGGGCAATAACCACCTTTACGTCCATGTCTATTAACTGGGTGGTAAGGTAGAGGTTACGCTCAAGGTTCGATGCATCAACAACGTTAATAATTACGTCGGGGGTATGCTCATGAATATACTGCCTAACGTAAAGTTCCTCAGGCGTATAAGCTGTAAGGGAGTAGGTGCCGGGTAGGTCGGTAATATTAAACGTGTAGCCCTTGTACTTGAATCGGGCCACTTTGCTGTCAACCGTAACACCACTGTAGTTGCCCACGTGCTCCCTTGATCCCGATGCGTAGTTAAATAGTGTGGTTTTTCCTGCGTTAGGATTACCCACAAGTACAACGTTAACCTCTTTCCCCCTAATTTTTGCTTCTGTTTTAAGGAAAGAAGTTCCTGTTTCCGTTTCAAACACGCCGTTAAATACAGCCTCTTCGGGAACCAAGGCCTCTTGAGGAGAGAATACATCTATTAGGGAAGCCTCAGTTCTGCGTAACGAAACCTCATAGCCCATTATTGAGTACTCAATGGGGTCTCTTAAAGGGGCATTCTTTATTACTGCTACCTTTTTTCCCTTAACAAAACCCATTTCCGTAATTCGCTTCCGAAAAGCGCCGCGCCCTCTAACTTTTGTGATTACTCCAAATTCCCCGTTTTGTAGGTCAGAAAGTTTCATGCTTTAAGCGTATATTTTGGCATGCTGTGTTAGCATGCATTTTGTCCATTATAATAAGCTGCAAAAATACCGTTTTAATGTGATTGCTTATATCCCCATTAATTGGTATTTTAGATTAAGATTTAGCAAAGTAACGATATAGAAACACCAATTTTGACTTTTTGCTCAAAAACACTAATCAAACAATACTACATTGGACGATAACGATAATATTTTTGAACGGATACAGGAGATACTAGGTAAAACGGGTGGTGGTTATAGTATTCTGGAACAGCAGGTTGATGTTAATTTGCAAATGGAGTACTTTAACTTCTCAAGGGAAAGGCGAGAAAAGCCTTTTTTGGGTGATATGCTCATTCTTATTAACGATTTATACAACGATAAGTCTTCCGTTGAGGCAAAGCGGGGCTTTCTTGTTGATCTTGCCTCGGTTGATAAACCCGAAGCGTACAGGGCTATTGAGAAATTTGTAACCGATGGGCTGCCCGAGCTAAAGGACTGGGCAATTCTTGCCCTACAGGAGTCGCGCATGCTGCTTGAGAGTAGGCTGCTTGACGAGGAGCAAATTTTTATATCAACCGGGCTGGGCGGACAAAAGGATAAGCTGCGGTATTTTGTTGCTTACGTCTCCATTAGCGAGGAGGGGTTTACTGCGGGCCAAAGAAATGCACTGGAGAGCGAGGTGAAATTCTGTTTAGCACGGCATGAGTCTCTTCTTGAGACCTTTGTGGTAGAGGGTAAGTTTGCCATGCTTTTGGCGCTGGTTCCTTTACACGTGCCCGTGCAGGATCCGTTTAAAATGATTCTTAATGAGTGTAATGCGCTTGGCGAGTTTATTAGGGAGGGATTTATTATCACCAATGTAAAGATCCTTTCGCCAGAGGAAATTCAGGCTTATTTAGATGAGCAGGATCGTAAAATGGGAGTACAGGAGTAAGCTGCTATGCAATTTTGTTGCTGGTGCTCTAGTATTAAGGGGAGTAGCACAGGCAGTATAGAATAAAAAAACCGGCATTTCACCGGTTTTTATTTTTCTAGGGCGGCTATTTGCTTCCCAAATCTTCGAAGCTAAGGTTGGATAGCTCGGCTTCCATTTCGCCAATATCTTCATTATCAGCATAAGTCTCTTCGGGCATCTCTAGTTGGCGAGCGCGGATATAATCTACTACCTCAGATAATCCTTCGGCAAATTTCTCAAAATCCTCTTTATATAGGAAGATTTTATGCTTTTCGAAAAAGAATTTCCCATCTCTTCCAACTCGTTTCTTACTCTCGGTAATGGTTAAATAAAAATCGTTTCTACGAGTTGCTTTTACATCAAAAAAATAGGTTCTCTTTCCTGCTCTGACAACCTTTGAGTAGATATCGTCTTTGTCGGTGTTTTCTATACCGTCAAGGTTATCGAATCCATCCATCATCATTTCACAGTATTTTTTAGAGTTTTGTTTAACATCAGCATCTCAAAAATAGAAAATTATTTTTCACATCCATCATATTTTTGCGGTAAAATGGGCGTAAGGTGAAAAAAGGGAGTGAAACACGGGCTGTTTTCACTACGCAGCGTTAAAAGATTTTAACACTTTTGGCGGTATCGCCATGGGGTAATAGTTTTTATTTCTGTAAAATGCGAGTATCTTTGCAGCCCTACAATCGAAAACAAAACAGCAAGTAACGTTCTTATAAGTGATGATAAGCAGGAGATTATTAAGGGTAAAGATACTTCAGGTTCTTTTCGCCTTCTACAAGGGAGAAAACGACTCCATTACCAATGTGGAAAAGGAATTTTTCCATAGCGTACGAAAATCGTATGACCTTTACCACTACCTTTTCCTTTTACTAATCGACTTAGCCGATTATGCTCAAAGCAGAGTGGTTACTAATAGGCAGAAGCATCGCCCAACCGAGGAAGACTTAAACCCCAATACCCGTTTTGTTGATAATAAGGCCATTGACCTGCTACGGGAGTGCGAGTCGCTTAAGCAGTACGCTGTTTACAATAAGCTATCGTGGGTAAACTACCCCGAATTCATAAAGAAGCTCTACCAAAAAATTTCCTGTACCGATTACTTTAAAGCCTACATGGAGGCTCCAGAGTGTACGTTTGCCGACGATAAGCAGCTACTGGTTAACATTCTGAACAGAGAGCTGGAGTGGTCCGAGGACTTTGAGTCAATTCTTGAGGAGCAGAGCATATACTGGAACGACGATGTTGAGTTTATGGTGAGCATTGCCGTTAAAACCATTAAGAAGCTTGAGGAGGATGTAATCTCCTCGGCAAAGATGCTCCCCATGTACCGCAATACCGATGACGAAGAGTTTGGTCGTCGGCTGCTCCGTAAGATAATTGTTAACCACCGCAGCCATGTAACGCTTATTGACGAGTACACCAAGAACTGGGATGTTGAGCGTATTGCCAGCATGGACATTCTTATTATGGAGATGGCTATTACCGAGATACTTGAGTTTCCATCCATTCCCGTTAAGGTATCGTTTAACGAGTACATTGAGATTGCCAAGTTCTACAGCACAGAGCAGAGTAGCAACTTTATTAATGGTGTTCTCGATAAAATTATCACCGCTCTACGCCGCGATAACAAGATTGTTAAAGAGGGGCGCGGGCTTGTAGGCGATAATGATGAGCGTTTGCTTTCGGTAGAACAGGAATAAAAACTATATTTGCCCAAACCTATTTTTATGAAGTTCTTTGCTCGCATAGTATTTGTTATCCCATTTTTTGTTCCGCTGCTTCTTGGCTGTGGAGGGAACGCAAAGCCGTTAACCGATGAGCCTTCTGTTGAGAACGCTAAAGGAACTCCAGTAATTGAAATTGCTGACGATTTTTTCGATTTTGGGAGCATTCAGGAAGGCGAGGTTGTGGCGCATACCTTTAAAATAGCAAATACAGGCGATGGCGTTTTGGTGATTAAGGATGTTATTCCAGGGTGCGGTTGCACCACATCAAAGCTAAACAAAGAGGTGCTTAAACCAGGGGATGAGGCGCGCTTCGAAATAATTTTCGACTCAAAAGGGTGGCGAGGCTCTCAGTACAAATCGGTAACCCTTAGAACCAACGCACCAAATCGCGAACGTTCGGTTACCATTAAAGCGAATGTTGTAGTTAAATAGATTAATAACCAAATCCTGAAAATAATGAACAATTTACTTTTAGTAATGCTTCAGCAACAGCAAGGAAGCCCTTGGGCAACCTTTTTGCCTCTTGTGCTTATTATTGTTGTATTCTACTTCTTTATGATTCGCCCACAAATGAGGCGTCAGAAGGAGCTACGTAAGTTCCAAGAGTCTCTTTCTAAAGGCGATAAAGTGATAGTAGCTGGTGGTATCTTTGGTAAAGTTGCCGAAATTAAAGATGAGTACATCCTAGTTGAGATTGACGACAACGTGCGTATTAAAGTTATTAAGAGCACCGTGCTTCGCGACTCAGCCGATTTGCAGCAGCAGAAGTAATCGCTACACAAATAATGTAAATCCGGGTGGGTCTCCTTCCCGGATTTATTCTTTTTGCTAAATCCGTTTTGCACTTTTTAGCACTGCTTTTGCCCATTGTAATGTAATCTCTAGTATCTTGGCTAAAATTTTTACTAATAGAGATAAGGGATATAGGCTAGGTGTTTAGTGTTTGGTTCTTTAACCTTTAATCTCGCCTAATGGCGAGATAAATTCTTAAAAATTAAATATTTAACCATGGACTCCAGCCTGTTAAGGCAATTTGGTAATGTGTTCGAGAAGAACAAGGCAAAGTTCAATCAGAAGATGGCCATTTTTGGCTTTTTTCTTCTTATTGCAACTGCTCTATGGTACTTAAATAAGCTTAGCCACGAGTACACTACAACCCTTTCGTACCCCGTGCGTTTTGTTAATTTACCAAGGGGGAAAGTGCTTGTTGGCGATTTGCCCAAACGGCTCGACCTAAAGGTTAATGCCTACGGCTATACCCTGCTACGTTATAAAATGAGTGCGGCACTTGTACCCGTTGAGTTTAGCTTTAGCGAGATTCCTTTACGACCAATTGGTTTATCAAAAACAAAGTATTACGTGTTAACCTCTAAGGCGCTGGGGCATTTCTCATCGCAGCTTAGTAGCGATATTCGTTTAGATGCTATTTTACCCGATTCCCTTGTGTTTGAGTTCGCAAGTACCATTGAGAAGCGCGTAAAGGTAGAGCCTGTGCTTAAGGTTGGTTTTGCTAAGCAGTTTATGCTTGCTGGAACACCCAAAATAACCCCCGATAGTATTACTATTAGCGGGCCACAAAGTTTGGTTGATACAATAAGTGCAATTTACACAAAGCCCATTAGGTTAGATAGGATTAGCAAAACGGTTACCAAATCTGTTGCGTTACCAACAATTAACCAAATAGGCTTTTCGCACAGAAAGGTAGAGGTGTCTATTGCTGTAGAAAAGTTTACCGAGGCATCGGTTAAAATACCCGTTGAGGTAATAAATATTCCCGATAGCCTTAAGCTAACCATAATGCCACGAATGGTAGCAGTAAAGTGTAATGTTATTATGAGTAGGTACTTCGACCTTAAACCTAGGCAGTTTAGAGCAGTTGTTGATTATAGCTTTATTGATGAGTCGCTAAGTAAGCGGCTGCGGGTTAAAATACTAGAGCAACCCAGCTTTATTCAGGAGCTAGACTTTGAACCTAAGTTTGTAGAGTACTTAATAGAGCGTAAGTAATGATTAAGGTGGGCGTAACAGGCGGTATTGGTAGCGGAAAATCAACGGTGTGCCGTGTTCTTACAGCACTAGGGTACCCTGTGTTTCATGCCGACCTTGAAGCAAGAGCCATTACCAATGCTGATACAGAGGTTGTAGCGCAAATTACATTGTTGCTTGGAGACCAGGCATACATTGGGGGTGCCTTAAACAGACCGTTTGTAGCTGAGAAAGTTTTTGCCAGTACCACTCTCTTGGCAGGCCTTAATGCAATAGTTCACCCAGCGGTTGAGCGGCACTTTGAGCAATGGTGCCAGCAGCACTCATCGCATAAGCTGGTTTTTGAAGAGGCCGCAGTACTGTTTGAGAGCGGTGCACACAAAAGGATGGATTACGTTGTGGCTGTGGTTGCCGATGTTGAGCAGCGATTAAAAAGGGTAACAAAACGCGATGATGCAACAGAACAGATGGTGCTAGACAGGATGAAAAACCAGCTAAGTGCCGATGAGCTGATTGCCCGAAGCAGTTTTGTTGTAAAAAACAACGACACCGATATGGTACTACCTCAGGTGTTTACCCTTTTAGAAAACCTGCTAGGCAGTAAGGCCATGTACTAAGCTTTCATGATTCTGGAGTTAAACACAAATAGTAAATTCTTTGTAAATGGGAAAGTATGGTAAATGGATAACAGGAGGATTAGGCTTTGCGCTTTTTGGCCCTCTTGGTGCAGTGCTGGGCTTTGCTGTTGGTTCGTTATTCGATAGCGCCGATATAACATCATCGCGTACCACATACACAGGGCAAACCAGTAGAAATGGCTTTATTGTAAGCTTATTGGTTCTTGTTTCGGCAGTTATGAAAGCCGATGGCAAAGTGCTTAAATCGGAACTCGACTATGTTAAGCGCTACTTCCTGCAAAGCTTTGGCGAAGCAGCCGCTGCAGAGGCTGTACTCTTGCTGCGCGATATACTTAAGCAGCATGTACCCCTTAAGGATGTTAGCTTCCAAATTCGCGATAACATGGACTACTCCTCGCGCCTGCAGCTGCTCCACCTGCTGTATGGCGTTGCCATGGCCGATGGCGTGGTTAGTCCCGAGGAGGTTAACGTAATTCGCGAAATAGCAGGCTACCTAGGTATCTCACAGCCCGATTTGGATTCCATATCGGCCATGTTTATCCCTAATAACGACGCTAACTACAAAATACTTGAGGTGGAACCAACCGCTACCGATGAGGAGATAAAGAAAGCCTACCGCCGAATGGCCATTAAGTACCACCCCGATAAGGTTACCCACCTTGGCGACGATATTCGTAAATCGGCCGAGGAGAAGTTCCAGCGCGTTAATCAGGCATACGAGAAGATAAAGAAGGAGCGAGGATTTGTTTAGTCGCTATTATGCTACTTGCTATCATTTAGCCAATTTCTTTTTTCAAATCTCTTTGGTCTGCACAATTATTGTATTTTTGTACCAACAATTTAATTTCGAACATAATTTTTGCATATGGCATTGAAGGATATTCTAGCTATCTCCGGTCATTCCGGGTTGTTTAAGTTTGTTTCCCAAGGACGTCAGGGAATTATTGTGGAATCGTTAACCGACGGAAAACGTACCAATGTTCCCGCTTCTGCAAAGGTGAGTGGTCTTGCTGATATTGCTATTTATGCAGAAACCGGAGAGGTTCCCTTGCGTGAGGTGATGCTTAAGATTAAAAATATTTGCAACGCAGGCCCTGCCATCGACCCAAAATCCGATAACAATAAGCTAAAGGATTTCTTTGTATCGGTGCTACCCGATTACGACCGTGAGCGCGTTTACGTGAGCGATATCAAGAAGGTGGTACTTTGGTATAACCAAATTCAAAGTCTAAACATGCTTGAAATGTTGGAAGAGGAAGAGGAAACGGGAAACGATTCTTCTGCAGAGTAATTAAGGAACAGATAAACTGAAGTCGAGTCTTTGGCTCGGCTTTTTTTTTACATACACCAAATGGAGCAGTTGCAGTATAAGCCTTTTGCATTCAGGTATATACCTGGTGGTTTTAGTCCAAACGATTGGGCCGACATTTCTCCCCTTTTTGAGAGGCTACTCTTAATGCCAGCTGGTAGCGACACCCAATTGCTGGAGCTGTTAACGCTAAAATCGGAGCTGGAAACGGTTCTCGATTACGAGGAGGCCATTAGGTACATAAACGTTAACCGCGATACGCTGAACCAGGAACTTGCCAGCAGCTACGAGCATTGGATTAGCGATATTCAACCAAAGGTGGAGGAGCAAATGCACCTTGTAAATGAGCGTGTAATATCTTCTCCATTCTCGGCTGTTCTGGAGCAAATGCACCCCGTTCTATTTAGGGGTCTAAGGAATGAGCATCAGCTTTTTAGAGAGGAGAACACCCAAATTTACTCTGAGCTAGCTCTGGAGGAGCAGGAGTTTGCCAATATCATATCGGAACAAATGGTTTATGTTGATGGGGAAGAGCTTACCCTTTCGCAAGCTACAGATATGCTGCATAGCGCCCCCCGAGCAAAGCGAGAAGAGGTTTACAAAGCAATTCTTGCAAAGCGACTATCCCTATCTGATACGCTAAGCGAGCTGCTTACCAGCCTTATGCGCAAGCGCTATCATATTGCCCTAAATGCTGGTTTTGGCAATTTTCGCGATTATCAGCACCAGAACTTAGGCCGATTCGATTTTTCTGTTGCCGATATTGAGGAGTTCCATACGGCCGTGCAGATGCTTGTGTGCCCCATTGCCGATGATATTCTGTATGAGCGCAAGCAGCGCATGAACCTAGATGTTTTAATGCCTTGGGATGCGGAGGTAGATAGCATGCAGCAGCTGGAGCACAGCAGATTGCTTACAGAAGAGCAGCTAAAGGCTAGTGCACGGCAGCTGTTCTGTGCAATAGACCCTGAGTTTGCTCACATGTTTAACCTAATGGATGTAGAGGGCTACCTTGATTTAGTATCGCGAAAGAGCAAGGCTCCCAGCGGTTTTAGCTATCCGTTGTACAAAGTAAACAGGTCATTTATCTTTATGAACGCCACAGGATCGCTTCGCGACCTAGAGGTGCTTATACACGAGGGGGGGCACTCATTCCATGCCTTTTTGTGCGCAAGCCAACCATTTCACGATTACAAGTGGACTCCCATGGAGGTTGCTGAGCTTGCATCTATGGCAATGGAGCTATTTGCATACGAGCATTTAGACCTCCTGCTACCAACCGATGAGGCACTAAGAAGCAATCGGCGCCGCATGCTTGAGGATATAATACTCTCAATTCCATGGATTGTAGCCATTGATAAGTTCCAGCACTGGCTTTATACGCATCCAGAGCATTCTGCTCATGAGCGAAACCTTGCTTGGGTAGAGATATACAAGGAGTACTCATCCAAGGAGATATGTTGGGATGGAGTAGAGGAGGGCTTTGTTTTTGCTTGGCAAAAGCAGCTCCATCTTTTTGAGGTGCCCTTCTATTACATAGAGTACGCAATTGCACAGCTAGGTGCCATTGCGTTGTGGCGAAAGTATAGAGTTAACAAAGAGGGAACCATTGCTCAGTTTAAGAATGCGTTGCAGCTTGGCTATAGTAAAACGGTACCCGAAATTTATGCAACAGCAGGCATTGAGTTTAACCTTAGCCCTGCGTACCTAAAGGGTATAATAGATTTTGCTAAAGAGGAACTGGATAAGCTTAAGTAGTAAACGGTTCAACGGTGGTATAAACCGTCCGTTGAACCGTGCAGAATAGCAGGGGGTTATTCGTAACGTAGCGCCCGTATTGGATTTTGTGCTGCCGTTTTTAGGGTGATTTTAATTCTTAGTTATTTTCCCCAGACCCGAAACGCGTCCGTTAACAACTGCATTGCCACTGTATTCCAACTTGCCCACACCTGAAATGTTAGCGTCTAGGTTATCGGAGAAGTGTACGTTGGCTTTGCCAACCCCGCTTAGGCTAACACGTCCCGTTTTGGCAATAAAGCTATCAGCATCAATTTTAAACGTACCACCTAAATCTAGGTTAAACTTGTTGGTGTTACCTCTTAGCTCTAGGTTTAGTACTCCTCCCGCCTCAATATTAAGTACTTCTGTGTTAAGTTGCATGTCGATATTACCAACCCCACCAACCTCAAGGTTTAAGTGAGAGTATGTAAGAGGCTTTGGCGCCTTTAAATTCATGGCCCCTCCAATCTCAAGTTCTTTAAGGTCGGGAAGCATTACTACTATTACAACTTCGTCGCGGCTACTCCAGCGCTCTTTCTCGGAGTAAACCCTAACTTTCCCATCACGGTGCTTTATAATAACCTGGCTAAGGAGCTGCTTATCTCCTTGTAGCTCTATATATGACTCATTGCCTTGCAGCAGTAGTACCTCGCAGGCAATATCAATTTCTACCTCAACGGTACCTGCTATGTTCTTCCTAACCTTTTCCTCGGCAGCGTTTGCTACTCTTGTAAGAAGCCCAACGATTATTGTTGCAAGTACAGCGATAAGAAGTACTATCGAAACTCGATTCTTCATGGTTGTGAGGTTTTAGTTTGTTTTGGGTTAATGATTTTGGTAGGTGCTGTGCATGGCGTTAAGCTACCACTTCAAGTTCCCTTTTGGTGGGCTCCTGCGTTTTAAACTGATTTTCGCTTATAACCTGTCCGTCAAGTAGGTTTATTATGCGATGCGCCTTTTCTCCATCGCTTTGCGAGTGGGTTACCATTATTATGGTTGTTCCATCGGCATTAAGTTCGCCTAAAAGATCCATAACCT
This sequence comes from Bacteroidales bacterium, assembly GCA_016931855.1. Lineage (GTDB taxonomy): Bacteria > Bacteroidota > Bacteroidia > Bacteroidales > Tenuifilaceae > UBA5206. The sequence goes on from JAFGDZ010000046.1 coordinate 66,989, forward strand.
CTTTCCCGTTGTTAGAGTCGAGGTTTCCAGTTGGCTCATCGGCTAAAATTAGCTTGGGATTGGAAACAACGGCACGCGCAATGGCAACCCTTTGCTGCTGTCCGCCCGATAGCTGTTGGGGGTAATGTCCTTTGCGGTGGGCAATCCCCACCCGTTCAAGTGTTTTTTCAACCATCGCTTTGCGTTCGGCAGCGGGAACTTTTAGGTACACCAGTGGCAGCTCAACGTTTTGGAAAACCGTAAGCTCATCAATAAGGTTGAAACTTTGAAAAACAAACCCAATATTTCCCTTTCTTATGCCTGTGCGGTTTTTCTCTTTGAATCGGGACACGTCTGTTCCATCAAATAGTAGCTGACCCTCGCTGGGGTTGTCTAGTAGCCCAATAATATTTAGAAGGGTTGATTTACCACAGCCCGATGGCCCCATGATGGCAACAAATTCCCCTGGTTTAATATGGATGTTAACGTTATGTAGCGCAGTAGTTTCTACCTCCTCGGTACGAAAGATCTTTTCTAGGTTATTTGTGCGAATCATTGTAGTAGGTATTTGAATTTGCTACAATGATTTCATTTAGTGTGCCATGTTTATTATGTTGTTTATATATAGTGTTTTATGCTATTTTTTAGGATAACCTTCTTGCTCTACAGTGTTCCGTGAGCGAACACATTTTTTACATATTGTTCGATTCCGTACAGTGCGCTTGTTCATCCTGCAATGCGTTTAGTAGCTCATAGCTTATGCTAAGGAAGTTACTCGCATGGAAATTTGTGGCAGGCAGCTGGTGTAGGCTATGTGTTGTTGTGAGAGCAACTACCATCATTCCTGCACTTTTCCCAGAATTTATACCCGATACCGAATCCTCAAACACAATACAGTTACTTGGGTGCTCGTTTAGCAGGTGTGCGGCTTTAAGGTAGATATCAGGGTGGGGTTTGCCCTTTGTTACCATTGAGCCATCAACAAGGGTATCAAAGAACTGCCGTATGCAAAGGGAGTCCAGCACAAAGTCTATATTGGATACAGGTGCCGATGAGGCAACACCTATTTTTATACTATGCTTTTTTAGCTGGGTTAATAGCGGAACTAATCCAGCAACAGGCTCTATGGTATTCTTGTATAAATTGCGGTAAAGCTCCTCTTTCTCTTCGCCCATTTGCTCAATTTGGGCAGGCGTAAGCGCAGTGTTAAGCAGTGCGCTTAAAATATCGGCATTGGTTTTGCCAAAGTATTGCTGGGCAAAGGTATCCCTATTAAACGGAAGTTTGTACTTAGCGCAGTATGCTTCCCATGCATCAAGGTGTACGTTGTGGTTGTTTACCAGTACACCATCCATATCAAAAATAGCGGCTTTAAACATGATTCGATTTTAGAATTATGCAAAAGTAACGATGCTATTCTTGTTTTGGTATGCTTTTAGTTATACCCAAAAGTACACAAGGTTGTGGTATTTAGGGGTTATGCTGTGTTGATCAGTAGGTTATGCGAATAGCTATTTTTTTTTAATAAAAGCTAAGAGTCATGGTTGGTTAAACCTCTTTGTGCTATTTTTGTTAGAACTGTATAAAAACGAGTTGCTATGAGAATTTCTGTTATTACGTTAGTTGCATTTGTGTTTGCGGTTATAGGATTTGATGCTTCGGCGCAATCATCATCAAAAAACAGCGCATATATTGTAGCCGTTCCCGATACGGTTAACCTAGGTGAAATTACGGTAAGCGATATTTCCGATAACCTGGGCCGAATATCATTTGATATTAAGAATGATGGAGTTAAACCGCTAATAGTTAACGATGTGCAAGGATGCTGTGGAACCAATGTAACCGAGTGGCCCAAAGCGCCAATACTGCCAGGCAAAACGGGTACCGTAAAGGTGTTTTTTAGAGTAGAGCCACGTCCACAGGCAATTAGTAGAACTGTTACCATACGTTCAAATGCCTCTAATAACCCTGCTCTAAAGGTTCATATTGTGGGTGTTGTTTTTGAGAATGCCCGTTCGGGAGAGATTAAGCTGTAGTTACTATGTAGTATCACTTTAGATAGAGTTCAAAACAATAGGGTGTTCATGAAATGTTATGAACACCCTATTGTTTTTGTTTTACCTACTCCGCTTTTAGTGTCGTTGCAGGCTTAGTAAAATAGCTCATTTGGCAATTCCAATGTATGCTTTAGCAAATTTCGTAACTTTATCTCACTAAAACATTATAGAATGAGGCCACGACTAGATAGCAGCGTATTCGATCTGCCCGTGCAGGAGCTCAGAAGGGGCTACCTAAGCGATGTATATTTCTGGAGGCAAAAGGTTGTTCTGGAGCGTAATAATATACATCCAGATGTAACCATGCAGCTGTTCCAGAAAAAGGATGCAATAATTTGTGGAGTTGATGAGGCTATTGCAGTACTAAAGGTGGCCAGTGGATTCTATACCGATTACTCAAGGGCTTACACTCTATTCGACCGCTTAATGGAGATAAAAAAGCAATCGCGCCACTCTTTCCTATCCAATAAGCAGGAGTATATAGACTGGGTGCAGCAAAAGGTGGAGGTATCTCAGGAGCTAGACTCTCTTTGGGTTAACGGTTTCTCCGATTTAAAGGTTGAGGCGCTTTTCGATGGCGACAGAATATCACCCTACGAAACGGTGATGCTAATTAGAGGAAATGCTTCTCTTTTCGCCCATCTGGAAACCATTTATCTTGGCATTCTTGCTCGTCGCACACGCATTGCAACCAATGTGCGAAGGGTGGTTGAGGCTGCAAACGGGAAAACCGTTCTTTACTTCCCTGCACGCTTCGATCACTGGGCCATACAGGGCGGCGATGGTTATGCCGCGCATATAGGTGGTGCTGCGGGAGTTTCAACCGACGCGCAAGGCGAATGGTGGGGTGCAGGCGCTTCGGGAACCATTCCTCATGCGCTAATTGCTTCGCTTGGCGGCGATACTGTTAGGGCCACAACCCTTTTTAACCAGACCTATCCCGAAGCCAACCTTGTTGCTCTGGTTGATTTTGATAACGATTGCGTAGAAACATCCCTACAATGTGCCCGCGCAATGGGCAGCAAGCTTTGGGGTGTAAGGCTGGATACCTCCGAGAATTTGGTGGACAAGAGCATTGTGCCAGTGATGGGAACATTTAAACCAACAGGGGTTAACCCTAAGCTAATTGAGCTAACCCGTAAGGCGCTTGACAGGGAGGGCTTTTCCCATGTTAGAATTGTAGCCTCGGGAGGCTTTAATCCAGAGCGTATTGCAGCCTTTGAAGCAGCTGGCGTTCCGGTTGATGCGTATGGCGTGGGCAGCTATCTTATGCAGGGTAGCTTTGATTATACTGCAGATATTGTTCATGTTAACGGAGAGCCATTGGCAAAGTTTGGGCGGAAGTATAACGCTAATCCCCGCTTGGTTGCCATTTAGTTTTTAACGATATTGGTTTGTGATACAGAACAGTAATTATTCATCAACTCAAAATACTACGCCCATGAAAGCTCTTTTAGTTGTTGATGTTCAAAACGATTTTTGTCCAGGTGGAGCACTTGCCGTTAATGAGGGTAACCTTGTTGTAGAGCCAGTTAATAGGCTGGTTAAGCAGTTTGAGGCAGAAAGTTTTCCCGTTGTGTTTACTCGCGATTGGCACCCAGCAAATCATGTTTCGTTTAGCCCAAACGGAGGTATATGGCCACCCCATTGCGTAGCAGGAACAAAGGGGGCTGAGTTCTGCTCAACCCTATACTTTCCTTCTGTTTCTCTACTCGTTTCAAAAGCAACTGCGTTCGATACCGAAGCATACTCCGGGTTTCAGGGTACTGGGCTGGCATCGTACCTAAAGGAGGTTGGTGTTGATAGCGTTGTTGTGGCCGGTCTGGCTACCGATTACTGCGTTAAGAACACCGTGCTCGATGCGCTTACCCTAGGCTTTGCCGTGGAGGTTGTGAGCGATGCCGTTAGAGCTGTTAACGTAAACCCCACCGATGGAGAGGAGGCTCTCAGGGAGATGGAGGAGCGGGGTGCACAATTAGTTACATCAAATGAAATAGGCTTTTAGTATGGATTCAAACAAGTTTGTTGTTTTCGATTTACAAAATGGTAGGGTTACTGGCTCTGTGTCGTACTATGTAACGGTAGTGCTGAACTCTCTTGTTGTAACCAGTGGAGTGGCTGGTTTGCTTAGCGCCATTGAGACCCAGTCGTGGTTTTTACTTGGATTTTGGGCAATGCTTATTATGCTTAGCGTAACCCTGCTATTGCTTGTCCTTGCTGGGTGGTATCCTTTATATGGCGATTTGGTGGTTCTAAAAAGGGGTGAACTATTCTACAGGGTTGGTTATTTTAGTAAACCACTGAGGTTTAGTGCTGCAAACGTAAAGTATGTAGCGGTAAGCAAAAATAGCGTTACAATGAAGTTGCACACCGGTTCTATTGTTTTCCTCTCGTTCGATAGCATGGAGGCGTGGACTAGAACCGATTTACAGAATCTTCTGATTGAGATATCAAGAATAGAAGGTGTAGAGTGCGAGGTAAAAGAGTAGGAGTAAGCAGTAACCTCACAATCTCTAACACCAGTGTTTATGGAGTGGATAATTGTTGTACTAGCTAGTGGTATCATCAAAAGAAACAGAGCAGGAATCACAAGGAACCTATGTTACCATATGGAAACAAAACGCCAATGGCTATTGGCGCTTTGTTCTGGATTCGGGCAATAGCGGATTAAGCAAAGAGTTGCCAAGGCTATTTTTTTAAGTAATCGTTAAAAAGCTTCTCAAACTTATCAACCTTAGGTGCTACAACCATGCGGCAGTATGGCTGCTTAGGGTTATTCAAGAAGTAATCCTGATGGTAATCTTCTGCTCTGTAGAATTTAGTGAATGGTTCAATGGTGGTAACTATTGGGTCGCTCCAAATATCCGATTGGTCAAGAATATCCTTAACCTCACTAGCGATTTTTTGCTGCTGAGCGTTGTGGTAGAATACTACCGAGCGGTACTGGGTTCCCACATCGGCACCCTGGCGGTTTAGTGTGGTTGGGTCGTGCGTTTTAAAGAAAACCTCTAGCAGCTTAGCAAAAGGAAGTACCTCTGGGTTAAAGGTTACTTGAACAACCTCGGCATAACCCGATAACCCAGAGCAAACGTCTTTATAGGTAGGGTTGTCTGTAGTACCTCCCGAGTATCCCGATACAACCTGCTCCACCCCGTTTAGTCGGGCAAATATTGCCTCAACACACCAAAAGCAACCCGAACCAAGGGTTGCAACCTCAAGTTTATGTTCTGATATCATTCTACTTATCGATTTGTTGTTTTGTCCATTGATTTGCAATACAATACCAAAGGTAAGTATTAGTGTTGGTATCAACCTCATTTTAATTCTATTGCTGTTTGATATAAAAACACTAGGTGCAGCAATTTGTTCTTGTGTTGTGTGGAAAAATAGAGGCTCTGCAATAGCTTGCAGAGCCTTTGGGTAAATAGCTGTTATAATGCAATACACTACTCGTATTTTAGCGTGTTGGCAGGATTGGTGTTGGCCGCTTTTATTGCTTGGTAACCAATTGTAATAATGGCAATAATGTAGGTAATGGCCGATGCTACAAGAAACTCAACTAATGAGAGATTAACCTTATTCGCAAAATTCTGAAGCCAGCTGCTCATTAGGTACCACGCAAGAGGCCATGCAATTGCCGTAGCAATTAAGAAAAGCATGTTAACCTCTTTTATTAGAATGCCTATAATTTTTAACGTTGATGCCCCTACCACCTTCCGTATTCCTATTTCCTTAGTTCTTTGCTCTGTAGTATAGGAAGCAAGGCCTAGCAAACCAAGCGATGCAATAATAATGGCTAGAATGCTAAACGATGAAAATATGAGCCCAGTACGCTTCTCGTTGCCGTATTGGCTGTCGAGCATCTGATCCAGAAAGGCGTAGTCAAATTCCTGTTCTGGCACAAACTCGTTCCACTTACTCTTTATGCTGGCAATGGTGCTGGTTATATCGTTGGAGCTGGTTTTAATGGTAACGTACCCCATTGTGTTAGCAAAGCACAGCACAAGGGGCGATATGGATTTGTGCAGCGACTCAAAGTTGAAGTCCTTTATAACACCCACAACAACAGCTTCGTTATCGCCATTGTATATTATATGGCTACCAATAACAGGATCCTTAAGGCCTAATGCCTTTACCGCAGCCTGATTAAGCACTAAGGCTGCTGAGTCGCTCGCAAAATCGCGGCTAAAGTATCTCCCATCAGTAACTTCTAGCTCAAATGCTTTGGCAAAGTCCCAATCGGTATAAAAAAAGTTAAAGATGCTAGTTTCATTTCCAGGCGAGCCTTTGGGCACAAAACCAGTTCCGCCAATTGTTGTAGAGGGAAGCCCATCCGATGCGGTAACCTCTTTAACACTAGGTATTTCTCGTAGGGCGTTTAAAAAGCTTTCGCGGCTGGCTCTGGGTATGGCATAGGGCCTGTTAATTACTAGCAAGTTCTCCTTGTTAAATCCCAAATCCTTATCCCTAAAAAAGGAAACCTGCTTATATACAACAAGCGTTGATACAAGTAGCCCTATGGAGATGGTGAACTGGAATACCACAAGAATGCCGCGGGTCCAAGAGTTCTTCATGCCTGATTTTACTTTGCCCTTTAGAACTTTTACTGGCTCAAACTTGGATAGGTAAAATGCAGGATAGCTGCCAGCGGCGAGCCCAATTACAAGAATAATTCCTACCAGAATTCCTACCGTGGCGCTAATGGGTAGCGAACTCATTGTTATGGTACGTTCGGCTAGGTTGCTAAAGGACGGCAGCGCAAGCTTTACCAGAAGCAGCGCAATTGCTGTTGATATTAGTGCCAATAGGGTTGATTCAACTAGGAACTGTGCAACTATTTTGCCTCTGGTTGAGCCAACAACCTTTCTTATACCCACCTCTTTGGCGCGCTTTGTAGAGCGAGCCGTAGCAAGGTTCATAAAGTTAATAGCAGCAATAATAAGTATGAAAAAGGCAATTATCACAAACACGTAAACCATTACTTCGCTGCCACCAGCCTCAAACTCGTACTGCAATTGGCTTTTTAGGTGTATATCGGTTACCTTTTGGGTGTAATACCCATAGGTAGAGCCATTCTCCTCAAGGTTACTGGAAAGTGTTCCAAAGAACTGCTCGGCCTGGGGGTAGGCGTGTTTTTCTACTAGGGCAACCAAATGCTCGTCGATAATTTTGGAGTCGGCACCTGGTTTAAGCAGGATGTATGTGTAGTTATTGTTTGATATCCAGAATGTTCCGTTGGTCAAATTTGGGATGGATACCATTGATAGCACAAAGTCGAAGTGAAAGTGCGAGGTGTTTGGCATATCCTCCATGACCCCTGTAATTACCCATTTCTCCCTGTTGTTGCCCATTTCAACGGTTAAGCCTACAGGATCATCGTTGCCAAAGTACTTTTTTGATGCCGATTGGGTTAGCACCAGCGTATTTGGCTTGTTAAGCGCTTTTTTTGGATCGCCAGTAAGGAGCTTAAAGCCATTAAACACCTCAAAAAAAGTGGAGTCGGCGTAAATGGCTCGCTTTGCAATAAATGTTTTTTCTCCATTCCTAACAAGCTGATCTCCCCCAAAGTTAAACGTTCTGCAGAAGTTCTCAACATCGGCGTAATCCTTAGTTATAGTGGGGCCTACAGGGGAGCAGCTAACGGCGCCGCTCATTTCGGTCCCCATCATCCTAGACTTGAGGTAAACGCGGTACAGCCTTTCGTGATTAGGATGAAACTTATCGTATGTGGTTTCTTCGTAAACGAATAGCGCAATTAAGAAAGCGCTGGCTATACCAATGGCTAAGCCAATTATATTAATTGCTGTGTACCCTTTCTGTTTTCCAAGGTTTCTAAGGGCTACTTTAAAGCTATTAAGGTTCATTGTTGTGGTTTTGTGCTATGGTTAGTTGTGTTATTCGTACTTAATTGCGTCAACTGGATTAATTTTGGCTGCTCTAACAGATTGGTATAGAATGGTTAGCATGGCTATACCAATGCTTGCCGCTGCCGATATAATGAATGGCCAAATGGTCATATCAATCTTGTATGGGTACTCCCTTAGCCAAAGGGAAATAGCATAGTACGATACAATCCAGCCTGCAGCATTTGCAACTATAACCCATTTGGTAAACTGCCAAATAAGCAGTAGTACTATTGATTTTGTTGATGCGCCAAGGGTTTTTCTTATTCCAATCTCCTTAAATTTTTGCTCAGCCATAAAATTTGCCAATCCAAATAGGCCAAGGCAGGATATCACTATTGCTAGGGCAGAGAAGTATGTGAATAGCGTTGATATTCGCTTCTCGGTGCGGTATAGGTTATCTATATTCTTATCAAAGAAGCTGAACGTAAAGGGTTCGTCGGGTAAAACCTCTTTCCATTTGGCCTCAATCTTTTCCATTGTTTCCAGCGTGTTACTTGGCGAAAGTTTGATGCTGATTATAGATACTAAGGGTTTGTAAACCGTCATTACTAATGGCTGTACTTTTTGTTTTAGCCCGCCATAGTTGAAATTTTTAACAACCCCAATTATGGGTGTGGTAACTCCCCAAACCGACATGGTTTTGCCAACGGCCGAGTCCATGCCCATAACTCTAACCGCTTCTTCGTTAACAATAAATTTCATGGTATCCGATAGCGACTGGTTAAAGGAACGGCCTTCCACCATTTGCATACCATAGGTCTCAGTAAAGCTAAAATCGGTAATAAGAGTGGTAAAGAGAACGCGAGTATCGGGGGTGCGCCCTTCCCAATCTATGCCTCCAGTACTATTGCCTATTTGGTTTGGGAGGCTATTTGATGCTGTAACCAGCTCCACATTGGGAATGGTTTGCAGCTCGTTTTTTAGTAAATCGTACTTTTGCTTTACGTCGTTGGTCATGTACGAGTAAACAATATTTTCCTTGTTATACCCCAAGTTCATGTTCTGCAAAAAGGCAAGCTGCTTATTAATAAACAGGGTTCCAACAATAAGCGCACTGGCTAGGGTAAACTGAATCACAACAAGGATTGTTCTAAATTGCTTGGAACTACTTGCAAATGATCCTTTAAGTACCTTTACGGGGTTGAACGATGACAGGAAAAATGCGGGGTAGCTCCCCGATATTAGCGCTGTTATAATAGCTATAGTGCCAATAAGGCCAGTAATCCCCATGCTCAAGCTTTGGTACGAGAGGTTTTTGCCCGATATTTCGTTAAACTTTGGCAGCAGCAGCGCCGCAATTAGTAGCGCAAGAATTAGCGATATTAGGGTAAGTAGCGCCGATTCGCCCAAAAACTGTCCAATTAGCTGCCGTTTGTTGCTCCCAACAACTTTTCGGAGGCCCACCTCCTTGGCTCGTTGCGATGAGCGCGCAGTGGAAAGATTCATAAAGTTGATACAGGCAATTAGCAGTATCAGAAAGGCAATTATGCTAAAGAATCTAACCTGAGCAAAGGTTCCTGCGTTGGGCCAAATAGTGTAGAGCCGGCTTCGTTTAAGCGGCTCAAGGCGTAGGGTTACGTTGGCTTGTCCGTTATTTGCAACGGCATCCTTAATCTCCTCCTCAATACTTGTAATTTTGCTGTTATCGTTTATTTTGGCATAGGTAAAAAATGAGTTGTTAGTCCATGAGTTGTTGAACTGCCAAAAGGTTTCAATGTTCTTTTCGAAAGGAATAAAAAAGCTGTATTGTATAATCGAGTTTCCCCGTGGTTTAACCACACCTGTTACCGTAAAGGGGTGCTCTTTATTTAGCGTTAAACTTTTTCCTATAGCGCTCTCATCTCCAAAAAACTTCTTGGCAAGCTCCTCGGTAAGCACAATGGCATAAGGTTGTGCAAGCGCATTCTCTTGCTGCCCTGCAATAAAATCGAAGGTAAGGATGTCAAGAATTTCCTTGTCGGCAAAAAAGCCTTCCGATTCGTAGTAGCTATGCTCATTATCCTTTGTTATCAGTAAGTTTTGCCAAATGGGTGTGAATAGGGCTACTTTGCTAAGCGATGGATAGTGCTCTCTTAGGTATGGAGCTAGCTGTCCTGGGGTGTTGTAAACATATAAATCGTCGGTTCCATCGTACGATTGTATTTCATATACTCGGTAAATCTTCTCGTAATCCTTATGGAATCTATCATAGCTAATTTCATCAACAACCCAAAAAAGGATTAGTATTGATGCTGCTATTCCTACCGATAGTCCTGCTATGTTTAGAAACGAGAAGCTGGGGTTTCGCTTAAAGAAACGTAGGGTTGTAATAATGTAATTCTTAAGCATAGTAGTTGATTTTGGATGCTTTGGTTAATCATTTCTTGTGCCACGTTGCTTAAGTTGCTGCTAGTTATGTTTATATGTAAGAATTTGCCAATGCGCTCTTAGGGAAATTATGTGCGAAATCGAACATTTTTGTGTGCGTTACTGATACAATATCGCTATTACGCTATACCCATTGGGCTCTATTAAACATTTTTTTTCCAAAAAAAGTGAATAGATATTGAATATGCGCATCATATTTTTGTTGTACTAGGTATATTTGGGTGCAATTTCCATGCGTATGAGTGGAAATTTGTACTAACGTATTTTTGGTTCAACTTATACCCACTTTGTAATGGCAGTAACGCGAAAGCAGCTTTGGAAAAAGATTCGTAGAGGGATAAAATATCCTATCCTTTTGTTTTTTATAAGATGCTTTATTATTACGATAAGGTTATTGCCTCGGAACTTTGTTTTACGCGTGTTCCGTAGGTTAGGCCTACTGGCTTTTAGGGTTGTTAAAGGGGAGAGGCTAAAAACAATTAAAAATATAAAGTATGCATATGGTGACTCGCTAACCGATGAGCAGGTAACTACCATGGCGCGTAATGTCTTTGCGCATCAAGCGCTTAACTTTGCCGATTATCTGCATACGCTAGGCTACAGAACTCGTGAAGATTTCTCTAATCTTGTTGATTTTGTTGGCGAGGAGAATCTAAAGGTTGAGTACGAGAAGGGGAAAGGGGTGCTATGCCTTGTTAGCCACACCGGCTCGTGGGAGTTCTCTGCAATTATGCCTCCTGTAATGGGTTACGAAACAACGGCCGTTAGCAAGGCACTGGCTAACAAAAAGATAAACGATCTTATAATTGGCTACCGCGAGAAGCGTGGAATGAAGAATATTAGTAGGGGTAAGGCCTATCCTTTGCTAATTGAGGCGTTGGCAAAGGGCGAGTGTATGATTATTATGATCGATCAGGACACTCTTGTAAAGGGGACTTATGTTGATTTCTTTGGGAAGAAAGCGTTCACCCCTATTGGTGCAGCACGACTTGCATTGGATTCTGGTGCACCAGTTGTACCTATGTTTATGAAGCGATTACCCAATAATCGCCATCAGTTTACCATATATCCTGCGTTGGAAACTATTAGAACTGGCAACGATGATCATGATTTGGTTGAGAATACCAAGCTCTATACGCAGGTGATTGAGAATATTATTCGTGAAACGCCCGATCAGTGGGTTTGGATGCACGAACGGTGGAAAACTACGCCAGAGATTGAAAAGGCGCATTTGGAAAAGCTAAGGCTAAAGAAGGAGCGCGAAAAAGCAGCAAAGGGAAACAATTAGTTTCCCTTTTTCTTTACTGTCCACAGCCACAACCGCACGAATGGGTTTGTGCTTTAGCCTTTTCAAAGGCTTCACGACCCTCGGTAAAGGCAAACCATGCAATGCCCAGTGAGCCGAGTATATCAACCCAGCCAATTCCCGTAAAGTGGTATAAAAGGCTTGATGCTAGTAGTATAAATGATAGGTAAAAGCACGTTTTGGTACAGTTGGCATCGGCAATAATAGCATTTGAGCCCAGCTGCTTTCCTACCTTTAGCTTGGCTTTCATTAGAAAGTACATGGTGGCTATGGATACCGATGATACAATAACCCCAACAACAGTGGTTTCTGGTTTTGTTCCTGCGTAAATGTTAAGGGCGGAACCTGCAATTAGCCCTAGGCTAAGTACGTAAAACGAGAAGCCTGTAATGCGCAGGGCTTGCCTTTCGAATTTATCGGGAGCCTCGTTTTTAGTAAGCTTTAGGCGAATAACTAGGTGAAGGATGCCAATGCCCGAAATAACCTCAACAAAGCTATCAACGCCAAATCCGAGTAGAGCCAGTGCATCATCGCTAACCCCAAATCCAACCGAGATCAATCCTTCTACAATATTGTAAACAACAGTTATAATGCTTAAAACTAGTGCGGTTTGAAGCAGTTTGTTTCTATCCATTTCGTTTATCTGTTTTGCATTAGAAACCGCAAATATGGTATTTTGTTGCTGATGTTTACTCCTAAAGTTGTTACAAAAAAAGAGGGGCAACAAGTGTCCCTCCTTAGTATAACAGCTATGGTGTAATCTAGTTTTTGTGGAGTTTCACTGTTAGGGTTTTCCCATTAAGTGTCACTTTTAGTAGGTACAAGCCAGATTGAAGGTTGTTAACCTCTATGTTTTCGGTAAACTCAATGGCCTGTTTCGCGAATACTTGGCTCGATACTAGATTGCCAATAATAGTATAGATCTCCACTTTAACGTCACCCATCCATTCGGAGCTAAATGACATCTTGCTAATATCGTTTGTTGGGTTAGGATAAAGGGTAAACTCGCCAAAGAATGCATCGTTTGGAATGGCGTTTGGTCCTGCCACTACAGTAAGGGTGTTGCTATATCCCGAAGTAATGTCGTTGTTATACGCAAGTACCTTGTAGTAGTAGGTTTTTCCGTTCTCGGTGTTGCTATCAACGTATCCGTTAGCATTGGCCTCAAGCGATGCAATTTCGGTGTAGCCCGTGTTGCTAACTACAGAACGATAAACCTTAAATCCTAATTCGTTCTGCGAGTTATCTGTCCACTGAAGGTTTACCTCAGCCTTTGTAACCACCGCCTGAACCAGATTGGTAGGAGCGGCTAGCTTATCAACACAACCCACATAAATTCTAAATCCAGAAGCGTTGTTTGTAGCATCGGCAGAAAGGCGCAGGTGCAGCTTGCCGTCCGTATTCGTAGCCCAAAGCGTATCGGGTATAGCCGTTCCAGTATATGCTCCAACCATAGGCGATTGCGCTGTTCCTCCGTTGTACAGAGCCAGGTAATCCTTGTTGGCTTCAATGCTAAATTCGCTTACCCTTAGCTTAATGGTTTTACCCGCTTCGCTAGGAGTAAGGGTTGCCCATGTGGTTTTGTTGTTGATGTAGTTATTTAAGCCTCCATTATCGAGTATGGTGTAGTTACAATGTACAATTTCTGCATCGTTAATAGTTTGAGCGCCAACAACAACCGATGCTACTGAGGTGTACTCCGATTGATCTGTATCTGTAGTGGCTTTAACCCTGTAGTAGTAGGTTTGCTCCGATTCAAGGCTGGCATCGGTGTAAGCTGTAGCATTGGCAGAGGCTGTTCCAACCACTTCAAACCCATCGGTAGCTTGTAGGGAACGTTCTATGGTAAACCCAGTTTCGTTAAAGGAGTTGTCAACCCAGGTTAGCTCTGCATTGTTTTCGGTTGTTGATACAACTGCCAGTTCACTTGGAGCTCTGCATCCAGCTGTTGCTACGGCAAGGTTTGCCGAACTTACTGAGTGATGCCCGTAGTAGCTGGCGTACACCTTGTAGAAGTATTGTGTACCTGTCTCAAGATTCTCATCGGTGTAGCTAAGTGTAAATCGGGAGGTATTGCCAATAGCCTCATAGGTGCCATTCTCTGTTAGCGAACGGTAAACAACAAATTCGCTCATAACATGATCGTTAGATGTCCAGTTCATTGCAATAGAGCTGTTTGTTGCACTAACAAGAGTTAGATTGGTTGGCCCCTCTGGTATGTAGATACACGCAACTTTTGCTAAAAATCCTTCCCTTGCATTCAGCCCATCAGAAACAAATTGTAAGGTTAAAGAACCTGTTGGGTTGGTTGCCCATATTGAATCGGGAAGGGTAGTTCCTGTTAGTGTAGCAATAAGAGGATCGTTTACTGTTGTTCCATCAAAAATGTGTAGGTGATCGAAGTTGTTCTCTAGGTTGAACGATTGGAATATAAGTTTAACCTTTTGTTCTGGCACCATTGCATTAAGGGTAATGGTTTTATCCTCATTGTTGCTGTAGTTGGCTTCGCCACCTGGGTCTAGCAGGTAGTATTCGCATCCCTGCGAGGTACCGTTAAAGATGCTAACGTAACCTACTTTTACTGATGCAACATTAGATGGGGCTGATTCTATTCCATCGGCAATGGCTTTTACTTGGTAGTAGTAGGTGGTTCCAGCACTTCCCATGTCAATATATTCTACAGAGTTGGGTTGGACTGTTGCTACCACCTCAAAACCCGATGTAGCCGATAGTGATCGTTCTATTATATAACCCGTTTCTGTAGTTGCGTTATCGGTCCATGTTAAAATTACATAGCTATTACCCTCGGCGTGTGCGGTTAGCGACGTTGGTGCTAGTGCTCCAAGCGTTTTTGCTTCTAGGGTATTGGATGGGTTAGACACATAGTCGTTATTCCACGCTTTAACCATGTAGTAGTAGGTAGTACCAGTGGTAAGGTTCTCGTTGGTAAAGGTGTTAACGTTCTGATCCACGCTGCCTATTTCCACAAAATCGCCATCCGATGTAGATGCACGGTAAACCTTATAACCCAATTCGTACTCAGTATTATCTCGCCAGAAAAGGGTAATGCTGCTTCCAGTTGCGCTTTGAACAGCCAAATCAGTTGGTGCTGCAACCTGGTTTATACAGCTAGTGGCAATCTTGAATCCTGATTGGTTATTGCTTCCATTGCTGATAAACCTTAAGGTAAGCTGTCCTGTGGGGTTTGTAGCATAGATTGGACTAGGAGCCTGATTCCCACTTAGTGTTGCTATAAGCGGATCACTGGCTGATGCACCATCGTAAACGTAAAGAATATCGTTGTCGGTTTCTGTTGCAAACGACTCAAAGGTTAGCTTTACTGTCGACTCCGCTGTTTGTGGGGTAAGCAGCATGGTGTAATCCTCGTTGTTAGAGTAACTACTTAGGCTATTCCCTGAATCAAAAATGATGTAGTTACAGCGATTTACCTCTGTGCTACTCATTAGCACTGCACCTGCTACAAAGTATGAGGTTTCGCTTTTGTCCGATTCCTCGGTGGCGTTTACAGCATAAATGCGGTAGTAGTAGGTTGTACCAAAAGTTACGGTGTTGTCGGCATAGGTTGTAACATCAGGAGCAACAGTTGCAAGTTCAGCATAGTTAGCATTGGCCTCAAGTGAGCGCTCAATAACAAATCCTGTCTCGCTAACATCGTTACGCTGCCAGTTAATGGTTATGGTTTGATTGTCTGGCGATGAAAGTGAAACAAGAGTAGGAGCAGCAATACCTCCTGTTTTGGCTTCAATGGCATTGCTAGGGAGAGAGTTAGCATCGTCATTTGCAGCAAACACCTTGTAGAAGTATGTTGTACCAGATGCTAGTTCATTGTGAGTAAACTGGGTTACATCGGCACTAACCTCACCAATTAGATAGAATGATTCATCTAACGACGAGGCACAGAAAATTTCGAACTTAGTTTCATCGGTTGAGTTATCTGTCCAGCCTAGCGTGATGCTATTGTTTGTAGCAGATACTAAGTTGAGGTTACTAGGCGCATTAGGAATGCTAATACAGGATACAGCTGCTTTAAAACCGCTATATACACTAGTTCCATCGGAAGTAAAGCGAAGCGTAAGTACGCCATCTGCATTTGATGCGGTGTAGCTGAATGGTGTTTGCAGCGTCCCCGACATCTTGTTGATAAGCGTTGACGAGGTGTTTGGCCCATCGTATATGTAAAGGTAATCCCAATTACTCTCTGTTCGGAACTCTTCAAAGGTTAGCTTAACCGATTTGCCTGCTTCCGAAGGTGTTAGCACAAGGGTTTTATCCTCGTTATTTTTGTAGTTGGAGGTTCCCCCTGGATCAAGTAGGTATAAGCCACAAATACTTTGAGAACTGGTGCTCATGGTAATTGCACCAGTTAGTGTGTTTGCGCTATTGGAGTAGTTAGAGTTATACTCACCACTCACGGCCTTAACCCTATAGTAGTAAACAACATCAGTGGTTAGCCCCTCGTTAGTGTACGATGTTGTGTTGGCTGGTACTTCTGCAACTGCAACAAAGTCTGCTGTGACAGGTGTGGTTGAGCGCTCAATTACAAATTTCTCTTCATCGGTTGAATTGTCTGTCCAGGTAAGCACTATTGATGTTGCGGTGGGGGATGTAGCCAATAAATCAGATGGTGCTACAGGCCCTAAGGTTACAATAGAAACTGCATCGTTCCAAGTAGAAGCACCATATGTAGTTTTAGTTCTAACTTGGTATGTGTAATTTGATCCAGAGTATAGAACATCGTTATCTGTATAGGATGTAGCATCAGCGGCAGTAGTTGCAATTGTTGTGTAGTTGGAGCCATTAACTGAACGTTGAATTTCGAATCCCATTTCGTTAGAAATGGTATCGGCCCAGGTAATCTCAATGGTTGATGCCGATGTTTGTGTTAGTGCAATATTATGAGGAGCATACATTGGCAATTCGCAGGTTATGTATGCTTCCCAACCTGCAGCTTTTGATATGTCGGTATCGGAAGTGAAGCGAAGGGTTAATTTTCCCTCGGCATTGGTAGCAACAATGGGGTCGCTAGGAATATTACTGTATGTTAAATCGTATAGCTTAGTGTCTGAAGTACTACTTCCATCGTAAATGGATAGAACATCTCCTGCTGTGAGATTTAAGCTGTTTAGCGTGAATTTTAATATGCGGTTTGCTGTTGCAGGGGTAAGGGTTTGGGTAAAACTCTCAACCGATCGGTAAGGGTTGTTAACGCCCGAGTCGAAATGGTATGTGTTACAAACAGTTTTGTCGCCATCGCTAATTGCAACACCTCCTGTAATTACGGAAACTATTTCGCTATAGCTGTAGTATCCGTTTGCATCAACTGCCTTAACTCTAAAAAAGTAACGGGTTTTATTGCTTATACCATCGGTTAATGTTGCTGTAGTGGTATTTGCAGCTAGGGTTGCAACGGGTTGGAAACTGGTGGGGTTTTCTATGGAGCGCTCTATAATGTAGTTGGCCTCATTAGTTGCATTGTCAGCCCACGAGAGCTCAATGTTTAGGGGTGTAGCCTCTACTCCAGTAAGATTAGTTACCTCTGCAGGGGGTGTTCCTGCCTCGGTAGTATATTTTACTATTAGCTCTGGATGTTTGGTGGCATCAGCATAATATCCCGAGGCAAAGAATAAACGTCTATAGTACTGTTCTGTTGCTAATTTCATCAAGAAACCATGGTTTCCGTACTGCTTCATATCCCTAATAAGTGCACTAACATCAATGCCTAGGTAGTCTTGGGTTGGACTGATGCTGTTGGGAAGCAACACCTGATTGGTGGTGGTTGATGCTGGTTGGTTATTCCACGTTACTGTGGTTTTATCCCAGTTTTCGGTTATTCGCATTAGGTAGCTCTCGTTAGAGCCACTGGTATTAGCGTGACCTTCAGTATCAAAACTTGCGAAGTGTAAGTTGAGAGTTGCCTCAACTATTATTGCATCATTTGGTATTGCAGATAGATCAAACTGGAATAGAGAACGAGCGTTCGCAAGGTCTCCCGATACAGTCCAAGCGGAACTTATAATTCCTGTGTAGTCGGCTTTATTTGTGTCTGGAGTTTTAGACTCTACAAACGCATTTTTTCCTTCAGCACCTGGCTTAATGGATACAACCGTTGGTTGTCCCAACAGCGTTATTGCCAAGGAGAGGAATAGGGAAAGGGTAAAAATTCTTTTCATAAGCTTAATTTCGTTTGAAATTTACAAGCGAAATTAAAACTTCTATGCAGTTGTGTAACTCCTAGGTTTACAGAAGGTATCTGTTAGTACGTGTTTGACGAACATTTTTTAGGAGAAGTTCCCGTTTAGCATGGGATTTAAGGTTTAATGCACTGTTACGATAAAATACGTGTTATATAACACGTGTCATTAATTGACATGTGTCTGAAAAGTTATTTTTCAGTCAATCAACTTTTTGCGTTAGCAATGTAGGGATTGGAGCATGTGTAACTACTTTACTTTTTTATGGGATCGTCTAGCCTACAGCTCTCCTCATCAAGTTCAAGCTCCAGTGTGCTATGGCTAAAACCATAGTGTTTCATAATTTTAGAGAGCTCTTTTTTTACCTTAATAAGCTCAACAAGATTCGATACCGAGTGTAGCTTAACGTGGGTGGTAAATACATGCTGCTCGCCATCGAGGCTCCAGAGGTGGGAGTGGTGCAACGACTGTATCCTATCTATTTTTAGGATCTCCTCCTCAATTTCGGCGATGCTTATATTGTCTGGACTGCCCATCATAAATATTTGTGCTGTTTCTCTTAGGCGTTTAATAACATGCCAAAGTACGTAAAGGGTTATAACTACCGAAAGGGCAGGGTCTATGTACATGGAATCGGTAAATAGCATTACAATACCTGCAACAAGTACTGCAATCCAGCCCAAAACATCTTCAAGCATATGCCAGAACACTACGCGTTCGTTAAGCGTTTGCCCGTGTTGTACCTTAAGCGCTGCAAGCCCGTTAATAATAACGCCAGCAATGGCAAAGCCAATCATTCCCAGTGCGTGCGATGGCTCTGGATTTATAAAGCGCTCCACGGCCTCCTTTATAATAAAAATGGAGCCCACTATAAGTACGGTGCTGTTTATTAGCGCGCCAAGTAACGAGAATCGTTGGTAGCCAAAGGTGAACTTCTTATCGCCTGGTTTTTTCGATTTTCGGTCTAGTATCCACGCTAGGCCAAGGGAAAGGCTGTCGCCCAAATCGTGCAGCGCATCAGAGAGTATCGCTACACTGTTAACAAGCATCCCTCCAATTAGCTCAGCCATGGCAAAGCCAAGGTTTAGGAAAAAGGCGGTACGTATATTTTTAGTAGAGTGGGAGTGCATTGTTTTAACTGTTTTAATCACAGCGTAATCCAACTTAGATTACGCTGTGATATTAAACTTGTGGTTGTTATCTAACTCCTTTAAAACGTTATTGGGTTGATATTGTTCGCTATAACTCGTAACGGGTTAGCGCTGCAATGCTGATTCTGTAATTGCGCTCAAGCTCCATTAGCTTATCGGTTACCTCGTAAAGAAAAGTTACCTCGTTGTAGTAATCTATGGATGATATGCTACCCAGCTCTAGCGCTTTTTGCAGTAATGGTAAGTTATTGTGAGCATCAAAATCGGCTTTTATCTCGTTAATCTGATTAAGAATACTCTCGGCGTAGCTGTAGTTGGAACGGTACTCATTCTCAACTTCCATGGTTTTACTTACCAGTAGCGACTCGGCTGCGCTTACCTTTAGTCTTGCCGCTTTTACCGTGCCAGCGTTTCCCCATAGGGGTAGTGCAATTCCAAATTTTAGCCCTCTAAAGCCCTCACCCGATGTTTCCTCACTTTCAAAAGCAATCTCTAGCTCTGGTAACCATTGATGACGGGCAAGGGACAGCTCTTTTCCTGCAACGTCCTTCTCATTGGTAACAATTGCTAGGCGGGCATCGGTATTGTGTGCTTTGGCCAAAACGGCATCCAGTGCTGGAACGGCTTGTGCGCTGGTATCGGCAACAGCAGCCATGCTAGTTGCAACACCACCATTAAGCCAGCTTAGCTTAAGCTGTAGGTTGTATGCCGTTGCTTCCCATTCACGCTTACTGGTTTGCAGGTGCATTAGCCGCAGCTTGGAGTTGTTAAGGTCAATAACCGATACTTCACCTTTTTGCACTAGGGTTTCGAACCATTGGTTTACCTTTTGGGCTTGCGTAACCCTCTCGGTGTACACGGTTACCATTTGGTTGGCGTGCAACAGCTCAATAATGGTGGTTTTGGCCTCAAGCATAACCTCCTGTCTAATAATTGCGGCGTCGGTATCGGCCAGCTTAGCATTGCTTTTTGCCAGCGCTGCTTTTTTTAGATACACCGTAGGGAACTCAAATCCCTGCGAAATGCCATAAACAGTTTTGTAGCCTCCACCTTGCTTTATGGATGGCATTTTGCCAAACCCAAGCGTTGGGTTTGGTGGGGTTAGCCCAATTCTGGACTCTGCTTTGTGCGCATCGGCGCTGTAGCCTGCACTTTTTATTATGGGATTATTCCTTGCTATTTGCAGTAGCAGCGTATCTATGGTTGGCTGTGCCAGTAGGCAGTTTGGCAACCATAGCAGCGCAGCAACTAGTATGTTTCGTTTCATTTTATTAGAAATTAGATATTAGACGTTAGAAAGGCTACGTGAAACGATAAAAATTCAAAGCTCAAGATTTAAGATTAAGGCAGAGCTCAAATCGTTTAACGTTTAACGAATCACGCATTACGCTTCATCCTCCTAAATACAATAGGAATTATGTAGATGTTAAGCAGTGTTGAGGTTAGCAGTCCGCCCAGAATAACCTTGGCCATAGGACTTTGTATCTCGTTACCAGGCGCATCGCCATTTAGGGCAAGCGGAATTAGCGC
This sequence comes from Bacteroidales bacterium, assembly GCA_016931855.1. Taxonomy (GTDB): domain Bacteria; phylum Bacteroidota; class Bacteroidia; order Bacteroidales; family Tenuifilaceae; genus UBA5206. Next base: position 87,497 of record JAFGDZ010000046.1, read on the forward strand.
AAGCGCAGCGGTTAGCGCGGTCATTAGTATTGGGTTAAGCCTATCGGCAGAACCAGCGGTAATGGCCTCATCCAACGAAACGTTTTGTCCCAGAAGATGCTGGTAGTTAGATACTAGTAGTATCCCGTTTCGGGTTGCAATACCAAATAGGGTAATAAACCCAATAATTGCAGGAATACTAACAAATCCAGATGTAAAGTAAACCGCAAATACACCCCCAATTAGGGCTAGCGGTAGGTTTAGCAGTATGATGCCTGCCAGCGTAGCATTTTTAAACTCCTGGTACAGCAGTAGGAATATAATAAAAATGGCGAGTAACGATGTTAGCAGTAGCGTTTTGGATGCTGCTGCCTCGCTCTCAAACTGTCCTCCGTACTCAATCCTGTAACCCTCGGGTAGCTCAACGTTTGCCTCTATGGACTCCCTAATGCTTTTAACCGCAGTGCTAAGGTCGGTGCCCGCTACGTTTGCCGATACAACAAGCTTCCGTTGTACGTTCTCGCGCGAGATGGAGCTTGGTCCGGTAACAGAAACAATATCTGCTACTTGTTCCAGCGGTACTTTTTTTCCATCGTGAGTATCAATAAGGGCATTCTTAAGCCCTTCAATGGTATTTGTGTAGCTGGTATTGAATCTTATAAATAGAGGAAAGCTCTTCTGATCCTCGTAGATATCGGCCAGCTTTTCACCTGCAAGGGCAAAGTTTACAAAATGGTTAAACTCGTTTATCGATATTCCATATGCTGCAAGCATTTCCCGGTTGGCCTTAATTTGTACCTGAGGAATCTCGGTAAGCTGCTCCACGGTAACGTCAACCAAACCGGGGATGTCGGCAATGGCGGAGCTTATCTTGTTGCCAGTTAAGTACATTTGGTTCAGGTTGGTGCCAAACAGCTTAATGGCAATATTGGCTCTAGTGCCCGATAGCATGTGGTCAATCCTATGGCCTAATGGTTGCCCAACGGTTGTTGCAACACCAGGCACGCCAGCCAGCTTTTCCCTAACATCTTCCAAAAACTCTTCCTGGGAGCGCTCCTTTAGGGTAAAGTTAACATCAATTTCGGCTCCGTTGGTCGATTGGGAGTGCTCATCCAGCTCGCCACGGCCAGTTCTACGAGCAGTGCTGGTTACCTCGGGAATAGACAGCAGCTCCTGCTCAATGGTGTTTCCTAGCTGGTTGCTCACCTCAAGCGATATTCCAGGCTTGCTAATGGCCGATATGGTGAGCGCTCCCTCGTTAAACTCTGGCAAAAAGCTGCGTCCCATTGTGGAAAATAGCACTATGGAAACAACGAGTAGCCCTAACGATGAGAATATCATCAATCTACTGTGGTTTAGTGCCCAACTTAGCGACTGTTTGTAGTATTTTGCTGTGGTGCGGGTTAGCCAGCTCTCCTTTTCCTTGCGGTTAAGGTACTTGTTGCCCGATAGTAGGAGGCGACATAGTAACGGCGTTAGCGTCATGGCTACAATAAGCGACATAAATAACGACACGATGTACGCAATTCCCAGCGGTTTTAGCATTCTTCCCTCCATGCCCGATAAAAAGAACAGCGGAAGGAATGCTACCATAATAATAAATGTTGCGTTTAGTATGGAGGCTCTAATCTCCTTCGATGCTTCAAAAACTACCGTTAGCGTTGATTCTTTTTCCGATTCGGGTTTGGCGTGGTTCTGCCGCAGGCGCTTGTAAACATTCTCCACATCAATAATGGCATCGTCAACCAGCGATCCAATGGCAATGGCCATACCTCCAAGGCTCATGGTGTTAAGGCTCATTCCCATCCACTTAAGGGCAATTATGGCACCCAGCAGCGATAAGGGTATGGCAAGTAGCGATATTATGGTGGTTCTAAAGCTACCTAGGAATAGGAATAGAATTACGGTAACAAACACTGCTCCCTCAATTAGCGCGCGCTGCACGTTGCTAACCGATGTCTCAATAAAATCGGCCTGACGGAATATTTTGGTATCCATCCTTACATCGGCAGGGAGCGTTTTGCGCAGCTCGTTAAGGTTGCGCTCTATGTTCTCGGTAACTTTTAGTGTGTTGATATTGGGCTGCTTGGATACGGAAATGATTACCGCAGGCTTCCCGTTTTGCGATGCGTGACCCATTTTTACTGCGCTACCAATTTTAACATCGGCAATATCGCTAAGGTAAATGGGCTTGCCGTTGCTCATTTTTACCAACGAGTTCCCTAGTTCGGCAATGCTGTGTGTACGGGCAATTCCCCTAACAACGTACTCATTGCCATACTCCCTAACCACACCGCCATTAGAGTTGGTGCTAATGCCTTCGCTTACCTCTATTAGCTCATCAAAGGAAACGCCGTAGTGCATCATCTTTTGTGGATTGGCCAGAATCTGGTACTGCTTGTAGTCGCCACCAATAATGGTTACCTGCGATACTCCTCCTGTGGCCAGAATAACGGGCTGCACGTTCCATTCGGCTATGGTGCGAAGCTCCATCATCGAGGTGGAGTCGGCTTGTAGTCCAATAAAAAGTATTTCGCCCATTACGCTCGATTGAGGCGCTAGCTCTGGATTTACCCCTTGGGGTAAGGTGTTTGATAGCGATACCATTTTTTCGCTAACAATTTGACGCGCCTTAAAAATATCGGTACCCCAGTCAAATTCAATCCATACAAATGAAAATCCGTACGATGAATTCGAGCGTACCCTTCTAACATCCGTTGCTCCGTTAACTGCGGTTTCTATAGGGAAAGTAACTAAGCGTTCAACTTCTTCGGCAGCCATTCCGTGAGCATCGGTCATAACAACCACGGTGGGAGCAGTAAGATCGGGGAATACATCAATATCCATGTTACTCGATGTAAACACACCGGCAACCATTAGAATAACTGCCATTAAAAGAATTAGCAGCTTATTCCGTAACGAAAAGTGAATTATTTTATCTAGCATTTTAGTTTAGCGTTAAGCGTGAAACGTGAAACGTGAAACAGTTTGTCTCCTCGCCTTGAGTCGAGGCAAGCTGCCCTTAGGCGAGATGAGAAGTGAAACGTGAGGAGAGTTAAAGGTTAGACGTTTAAAATTCAAGATTCAAGATTCAAGATTTTGTGAGCATACTTCCGATAACTTCCGACTACTTCCTCATCTTCCTCATCTCCATCATCTTCCTCATCTCCATCATCTTCCTCATCTTCCTCATCTTCCTCAATTAGTGTACATGTCCTGCATGAGGATCCAGTGCTGCTGATACTGCTGCTAGCTTAACAAGTATGGCTCCTTTGGTAACAACACGCTGATTCTTGTTTATTCCCGTTACTATTTCTGTCCTTAACCCATCGGTTTGCCCTATGGTTATCTCCTGTTTTTCAAACAGCTCAGGGGTTAGCTGCACAAAAACAAAGTAGTGACCTTGGTCCTCAAGAATTGCATCATTAGGAATGGTAATCACTGGTTTTGTGCTAGTTGTTCTAATAAATACCTCAACTAAAGAGCCAGGGTAAAGCATGTTGTTGCCGTTTAGCTTAAAAGCTACAGGTATAAGTGTGCTCCCATTGGTAAGACTTTTCCCTACAGATATTAGCTTGCCATTTAGCTCGTTTATGTTCAGCGTTTTATTTCCCGTTTTTACTGTGGCGCCTTCTATTTGGTCAAGTAGGTGAGCGTAGCGCTGTGGCACGTCGGCAGTAAGTGTAACTTTGTTTTCCTCGGCAACGGCAAGTAGGGGAGTGCCCTGCTCAACGTAGCTTCCGTTGGTAACATAAACCTCGGTAACAAACCCTGATGCAGGCGCTATAACAACTTGCCCTTTCTCTGTTACGCTTTTGGCCATGCTTTTATAGGTCGATTCAGCTTTATCGAGCTCCGCTTTTGCTTCAACCAAATCCTTATTGGGAACAAGATTGTCCTTTGCCAGTTCAACAATGCGCTGGTAGTGGGTTGTAGCCTTTTCGTAGTTTGCTTTGGCCTCGGTATAAATAGATGCAGCGTTGTTACTTGCCCCATCCGATAGTACACTAAGTAGTACATCGCCTTTTTTTACTTCTGTTCCGGCCAGTACCATTCCGTTTCCAAAGCTTACTGTTCCTGCAACCTTTGCCGATACCGATGTTATGGCGCTTTGCCCAACATCAACCTTTGCAACGCTTTTTATTATGGTTCCAAAGGGGTGTTCCATGGGGTAATCGGTGCGGAACGCAACTTTCCACGATTGTTCTTTAGTAAAGGGGATTGCCGTTGCACTCTCAACGTGAAACTTCTCGGCGAAGTGAATGGCTTTGTGGTCATCGTCAAGAATTTTGAAGGGAGCGGACTCAACATAGTACTTATTGCCGTTTAGAGTATGCTCAAACTTAAGCGTAGCGTTACCCACTTTGCTAGGTTTTATTGTGAACTTGTATATTCCTGTTCTGGTTGGCTTATCTATGGTTTGCTCTATTTTTTCCCCATCAATGTTAATAATTGCGGTCATTGAACCTTCTGTTACAGGGGTAAAGCTGTTTATATAGGTAAAATGAGCAAGAATGCTCGATGGTTTATTGGCAACAAAAGGGTCGCTTTCGGCAAAAACCTCAAGGTCGGTGCTGTATGCTGTTATTGGGAACGATACCTCGTCATGACTGTGTGCATGGGCATCGGTGCTGTGGTTGTGCGCATCGTTCTCTTTGTTGCTGTGATTATGGCATGCGCTAAACGCTAACGATACTGCCATTGCAATAATTGCTAATCTGTTCATGGTATTGATATTTAAAAATCAACTTTATAGCTGTTATGATAGTTTTGAGTAGGCGCATTCTTGCCCTTTGCTTGCAAAAGTTGGATTTGATGCCTACAAATGGATACAAAAACACGAAAGGGGCAAAAGCCTTGCTAAAGGTCAATTGCAGATTTTTGGGTTCGGAAATTTTAGGTGCAGATTGCAAATCCCTACCCTGAGACTAGCAGGTAGGAGGGCCTCTTTTGGAAATGGAAAACGATAGTAGAATACTCTTAGCCGAGTGGTTGAAAATGGGGATTACTTCACAGCTTGTGAACTTGTTGCGGCTTAGTAATTCTGAGTTTTGACTAATAAGTGGGTGTAGCAGAACCTTCTGGAGGTCAATAATATGAATGGTTGTTTTTACGCTTTTACTGTCCCAAGGTAGATGTGAGAGAATGGAACAGGTGGCGTCGTGCTCGTGGTTGGAGTGCTCCTCGCTATCCGATTGGTGATTATGCTGATTGCTGCTACAACCAACAACTTTCCCCGTTAGCAGGTCGTGATGGTGATGCGGTACCAGTTCATGTGCCAAAAAGGCCATGAGGGCTAGCATAAATAGGGTTACCGAAAATCCTTTCACCATCTTTGTCATGCAGCAAATCTAGTAATTTTTTTGATATCGGAAGATGAGGGAGATGAGGAATATGAGGGAGATGAGGAATATGAGGAATATGAGGGAGATGAGGAAGATGAGGAAGTATAGGAATATGAGGAAGTATAGGAAGATGAGGAAGATGAGGAAGATGAGGAAGTATCATAAGAACTCCACTGAACCAGCCCCAAAACACTAAACAAAAAGATTATGGCAGCCCAAAATCGTTTAACGTTTAACATTTAGAGGAATAAGAGGAATAAGAGGAATAAGAGGAATAAGAGGAATAAGAGGAATAAGAGGAAGAATCATATGAACTCCACTGAACTAGCCCCAAAACAATAAATTTAAAGATTATGGCAGCCCAAAATCGTTTAACGTTTAACATTTCATCTCGCCTAAGGGCAGCTTGCCTCGACTAAAGGCGAGGAGACAAGCTATTTAACGTTTCACTTCTCACTTCTCACGTTCTCTAGCTAAGCATATCTATAACATTCTGTTCGCCTAGTAACCGTAGTGGATTTGCCGATTCCACAAAGTTTTTAGCCAGCAGCTCTTTGCGCTCCTGTAGGCGCACAATCTTCTCTTCAACAGTATCAACGGTTATGAATCGATATACAAAGATGTTTTTATCCTGCCCAATTCGGTGGGCACGGGCAATAGCCTGATTCTCCACAGCAGGGTTCCACCATGGATCTAGAATAAAGATGTAGTCGGCTGCTGTAAGGTTTAGCCCCACACCACCCGCTTTTATGGAGATTAGGAAAACCTGAATCTTACTGCTACTCTGGAACCTATTAACCACCTCCTTACGGTTTACGGTACTGCCGGTTAGCATCTCGTAGCCAATGCCAACCTCGTCAAGGTGATTGGCCACAAGGTTTAGATGCTTAACAAACGAAGAGAAAACCAGTATTTTATGCCCTTCGGTAACAACGCTTTCCAGGCTACGGGTAATCTCCTCAAACTTACCAGAGTCCGTGTTGGGCTGCTCATTCAGCATGGCGGGGTGGTTGGCTATTTGGCGCAGGCGGGTTAGCCCTCGCAGTATGCTAATTGCGGAGCGCTCAAAACCTTGCTCGGCAATGGTATCAATAATGCTATTGCGTATGGCCCAGCGTTCGGCGTCGTAAACGCTTTGCTGGCTATCGGTCATTTCGCAGTAAACAATTTGTTCCGTAACCTCGGGCAGATCTTTGGCTACTTCCTCCTTGCGGCGTCGCAGCACAAAGGGCTCAATTAGACTTTTTAGGGTTTGCTCCATGCGCTCGTCGCCATTCTTCTCAATGGGTATCATAAACTCGTCGCGGAACGATCGTTGGCTGCCCAGCATCCCCCTGTTTAAAAAGTTTAGCTGCGCCCACAAGTCCATTAGCGAGTTCTCAATGGGTGTTCCGCTAAGGGTTAGGTATCCATTGGCTTTTAGCAGCAGAACGGAGCGGTATATTTTTGATGTGGGGTTCTTAATGGTTTGGCTCTCGTCTAGTATAACGTAGTTAAACCTAGCATCTTTAAGCATATCAATATCGTTTCTAACCACGCCGTAGGTGGTAATAACAATATCGTACTGGAGCAGCTTTACAATGCTGCGCGTGCGCTGTGTCCCTGTAAACACGTGAACGTACATATTGGGAGTAAAGCGCTGTATTTCCCTTAACCAGTTGTGTACTAGTGATGTGGGTACAACAATAAGTGTGGTACGTCCCAGTTTAACTGGGCCAGAGGTATCGGTATCGTATAGTTCTGGTCGGGTTTCCTTTTGCTGTTGTAAAAAGGCTAAGGTTTGCAGCGTTTTACCAAGTCCCATGTCGTCGGCTAGGCAGCCACCCATTTTGTTTGTGCTAAGCAGGTTTAGCCAGAATAGCCCTTCTTTTTGGTAATCCCTTAGCGATGCTTTTAACCCTGAAGGCACCGATATTGCCTCTGGCTTTGAGCTGGTAAAGCGCTTGCGCAGCTCGTTGGCGGTGGGCGCCTGAACATCGGAGTCTATAAGTAGGTTGAACAGGGAACGGGGCAGTAGCAACTTGTCGCCCGACTCCTTTCCAAACAGGAACAGCGCCTTGTACTTTGTAAACCAGTCCTCGGGTAGCACAAAAATTTGCCCGTTAGGCAGCGTGAACTCTCGTATCCCTTTTATAATGTTGCGCTTAAGCTGCATAAAGGGAATCTCATAGCCCTGTAGCTTTATTGTTCCGTGTATGTCGAACCAATCTTCGCTTTGCCCTCCATAAATATCAACCGATGCGGTGTTAAGGTAAAACGGTGTTTTTCCGTTTTGTTGGCGTACCACAAGCCCCTTTTGGTCCAGCAGCTCACGGTTTTTGCTTATCCAGCCAATAAGGCTATACAAGTCGGTTTGCTCCAGCTGGGCGGGCGTAAACTCGGCCATTCCGTTGTGCTTTAGCCCAAGTTCCACAAGAGCCTCAGCCTGTTGGTCTTCCCAGTAGGTGTCGCGCTGGAATTTTTGGAACACATATTTTCCATCGGTGATGTTTAGAACAACCTCGGGTTGTGGTTTTTCCCCATACATAAAGGTTTTGGCACCATAGCCAAGCTTAAGGAAAATAGCCCAGCCGCCTGCAAAGCGCTCCTCCATGGAGAGTATAACCTGCCGTTGTGGCTTCATGTTGTCAATGCTAAACCCAAGGGCTTCAACCCGTTGGTTCCTAATGGCGTTTAGCACAAAGGTTTCCATGTACTTTGTTTGAGCCGATTTGGGTATTGCAATAAACGGCTTCGCAAAAAAGGGGCTTAGCTTTTTGCCATCAATAGCTGTGAAACGGTACAACTTGTGGTTAACCATAAGCAAGCATGGATCGTTACAAATAATCTCGGAGCCGCGAGCCGTAAGGTTAATCTTATCATCGCCGCAGGTTGCCGATAGGTGGTACTTAAGGTCGCTATTGGTTAGCTCAAAGTTAAATATGGGTTCGGCAGCGCTATCTGCTGGAATTAAGCGCTGATCCTGATATATGTTGTTAAAGTTTTTCTCTTTAAGGAAAATTGGGGTATTACTCCTCACAATGGTGTCGAACGCCTTTAGCATTCTACGCTCAACATAGCCCCTAATGTACTCCTTAAGCTCCTGGTTGCCCTCAACACCTTTAATAAATGCTGGTAAATTTTTGTACGATTTCCCAAAAAGTTTAAGTAACTGGCTATCGCAATATTCAGATAGGGTTCGTATAATTGCCTTTTCGTCGGCGGTATATTGGAAATCATAATCGGAAATAGAATCGCTGGTAAGCGTACCAACAGTAGTTAGAATGCTTCCGTCGGGGTTAAAGGGCTTAAGTAAATGGGCTGTAAATACCGACCCTAAAAAGCGGTGTTGTTGTATGGCTACTGCAAAAAAGGTGCTATTGCTTAAATTGGTCATGTAACGTTTTTGGTATTTTTTATGACCACAATTTTAGCAAAAACCTACCGGAAAAACATGGTGCTGTTTACAACTTGGCTGGTTATGTTAACCAAAAAATGGAACGGTGTTTGAATACCGAGTTGTTTCTGTACCTTTGTCATCGGACTTTTTACAAAATTATTAGAGATGATTCAAAAGTTTGTAACGCTCTTTTTTGCGGTATTTATATCGTTTGCCGCAGCGGGTCAGGAACCCGAAACGGTTCAGGTAAAAGTTTCAACCGATAAAATTAAAATTGATGGAAAGGTTTACCTCGTGCACGTTGTACAGAAGGGGGAAACGCTCTACTCAATTAGCAAAGCCTATAACGTAACCCAAATGGAGGTTGCCATGGAGAATCCCGATATTTACTTGGGTATTCGCGTTGGGCAATCAATAAAAATCCCTGTAAAAGCACAGACCGACGAGAACGAGTCGGAGGAGTTTATCTATCACGTTGTGCGAAAAGGGGAGACGCTTTTTGGCCTTTCCCGTAAGTACAGCATAGCCATTGACGATATTGTTGCCGCCAACCCCGATGTAGAAACCGGGCTAATGCTTAGTCAGGTTGTTAAAATACCACGACAGAGGCTAAACACCTTGGGTACAGCTCCTGCTGAGGCTAAGGATACATCAAAGTTTATTATCCACATAGTACAAAAGGGCGAAGGGCTTTACTCCATTTCGCGTCAGTACAATGTGGATCAGGATGTTATTGTGGAGCTAAACCGTGAGAAACTTATCGATGGGCTTAAACTGGGTGCAGCGCTCCGTATTCCCCGCGTTTTAGATTCGGATCCTATTGCTCAGGAACTGCCTAAAGGGGTAGATTCTCTTCATGTTGTTACCGATGATGGTATTTACGTAGTTCCTCGTCCTGATTATTGCGATACCTTTACCTACGCTACCAATGGGCGACCATATAACGTGGTGCTGCTGTTGCCCCTCTTTTTAAAGGAGTTTGAGAATGCCGATACCCTGGCAGTTCCTGTACCGGCTAATGCAAAATCCAATACGCGAACGGCACCAGTAAAAACAGGCCCCTCTATTCCTGCAAAAGCACTTGGTTTTCTTGAGTTTTACGAGGGCTTTTTGTTGGCTGTAGATTCACTTCGCAACGCAGGGCTATCGGTTAACCTAACCGTTTTTGATACCCGTCGCGATGTAGAGAATGTTGCTTCAATTCTGCAATCATCCGTATTACGTAACGCCGACCTAATTGTAGGGCCAGTGTATCCGGAGTGCCTTAAGCCAGTTGCCGATTTTGTTCGCGAGCATCGCATACACATGGTTTCGCCTCTGTCGTCTAACGATTACCTCCAGAGCAGCAATCCATACCTGTTTCAGGTAAACCCTTCGTTTTACTCTCAGCTTAAGGAGTTCTCCGCTAAAATAGACCTTTGCTCCGATCGCAACATCGTGCTTATGCACGAGGCCGATAGCCTTAGTAATAACCTTGTTATCAGCTTCCGCGATATGCTAAAGCAGGATATCGCAAGGTGCGCTAACTCCGATAGTGTTCACTACAAGGAGGTGGCCTATAAGGCTGGGGGTGCTGCGGTTGAGGTACAGTCTAAAATTAGCCACAGCCTTGTGCACGATAAGGAGAATGTACTACTTGTTCCCTCTGAAAATGAAGCTTTTGTTGCCGATTTGCTAGGCCATCTCTACACCCTTACCAACTACCACGGCTACAGGATTAAGGTTTATGGCTTGCCCCGCTGGCAAAAGTTCAAGAACGTTCAGCTCGATTATTACTATAACCTACAGCTACACCTGTTTACCCCATTCTTTGTTGATTACCATGATACTAGCGTAAAGCGCTTTGTGGCCGAGTACCGCCATACCTACAGGGGAGAGCCTTCGCAGTACGCATTCCAGGGGTACGATGTGGGATTCTACTTCCTAAGCGCTATGATGCGCTATGGTGTTGACTATAAGTTTTGCTTGCCCAATTTTAAGGTTGATCTTCTTCAGGCAAACTACCGCTTTGTTCAGGATAACTCGGTAAGTGGTTTCGAGAACCGCTCTGTTTTTATGATTCGTTACACCCGCGATTTTGATATCATTAAGGCCGAAAATGATTTAACAAAGCAGAATGTTGAGTCCATTACAGTTGATCCAAGCATTAACGCCAACGATGTTTTATTCTCAATTCCAGAGAATAAATAGCATATAGCTTTTGCAGTAAGAGCAGTAAGAAGCGGATTTTTCCGCTTTTTTTATTGCCCAATAAATTAGTTAGATTAGACTAACTATATTTGCAAGCAAAGAACTTGAAAGTGGACGAGCGGTTACAGCAATTGATAGCATCCTTTTTGGCACATAGCGAGCAACAGGAAGAGGAGGTTTGGAGCAAATCGGATTTTACCGATCTTACGTTTAAACAGCTGGCTTATATTCAGGTTATTGGATTGCTGCGCAATCCTACCCTTAGTGAAATTGCCCAAGGGAACAGAGTAAGTAGGCCTACAGCAACAGTTACTATAGATAGGCTTCAGCAAAGGGGCTATGTGCTAAAGGTGCAGTCCGATATCGACAAGCGCTCTGCCCATGTGCATCTAACCAGTAAGGGCGAGAAGGCATTTAGGCTCCATCAGGAGGTCCACAACGGGATTGCAACGCAACTAATTGCTACGCTTTTGCCCACAGAGAGGCAGTGCCTAATAAGTGCTTTACAGCGGTTTTTTGCAGGGTTGTAACTTACAATTCGTAAATTATGCCATAAAATCTCCCATTTACGAGAACCCCATTTTAAGCAAATGGCTGCGGGGGGCAAGAATGTATAACTTGTAAATCGTTTTTACCATGACTTCATTTAGTTCCAGCTCCAATTCAGACAAGCTAGCCATTCGTGAGGGATGGGTATCAATAGTGGTAAACATCATACTATTTGGGTTAAAGTACTGGGCAGGTATAGTTTCGGGCTCGGTGGCAATTATTGCTGATGCTTGGCACACCCTTTCCGATTCGTTAAGCTCAATTTTTGTTATTGTTGGCATTAAAATATCGCGTAAGCCTGCCGATAAGGAGCATCCGTTTGGGCATGGCCGCTCCGAGCTGGTTGCCGCAATTCTTATTGGTGCGCTACTGGCCTTTGTGGCCTTTACCTTTGTGGTTGAAGGGGTAAGTAAGCTGCAAACCCGTGAGCCGGTTACGTATGGAACAGTTGCCATAGTGGTTACCATAATATCTATACTTGCCAAGGAGGGGTTGGCGCAGTATGCTTTCTGGGTTGGGCGTAAGGCCAATTCCCAGTCCGTTAAGGCCGATGGTTGGCATCACCGTAGCGATGCAATATCGTCGGTTGTGGTGCTGGTGGGTATCTTTTTAGGAAAGTACTTTTGGTGGATTGATGGTGCTATGGGAATTCTGGTTGCGCTGCTAATTTTTAAGGCGGCGTATGATGTTATAAGGGACTCGGCGAGCACTATTCTTGGGGAAACTCCTGTTGATGAACTGGTTGCCGATATTGGCTGCAAAATTAAGGAGATAACCAATCGTGAGGTCTATCCGCATCATTTTCATCTGCATAACTATATCACGCATAAGGAGCTAACGTTTCATATTTGCTTACCTCCCGAAATGAGCATTAATGATGCGCATCAAATTGCCAATACTATTGAGCAAATGGTGATTAGTGAGTATCGCTTTGCTACAACTATTCACGTAGAACCAATTTCTGAGCAGCGCATTGCACATGCTGCCCGTAAGGAGAAGTGTAGATAATCCTGTTTGTTGCTGCATTATGAAGTGCTGGGAATCAATATCAACCCTAAAAATATACCAGCCGCTCCACTTTTCTACCTGGGCATGAAAAAGCAGCTGGTAGGGAGCTGCTTAAACGGAATTTTCTGGCACTAAAGGCCTATGGAAACTAGCGTGGGCAGCTAATCCATCTTTATACGATGATTTGCATTTGGTGCTATCAGGGTTTGGGTGAACATCTTAGCTCGTTTCTTGTTACTTGTTTAAAATGATTTAGTTAAACGCTAAACAACCAGTAACCAATCAAAAACACAAAACAATGAACAGAATACTATTACTCCTTGCAGGCGTTGCTTCACTAGCCTTACTAGGAAGCGGAAAAGTAAAGGCGCAAGCCTTCCAGTTCCCCACGCTACCCTATGCCTACAATGCTCTTGAACCAAATATCGATGCGCAAACCATGGAGATACACTACTCAAGGCATCACAAGGCTTATTATAACAACTTTGTTAAGGCTGCCGATGAGCTTGGTTTAGCCGGATTATCTCTGGAAGAAATCTTTGCCAATGTATCAAAATACCCTGTAACAGTTAGAAACAATGGGGGTGGCTATTACAACCACATGCTTTTTTGGGAAATTTTAAGTCCAACCAGTGCCGGTAAACCAACCGAAACGGTGCTCAAAGCCATTGATACATCGTTTGGTTCGTTCCAAAGCTTTAAAGAGGCCTTTGAGAATGCTGCAAAGTCTCAGTTTGGAAGCGGCTGGGCATGGCTATCGGTTGGTGCCAATGGTAAGCTGTTTGTGTCATCAACGCCTAATCAGGATAATCCATTAATGGATGTTGCCACACAAAAGGGGAAGCCAATACTTATGATTGATGTGTGGGAGCACGCATACTACCTAAAGTACCAGAACAAGCGCGCCGACTATGTTACTAACTTTTGGAATATAGTTAACTGGAGTAGGGTTGAGGAGCTCTATTTGGAAGCGTATAAACAAAAATAATTACTTATTATATGATAAAGGGCAGTAAAAAAACTGCCTTTTATCATCTTTTTTGGGAAAATAAAAAAGGTAAATGGTTGATATTTAGCAGTTAGCGTTGATAGGTACAAACTTCTGACGATAAGCAAATGTACACTTTGCTTCCAAATTTTGGAATATCTTGTTAAACATTTTTCCAATATGCAAACCATTGCTAAAAACCCAATACCTTTACTTGACTCTAAGCCGGGAACACCCAACCGATTAGGGTCTTTTTTATTTGAAACCCAAAACCAGGAAAAATGAGTAATATCAACCTCTCGTCTTACGGGATAATTGATGTAAAGGAGCTCTATTACAACCCAGATTACGACTTGCTTTTTAAGCATGAAACCAACCCCTCCCTTGAAGGGTACGAGCGCGGTTTCCTAACGGAGCTAGGCGCTATTAACGTTGATACCGGTGTGTTCACAGGTCGTTCGCCTAAGGATAAGTACATTGTGCGCGAGCCTAACACCGAGAGTACCGTTTGGTGGGCCGAGAAAGGCCGCAAAAGTTCCGACAATAAGCCTATTGACCAAGGTGTATGGAACCACCTAAAGGACATTAGTGCCCAGCAACTTAGTGGTAAAAAGCTTTATGTTGTTGATGCTTACTGCGGAGCAAACCCCAACACCCGCCTATCTGTAAGGTTTATTATGGAGGTGGCCTGGCAGGCGCACTTTGTTAAGAACATGTTTATTAGGCCAGCAGATGAGGAGCTAAAGAGCTTTACCCCTGATTTTGCTGTTCTAGTTGCCTCAAAAACCACCAACACCAAGTGGCAGCAGCAAAACCTTAATAGCGAGGTTTACGTTGCGTTCCATTTAACTGAGCGTATGGCCGTTATTGGCGGCTCTTGGTATGGAGGCGAAATGAAAAAGGGCATTTTCTCCATAATGAACTACTTTTTGCCCCTTCAGGGCATTGCTGCCATGCACTGCAGCGCTAACGTAGGTAAAAAGGGCGATGTTGCCGTTTTCTTTGGCCTATCGGGAACCGGCAAAACCACCCTGTCGGCAGACCCTAACCGCCTCCTTATTGGCGACGATGAGCATGGCTGGGACGAGCATGGCGTTTTTAACTTTGAGGGCGGTTGCTACGCCAAGTGCATAGACCTTGACCCCAGAAAGGAACCAGACATTTACGCCGCCATTAGGCGCGATGCGCTGCTCGAGAACCTTGATATTACCGATGATGGTAAAATAGACTTTGCCTCTAAGCGCAAAACGGAGAACACCCGTGTGTCGTACCCAATTTACCATATAGAGAATATTGTTAAACCCGTATCGAAGGCAGGGCACGCCCAGCATGTAATTTTCCTTACCGCCGACGCTTTTGGCGTATTGCCCCCCGTGGCTAAGCTCACCCCAAATCAAACCCAGTACCATTTCCTTAGCGGTTTTACCGCAAAGCTAGCTGGCACCGAGCGTGGTGTAACAGAGCCGCAGCCAACCTTTAGCAGCTGCTTTGGGCAAGCGTTCCTATTGCTTCACCCAACCGTTTACTCGCGCGAACTGGTTAAAAAAATGCTTGATCACAACTCTAAGGCTTACCTTGTTAATACGGGGTGGATTGGCGGAGCCTATGGCGAAGGGCGGCGTATTGATTTACCATCAACCCGCGCAATAATTAATGCCATACTTGATGGTAGCATAGAGGATTCCGACTTTGAAATTATGCCCATTTTTAACCTGCAGGTGCCCAAGTCACTTGCTGGCGTAGAGAGCAAAATGCTTAACCCCCGCAGCAGCTGGTCGAGCCCCGCAGCGTGGGATGCCGCAGCCCGTAGTCTTGCCGAGAAGTTCATCCAAAACTTTGAGAACTTTGCCGATAACGATGCTGGCCGGAAGCTAATTGCAGCAGGGCCAATCCTGCATACAGAAACAGCCTAACCTAACCACCTATTTGACAATTACAGTAAAAGCCACCGCGAGGTGGCTTTTACTGTATGGCGAGGTGGCATTATCAAAAAAAAAGCCCCCTGATTATGGACAAGGGGCAACCCAAATGTTTTCACAACGGAATAATCCTTATTGTGAATTGCTTTCAAAATGTATTGCTAATATACACAAAAATGGTTTACTTCAAATATATTTTCACAATGCCGTTTAAAAAATATCACTATGAAAAAAATATTGGGACTTGATTTGGGCACAAACTCAATTGGGTGGGCGCTGGTTGAACACGATTCTGCTGCTAAGCAGGGGAAAATACTGGGTATGGGGAGCCGGATTATACCGATGTCGCAAGAAATCTTGGGAAAGTTTGATTCTGGTCAATCTATTTCGCAAACTGCGGATAGAACAAGATTTAGAGGTATTCGTAGATTATTGGAGCGAGATCTATTACGGAGGGAACGCTTACACCGCGTATTGAACGTGTTAGGATTTTTACCAGAACATTATGCTGCTGATATTGATTTTGAGCATAGGTTAGGGCAATTCAATAAAGGTAAGGAACCAAAATTAAACTATAAAGAAGTTCATCCAAATAAATATGAATTCATCTTTGAGGGTAGTTTTAACGAAATGTTAGCAGATTTTCGAACTTCCCAACCGCAATTGTTTTATAAAAAATCAAATGGAAAAGAAACTAAAATTCCTTACGACTGGACGATTTATTATCTAAGAAAAAAAGCACTAACTCAAAAAATAGGAAAAGAGGAATTAGCTTGGATTTTATTGAATTTTAATCAAAAACGCGGTTATTATCAATTGCGAGGAGAAGAAGAAAGTGAAGATGATGGTAAACAAAAGTCATTCGAGGTTTTGAAGGTGGTAAAAGTTGTAGATTCGGGTGAAAAAATCAGAGGGAAGAATATTCCTCTTTACGATGTATATTTTGACAATGATTGGAAATATGATAGGCAGATTACTAAACCCGAAGATTGGGAAGGAAAAACAAAAGAATTTATTGTAACAGTTTCGTCCTTGTCTTCGGGCGAGATAAAGAGAACGTTTAAGGCGGTAAATTCTGAGCAAGATTGGATTGCCATAAAGCAGAAGACAGAACAAAGTATCGATAATTCTGGCAAAACCGTTGGGCAGTACATTTATGATACACTTTTGCTGAACCCCGATCAGAAAATTAGGGGTAAATTGGTGAGAACGATTGAGCGCAAATTTTATAAAAATGAACTTCGACAAATTCTTGAAAAACAAAAGGAATTTCATGCGGAATTGCAAAGTGATGATTTATATAGGGAATGTTTGGAGGAGTTATATCCTTGCAATGATGCTCATAAAAATAATATTGCAAATAGAGATTTTACATACCTTTTTATAGACGATATTATTTTTTATCAGAGGCCATTGAAGAGCAAGAAGTCTTTAATCAGCAAATGTGCCTTAGAAAGCCGAACTTACAGACTGGAAGATGGAACCGAAAAAAAAGAGGGTATAAAATGTATTTCTAAGAGTAATCCGTTGTATCAAGAATTTCGTTTGTTACAATGGATGAAAAACCTGAAAATTTTTCGTAGAGATGATAAAAATGAAATAGACATCACTGGTGAACTATTACCAACCGAAGAGGCTTGGTTAAGTTTATATCATTGGCTAAACGATAAAGCAGAAATAGATCAAAATGCATTCTTAAAGTATGATGATTTTGGATTGGAGGAAACCATTCGTAAACAATTGGGAATGGAGCAGTTTAGGGTTTTTAAGAACGATAAAGAGCAAGGCTTGCATACCTATTTTCGCTGGAATTTTGTTGAGAACAAGCAATATCCCCTCAACGAAACCCGTGGCGACATGATTAAAAGATTAAATAAAGCCAAAATTGGCAGGGAATTTCTGACGTTAGAGACTGAAAAACAACTATGGCATATTCTCTATTCCGTAGAAGATAAAAATGAGATTGAAAGCGCATTAAGAAAGTTTGCCAGCAAACATCATCTTCCCGAAGTTTTTGTGGAAACGTTTAAGAGATTCCCCCGCATTGACAAAGAATATGGCGCATATTCCGAAAAAGCCATTAAAAAATTGCTACCGTTAATGCGTTTTGGAAGTCGCTGGAATTGGGATGAAATTCATGCTGATACCAAAGATAGAATTGATAAGATCCTAACAGGAGAATTCGATGAAAAAATAAAAAGCAGGGTTCGCGAGAAAGCTATTCATTTGCATTGCAACGCCGATTTTAAAAATCTTCCGTTGTGGTTGGCAAGTTATATTGTTTACAACAGACATTCTGAGGCAGCCGATATTCAGTATTGGCATACAGCAGATCATATCGAATTGCTAAAACAGCATTCACTTCGAAATCCAATAGTTGAACAAATTATCAACGAAACGCTGCAAACCATAAAAGCGATTTGGGAAAATTATGGCAATGGAGAAAAAGATTTCTTTGATGAAATTCACGTAGAATTAGGGCGTGAAATGAAAAATCCTGCCGATAAACGAAGACAAATGACTGAGCGGGTTGCCGAAAACGAGAATACCAACATTCGCCTTAAAAATCTGCTTGTGGAATTTTTGAATGATGGCAATGTGGAAAATGTTCGCCCTTACTCACCAATGCAACAAGAGATACTGAAAATTTATGAGGAAGGTATATATAACAATGAAACCAATGAAAATTGGTTGGAAGAAATTGGGAAAATTAGGAAAAAGAATCAGCCTACTAGCGGAGAATTAAAACGCTACAAACTTTGGTTGGAGCAAGGATACAAATCGCCCTACACAGGCGAAATGATACCGCTATCTAAACTATTTACACCTGCCTACGAAATAGAGCACATCATACCGCAATCACGATTTTTTGATGATAGTTTATCTAACAAAATCATTTGCGAAGCAGAAGTAAATGCGATTAAAGACAATCAACTGGCATATGAATTTATCAAAAAAAATGCTGGCTTAAAAATTGAACTTAGCCACGGGAAATTTGTAAAACTACTTAGTTCTGACGATTATGAGGATAATGTGAAGAAATATTTTGCTGGGAATAAATTGAAGAGCAAAAGAGAGAAGTTATTGTTGGAAGAAATTCCTGAAAAATTTATTGAAAGGCAACTCAATGACAGCAGGTATATCAGTAAAGTAGTGAAGTCTCTTTTATCTAATATGGTTAGGCAAGAAGGTGAAGAAGATGGTATTGCGAAAAATGTGGTGGTTTCTTCGGGTGGAATCACTTCTCGCTTAAAGGCTGATTGGGGGCTGAATAATGTTTGGAACGAGTTGATTACGCCTCGTTTTGAACGGCTAAACAATATGGTGGGTTACGAAAAGTATGGCTGCTGGGAAAGCAAAGATGGGAAGAGAATTTTTCAAATCAATACGCTTGAACCAGAGTTGTATAAACTGAATAAAAAACGCATAGATCACCGTCATCACGCGCTGGACGCGTTGATAGTGGCATGCAGTAGTCGTAGTCATATTAATTATTTGAACAACGAGAGTGCTGCGGAGAAGAAAAAGTCTGAACGTTTCGACCTTAGAAATAAGTTGAGACGATTGGAGTCTTTTGTTGATGCAAAAGGAAACCAACGAACAGCTGCCAAGGAGTTTTATAAACCGTGGGAAACGTTTACGCAGG
This sequence comes from Bacteroidales bacterium, assembly GCA_016931855.1. Classification (GTDB taxonomy): domain Bacteria; phylum Bacteroidota; class Bacteroidia; order Bacteroidales; family Tenuifilaceae; genus UBA5206. The sequence continues at coordinate 106,500 of JAFGDZ010000046.1, forward strand.
ATGCTAAATCCGAATTGCACAGAATTATTGTCAGCTTCAAAAAAAATAATCGGGTTATTAACAAAACCGTAAACTACTATCAGAAATGGGAGAGGCAAAGTGATGGCTCAATGAAGAAAGTTTTTGCAAAGCAAACCAAAGGCGATAGTTGGGCTATAAGAAAACCTTTGCACGAAAAAACAATTTCTGCATTAGTTGACTTGCCTTGGATAAAACTTGCAAAAGATGAGTTTATCACAGCAACACGAAAGGCTTTAGATACTTCTTTTGATTCAAAGAAAATTTTAAAAATTACCGATACAGGAATTCAAAAAATTTTGCAAAATTATTTAAAGGTCAAAGGAAATCCGGAGAATGCATTTTCCTATGAAGGAATTGAAGAATTGAACGAGCGTATTTCTTTATATAATGATAATGTTCCGCACAAACCCATTAATAAAGTGAGAGTTTATGAAAAGGGCAAAGGACGATTCAAATTAGGAAATTGTGGCAGCAAGGCTACTAAATTTGTTCAAGGAGCTCCTAATTTATTTTATGGCGTTTATACTGATGAAGTAGGAAATCGATTCTTTAGTACTATTCCCTTTGATCTTGTTATTGAGCGCCAAAAGCAGGGCTTAACTTCTTGTCCAGAAGTTACAGAGGATGGGAAACGCTTGCTATTTGATTTATCTCCCAACGATTTAGTGTATGTTCCAACCATAGATGAACAGGAAAATCCTCAAACAATTGACTTTAATAGTTTGAGTAAAAGTCAAGTGGAAAGAGTATTTGTTGTAAATGATTTTTCAGGGGCAACTATATACTTTACACCTAATAACGTGGCAAAAAACATTGCTCCAAAAGAAATAGATTTATCTTGGAACGAGAAAAAAAAGCAAACAGTTGGATCATTTGATACAAAAACTGCTACGTTAGATGGTCAATCAATTAAAAATATTTGTTGGAAATTAGAAGTTAATCGATTAGGTAAAGTTACAAAAGTAATTCGATGATAAAGCGAACCCTATATTTTGGCAATCCAACCTATTTGTCGCTTAAAAATGAGCAGTTGGTAATTAAGCTCCCTGAGGTAGAGAAGAGCAGCGTGCCCGAATCCTTTAAGGACGATGCTACCCGTACCATCCCCATTGAGGATATTGGCATTGTGGTGCTAGATCATAAGCAGATTACCCTTACCCATGGAGTAATGGAAGCGCTGCTAGAGAATAACTGTGCGCTAATTACCTGCGATAGCCGCCATTTGCCTGTTGGACTAATGCTCCCGCTAAGTGGTAACACCACGCAAACCGAGCGTTTTCGCGATCAGATAGAGGCATCGCTCCCCCTTAAAAAGCAGCTTTGGCAGCAAACGGTTAAGGCTAAAATTGAGAATCAGGCGGTGGTGCTTAGCGCCGCTAGGGGCGAGGTGGTGAAAAATATGCTGGTATGGGCAAATGATGTTAAGAGTGGCGACCCCGATAACTACGAGGCTAGGGCTGCTGCTTACTACTGGAAATCGCTATTCCCCATGATCGACGGTTTTACGCGCGAGCGGGAGGGCGATGAGCCTAACAACCTGCTTAACTATGGCTACGCCATTCTGCGTGCGGTTATTGCCCGTTCACTAGTCGCCAGCGGATTACTTCCAACCCTTGGCATTCATCATCATAACCGTTACAACGCTTACTGCTTAGCCGACGATATTATGGAACCCTATAGACCCTTTGTTGATAGGGTTGTAATAGAGATTATTGATAGCGGAATTAGCTGTGCAGAGCTAACTAAGGAGATAAAAGCTAAGCTACTAGGCATACCCGTTCTTGATGTGCAGATAAATGGGCAGCGTAGCCCGTTGATGATTGCTGCGGGGCTAACGGCATCGTCGCTATACAAGTGTTTTACAGGAGAGCAACGCAAAATAGCCTACCCCGAAGTGAACTGAAAATAGCTGTAGAATGGAACGCCTAAGCGAGTATAGAGTTATGTGGGTTCTTGTACTATTCGATTTGCCAACAGAAACTAAGAGACTGTTTAAATTTGAAATAAAACAAACACAAAACATTGACTACCAGTTGTTTAATTGGATTTAATTGTGTAAATTAATGGTTTTCAGACTATTAAAAACACATGAGTTACTATCCAACCAACCTCTCTGATAGCCAATGGATGCTTTTAGAGGGGGTATTAAATGACAACCGCAAAAGAAAGCATTCTTTGCGAGATATTTTCAATGCCATCCTCTATTTGCTTAAAACAGGCTGCCAATGGCGTATGTTGCCCAAGTGCTTCCCCTGCTGGGAGTTGGTTTATTACTATTTCACTAAATGGAAGAACACTGGGGTTATCGAACAGATACACGAGTTCCTGCGGGACCATACCAGACAAAAAGCAGGGAGAAAAGCCTCGCCAAGCCTGGCCTGCATTGATAGCCAGTCGGTTAAGACGACCCGATTGGGCGGTCATCACCGGGGTTTTGACGGCGGGAAACACATAAAAGGCCGTAAACGCCATATAGTAACCGATAGCATGGGGCTGCTTTTGACCGTTGTGGTACATGCGGCAAATGTCCACGACAGCAAAGGTGCATTTAACGTAATCGCCACGCTAAAAGGTCGTTTCGACAGGCTTGTCAAAATCGTGGCCGATGGTGGTTACCGAGGCGAACTGATTGATAAAACCAAAGCCGCGTTCGGCTTTGTGCTGGACATTGTCCTAAGACCCGATGAATCGCCCAAGTTTAAGGTGATTCCCAAACGATGGGTGGTCGAAAGGACTTTCGCATGGTTTGAAAGTTACCGAAGGCTTAGCAAAGACTTTGAATACCTGACG
>JAFGDZ010000047.1 GCA_016931855.1 Bacteroidales bacterium
AAAACCTGACAGGGTTCCAAACCCTGTCAGGGATTGTCCCCTTTAGCGCCTTAGCGAATAACAACCAGCCACGAAGTGGCGTAATATCAGAATACCACCACCAATACCCCCACATGTAGCGCCACGGCACGCCGTGGCGATTTAAGGAATTATCAGAATCCCACCATAATTATCACGCATGTAGCGCCACAAAATCTTGTGGCGATTTAAGGCAGTGAGGATTAGGCAACAAGTCCCTTTAGCGCCTTCGCGAGCGACAACCAAGTTCTATCCTTGAATAGCCAAAAACGGACATTCTAATTCTCAATAATATATTTAAATATCTGTATAACAAATTAATGTATTTAAAGGAATAACATTTGCTTACAATTATGTTAAGTTTTGTATAAAGTCCGAAAAAAGAGCCTTTGGAGTTGACAAAACGAGTTTATAGCGCAATAAATTGATTAAAGGGTGAAATAGCCATGTGTAACAAGCTAAACACTTTACCAATGAAACACGCATTTAGCAGTTAAATAGCTACTTTAGTGGGTTAAAATGGGCATTGTTTATTGCACGTTAGTAATAATACTTTGGGATAATTGAAATACGCACAGCTATGAGAAGCTTAAAATATAACCTATTGGCACTAGTACTACTAGTTGCATCTTCATTTGTTTCGCATGCGCAGTCCTATAACATGGACGACATTGATGGTACAATAGTAAACGTACCTACCGCCGCTACAGTTTCTTTTTACGATAGTGGTGGTAATGGAGGAAACTATTCAAATAATGAGAATTATACTGCAACATTTAGGTCTGTAAATGGAGCACCGCTTCTTTTTTCTTTTACAGCATTTCAGACCTATAATGCTAATGATTATCTTGAAATTTACGATGGAGCTTCAACTGCAGCCCCGTTAATTGGGCGTTATAGTGGAACAAACAGCCCCAGTACTTTTACGCCAACAGGGGAGTATATTACCTTTAGATTTGTATCAGATAACACAACAGCTTGGTGGCAACCAACTGTAAGAGCAGGCTGGGCCGCAACCATAACCAGTATGGATATTAGCGCTGCCGAAATAGCTACCTGTAGCGGTACGTTTACCGACAAAGGGGGTGGAGGTAATTATGCTGTTAATCAGTACTACGCGCAAACCTACAGAAGCGCCGATGGCAAAAGCCTTCGTTTTGATTTTAGCAGTTTTAGACTCGATAACGATAGGGAAGATAGACTGTTAGTTTACGATGGAGCCGATCTTACTGCTCCCCTTATTGGCGATTATAGGTTTAATGATGATCCTGGCACCGTTATATCATCAAACGATGCGTTAACCTTTGTCTTTATCTCAAATAACGACGGTAGTACCGCTGCTGGTTGGAGTGCAGATATTGAATGTTTCAATATTCAAACCTTCTATTCTTATCAGAGTGGAAATTGGGACAACCCTGCTTGTTGGACTACCGACCCAAGCAGCTCTACAAGGGTTAATTTAGGCGAAACATTCCCCAAAGCGTTAGATAAAGCGGTAATTAAAAATGGACATACTATTAAATTGCCCAATGGCGGTTTTTCTGTTACACAACTAGATATTCAACAGGGTTCATTTCTCGATGTACAGGGCACCAATAATCATAACTTTGGTACTATTATGGGAAAGGGTCGTTTGCGCTCTACCACTGGCGACTTACCTGAAGGGGTTTATACTCTTTTTACACAGGCAGGAGCAGGAACGGTTGAACTATACGATCAGATTACTACTTCTCCAACCCTTGACAAAACAACGTTTAATAATCTTGAGATTAACGCCAACCCTGGTAGAACTGTTAATATTGGAAGTACTACCCAAATAAATGGAGATCTTTTAGTTAAAGGTGGTATTCTTAATATTAATAGCTCAGCGAGTTCTAGTGTAACGGTAGAAGGTAATATTACCGTAAGCTCAGGGGCTGTATTTGGCATGGGGAATACTGGTACAAACCAAAGAGAGCTAATTGTTAAGGGGAACTTTGAGAACGAGGGTACAGTTACATTTAGTAGTAACGCTACAGCTAATTACACGGCAGATCCAACTAGGGGTGTTACTCTAGTTTTTAATAATCCAACGCAAAACCAATCGTTTGTTGTAAATGGCCTCACTACACTAAATAAACTTATTGTTGATAAGGGTACCGACGATACCTATATGCTTGACGTAAATGCTAGTAACAATAATAATTTCAGGTTATTTGGACGGAATGATGCTGCTTCAACAAATATTGATGACCCTGGTAATGTTATTAATAACAAGGCACTAGAAGTTTATGCTGGAACTTTACGTTTGGGATCAAACATTGTAATACCAAGGTTACTAACAGGAGGAGGTAGTACTTATTATACAATAGATCAGGATGCTACAGTTATACTAGATGGATCAAATGTAACAGTCACAGGAGAAGATAATTTATCAAGCATTGTAATTTATGGTAAGCTATCTGTTAAAGGTAACTCTGTATTCTCTTCTATGGGAGCACAGGGTATTATCCTTAGGGCATATGGTGTTTTTGAAATAGATGGAGATGCCGCGAATCCTCAAATTAATACTACTGTTTTTAGAACATCTAGTAGGTTAGAACTTGGAACACATAGGGGAACCTTTATTATGACGGGTGGGGTAATGAATATTAGTGGGTATAACTATGCAACCTCTCATCCTGCTTTTGCATTACCATTCCCCGATAATACGCTACAAATTAGTGGAGGAACTATTAATGTTAACCGTGCAACCTATTATGGTGGGACTACAAATAATGAGAGTTGGCTGGTTTCATCAAACCCAGAGAATATATCGGTTACAGGAGGTACTGTTAATATATATGCTAACAGCCAGCCTGCAAGGATTAATAGCACAGCACCTTTCTATAATCTTGTTCTTTCAAGCAATAGCAATAGAGTTGTATCTATTGAAGATGTATCGCAAAAAATGGATGGCGTAAATGTTGTTGTACCTGCAGCACCGCGCCGTCCTTTGGTCGTGCTTAATAACTTAACGGTTAATGCAACCACAACATTTAACCCACAAAATGAAAACGTTACTGTTGGAAAGAATTTTACATTAACAGGTGCATATACTCCTGGAGTAAATACCACCACATTTAATGCGTTTGGTATTCAAACCTTTACAAATGGCGGAACCATTAATGGAGGTGGGCTATATGATATGAAGCTAAAAAATGGTTCTGTACTAACAATTACTAATCCACTTATTGTAAGAAATGATTTAGAAATAAATAGTCAGACTACGCTTCGTGATGGAGGTCAAACTATTAGCGTTGCTGGAAATATAACCAATAGCGGAACCCATGAAAGTGCAACTGGCGGTAGCATAATTCTAAATGGAACGGGAGCACAGGTTATCTCTGGCGATGGTTTGGGAGCATTTGGTAACTTATCATTAAACAAGGCTAGTGGATCTTCTACCATGTCGGCCAATATGCGTATTAATGGAAACTTACGCTTAGGCGGTACTGCTGCGGTTCTAAACATTGGAACACACAAGTTATCTCTTAGCGGAACATCGTACATTTACAACGCACTTACAGGGACTGTTTCTGCATACACCGGATTCAATAGTGGCAGAATGATAGAAACAGCAGGAGCTCAATCCGATTTTGGAGTTGAAAGGGATTGGTCTGCAACTGGATCATTCACCTATCCTGTTGGATCAAGCGGTAAGTATAGGCCATCTATTATTGATATTGATAGCCCACCGTCAACTTGGGGATCATTATCAATTAATCCAGTTGATGGCATTCATCCGCTAGCAACATCTGCCAATTCCTTAAATTACTACTGGAACCTGCGTCGCGAGGAGATGACAGGTATTCCATCGGGTAACCTAAGGTTAAAATTCTATTTTGATGATACCGACGTTGTGGATGGCGATGAGAACTTATACGTTCCTGCATACTATTTCCCTGTTAGCTGGACTTTCTTTAACGATGTTAACCTTATTACCAATTTAACAAACGAGATACGATTCCTTGATGTACCCGATCCACGCGGTCACTTTACTGCAGGTGAAACAATTAGCTTTGGTGCTGTAACAACCTATTACAGTAGGGTTGCTGAGGGTAGCTGGGAGGATTTGGCCACCTGGAGCTACGATGCTGCAGGAACACTGCCCGTTGCTGAGCTACCTCAAGAGAATAGCCCTGTTATTATTCAGAGTGGACATAAGATAAATACAATAGATAATGGTCATCTCGTTGGTAGCTTAACCATTGAGGCCAATGCCACACTAGACGTGGGAACCACAACGGGTCACTTCTTTGGACTAGTGCACGAAAGTACCGTTTCGGGTACAGGAACTTTACGTATCTCATCAAATACCGCTACAGCAAAATTCCCTGGTGGTGACTTTGGCGATTTTCTTGGCGAGGGGGGTGGTACTGTTGAGTACTATACTACCGGTACGCAGGATTTTGTGATGCCAAAGGGTAGCGTTTCTACAATTGCACTTTTAAAAGAGGGGTTCGAGGGGACTTTTCCCCCTGCAAGTTGGGTAAACCGTAATGTTGATAATGGCGGGAAACAGTGGGAGCGTAATACTGTATATCGTAAAACTGGATTGGCATCGGCTGCTCATATCTACACAGATAATCGAAATGAAAATGGTTATCTAATAACTCCTGCAATTAATATGAGTGAGTTGGCAACTTACGAGTTAACGTTTCATAGGTATAATTTTTATCCAACAGATTATGTATATCAGGGAGTTTGGATATCAACAACTACTAACGCCTCTGGTTCATTTTCTGAACTTGTTGAGCTGGGAGAAGGTGCTGAATCGTGGCAGGAGTTTAAAATAGACCTTTCATCTTATGCTGGAAATGAGAGTGTATATATTGCTTTTGTGTATAGGGGGAGAAATGCCGATAATGTTTACATAGATGATGTAAACATTACCAAAACTGTTGGTAATTCCCGTTACCACAACTTGGTAATTAACCCAGACGCTGGGCGTACCATAACACTTCCCAGTATAAGCGTTACCACTACTGGCAAGGTTAATGTTAAGGGAGGAGGTGTTACGGCAACCTCTAGTGCCCAATCGGCTACGCTAACTGTTGCCGATAGCCTAAACGTAACCGAGAGTGGAACGCTACGCGTTGATAATGGTAGCACCTTTACCCTTGAACAAAAAGGTGCGCTTACCATTGGCACCAATGCCTCGTTCCTTATAAATACCGCTGGTACAGCCAAAGCACATTTGCTAAACCTATACGGCAACGTGGAGAATAACGGTACACTAAACCTTAACCCAGGAAATGGCAAGTATGCCGACATATACTTTAAGGGCACAACAAACCAAACTTTTGCGGGAACTGGTACAACAAACCTTAATAGGGTTTATGTTGATAAGGGTACTAACCAAACACCCTTGGTTAATGTTACTGCCGACCAGTTTACCATGAATACATCAACTGGGCAGGCGCTATTTATTAATAATGGTACAATTCGTTTTAGCGGTGCAAGCCTAAATCTTACCCTTACCACCAATACAACCTTTAGCATACCGGCTACAGGCTGTTTATCGGTTAATGGTTCAACAGTAACAATGGGTAGCGCTGCCGATAATGGTGCCGATTTGCTACTTAGCGGTAAGCTAGAGGTTAGAGCAGGAACCATGAATATTGGTGCAGCTGCCAATAATACCCATAACGACATTGAGTACGCAACTGCTGGTACACCAGAAGTTGCTGTTACGGGGGGTACACTTAATGTAAACGGACAAATTCGCCGTTCTACAACCATTGCCACGGGTAACCTAACCTACCGCCAAACTGGTGGCGATGTATATATATATGGTAAGAACCGCGATGCAAACCAAATTAAGCGTGCGCTTTTGGAGGTGCTTAATACAGGAAGTTTTATTACCAGTGGTGGTAATTTGCATTTGGTGCAAGGAGTTGCTTCTACCCAGACCAACAACACATTTGGTGAGTTATACCTTAATCCTGCAACATCAACGGTTACAGGCGGTACAATAGTAACGGGAACATCCGCAACTGGTGCTACAACAAACTACTTTAACCTTTACTTGGGCTGCCCTGTTTACAGTTTAACAGTTGATGGTACCACTACAGCCAAGGAGGCTAGATTAAAGACGTTTGAGGCAACAATAAATGGTAATTTAATTATAGATGGACCAGCGGCCTCAATTCTTAGGGCAAATGGAATAGGTATATCTGTTTTTGGAGATTTTATATCACGAAGCGGAAATAAATTTAGTAGTTTCCAACGAAGTACAGATAGCCAGCGCGTTAGTCTTTTAGGTACTAATCAAGTAGTATATAAGGATGATGTTTATACAACAGTAGGAGGTGCTCTTGTATTTGGCGAAATGTATATTAATCAAGATAATGCTGGTGTTGTGACTTCAGATCGTAATGAACTTATCATTATGGGAGATCTCTTCTTTACAAGAGGAAGCGTAATTCAAAGTAGTACGAGTAACATTAAATTATATAAGAATTTATATATTAACAATGGCTTTTCTCACATCTCAAATGACAACTCCAGATTAACCTTTTATAACTCTACTCTATCTCAATATATTTATTCCGATGGTACGGGTATGTTGGGAAGGGTTGTTATAAATTATAATAATGGTGTTTTCTTAGATGGAGATATTCGTATAAACAACAGACTCGATTTTCCGTCTTCCGGGGGATCTGGGAAGTTCACTATTGGGAATAGCAAGTTAACATTAGGTTCGAGTGCAATAATTGGAACGGGCAGTAATGCTCCTGGGGCTGGACGATTTATAGTCACCAATGGAGCCCTCTCCGATGGTGGTGTAACCAAAGAGTTTACTTCTGCTGGAGGATCGTTTACGTTCCCAATTGGTGTGGGTAGCGCAGGAGGTAAATACACACCCGCAACACTTAATGTAACCAATACGGGTGGTGTTGCCGGAACCATAACAATTAAGCCTGTTGATGCTCCTCATCCTGTATGTACAAACGCCATAACCGATGAGCTGCAATATTTCTGGAACGTAACATCCACAGGATTTAGCAATCCAACCGTTAGCCATTCATACACCTATATGGATGGGGATATTCAAGGGAATGAGAATAACTATGTAAATGCTCGTTACCACAACTTTACCTGGACCAACAATACAGAGATTCTTGATTTTGCTGGAAATAGAATACTATTTACAGGTGTTAACTATATCGATGGTGAGTACACCGCTGGTCTTATTGATAATTTTGGTATTGTTCGTAAGTACTACAGCCTTAAAACTGGTAACTGGAGCGTTGCAGGAAACTGGTTCCTCGATTCACCAACAGGGCCAACCATTGCAACCGCTCCTCCACGTGGTAATCCTGTGTTTATTCAAACTGGGCACACAATTACCACCAACCAGAATGGTGCTTATGCTGGTTCTGTTGATATTGCCTCTGGTGCACGATTAAGTTTTGGCAGCACAACCGAGCATAACCTAGGTCATGTTAGTGGCTCGGGTACAATGGCATTTACTGCAACTGGTGGTGGATCATTCGTATTCCCTGGTGGCGACTTCTCCGATTTTATGAATACTACGGGTAGTACCGTTGAGTACTCTGGTGCAGGAACGCTTCCATCTGGTATAACAACATATCAAAATGTAACGTTCCTAGGGAATAACACAAAAAAGATACCCGCTATTGATATTCTTATTAAGGGGAACTTAAGAATTGAAAGTGGTGCTTTAAGCAATGCCGATTTTAACAGAACCTTACGTATTGAGGGCGACTGGTATAATGCTGTTGCTAGTGGATTTGTGCCAGGAACTGGTTTGGTTGTTTTCGCTGGCGGAAACGAGCAGCAGCTAACCTCGTTGGGTGCTGGTGGCGAGCAGTTCTATAACCTTCAAATAAACAAAACGGTTGGTTCCACACTAACGCTTAATAGCAATGCAACTGTTAATCGTGTGCTTACCCTAACATCTGGAGTGGTTAATACAACCGCTACCAACCTACTTACTGTTAGCTATGGCGATGTAACAGCCGTTTCTGGTGGTAATGCAACGGCTTATGTTAATGGCCCTTTGCGTAGAATGGTTAACAATAGTTCAAATGCAACATTCCCTGTTGGTAAGGATGGTCGGTACGGAAATGTTTACATTTTTGGTACAACCTCATCTGGTAGCCAGTACTATACTGCAGAGTATTACAATACGATACCAACCGATAATTTGAACTTTGCTGCGCCACTTCAACTTATTAGCAATAATGAGTATTGGAGGGTAACGGGAGTTGCTGGAGCATCGGCAAACCTTAGGTTACGTTGGGATAATCTGAGTGCCATTATTCCTGCTAGCGCTCTCGATAGGCAAAAGCTACGTGTTGCACAGTATCTTCCTCCTTGGACAAAGGTTGGTGAAACCGTTACCGATGTAAGCCAAACACAAGGTACTGTTGAAACATCAACCCCAATTGCATTTGGTGGCGTAGCGCAGAATTTCACCTTGGCTCTGGAGCAAACCGCTTCGGCGCAAATTACTAGTGGTAACCTTGCTGAGTGTAACGATGGCTCTTTATTCCCAGTTACCTTTAATGTTGCTGGTGACGATCCCTTAAGCGTTGTTATTCAGGTTAATGGTGTTAACAATAGAACCCTAACCAATCTTAGTGAGGGTAATCACACCATAAACTTTACCTATGCCGAGCTGTTTGCAATAAGTGGTGCTGGAGATTATACCATTACCATATCATCGGTTAAGGATGTAAATAATCTTTCGGGGATTGTATTGGGTAGTGGTGTTGTTCTTACCCTCTACACAACTCCAAACCCAATAATTAGTGGTCCAACCTCTGTTATGACAGGTTCATCAACCAACTTCTCCATTACTGCTGTATCGGGTAATACCTATTCCTGGTCGGTGTCGGCTTTGGGTTCAATTGTTGGCTCATCAACGGGTAGTACAATTCAGGTTGATTGGGGTGCTGTAACGGGAATTGCCACAATAACAGTTACCCAGTTTAACACCAACTGTAGCACAGTTGCAACTTACGATGTTAATGTACGCGATTGGCCTGTTATTACAGGAAACTTTAATGTATGTGCTAATGCAACAGAGGTGTATGCTAGTAAGGAGGTTGCCGGACACGTTTATAACTGGTCGGTTGTTGGAGGTACAATTACCGCGGGTGCCGGTACATATCAAATATCTGTGAAGTGGTCAACCCAAACAGCAGGACGTGTAACGCTATCGCAAGGGCCAACAAATGATTTAACCACGGTTCTCCAAGATGTGGTTATTAACACCAGCCCAACAGCAGTGCTAACAATTGATGGTAGTAGTAATATTTGCGATGAAGAAACGGTTGTACTTCAGTTTGGCAATGCGCAGGGCGGCGTATCGCCAACCTACTACCTACTTCTTGATGGTGTAGAATATGCGCCCTACGAAACGCTTATTGATCCTAAACCCAATCCGTTTACAACAGATCCTCTAATTTGGTCTGGAGCTACGCCCGATAAGGATTATGTATTTAGCCTTAGGGTAACAAATACAACTACTGGATGTACCAGTGCTTATGTGACCAAAACGGTTAAGGTTTGGAAAATACCTGAAACAGGTCCTCCATATCATATTCCTAATACCTTTGGTGATTAAGAGGCCTAAGGCATAAAGAATTATTCTCTCGCAAAGACGCAAAGGAAACAACCCCTGACAGGATTTCAAACCCTGTCAGGTTTTTTTGCCTAATCCTCACTGCCATAAATCGCCACAAGATTTTGTGGCGCTACATATTAGGGGGTAATGGTGGAATTGTGATAATTCTAAATCATCATAGTGTGCGGTGACCCTACAGCAATATTCCTCTCGCGTACTCCTACTCCTCTGTGTTTCTGTGTTCCTTCGAGTTCTAGGTATTCCAGAAGCAAATCATTCGCAGCATTCAGGGCTAAAGCCCTAATACAACACCTTACTCCTACCCCGCCCTAAAGGGCGAGGTTAAAAAACTCATATATGCTTAAACCTGACAGGACTTGGAATCCTGTCAGGTTTTTTTGCCTAATCCTCACTGCCATAAATCGCCACAAGATATTGTGGCGCTACATATGTGGGAGATTATGGTGGCAATCCGATAATTCCTAAATCACCACGGCATGCCGTGGCGCTACAGTAATATTCCTCCTATTCATCATCTCCATCCTATTCCTTCTTGCTATTCTCCCGCCAACTTCTATTCCCCATTCCTATGTCTAATAATTTTCCCAACAATTCCCTAACTCCCGCACAAATAATTTATCTTTACAAGTCCAAAACGCTTACAATGAAAGGAACCCGCAGAGTAAACCTAGTTATTTTTGCAACTATGCTTGTTGCAACAGTTGTTTCTTCGTGTAACAAACGCAGCCAGTTGCTTTATGTTAGCAACTTGGCCAACGAGAGTTTAGTCCGTAAGCAACAGGAGCAGTATCGGTTAAAGGAGGGAGATGTTTTGTATGTTCAGATTCTTACCCGAGATCCGCAGGTAAGTAGTATGTTCAATAATAGGGGGCTGAGCGGCACCGTTGCCACAAATATGTACACAAACGATGCCTCGTATTACCTTTTTGGCTATTCGGTTTCCGATTCGGGTACTGTGCAACTTCCTGTGTTAGGCAAATTGTTTATTAAAGATTTAACTGTAGAGCAGGCAAGGAGTTTAATTCAAACAGAGACAGAAAAATTTTTGACCGATGGGTTAGCTGTGGTTAAGTTGCTAAGTTATAAGATAACCGTTTTGGGTGAGGTAAAAAGACCTGGAGTATATACCAACTTTAAGGATAATCTTACACTATTTGAAGCAATTGGGTTAGCTGGCGATTTTACCGATTTTGGCGAGCGTTCCAATGTCTTAGTAGTACGTCAAACACCCGATGGTTTGGTTACCTATAGGGTAAATCTCCACGACAAGGCTATTGTGGCATCGGAGGCCTACCACCTTTTGCCAAACGACATGGTTATTGTTGAACCTCGTAAGGGTAAAATTGCCGCACTGAACACTCCTAATATCTCAATTGTTTTATCAACAATAAGTACCTTGGCCTTAGTACTTAATATAATACTTAAATAGGTAAAGGGGTATTCCTTATATAAGCAATATGGAGCAAATTGAACGTAATGAATATCCTCTTTCCCAAGAGGAGACACTAGATATTAAGAAACTCTTTTTTCAAGTACTGGGAAACTGGTACTGGTTTGCCATATCTATATTTGCCGGTCTGTTTATTTCCTATCTTGTTAATAGGTACTCGGAGCAGATTTATAGTGTTAGATCGTCACTTATTGTAAAAGATGATGAGAATACACGCGGGCTTTCTGGTGCAGAGAATCTTATACAGGGTTTAAAGCTGGTTAGAAACACTAAAAGCGTACAGAACGAGATTGGAATTCTTAAGTCATACACAGTAGCCTATCAGGCAATATCGGAGCTACCAGATTTTTGGGTTAGCTATGTTGCTGTGGGGCGAAGGGGTATTAAGGAGAGTAAGCTATACACTAGCAGCCCCTTTGTGGTTACCTACGATTCCCTTACTGCAAATATCACCAATTATCCTGCATTTGTTACAATTCTTTCTACTGATACCTATTTGCTGGAGATTGACGATGGAATGAACGTAAGGCAGAAAATGAAATTTGGAGAACGATTTACTAACCGCTCTTTCAATTTTACTATAAGCTTACGATCCAATAGAGCTCCCGATGATAATCTGATAGGCAGAAAGTACTATTTCTATTTCAATAGCTTAACAGGATTAGCTAAAGCCTATCAAGGGAAAGTTGTTGTTGATCTAAACGACAAAAAGGGCTCTATTTTAACCCTTACAACTAGTGGTTTTGTTGCCGATCAGGAGGCCGACTACCTAAACAAGGTAATGGAGGTATATATTCGCCGTGGGCTCGATGAGAAGAACCAAATTGCCGATAATACCGTTAAGTTTATTGATGTTCAGCTTAGAGAGATGGAGGATTCTCTGCGCATAGCAGAGCAAAAGCTTCTTAACTTTAGGTTGCACAATAGGGTAATTGATATATCCAAGGAGGGAAGTAGTATTTTTGCAAAGCTGCAACGGCTGCAGGATCAGCAGCTCACGCTTGAGCTAAATGCTAGGTACTACAGCTATTTAGATGACTATCTTAACACCAAAACCGACCTTTCCGACATAGTTGCCCCAACCTCAATGGGTGTTGACGATTTGCAGCTTAATATGCTGTTACAGCAAATAAGTCAGGCGGTTATTGATTACCAAACCCTTAGCTACTCCGCAAAGCCTGGTAGCCCAATAGCAGAGGAACTGAATAACAGGATAAGCACGTTGCGAAAAACGTTGGAGGAGAAGGTATCGTCGTTACAAGAGGCAAATGGGGTTGCTAAGCGAGAGATAAGCCGACAGGTTAAGCTAATTGAAGATGAGCTAATGAAGCTTCCTTACCAGGAGCGTATGCTGATTAATATTGAGCGGGAATATAATTTGGTTGATAAGCTCTATACCTATTTAATGGAAAAGAGGGCAGAGGCTGCTATTGCCAAGGCTTCTAATATACCCGATAACAAGGTGCTCGATTTTGCATTACCCGTTAATGCAACCCAAATAAAGCCCAATAGGAAGATTAACTATCTAATTGGTTTTGTATTAGGATTAGGAATTCCTTTTATTGTGATTTTAGTTTTCAACTATATAAATACTCGAATTGTCGATTTGAAAACGATTTCACAAAAAACAAGCATACCGTTACTAGGAACTGTTGGTCATAACCGCTTTAATAGCGATTTACCAACAATAGATAAACCAAAATCAACACTTGCAGAATCCTTTCGTGGTTTGCGTACTAATCTACAGTATTTACTACGTGATCCCGATAAAAAGGTAATTGCCATTTCATCCACTATTAGCGGGGAGGGTAAAACTTTTGTTGCAGCAAACCTTGCAGCAATTATTGCTACCACGGGAAAACGTGTTCTTATTGTGGGAATGGACTTACGTAAACCTAAGCTACATCGTTATTTTGGAGGTGAAACACACAATGGGCTAAGTACATATTTAATTGGACGCGACTCTTTTGAGGGAATCGTTCACGAAACACGAGTAGCAAATCTTTATATTGTTTCTGCGGGTCCTATTCCTCCTAATCCAGCAGAACTAATTGGCTCCGAGGCCATGGATAGGTTTATTAATGAAGCAAAAAGTGTTTTTGATTTTATTGTAATTGACACACCTCCTGTGGCTGTTGTTACAGATGCTCTATTAACCGCGCGTTTTTCAAATATTCTACTTTACGTAGTAAGATTCGATTATTCCGATGTTGAAGTACTAAAATTGGTTGAGGATATTCGTAAAAATGGGGAGCAGCAATCGCTGGCAATAGTTGTAAACGATTTACAGCATAAGCGAAGTTATGGCTATTCTTATAGTTATGGATACACGTACGGCTACGGGTATAGTTATGGTTCAGGTTATGGATACTCTCAAAAAGAAGATGGAGGCTATTACTCTGACGATGAACCACCCCTTTCTTGGAAGGAAAAGTTTAAACGGTTATTCTGAGTAAAAGAATTGTCCAAAATTTTTAAAATTGTGTAACTGACATGGCGAAGCTGTATCTATTGACCATTATTTTTTAGCAAAAATGGGATATGTTTTAAATAAAGTAAACTCTTTCCTTAAATCAGGTCATGAAAGAAGTATTGCGGCAAGAAAAAATATAATTGCCATGCTTTTTTTGAAGGGGATTTCAATATTAGTTGGTTTACTGTTAGTTCCACTCACTATTAATTATGTTGATACTGAAACCTATGGTCTTTGGATTACAATAAGTTCTGTTGTAACCTGGATGGGTTTCTTTGATATTGGTTTAAATAATGGATTGCGCAATAGATTTGCAGAGGCTAAGGCTCACGGGGATACTGAGTTGGCTCAGAGTTATGTAAGTACCACTTATGCAATGCTATCTCTTATATTCTTGCCTTTATTATTCGTTTTAATTTTTGTAAATAGTTTTGTTAACTGGAATAGTGTTTTTAATATTTCTGAAGTTTCTTCAAGCGATCTTTCTTTAACAATGTTGATCGTTACAACTTATTTTTGCCTAAAGTTTATCCTTTCAACTGTTAATATAATTCTCATAGCCGATCAACGTCCGGCAAACGCATCACTTAGAGCATTGAGTGAGAATATTGCTGCGGTAATTTCTATAGTATTGTTAATGAAATTTACAAAAGGCTCAATTGTAAATCTTACATTAGGATTATGTGTGAGTTCCTTATTGCTAAATTTATTTTTTAATTTTTCCCTCTTTATCGGGAAGTATCGAAAATATGCGCCTAGTATATCCAAAATTAATTTCTCTTTATTACCAAAATTATTAAATATAGGAGTTAAGTTTTTTGTGATACAAATAGCCATGCTTGTTCAGTTTCAAACAAGTAGTATAATCATTTTAAGAAATTTTGGTGGAGAGGATGTAACTCTATATAATGTTACCTACAGACTTTTTAATGTATTGGCTATGATTTTTTCAATTGTCATGATTCCTTTATGGTCATCAGCAACTGAAGCGTATGTTAGAAAGGATTATAATTGGATTAATTTATCTGTAAAAAAATACAATAAAGTGCTTATTTTATTTATTATTCTTGGGTTCATTCTACTTTTATTATCCCCTTTTATATTTAACCTATGGTTAGGACGCGGAGTTGTAGATACAAACTATACAATATCGTTTTTCATGTTGCTATATGTTTTTTCTCTGATGATTGGAAAGGCAGAGGGCTCTGTACTTAATGGAATAGGTGCTTTGAAAATACAAATGTATTCCGCCATAATTTCTCCATTTCTTTTTGTTTCTTTTATTTATATAGGAATTAAGTGGGAATTAGGTATATATGCGGTAGTTATTGCAGGAATGTTATCGAACTTTAATGGCTTTTTACTAGCACCAATTCAATACAAGAAAATTTTTAAGCAAGAATCTAAAAATCCAATATGGTTAGCTTAAGTCGAAGAGTACAATATAAATTGACACTAAAAAATGAATTATAGATTAATAAAAATCATATTGGTTATTTTGTCGATTGTTGTTATTTCATCGGCTAGCATTTTTTCTAATAAGTTCTATATTCTTGCCTATAACATTGTTTTACTACCAATTCTTTTTAATCGGGGTTTTTTAAAGGTAAAATTTTATCTTCCTATTATTTGGTTGTTAGTTAATATACTTGTTATCTATTCTTTCTCTTTAAATGTTGAATATCTTAGATTTAGTACTTCAATAATCACCCTTTTCTTGTTTCCATATTTTATTTTAGCAATTTGTAGAGAAAGTTACTGGGTTTTGTTTGAAAAAACCGTTTTTTATCTTTCGGTTGTTTCGTTAATAATATTTCCATTAAACATATTATTTCCTGGTTTTTTTGATTATTTATTTACTTTTTTCAGAGGGATAACCGACGATAAGTTTTACATGTTCTTTGGGCAAGAAACATATTGGACATCGTTAATATATGTTCATATGGATGATACATATTATGGGTTGTTTCGGAATGCAGGATTTATGTGGGAACCAGGTGCATTTGCATGGATGATAATTCTAGCGTTATCTATAAGAATTTTACGCAATGGAATAAAATTCGACAAATTTCTCGTTGTTTATACAATAGCATTACTTACAACTCTTTCTACATCAGGGTATATTGCAATTTTAGTTTTATTTAGTGGGGCAATTGCGTCAAAGCAGAAGTTTTCATATTTATTTACTTTGATTTTACTTTTGATTATTGTTGTGCCTTATTTATATGAGGTTGATTTTGTTGGAGGGGAGATAAATGCTTATGTTGAATCGTATGAAGAAGATTTCACTGATTTTACTTCAAGTGGATTTGGTGCAGCAAAACTTGATCGTTTTTTATTTGCTAAGTATCAGCTGATAGAAGTTTTAAAATACCCTTTTGGTTTTGGAATATATAAACCCTCAGATATCGACTCTATGTGGAACTTCGTAGGAGTAAATGGCTTATCAGATTTACTTTTTATGTGGGGGGTTGTTGGTTTTATTCTTATCATATACTCATTATGGCGTTTTTTTAAAGTTGTATCAAACAAGAGGCATAGTAATATGTTATACTTAGCTCTGTTTATTGGCAACTTAATGATGATATTCTCCAATCCTGCAGCCACAAATCCTATTGTATATTTTATGATATTTACTCCATTAATGGAGTTCTTTCAAAAGAGAAATAACATTAATATTGGTTATAAATGAACATTGCCATTATCTCAATATATCCCTTTCCTAAAGGAATGGCTCCAACCAATAGAATTCTTTCATATGCTGGAGGGATAGTGCAAAATGGAGCTTCAGTAGAAGTATATATTCCGTTTCCAACTGATAGAATTAGTCAACTTAGGGAGGAAAACAGAGGGGTGTATAATGACATTAAATATCAATATACTTCAGGAAGATATAAAAGTAAAAGTAGGCTGGTAAGAGCATTCGCTACATTTTCAGGATATAGAAAAATTGCTGGATTATTATTGTCAAGTTATAGAATTATTAAAGACAAAAAGGTTAACCCCATTGATATTATAATTATTAGTGCAGATCAGCTATTAGTTCTTTATGTTTTTTCTTTTGTAGCAAAAAAAGTAGGTGCATCATCAGTATTTATTTTCGATGAATATCCTATTCCGATTCGACATAAATTAAAGAGCAAAATTCCATTATGGAAAGAGTTCTTTTTTAGGCTAGTCTTGAAGCGAATTGATGCTTATATCTCAATTTCTGAAACCCTGCGAGATTATTTCTGTAATATTGTGGCCAAACCTTCATACATTCTATCAAGCATTACAGATGTTTCCCGGTTTAGATTGCCAAGCAAAATTTCCAGTTTAGAACAGACTCCGTATTTGTGTTATATGGGGAATTTAGAATTAGCAAAAGATGATGTTGACAATATTGTTAATGCTTTTGCTTTGATTGCTTCCAAGTACCCATCTTTGATACTAAGGTTATATGGGAATCCAAGCAATAAGGATAAAGGAATACTCAATAGTCTTATTAAAAAACACGGATTAGAGAATAGAGTATTCTTTATGGGTAAGGTGAGTTTCGATGAGGTTCCATCTATTTTATGTAATGCAAAGGTTCTTCTATCTTCCCAACCCAACACTGTTAGAGCCTCAGGCGGATTTCCAACAAAGCTTGGGGAATATTTAGCATCGGGTGTTCCAACACTACTTACTAATGTTGGAGAAAATGCTCGTTATGTAAATGATGGTATTCATGTTTTCTTTGTTGAACCAAATGATAGTGTTAAATATGCGAATAAATTAGATTATATATTAAGTAATTATTCGCATGCTCTTAAAGTAGCAGAAAGTGGAAAAAATCTATTGTTTGAAAACTTCTCTAATACTAAAAGAGGAAAAGAGGTTCTTGATTTTTTGCGTTCTTTAAACCAATGCAGATAAACACTAGTAAAGAAATGATTAGAATATTGCTTAGATTAATACTCCCCGCAAAAACCTATGCTAGGTTTATTGGAGTAAAAATTGGAGTTGGATGTAGGGTTGTTTCAAAAAACTTTGGCAGTGAGCCATATTTAGTTGAAATTGGGAACCATGTTCATGTAACAAAAGGTGTAAGCTTTGTTACACATGATGGTTCTGTTTGGGTATTAAGAAATGAAATTCCAGATTTAGATATCTTTGGTAAAATTAGAGTTAAGGATAATACTTATATTGGAAATAATTCAGTAATACTTCCTGGTGTTACTATTGGTTCAAATTGCATTGTTGGCGCAAACTCTGTGGTTACAAAGAGTATTCCTGATAATTGTGTTATTGCAGGTAGTCCTGCTAAGTTTATTACTAATACTAAAGACTTTAAAGATAGGATAGTTAAATATAATGCCAAAACGAAAAAAATGAAAGAAGCAGAGAAAAAGAAAGTGCTATTGTCCAATGAATTTTCATTTTTCATCGAAAAAGAATACCTCAAAATTGAAAAGTAAATCTATCATACTTTTAAGTTGCTTTAATGTAATTGATAGTAACTCTGCAGGAGAGCACAGGATAAAGTTATATATTAAATCTTTATTGTTACATAAGGATTTAGAAAAAGTATATTTATATCATCGTGGAAATGCTTGGACATTTTTCAAGAATGGACTGGTTGAAGTTGAATGTGGATTGAATTTGAGAAGTCTTCAACACAAAGAAAAAGAGGCAAATACGTTTATATACCCTTCAACTAATGTAACATTGGAAATCTTTTATTTAGTTTATCTTAAAATGTTAACTTCCAGAAAAGTTTTTTTGGAGTTAAATGAGGTGAGAAAGTATTCTGTAACATTAGCAGAGAAAAGAAATACTCTATTAAAGATTATTAAAAATTTTTTATCAAGAATTCAAGATTTTATTATAAGATACTATGATGGAATTATTACAATCTCAGATAATATTTCATTGTATTATTCCAAAAGAAACAGTAACATTCTGCAAATACCTATTTTATCGGACATACCCGATTGTATAAATGCACCTATTGAATATGTGAGCGGAACCCCTTTTGTTATAACATTTACTGGAACGGTTAATATAAAAAAAGAAAATTTAGATGTTCTTATTGAGGCAATTAGTAAAATAGCAGTTGCTAATGTTAATCTCCATTTATATGGAAAAATAGATAGCTACAATCACAATGAACTTAAAAAGCTAATTGAGTTATATCAAGTTGAGGATAGGGTTTTTTATAAGGGAGCTGTTGCTCAAAATCAGCTGGTTGACTTGTACAAGCAGGCACATTTGCTAATACTACCGCGCGGGAATACTAAACAAAATCGGTATGGTTTTTCCACAAAACTTGCAGAATACATGGTATCTGGAAGACCAACACTAGTAACTAATGTTAGTGATAACGGAAAATATATAGTTGATCAAGAAAATGGTTTTATTGTTGAACCAGATAGTGCAGATGCATTTGTTCATAAAATAAGATACATACATCATAATTACAATAATATTTGTGCACTAATTTCTCATAATGCACTACAAACAGCAAAAGAGAACTTTGATTATAAGTTATACACTGATGATTTAGCAACATTTTTACTTGACTAGGTTTACATGGAGAAGGAAGTTTTGATATTAACAAACACGCTATTTTCTGGAGGAGCAGAGAAACAAAGTGTTTTGTTAGCTAAGAATTTGGCAAAGTATTTCCCTACAACTCTTGTAGTTTATTATGGTGATAAAATAGACCCAAAACTAAGAGATATAGTATTAAACAATAAAATAAATGTAACTTATTTAAAAGGAAATCATGTAAAAAAGATTATTCAATTATTACGGCGAATAAACAGGGGTAACGTAACAATTATGATATCCTATCTGGCTACAACAAACCTTTTGAATGCAATACTTGGTTTTTTTACTGGGGTTAAATACCGTATAGGTGGTATTCGTAGTTCCAGGCTAGGAAGCGTTAAAATGTACATTCAACGATTTCTCCACAATAAATTGTTTATTCATACTATTTGTAATAACTACGAAGCATTAGATTTTATTAAGAGATATGGTTTTGATTTAAGCAAAGCGTCTGTAATTCATAACTGCATTGAATTAAGCGAACCTGTTCGTTATAACGTTGAAAAAAAGAATACTATCACAATCTTAACCGTGGGGCGATTTGTGCCGGCAAAAGATCTAAAAACAGCTCTCACTGCATTTAGTTTATTGATACAAAGTATTAAAGAACAAAGTATTAAAGAACAAAGTATTAAAGAACAAAGTATTATTGTTCGTTTTGAAATAGTTGGATATGGTGAGCAAGAGGATTATTTAAGAGAATTGATTAAAAGGTTAAACTTAGATGAGATTGTTTCCGTTGTAATCAATCCGCTGAATATTAGAGATTATTACCAGAATGCAGATATCTATTTGTCAACATCTTTATTTGAGGGGCTTTCGAACTCCATTATGGAAGCTATGGAGTTTTCTCTTCCTGTAGTTGCAACAAATGTGGGCGACAATAGGTACTTAGTTATTGATGGGGAAACAGGGTTTCTTGTACCAACTCAAGATCCTGATAGTATTGCAACGGCACTTGAGACGCTTATTAATTCTGCTGAGCTACGAAAGGATTTTGGCGTTAAAGGGTACAAACAACTAGTTGAAAATTTCTCTGAAGAGAAATTTATTGTAAAATATCTAGAGCTAATTAATACATTGGGTAATGATAAATAAGAAACCACGGATTGCCGTAATTGGGTTAAAGGGACTCCCAGCTTTTGGTGGTGCTGCTGCTGTTGGCGAAAACATTATAAATGAACTTAATGAAGAGTACGAATTTACGGTTTATTCTACCGCATCACACACAATACATAGAACTGGTAATTTAGGAGGATTTAGGCAAGTTGTTTTTAGAAAATTACCTTTTAAAAGAATCAACACCCTTTATTACTATATTATTTCTGCTTTACATGCCTTATTCTCCTTTAACTACGATCTTGTACACCTTCATCATAGGGATGCAGCATTTATTATCCCCCTTTTGAGACTTCGCTATAAGGTTCTCGTAACTACACATAGTTGCTTTTATGTTGTTGATAAATGGAAGCGGTATGAATTCTTCTTTCAAATAAACGAAAGGTTTTTTATCAAATTTGCCAATGCTGTTACTTCTGTTTCATTAAACGAAAAGAGGAAGTTTAAAAAAGTGATTAATCTTGATGTTACATATATACCCAATGGAATCAATTTACTAGGCAGCGATGTTATTCGGAACGTTAACTATAAAAACTATATTTTCTTTGGTGCAGGAAGGATAATAAGAACAAAAGGTTTAGACACCTTATTGCGGTCGCTCAATAAGATTAACTATAAAGGACTTTTAGTTGTTGCAGGAGATTTAGACCAGAATGAAGAGTATAAGCAGGATATATTAGAACTTTCCAAAGATTTAAATGTTGTTTTTTTGGGCTTAATCAAAGATAAAAAAGAACTTTTGAGCTACATAGCCAATTCAGATTTCTTTGTTTACCCTTCATACCTAGAAGCAATGTCTATGATGCTTTTGGAAGGGGCATCGGTTAAAGCGCCAATTATATGTTCTGATATTATCGAAAACAAGGATATTTTTAGTGATGATGAAGTATTGTTTTTCGAATCGAATAGCGTTGATGATTTGGCTGAAAAGGTTTTGTATGCAAGTAAAAATCTAGACGAGATGAAATTAAGATCCGAAAGGGCCTATAATAAGCTCATTACAAGTTACAATTGGCAAATAATATCCGAGAAGTACTCAGAGGCGTATAAATCACTACTATATCATGGTTAAGGTATTTATTATAACACAGAATGAGCCATTTTACATTCCTAAAATGGTGAAATTGCTTGTTAGGGAGCAAAAGGAGAATTATAAAATTGTAGGTGCGACAATTTTAAGCCCATCTAGAAAGAACAAAACAATTAGAGATTGGCTCAAAGAAAGGATAAAGATTTATACTGTATTTGAACTTTTTATTGTTGGGGTTTCTTTTGTTTTGTCCAAAAGCATAAACCTAATACTAAAGCGAAAATCTCCCTATTCTAACGAAAACATATTACGGGGTAATGATGTTGAATTGATTCAAACAGATGATATTAATTCTGTGGAGTACATAGCTAAATTAAAAGCACTGGATCTTGATATTATTATCTCAATATCTTGTCCACAATTATTTGGATCGGAGATTTTAGGTACTCCAAAAATTAGTTGCATTAATGCTCATGGAACCTTGCTGCCGAGACACAGAGGTGTATTTGGCAGTTTTTGGACTCTTCACGATAATGATAAGTTTGCTGGCTCAACAATTCATACAATGGAGTTAAAACTTGATGCGGGTTCAATAATTTGGCAAAAAGCATTTCCCGTTACAGCTAACGACACTCAATTTTCCATTGCATATAAAACAAAAAGGGACATGGCTTTTGGGTTAGTAGAGGTACTCTCAACTATTAATTCCACAAATAAGTATGATATAGTTGAGCCTGTGTTCGAATCAAGCTACCATAGGGCGCCTACGAAAGAGCAAGCGAAGAATTTTCGGAAATTGGGGCGGAGCATTGTTAAGTGTAAAGATTTACTGTTAATGCTAAAGCGCTCTTTCTGATCAAATATTGATGCAATGGATTTTACTTTTTATAAATATAGAGTTTTAGTAAAGACCCTTTTATCAAAGGGTTTTTCGTTTATCACCTTTGCCGATTTTCTTGCGGAAGAAGGGGATGTAGCCAACGGTTCGAATAAGGTAATAATCCTTCGCCACGATGTAGATATAAAACCCCAGAACTCTCTCGCTACAGCCATTATAGAGGCAGAACTAGGCATTAAAGGCAGTTACTATTTCAGAATGGTGCCTGAAAGTTTTGATATTGAAATCATTAAACAAATTGCTAGTTTGGGGCACGAGGTTGGCTACCATTACGAAACCATGGATACTGCTAGTTTAAGGTTAAATGTTAAACGTGAAAAGTTAAACGAAAGAAGAAAAGAAGAATTAATTGATTATGCCTACAATGAGTTTTGTGAAAATTTGGGGACTTTTCGTAAAACATATCCAGTTTCCACAATTTGTATGCATGGGAGTCCCCAATCGGGGTTCGATAATAAGGATATCTGGAAAAAGTACAGCTATAAGCAGCTAGGACTTTTGGGTGAGCCATACTTTGATATTGATTTTAACGACTTTTTCTACTTAACCGATACGGGGCGTTGCTGGAATGGCTACCGATTCTCGGTGCGCGACAAGATGCCGCAACAGGAACAGTGGATTAAGGATGGACTTGTTTTTAGCAGAACTTCAGATATTGTAAGGGCTGCACATGCCAATGCCTTACCTCCAAGAATTATGATTACCGTTCATCCCCAGCGATGGACAAATAGTCCCTTGGCTTGGATGTGGGAGTTACTCTTCCAGAATATTAAGAATGTGGTAAAATGGTTTGTGGTTAGAAGAGGGAGATAGGAGTCAGATTATTACATATGCGTAATTAGAGACGGACTAGTATGTCCTAAGTAAAACGCCGACAAGGAGATACCCTGTCGGCGTTTTTTATAACCATAAATCAAATTACTAGTATCCAAAGTTATTGCTTATGTGGTATTGAGGGCCTGTTTCGGGGAGCTTGTAAACATCAACCGATGCCGATCCAGAACCACTTCCAACGCCACAGCCAGAGTTATCGCTAACATTTGTAACGGTGTATGTGTAAGTTGCAATATAAGGCGTTGGATTACCCTGATCCTGCCAAGCAGGCGAAGGTGTTATTGTATAGGTGTAGGTTGTTCCCGAAGCAACATTTAGGTTGTTGATGTTGAAAGTACGTCCGCTGTAGCTTTCGTTTACAGTAAAGCTAAACTGTGGAACACCCACAAGCAGAATGTTAACCTGTACCGCATCGCCGTTGCATATTTGGGCTCCTGTGGCAAGTCCAGTAATGGTGGCTGTAGCACCTGTAGAGGTAGTTATTATAGCGCTACCAATCATTGGTTGATTACAAAGGGGAGAACCCGTTTTGTATGCGTAAACAGTGTATGTACCAGCAAGGCTAATACCCGTAAAGTTAAGTGCGCTGTTGGTTCCTATTTTTGTGTTGCCAGTTGGAGCTCCATTACGGTAGAGTTCATAGGTGTATCCAACTTGTGAACCACTAAGCGATATTGTTGCTGTTTGCACCCCGCAAATGGTTGTAGTTCCAGCTACATTGTATGGTGTGGGCGCTGGAATTACCGTTATAACAGGGTTGCTACCAATTACATTACCTGTTGTACCAATATTATCGGTTACACTGGTTATAGTGTAAGTTCTAGTTGCTGTGGGAGTAATGTTAAAGGTGTATGGCGTTGTTATATCGGTAAGGGTATAGGTAGTTACCCCATCGGAGTAGTTTACATCCCACGGTCCATTGCCAGTAAGGGTTATCTCCATCGTAACAGCATCGCCCTCACATATTGTTTGGTTTCCATTGGTGAACTGGGCTGTAGGAATTGTTATTACCTCGGTACTTGCTATTGTTAAGTAGTAGGTTACACCCGGAGAGAATGTAAAATCGGAAGTGGTTTCTATTGTACCACTACTTTTTGTACTACCTCCCGTTGGGGCGCTAGGAACTTGCACCCAGCTGCTTCCATTCCACATGGCTATGCGCAGGTTGCTAACGTTGGTTACACCCTGACAAATATCGTTGGATGCTGTAATAGGTAAAGTAAAGCGAGCATTTACTGTTGCTGTAGCCGAACCGTTTAGTTCCCAATACTCAACGTTGCTTACCGTTTGTAGCGGTGCTGTTTTTGTGTTTGGGTCCATTCCTGCACTTAAAGGATTGCTCCTAATAAACTCGCCAGTCCAATAGTTAACAGTTGTTGGTGTACTAGTAAGGGTTATAAACTTCTTCTCCCCATTATTGCCAAGGTATAGGTATGGGTATACTGTATATGAGGTCGTTGTTAAAATGTTATTTTTTAAAGGACCATCAACAATACCTGTATATGTAGAGGGGTATCTTAATCCATTACCAGAATTTCTCTTAATAGTTAATAGGTTAGCATCAGTAGTAACCATTGTCCCTGTTATGGGGTAAATGAAAGACAAAATATCTATTGGCCCATTACAATAAATAAAATTGGGATTTCTGTTTATTATAATATTAAACTGATTTGTACCCGTATAATTACCAGAAATGCTTTGATCTATAGTTCCAATAAAATCAAAGTTTTGATAAACATAAGATGCCCCAAGTTTTCCACCTGGTTCTATGGTAAAGTCACCTGCTAAATTAACATACTCACCATAATCAGTATCAAGGAATGCAGATGATCCAACGTAAATGTCGCCCCCAATTGTTGTGTACTTGTAGGTACTATTAGATCTGCTAAAGTGCTCCAGCTTTAGGGTTGCGGTTTCAATAACGGAGAGGTTATTGCATATTCTTATGTTGTCGCGGTCGGGGAAAACCTTTATTCCCGTACCCGATATTACTAGGTTGTTAAACTGGTCGTCAACTTGCGAGAAGCTGTTAAATAGGGGAATATCGTACGATCCTCCGCCAAACTCAACAGTACCACCTGTTCCGCAGGTTAGAAAATCGGTGTACTCACCCGGGAACACCTTTTCGTTAACAAAGGCTAGGGTTCCTGTTCCACTTACGTAGCCAAGGTTATGCCCAATTTGAGTGCCCACCTCTAGTCGTCCAAAAATTTGGGTGCGGTAGGAGAGTATTCTGAATCGATCCATGGTAATTACATCCCCTTCGCGTATCTGTACAATGTGTCCTTGTGGGCCACCAGCAGGAACAGGATTTCCGTCAAGCCTAATCCACATGTTCTCATCGCTCCAGTTTCCCGTTCCATTAGATACGTATATTGGAATGTTGGCAGGGATGTCGGTATCATAACCTGCAGTGTAATCGCCTGATAGGTCGGAAACCCCAATGTAATCTAGTTCTATCCTATCATCGGCCTCTACAACCGTTTCTACAGGGTATTTACTCCAGGAGTCGCCTTGTAGCCTTGCAGATATGTATAGCGCCTCGTCGCCAACCACATCGGCATTGTGGTAGTGAAGGTGCATATTTCCGCTAAAGTTACTAAGACCTGTGCTTGTAATAGTCCAGTAGTACTGTAGCACATTAGGGCCAATGGTGGTCATGTGTGCTTGGTTAACTGGGTGTATGGTTATGCTACCTGCAGTGCTATTTGCCGAAACAACAAGCTCGGCAGGGGTAAACTTAGCACCTAATCCAGCACCGGAGCCAATAGGGAAGGTAAAGGAGAAGGCGCCAGAGGGTACGTACTTGGTTAAACCAGCATCGCCAAAGCTACCATTGGTTAGAATCATCTTTGAGGCATTGAAACCAGAGCCAACAATGGCAGAATTCTCCGATAACGAGAACCTGTGGCTATTAATGTTGAGCGTCCCATTTGTTAGGTACAGGTCGTTATTAAGGTAAATATCCTCCTCGGTTCTTGCACCGCTGGTGTTGTCCAGCTCAAGAGCACCAAATTGGCCTGTGCCATAAATTCGCTGTAGGGCTGTTCCTCCCAGCTTAATGCGTCCTGCACCAGTGGTTATGTGGGCAGCGTTGTTGGTAACATCGCCTTTTACTAGAATGGTGTGCCCATTATCTATTAGCTGTCCCGACTCAATATGTAGCCGCTGGTTTGCTGTTACCGTATTGGTTGCACCCGATAAGGTTAACGATGTGGTTGCCGATACAATAAGCTTCTCTGCAGCAATATCGCCATCAATAGCTTGGGCTGTGCCGTCAAACAAAAGGCTGTCAACGTTTAGGCTAACCGTTCCCCTATTAATGATATTCTGGTATAGTGTAAGGTCCAGTGCGCTACCATCGAACGTGGAGCCCGCCTTAATGTCCAAATCGCCAATTAGGCCAAGGCTGTTAACGTTAAGCTTAGCCGTGGCATTCCCATCAACCACCATCTCGCACAAGTCCTTTGTTGAGTTAATGGTTATGGTTCCTCCTGCAGGGTTGTTTACTGCATCGCCAATGTTTATGGTTCCAAAGCGGTTTAGGCCAATGGATTGTGGGTCGATGTATAGTGCGGCTCTTGTTGCTGTTGCAACGTTATCGTGTGGTCGAGCAATGGTGATGCTGCCGTTGTAAATCTGGAAACGGCTGCCCGTATTGTAAACCTCAAAAATACCCCTTGTATTTACCGGAGCCGAACGTAAGCCCACAACAACTGTACTTTGTGCCGATGAACCCGACTTGGAAAGCTGGCTATACTTTAGTACGCCTAGGCTGTTGAGGGTACTGCTTCGGATTTGGGAGCTAACAACTAGCTTACCTGTGGCAATTCTAATCTCCGCATCTCCCGACGATGAGTACTGGATGTAGTTGTTAGAGCCAACACCACCATCAAGAATAAGCTGACCTTGGTTTGCAGCATTGGTTCCCTCAATGTTGATGTAACCATCAAGCAGGATACCGTTGCTACCAGCTGTGGTGATTCGTGCTATACCGTTTAGTATGGACAAGCCTGTTGTTGACGGTATTTCAAAATCGCTTCCTCCCGACGATAGGGTGATATCTATTCCCGCATTGTTAAGTATAAGGGTTCCGTTCTTAAGCTCAAGTGCCTTTGTGCTTGCGGTTGCCCCGTCGGTTGGCCCGTTTAGGGTGAAGTTGTTGTTGAACGTAAACGTTGTTGTTCGGCTAGAGCCCTTGTCAACTACCATCCGGTAGAACGATGGTGTGTCGCCAGAAACTAGGTTGTACGTCTCATTTTCGCCTCCAAGCAGGTTTAGCGTAACCCTGTCGGTATTTACTGATGAAAAGAGCTGTATTCCATCTAACGCTGCGTTTGCTGTATTTTGGGTAATGCTTCCATACACGTTCAGTGTATGCTCTGTTATGGGGTTGTTGGCATTTATAACCCTAATTAATCCACCGTTATTATTGAGCAGAACATCTCCGTTCACAGTAACAGTTCTTCCTGTTCCTGTGTTTTGGAAAGCCAGTTCGGCTCCGCCACCACTTGCACCACCTTCGGAGCCTTGGAACTCATACATAACAAGGTTTCTACCTACAGTAATATCGCCTGTTGCTCCTGTGCTGAGCAGTAAGTTTAAATCGCCTAGAATCTCGAAATTTCCAAGTGTGGTTATATTTTTTGATATGGTAACGTTGCGGTCGTTAGCGCCCCAACCATCGTTGGCCATTACTATATTAGAAACAACATCGGGGGTGTTATTGTACACCCTATTGTTGGTGAAGTTCTCGTAAATAAAGTACGATGAGTCTTGTGCTATAAAGTCACCAAGATCCATGGCTGCAAAACTAGGATCGCCAATTCTAACCCAGAACATTCCCTCGCCTTCAACAATTCCTGCATCAAGTGCACCAGCATTGTTATTTATGCAAAGCGTTGGCCTAAACTGGAAATTTGAACGGTAAACCCGAGGTACAGGATTGCCTGCAGCATCTGTCATTTGGGTAAATTGAACTTTTGCAACGGTTATTGCCACATTGTCAATCCAAACGCCATGAGGTTGACCTCTAAGAGCAACATTGGGATCATCCCAAGGTACCCAGCCAATAACGGCAATATCTCCAATACCAGGAACATTGGGAGATGTTGGTTGTCGCCTATCGTGCCAGTCTTTGCTATCGATGGTCCCATCGCTGTTTGCATCAATAAGTATGTCGCTTCGTGTCCATGTTGCTGGTAGGTTCCAGTTTGATTCTCGTGAGTTATCTCTAGTGTAATATATTAGAATAGAGCCAACAAAAAGTTGAGATCGACCACATGTGAACTCGCCTGTTTCTAAGTCGAATTCTGGACTAAAATCGAGGATGTTGGTATCGTCGTTTTGTCCTCCTAATCTAACTCCGTAAAGCGATCGAACATTGTTTACAACTTTTCCTGGGAAAAGTTGTGCCCAGTTTGCCTGACCAAAAAGGTCGCCCCTATAACCAATAAACTGATTTCTAACTTTAGGAACAACAGAGAATCCCGATTGTCTTACCCGCCAGTAGTAAAGAAGGTATCGGCGGCTATTCACATCGCCATCGTCTGATAGGGTTGGCAGCTTGGCTGGTACACCATTTATCTGAACTTTCCCATCATCGTTAAAGCTGCTAATGGTTTGTAGCGCCCAAGCGTATCTGTTATTGGAGATTGCCGATTTATATGTTCCTAAGGGGAACAAGAAAGTTCCATTTCCAAAGATGGTTCTGGTTAAGCCTCCGTCGCTGTGGTTCCCTGCCGTTCTTACTAAATGTGTTTCGGAGTAAAGCGTTTCTTCATTGGCTGTTCCGTGGGTCGATAGTGTGTATATATCAAGATTAAACGTTTCCAAATCTATAATCCCATCGGTTAGTGTAAAGATGTTGGAAACGGTTTGGTTGGCCGATAAAACTGTTGTTTTTTGAGAAACTGTTGCAGGGTGCGGCTCATTTACCTCTAAATTTCCAAAGCTTCCGCTGCCATCTCCGCCAAGCACGTGTTGCATGTTGATGGTTGCAGTAGCCGTTGCTCCGCCGCTGCCTATTGTTACTGTTGGTGCGCTGGTGTATCCGCTACCGCTATTTACCACCTGAATGGCAACTAGGGGTAGGGCATTTGCTCCCGATGGAACTCCATCGAATACGGGAATTGCCGTTGCGCCCGTTCCGCCACCTCCCGTTAGGGTTATGGTGGGTATTGCAGTATGGCTGCCCCCGTTTGTAACGGTAATTGAGGGAACAATACCACGGTTAGATAGTATTACCTTGCCGCTATTAGTTGCTGGGTTGCTAAGCGAAATGGTTCCCGAGTTGTACATGTTGCCCTTAACCAGAATATCTTTGTTGGCATGCTGAAATACGGTGCCACTTTCCAGCGTAAGGTTATTGTGTACGGTAATGGCTGTGCTGCTTCCCGCTAGGCTTCTCCGTGTTGATGGTAAGCTAGGATTATTCTTTAGCACTAGGTTAAAGAACTCCTGTGTGGTGTTATACAGGTTTATTGAGTTTGAATAGGTTGCCAGCAGCGTGGTTGTGTTGCCTAAATGGTTATACGCACCGCCGCTAAACACGGTAAAGCTTCGTGCTACCTGCAAGTCGTTTACCTGTCCTCTAAAGCTACTCCACTCCCGGCGAGCGTAGAGCTCCGTATTTCCATTTATGGTTAATGATCCTGCTATATCAATATCGCTACCCATGTAAATTCTAACGGTATTTGTTGTATTTAATCGCGATATTTCTAAGTCGTATAGGTTCCCTATTGAAATAAGGTCAATATTATCATTACCATTAGCTTTAATATGGATCTTTCCTCCTGTAACTGTGTGGTTCGATGGGGTTGATAGTATGCAAACCGCATTGCTATTGTATGTATTATCGCCAGAATCGTCGGTAATATATATTGTACCGCCCGACATTTGAAATACGCCTTCGGGATCTACAATGCCAAAGAGAGGGTATGAGCCAGTAATCTCGCCACCTCCATCAGGGTTAACGCTTACCGTTCCCTCAGTAAAGGTTCTACTGCCGCGAACAAAGAGTGTACCGCCCGACATAAAGAACGAAGTTTTGCCCCCGGCAACACCATTAGCGCTTCTAAACTGGGCCACATCGCTAACTCCTCCCTCAAGGCGAATCAGTGCCGAGGCATCGGCCCAGAATATAAAACCGGCCGAGTTACGTGTGCTAAAGTAACCATCAGATATTCTAAACTCTCCGTAAACAGATAGCGCCTGATTGCCCGATCCATCAGCAACACCAACAGTCCCAGGGTATAAATCGGTTGAGGCAGTACGGGCTGTACTGTTAACCTTAACATCGCCGCCCGATATCCATAGCGCGCCATTACCCGGTATGGCATAGTCTCCGTTCCCTCCAGAGGTACCTCCCTCCGATAGCGATGGTATGGTTATGCTTCCTGTAAGTTTAAGGGTTCCATTTTTTATCCAAAGCGCTTTTCTAACCTCTGGGTTCTCGTTGGTATAGGCTCCTCCTGTACGGCGGCCAACGTTATTGGGGCCAAATAGGTTAAAGTATGCAACATCGTCGCTATACACCTCAAGCGTAAAGGTTCTATCGGCTCCCTTATCAACAATAAGATTGTAAAGGTCGGTAGTGCCGTATAGGTCCATTCTAGTATCGGATGCACCTGTAAAGGTTAGCGTTACTGCGCCATTATCGGCAAACTGGTTGTAAAGGGGTGCTGCTAGGTTGGTTAGCTTTACCGTACCGTTGTTAAGCAGCGTTCCGCCAATTTTAAGTTGATGGAAAATGGCATGATACTGCCCTAGCGCGGGCATGGTTCCACCAATAGCATAAGCGCCATTTACGGTATTACCCAAACCAACGGTTAGCTTACCCTCTGTGTAAACGGTAAAGTCTTGGGCTACATCCATGGTAAGCACCTCTGTATCGGTGTCGTTGTTTATTTGTAGCACCCCGCGTTGTATATTTACGTAGCCGTTAAGCGTGTAGTTGGTGCGTAGGGTAATAACATCGGTTGGGTTGGTAAGGTAAATTACCAGGTTGTTAAATGTTCTTGGTGTAAGCAAATCAAAACCAGTGCTATTGTACTGTACTGTACCACCGCCCGTACCGTTAAATAGGCTAGCATCGCCGCTAGGGAAGTTATCGGCCGAGAGCCGTATGGTTCCCTGTCCTGCAATGGCATCAAACTGATGCCCAATGGTGGTGCCAAAGTTTATGGCTCCATCCCTTACCTCCAGCAGTGCGTTCTGCTTGTTATTTGTTGATACGGTTACCGTGTAGGGGTGTAGTATCACCACTTTATCTACCGCCGATGTTGGCGAGGTAGAAGGGGTTAGGTTATCGGGGTTAACAATATCGGCACCGCCCTGCTCAAGCGACCATGTTTGCCAGTTATCCCAGTCGCCGGTGTTATAGGAGTACCAGGTGCGGCCCGTTAGGTCGCTTCGGGCAATGGTGTAGTAGCCATCGGTAAGGTTGGCGTCGGTTACTTTTATCCAAACCTTTCCGTCAACCACAACGCCTTGCGATCCCGATAGGGTAGAGAAGGTTCCCGTTGTTCCCGAACGGTAGAGCAAGTAAAAAATCTGATTGGCTGCTCCAGCGCCCAATCCCGTTTGGGCAAGATCAAATCCTATGTATATATCGGTGGTAACGCCTTCGGTTCTGTTAACGTACCAAACCCGTTGCGAGCGTGCGGTAAGTGTTCCGCTGGGTAGTAGCGGCAAGTCGGTGGCAACCTCAATGGCTGCGGTGTTATCGTGTCCAGCAAAAACAAACTCGTTGGCCTCGTCAAAGCTGCTGCCCGATTCCTTTAGCAGTATGCCTCCGCCGCTGCCGCTGGTCTCGTTGTGCTTTACCATACCATCGGTGGTTCCAACCCCAACAACATTATGCACGTGGGTTGCGCTGGAGTATAGCTGGTTTAGCCCTAGGTTAATGCCGTACTTAACTCCCAAATAGTTATCTACAATTAGGCGTTGCGCCTCGTTTAGTGCCGAGGTGTACAGAATAAGCTCTGCCACATCCACATCGTAGTAGTTTGTGGTTAATCGCCCAATGGAGGCGCCACTATACGATGTTAGTAGGGTGGTATTATTATCGGTTGCACCAAGCTGTGCGCCATTCTGAAATATGGCTCTAGCCCAAGGGGTTGTGGTGCTTCGGCGTACGGAGCTAAATACAGAGAATGTCCCTGCGGTATTGGTAGATAGTGTCCTATTAATATCGTTTCCCCACTGGGCAAGGGTAAACTGATTGTTATCGCGCCAGCCCCAGTGTAGATTTTGGTTACCGGTCCCGTTGTCGCCACCTAATATCAACTTAAAGCCAAGCGAGCGCCTTGCCGATACCGAGAATATGGAGTAATCGGTATTTACCAGTACGCTACCATCAAATTGCAAAAAGGTTTGGGTTCTATTGGGTGCTGTGGGTCTAAAGCGCACCACAGGCAAGCCTCCTATTATGTTGGTTGCAAAAATGGGCATATTGTTGGTTGTTGCCTGTGTGGCGTTTAAGCCATTGCCCGACATATCGGCCCATGCCGACACATCGGCTCCATTGGCTAAGCCAAGGCTTCCTGCGTCTAACCACATTATGTTTCGTGGTTGGCCGTTGGTTCCGTTACTGTTTCCAACTCCTCCTGGTCCTGTTTGTGGGAACGCTTGATGTTGAAAAAACAGCATTGCTATCGCAAGTGCTGCGTAAAATTTTCTGTTGTTTACCAAGTGTCTCATATGTAATGTCTCTTGTTTTATGTCAAAAACATTGAATAACAATCAAATATAAAACCAAACAGAGCAAAAAATTGTTTTTCAGTTGTTTGTGTTTTGTGCGGGTGCTAGTTATGCCCGTTTATGTGCAAGGGCAATATTTTATAAACGTTATTCTTGCACAAAGGATTAGAATACATGGGCATAGTGTCCATGTTTTTGGTGTAGGAATAATTTAGTAGGACGAATGCAAGTTTTTACACCAGTCTTTTATCTTGGGGTACTTAATTCTGATACTCTAACTTTGCATATTTAGTGTAATACAACCTCATTCAATGGAGGCTGGGCTAGAATTGATTGCCCGATTTCGGGCGCAAAACATTGCTCATTTACATATATATAAGGTATGGTTTTAAGTATTTAATCCGATTATTGCTCCTGTTAAACAATCTGTATGATTGTAATTGTCAGTAAATCAGTAAATAGTAAACTTTGGCAAGCCAATTGCAAATACCTATTGCAAGAGCGCCAAGGTGCCCGAAAGCGGGCACGCCAAAAACCAGCTCTTCTCTACTGTTTATAGGCTATTGAGAAAAAGAGGGTTTGTTGGTCATTAAATGCGGTGGGTTGGTCAAGTAAATGAACGCAATGGTATAAAACACCATAACCTTGAGCTCCACAACACGTTAATAACCCTTGGTAATCTACTAACATTTAGCTTATTTTGCCATGACTAAAAATGCTAACATATCACAGCGTAACAACAAGCAGGGCAGCTTGCCTCGCGATTGGATACCTCCCTAACGGGGTTCTCGGAGCAGAACCTCCGTTATTTTATTGTGTAACGCAAACAACGACAAATAATTCTTTACTCAAACTTTTAACACTTTAAACAACTCAATTATGAAAAGATCGACACTTTCTAAGTTAGCGCTAACAGTTGTTGCCGCTTTCGTGTTCGTAGGTGCTAACGCACAGGATGATCCTGCAAACTACTCTCTTATTGCTAGTGATGCAGTAACTGCTAACACCTCTTATGTAACTCTGGACAAAACTATTCCTTTCTATGTAACTCCAGATCCTACTTATCACCCATCTTGGACTGCGTTTTCTAGTGGCTTAACAGCAGATTTTGTTTGGAACTTCTATGATGATGGTTCTTGGACAAATGGGACTGAGATTTCTCTTGCAGTAACAGCAAACTACGTAGAGATTACAGCAAATGCCGTTGGAGCATACCCTATTAATGTAAAGGAGCAGGCTCCTCTTGCATTTGGTGGTTGTGAAGATGGAACTGGTGTTGATTTTAATGTTGTGGTACTTCCTAAGCCTTCAGCTCTATTAACTGGTGGAACTAATACTCCTGCAAACAGCTGGTCTGTAACTACTGCTGATTTTGACTACTATGCTTGTGGTTCTAAGGCTGCTGAAACAATTAATCTTTCAATTACTGAGACAGGTGTTCCTGCTGCTCTTCAACTTTACGCATATGCTGTTAAGAAAAGAGTAGTTGTTCTTGATGTTAATGGCAATGAACAGGCTGCTAGCGAAGTTGTAACTTATCCTATAGATCACACTATTGCTGCAAAGGGTTATACAACCTCAGTTGCTACTGGTGCTCTTGATGTTCTTACTTATGATTGGGGCTCGGGTGTTGTTCCTTCTCGTACTCTTTATGAGTATACTTTGGTAAAGGCTACTGATGCACCTGGTGCTATGACAGAGGGTATTATTTCTGCTGTTTCTCAGAAATCTGATTACTTAACTTTATTGGCTACTCCTACTGCTTATACTTCATATCCATTTGGAGCAACTACTGTTGTTAAGTACTTAGTTAACCCAACTCCTGTTACTGGTCCTGTTTATCACATTGCTAACAATTGGGCTATCTAATCTTGATTGTAAGGTTGTATTAATAATAACAGAAAACTCACACAGCCAAAAACTATTTGCTTGAAAAAGTTAGCCAACATATTAGCAATAGCACTAGGCGTTACTCTAATTGCTGTAATGCAGAGCTGGGGGCAAAACCTGCCCTCAGCCTGTGTTGGCAGCAATGAAATGTACTGGGTTAGAGGCTTTAATGGCATTTCCGACTTCGAGTGGAAAGTCTATTACCAGGACGGCACCTTGGTTGATCCTTCGCATTACACCTTGGTGGGTCGTGGTGATAGTATCCAAGTGAGCTGGAGCGAGAGCTTGCCAGGCGGTATCTACACCTTCGAGGTTATTGAGCATACCGACTATGGCTGCACCGGCGAACCCTGGAGGCAAGATATTGTGCTTAACAGCCCCACCATTAACATTCCCTTCGATGGCGTGCCAACCAACATCGCAATTTGCTTTGGCGAT
Source organism: Bacteroidales bacterium (assembly GCA_016931855.1). Classification (GTDB taxonomy): domain Bacteria; phylum Bacteroidota; class Bacteroidia; order Bacteroidales; family Tenuifilaceae; genus UBA5206. Next base: position 35,070 of record JAFGDZ010000047.1, read on the forward strand.
CAGGCAGCGCTAGACCCCGGTCAGTTCCAGAGCTACCTGTGGCACGATGGCTCAACTAACCGCATTTACTACACCGGCGACGCTGGTACCTATCAGGTTAGGCTTGTTAACGACCAGTTTGCCTGCTCCTATAACGACATTGAGGTTAATGTAAATCCGCTACCCGTTGTTTGGCTGGGTAACGATACCGTTCTTTTTGGCGACCAAACCCTTCTTCTGGATGCTTACGGAAGTAGTATTATGAGCTACTCATGGAGTACTGGTGATATTACTTCGGGCATATACGTTGATGGGCGCAGTGGTAACCAGCAAGTTTGGGTAACCGTTACCGACGATAACACCTGCTCCGCTAGCGATACCATTTACATTGCCGCAGCCGATTACTCTAACATGAAAATCCCAGGCGCCTTTACACCAAACGGCGATGGAATTAACGACACCTGGCTATTCCCCGCTCCTAACAAGGATGGCTTTGACCTTTACCCCTACCTAAACGATGTGGATGTTAAGGTGTTTAACCGCTGGGGTAAAATGGTTTGGGAATCGGAAGGGCCATTTAAGGCTTGGGATGGTAAGGACTTAGGTGGACGCGAGCTTCCAATGGACTCGTACCACTACATTATCAGGTTCAACGTGGGTAACGATGTGTACACCTACAAGGGATCAGTAACAATTGTTCGATAGCCTTTGTGACTATTAACAACAAAACGTAAACGTTTAGACCAAAGTATAAATGAGGAGAAAAGTTTATATATTGATGATGATGATGTTTCTGGGAGGCCTAGCAGCCGCGCAGCAACAGCCCATTTATAGTCAGTATATGCTAAATCCATACTTGTTAAATCCAGCAATTGCTGGCCACGAGGGCATTACCAACATCAACCTAACTGCCCGCGAGCAGTGGTTAGGATACAGCGATGCCCCAAGTACCTACGCGCTAAGCGCACAAACCCGCATTCTAAAAACCAGCTTTAGGAATCGCTCTAGGTTGATAAAGAACAAGGTTAGGCGCCGCCGCCCCAGCGGAAAAGTTGGGCTTGGTGCCTACGTGTTTAACGATGAAAACGGAAAGCTAAGGCGTACAGGTCTCCAGGGTACCTACGCTTACCATATATACATTAAGGATTATCAGCTGAGCTTTGGTGCATCAGTATCGGCATACCAGTTTAAGGCAGATGTTAAAACAACCGACCTGTACAACGGCAGCAACGACCCCCTTGTTCAATCTGGTGTTGCCAACGCAAAATTCTCCCCCGATGCCAACGTGGGCGTGCTAATTAGCAACGAGAATTTCTATGCAGGGCTATCGGTATCGTCACTATTCCAAAGCGCCATTCAGTTTGGCGATGGGAACAAGGAGAGCGCCTACCGCTTGCTTCGTAACTACTACCTAATGGGAGGATATACCTACACCCCATACCGTAGCGATATTGCCTATGAGCCATCACTTATGCTCTCCTTTACCGAGCGGCTAACCTGGAACGTAGATGCCAACCTAAAGGTGTACTACAAGCAGGACTACTGGGCAGGTGTATCGTTCCGTACCTCTGGTGCAGCGGTAATGATGCTGGGTATGAAGTACCAAATGTTCTACTTTGGCTACGCCTTCGACTACGGCTTTGGCGATGTAAGCGCCTTTAACCAGTACGGCTCGCACGAGCTAATGCTGGGCATCCGCTTGGGCGACAATGCACGCCGCTACCGCTGGTTAAACCGATTCTAGTACATTACAACCTATTACATATGGCACCCTGCCCCTCAATGAGGGGTGGGGTGTTTTTCTTGAGGAAGGGGAGGAAGAGGAGGGAGGTAGAGGAAGAGGAGGAATTGGAAGAAGATTGAGGAAGAGGATGAAGATGAGGAACTGGAAGAAGATTGAGGAATTAGGAGGAATATTGCTGTAGCGCCACAGAATGCTGTAAAAAAACCTGACAGGATTTCAAATCCTGTCAGGTTTAAATGTAGGGCTTTAGCCCTGAATAAGTAAACACAAACAACCAAACATCAAACCCACTAAAATTCCTATCTTTGTAAAAAATAGCATAAAATGGACGGAACAAGATTAAGCAAGGTATCAAGGCAAATCCAAAAGGATTTAGGCGAGATGTTCCAGCGACACTCAGTATCTCTTTTTCAGGGGCGGATGATAACCGTTACCACCGTAAGAGTTAGCCCCGATTTAGGTTTGGCAAAGGTTTACCTTAGTATATTCCCAACAGAGAATCGTGAGGCAATTCTTGAGCTGGCCCGCGAGAACGCCAAAACCCTTCGTCACGAGTTAGCCCAAAAGGTAAGGCACCAGCTAAGGATTGTGCCAGAGCTGGCCTTCTTCCTCGACGACTCGCTCGACTATATCGAGAATATTGATAGGCTCCTAAAGCAGTAGTCATGGTTAAGAACCTCGTATCGCTCTTCTCCAGGTTTATACCAAGGCATCTACTGCAAAACTGGGCTGCCTTTTTCCTTAGAACCATAGCGTTTGTATATAGCGGTAACAAGTTTCAGGATCCCATTACAGGTAAGCGTTACCGCAAGCTGCTGCCCTACGGACGCATTGTTTCGCGGCCTAACGCCCTTGCGCCCCACAGCCTTTCGCTTGAGCGGCACCGCCTGCTTTGGCTTTACCTAAAGGAGCGCACAGGCTTTTTTACCGATAACTTGCGCGTGCTGCACATTGCCCCCGAGTACTGCTTCCTTAAGCCCTTTAAGGCGCTTAGCAATCTGCAGTACATCACGGCCGACCTGGTTTCTCCTTGGGCCGACATTAAGCTCGATGTGCGCAGCATTCAGTACCCCGATAGCTCCTTCAACGTAATTATATGCAACCACGTGCTGGAGCATATCGACGATGAGCAGAAGGCCATGAGTGAGCTCTACCGTGTTATGGCTCCCGGGGGATTTGGTATTTTTCAGGTGCCGTTAGACCCATCGCTTACCCAAACGCTTGAGAACCCCGCGTACAACACTCCTGCGCTGCGCGAGAAGCATTACGGGCAGCGCGATCATGTTAGGCTTTACGGAACCGATTACGCCCAAAGACTTCGTAGCGTGGGCTTTACCGTGATTGAGGACAGCTACGTAAAGCAGCTTGCCCCAGAGCTGGTACAGCGGTACGCACTGCCAAAGGATGAAATTATATACCTCTGCAAAAAGAGCTAAAACATGAACCTACCCTTTTTCATCGCCAAGCGATACGTTATTGCCAAGAAGTCGCATAACGTAATCAACATTATTTCTGTTATATCGATGATTGGGGTAGCTGTTGGTGTAATGGCTCTTGTGGTTGTGCTGTCGGTTTTTAATGGGTTCGATATGCTTATTCGCAACCTATTCTCCACGTTCGATGCCGATCTTAAAATCACCCTAGTTGAGGGGAAAACTTTTAGTGCCGATACATCCATCTTTCTACAAGTAAAAGAGCTAAAGGGCGTTGCCGTTTATACCGAGGTGTTTGAGGAAACGGCCATGTTTAGCTACGGCTCCAAGCAGCACATTGGCAAGCTAAAGGGCGTTAGCGATAACTACGCCGACCTTACGGGAATAGACTCCATGATTGTTGACGGTAAGTTTAGCCTTTGGCTAGGCTCTAACCCGCTGGCCATAATGGGACGGGGAGTTGCCTATCACCTAAGCGCAAGCCTAGCGCACTTTGATCCGTTAATAATTGATGCCCCTAAACGGGGCGCATCGCCCATGGGGCTTTCGGCCGCCAACGCCTTTAATCGCCGGGCAATAATGCCTGCAGGTATTTTTAATGTTGATATGGATTACGACCAGAGGTATGTTATTGTGCCCATATCATTGGCTCGTGAGTTGTATGGTTACAGTAATGAGGTAACGCATATTGAGTTAAAGCTCAGCTCCGATGCCGACTCCAAGGTCATACAGCAGCAAGTACAATCCATTGTAGGCGGCGGGTTCAAGGTGCTAAACCGATATCAACAAAATGAGTCGCTTTACAAAACTATGCGCTCCGAGAAGCTGGCCATTTCGTTTATTCTCACCCTGATACTGGTAATTGCCTCGTTCAATATTATAGGCTCCCTGTCCATGCTTATTATTGACAAGCGTAAGGATGTGGAAACCCTTCGTAATCTGGGTGCCGACAATGAGCTTATTCGTAAAATATTCATGGCCGAGGGGATTATAATCTCCTTTGTGGGTTCCGTTGTTGGGATAATACTGGGTATAGGCATTTGCTTGGCTCAAATCCACTTAGGGTTGGTAAAACTTTCGGGTACAGGAACTTTTATTATTGACGCCTATCCTGTTGATATTCAATATTTAGATATTATATACATTCTCCTTGCCGTAATAGTAATTGGCTACATATCAGCCCGCTTCCCGGTGAGGTACATAACCAATAAGATATTAAATTAGAGGTAGAGGAGGGAGATTGAGGTAGAGGAGGAAGTAAAACAAAGAAGCGGAATACTCGGAAGTTAGTCAGAAATCATGGAAAAGAGAAAACATCCAAACAATTATACTCGTCCATAAACGAGACTAAATACCAAACACAATAAACTAAACACTAAACTTTCCCTCTTCCCCCAAGGTACTCCTGCTCCGTTTGCCCAGGAGTTGGAATAAACGATGCCGATACACCCAACGCATGCAGATCCATTATGGTGCTGTAGCCCGATCGGCAAACCACCTTTTTGGCGCTTTTTAGCGCAATGGCCAGTTCATTATCGGGCAAATGGGGTACAATGCAGGTATCCCCATTCCATAAGGGCGAAGAGCCTTTTTGTGGGAGTCCTTCAATAATAATCGCACGCAAATTACCCCTTTGGGCAACCCCTTTCATGGTATCAACCAGTATGGAGCGATGTGGTTCTGGCCCCGATGCTAAAACCAGCAAGTCCCACACCTTTTCCTGCTCGGGAATATCCATTTGGCTAAATCGCGATAGCGGGCCAATGTACCGTGCGTTGGCAGTAAGCCTTAACCCATGCGACAGCTTTCCCGATAGGTTTTGCTCCCCCTCGTAATCGGGAATCCAAACCTGGGTAAACCTAGAGGCAAACCATCTAATAACCGCCATAGCAATAGGTTCGGCCCAGCCAAAGGGTTTGGGCAGCAGCAGCCGCAGCTGATGGGTAATTAGCACCGTTTGGATAGATGCATTGAACAACCCGTACCTATTATCGGAGATTATAACATCGGCACCCAGCTGTTTTGCCAGCCGTTTGGCCCTGCGGTGCTCCCAGAGGGCAAAAAACGGAAGCCATAGCGCATAGCCAATTAAAGGCAGCAGCTGCGATTCGCCTCTTGAGAATAGAATGGTTTGCGATGGAAAATGAATGGGCTCAAGGCTAGGAAAAGCTTGTTTTAGCAACGCATTGGTATGACTATCGCCAGCAACAGTTACCCTGTTGCCATTGGCTAATAAGTTCTTAATGATTGGAATAAGTCGTGCAGCATGACCAAGCCCCCAGCCAAGGGGGCACACAAGCACCGTTTTGTGCTTGATTGGCTCCATCGTTTATCCGGTTACCTGAACAGGGATGCCTAGCGCCTCTACTCTATGGGCAATTTGCCTAAGCTCATCAACGGAGACTCTCTCAAGATTCTCGGCAGGGGTGTCACGGGCGATGGTGTAAACCATAACCTCCTTAGGGTTAATCTCGTTAAGGAGCTCAAGCCAGCGGCTAATCTCCTCGGGGCTAGTATTGTCAATGGCAACGCCCTTGTAGGTTCCTCTAAGGAAAAGGGTTTGCAGAATTAGGTTGCCTTTAAACTGCTTTAGGTTCTCAACAATTTGCTCAACGGTAACCTTTGTTTTAGGCTGATTTAAAATCCTAAAAGTGGCATCAATACCTGAGTCTAACTTCAGGATATTCTGATCGACCTTTAGTAAAGCCTTTACCACATCGGGTTTGTGAAGATATGTTGAGTTGGATAGAACGGCAATTTCCGCATCGGGAAAGAAGTGGTTCCTAACCTCGATGGTATCGTTAATAATTCCGGCAAAGTCGGGGTGAAGCGTTGGCTCACCGTTTCCTGCAAAGGTAATAACATCAAGGTCTTCGCCATCCTCAAGCATCTCGGCAAGTTTCTCCTCAAGCGATTCGCGAACGCTTTGGCGCGTAGGGAGTTTTCCCGATGATACAGCATTAGTCCATCCGCACTCGCAGTAAATGCAGTCGAATGAGCAAACTTTTGAATTGGTTGGCAGGAGGTTAACTCCTAGTGAGATGCCTAATCGTCGGCTTTTTACTGGACCAAAGACGATACTATCGAAAAGAAACGTACCCATGTTTGTTTTGAAATTGCCACAAAGGTAATAAAAAAGGAATACCTAACCTTTTTTATCTTTTTTGTTTATATGATATAGAGCAGATTAGGAAGAGAGGGAGGGGAGGGAGAGGAGGAAGTGGAGGGAGATGAGGAATATTAATGTAGCGCCACGGCATGCCGTGGCGAATACCGGAATTATCAGAAACCCAACATCAATTCCTGTATTTGTAGCGCCACAATATCTTGTGGCGATTTATAGCAGCGAGGATTATTAACCCACCCCTGACAGGGTTTCAAACCCTGTCAGGGCTTGTCCCCTTTAGCGTCTCCGCGAACAAAGAATCAGCCACGAAGTGGCTTAATCTCAATAACCGTGGGCGCAGCAAAGCAGCCCACGGGAAGTAGCCCACAGCGCCTCGGCCCAGAAAGGGT
>JAFGDZ010000048.1 GCA_016931855.1 Bacteroidales bacterium
AAAGCGAATAATGCAGCTATAACGGATTATGACTAAAAAGATTTGTGCTGTTTTTGAAAAGAGCTATCCCGTAGGGATTTAGTTCAACAGGCAGTTCCTTTCACTAGGGCTGATGATGCAGAGGCAGAATTTTATTACATTTAACTAACTTTTTAACGGAGGATAACGCCGCTGGCGGTTAACTCCCCAGAAGTCCAAACCACCGTCCGTTGTAACACCCCACAAACCATCCCATATCCATGCAATACGCCGAAGTAAAGGTTGAGGGTTACCTATCCAGCTTTATCAAGTGCTTCTGGGAGTTCAAAAACCCAGGTGCAAGCGTTGGGTACACCATTCTGCCCGATGGCTACTTCGACCTTATAATCAGCATACAGCAGGGCGTTCCGGTGCAGGTTATGCTTACAGGCATTTGGTCGCGCCCCGAGGATATCACCGTTGAGGCGGGCGTGCACATGTTTGCCATCCGCTTTAGGCCGCTTGCTGCCGAGTACCTGTTTAGGCGCGAGATTAGAACCCTGCTTAACACCAGCATTAGCCTACCCACTAGCTTTTGGGAGCTTGACTCGTTGGACTTTAACAATGCCGCTAGTGCAGTAGCCACGCTGCAGCAGCGTATTGCCGCCATGCTTCCCCCAGCAAGTGCTATGGATAACCGACGGCTGGCCCTTTTTAACGCCATTTACCACCAGCGGCAGTACAGCATTAGCGACCTATCGGAGCAGGTGCACTGGAGCAGCCGGCAAATTAACCGTTACTTTCAGCAGCAGTATGGGCTATCGCTAAAGCAGTTTATTGGCATTGTGCGCTGCAACGCCAGCTACAGGCGCATTGCCCATGGTGAGTTGGCATCGCCCGATGTTTACTTTGACCAGTCGCACTACATAAAGGAGGTGAAACGGGTAACCGGCCTATCGCCACGGTTGCTCTTCCGTAATCACGACGACCGATTTTTACAATTATTAACCATAAAACGTGAGTAGCTTTGCATCATTAATTAAACCCGATTAACGATGAAAGCAAACAAGCTTACCCCAAACTTTAGCGTTGCCAGCATAAGGCAAACCGTATCGTTTTACTCCAATGTGCTGGGATTTAACCTTGTTATGGCCGTTCCCCAGTCGCAGGATGGCGTAGATACTACCCTTGCCGAGGGCAAGGAGTATGTTTACGCCCTTATGACCAAGGACGGCGTAGAGCTCATGTTTCAGCGCACCGATAGCTTTGCTCACGATGTTACCCTAGCAACAGCAGCGCTCATTGGTGCAAGCGTATCGTTCTACATGGAGGTTGAGGGCGTAAAAGATTTTTATGCCGATGTTAAGAGCCGTAGCATTGAGGTAACCGACCTAAAGCTGGCATGGTACGGTATGTGGGAGTTCTACCTGCGCGATGTTAACGGCTATATCCTTGGATTTGCCGAGAAAGCCGAGTAAGTATAGCGAGCCCGAGATTCCCTCGGGCTTTTTCTTTTTTGGTTATGATGTACTGGTAGGATGTTTTAACTTAGTGCTGTTAATGCCCAGTGGCTCTAAATACATTTTGCTATGGATATTCATAACGTGGTGGGCAAAAGTTTGCCCCTTAACAGGAAGAAGACCGACCCCAGTAAGTTCATCTTTACAGGCAACGCCCTGCAGCAGGGGTTCGATATGCAGCTGTTTAAGTACAAGCCCAACGAGTGCATTGAGGCCAAAAGCATTGCCCCCGATAGCATCGACCGCTTTACCAGCAACCACTACAGCTACTGGCTAAACATACACGGGCTAAATAACCCCGAAGCGGTGGTTACCATCTGCAAAAGGCAGGATATCGACGATTTGATTATTCAGGATATACTGGATGTGAACCAGCGCCCCAAGTTTCAGGAGTTTGATGGGTTTGCCTTCCTTACCATCAAGTCCATGGTGCCATCGGAAACCAACCTAATTGCCGAGCAAATAAGCTTTGTTTTTGGCGATAAGTTCCTGATATCGTTCCAGGAGCGCAAAGCCGATTACTTTGAGCACCTCCGCTTTAGGCTGCGGGAGGATAAGGGCATTATCCGCAGCAAGGGCTCCGATTACCTGCTCTACACTATGCTAGAGTCCATCCTCGATAACTACTTTAAAACCCTAAACCAGCTCGATACCGAGATAGAGCAGCTAAACCTTACCGATATCAGTAAGGATATCTCCCCCGATGTTCTGGTGCGCATTGAGGCGCAGAAAAAGGTTGTGCATATGGTTAAAAAATCCATACTGCCCATAAAGGAGTTTGCGCTGGCGGTTGAGCGCGATGGGAGCCGCTACATCAGCCCCAGCCACCTAAAGTACTTCCTTGAGGTTAAGGACCTGTGCCTAACCCTTCTCGATACCTGCGATTTGCTACAGGCAACCCTTGAGAGTAGCACCAACCTCTTCTTTTCGGTTCAGGGGCACCGCATGAATCTGGTTATGAAAACCCTAACCATAGTGGCAACCATCTTTATTCCGCTCACCTTTGTTGCCGGAATCTACGGCATGAACTTTCACTACATGCCCGAGCTAACCTGGCGCTACGGCTACTTTGCCATTTGGGGTCTTATAGCCGTTATATTTATTGGGATGATAATCTTCTTTAGACGCCGCCGCTGGCTGTAGCACTATCCTGATTACGCTTAGGTACTTATTCTACAGCAAAAAGTTGAGGCATAGGGAATAACCTATGCCTTTTTTTGTTAGGTTTGGATTAGCATAACCGTTATTGTACCTATCCCTTTTCTTTTGGGTGGATATGTACGGGGTTGTAGTATGTATAATTAAGTTAGGTGCCATATAAAAAACCGTGAAACTAAATAATACGTTGAAATGAAAATAGATATTCACGTTCATACAAAGAAAACTAAACAAGGAGATTCAGAGAATAGAAATATTGACGACCAACGGTTAAAGGATATTATTTCTATGACTGATGTCAAAATATTGGCTATTACTAACCATAATCATTTTGACTTAAATCAGTTTAAATCCTTCGATAGTAGTTTAAATGGGATAAGCCAAGTTTGGCCCGGCATTGAACTGGATATTTTAGAAGATGGGAAAAGGGCTCATTTAATTGTAATAATTAATCCAAAGAATGTAGAAGAATTTGATAGTAAGGTTAAAGAGTTACTAAATGGATTTACACCAGACTCATTTACAATAAACCTTTTGGACACTGTTAAAGCTTTTGACAAATTGGATGCTATTTATATACCTCATTACCATTCCAAAAAACCTAGTTTAAATGAAACAAGTGTAGATTTATTATTTGATAAAGTTTCGGATAAGAGAAGGGTTTTAAAAGAAGCAACGAATGCTATTTCTGCAGGTATTTATGTTAGTCATGGTCATAATTCAATTTATGGGTCAGATGTACACAATTGGGATGATTATCAGGATATTTCAAAGGGATTACCTGATTTACGTTTACCAGTTGAAAGTTTCGAGCAATTTTGTTTCTTGTTAGAAAAAGATAATTCGACCATTAATACAATTCTGAATAAAAAATCAAAAGAGAATATTCAGATAAATCCTTTTAATAATGCAGCGGAAATCATGAATATTGATATTTATAACGATATCAATATTCTTTTTGGTTCAAAGGGAACAGGTAAAACCGATATTCTGCGAGCACTTTCAAATTATTATAATGGAGAAGGACATAAGACTCATGTTTATGAGTCAAGCAATGTGAAACTAGATGAAGAGTATGACTTAAAAGGGAATAAATTTGATACTACTGTTTCAGAGTTTGGCATTGATGAGTGTATCGTAGAACTACAAAGTCTGAAAGATGCTTCAGAAAAAGGTGTAACCAGTATTTCAGCCTATAAAAACTATTTTAAAGATGAAGAAACAAACAAGATTTCTAAGAATATAAAAGTCCGTGATTTTGCCCCTGAAGATGAATCTATTTCTCAAAGAGCATTGGAAGAAATATCCAATTCTATAGAATACATTAAGAGCTTTAAAGATAATGTAGAGCAAGATGTAGTTGTCAAGGCAGTGATTGGTGATGAATTGTACAATGAACTTTCTTCTTTACTTGATACAATAATATTAAAAGTAAAAAGTGAAACAGAACTAAGATTCTTTGATTACCAAAGCATTAATTTGTTTAATGGCCTTATTCACAAATTCAGGTTTGAAATTGCCAGAAAAACTGGTCAGCCAGAAAAGCCATCTACAACAGGTTTTAAAAAATATGCTAGTAATAGAATTAAAATTGAAAGAAATTTAAATAAAATTCTTGCTAATATTTCAACCAAAATTCCACCAACTATCATTTATGTTGGGGATTTGGGAGGCAAAGGACAACTGCATTGCCAAACAAACTTATGTATTCAAGATGGGACTTTTACAAACGTAGAATACAAGCATTTAAAAAAAATTACCAAAAAGCCACAAAAGCAGTTTGCAAACTGTTTATCTCAAATATCAAAACATATTTACTCTACAGATTTATTTGAAAAAATAGCTGAATTAGAAAGAATTGATTCTGTTGAAAAAGTGAAGTGTTTAAGTGATTTGCTTCTCTTTAATAGACACTTTACTTTAAATGGAAATGAATATACTCCATCTAGTGGCGAGTCTTCGATGGTTTTACTTCATAATGAATTAAAGGAGGATAAGAACATATTCATTATTGATGAACCTGAAAAAAGTTTAGGAAATGATTACATAAGTGAGGAGATTGTGCCTCTGCTTAAAGAACATGCTCAACGTGGGAAGAAAATTATTATAGCTACTCACGATGCAAATATTGCTGTTAGAACTTTGCCTTACAATTCAATATACAGGGGGCATGATGAGAGAGGTTATTATACTTTTACTGGTAATCCTTTTTCAAATAACTTAATTTGCCTTACACAAGACAGAGAAGATTTAGATTGGAAAAATATTAGTATGAAAACTTTAGAAGGTGGAAAAGAAGCCTTCGGAGAAAGAGGGAAAATATATGGGAACTCATAAAGCCAGAATTGACAGAGAAATCAAGGATAAGGTTTCTCTATGTTTAGAAATTAATGAAACACTCTTGATTATTCCATTAACTGATGATAAGCCTAATGAGGTAAAACAAGTGTTTAATAAACTTCTAAAAGAACTAAAGAATGGACTGTTTAACTTTGAGTTAGAACAAGATGATAAGCAAGATTTGTACTATCATACTTGTGTAGAATACATTTCACAGTTGAACACAGAATTGAATAGTGTTTATAGTGAGTTAGTTGATTATGATTTAATAACTGAAAGTTAAATACGGCACCTAACACGCGGTCATAAAACATAGCGGTTTCAGTGCAAATTACAAGCTCAACTCCCGCAGACAAAGTTTGTAACGGGGGATAGTTTCGCAGCCTCGCCATCTGCGACTACTCATACAATTTACCGTTAGGGTACATTTTGCCCCGTCCTAAAAACGGCTACACAACACGTAGTATCACCCACTGGTATTAACCATGCATTTACAATTTCTTTGTAACTTGGTATCGGTTTATTGTGGAATAAGCCGCTGGTCGTTATTGGTACGTTAAGCGGTTGCTAAGTAGGATGGGGAAATGGCAACTCGAATAATTAATTTACTTAAATGCTAATGTTATGAAAAAGTTGCAATTCAGAGTAAGCATTAATGCTCCTGCTAACAAGGTTTATGGTTTTATGCTTGGCATCAAGAGTAAATCTACCTATGAGCAGTGGACTTCGTTGTTTAACCCAACATCAACTTATGAGGGAAGTTGGGAAAAGGGAAGCAAAATCCTATTTATTGGCGTAGATGAAAATGGCGAAAAGGGAGGTATGGTTTCCAAAATAGTGGAGAATATTACCAACCAATTTGTTTCTATTCAGCATTATGGCCTTTTAAAAGCTGATAAGGAGATTACAGAGGGACCAGAGGTGGAAAAATGGGCTAATGGATTTGAAAACTATACTTTCGAAGAAAACAATGGAACCACAACCGTTACCGTTGATTTAGATACCATTGAGGACTTTTTAGATTATATGAACCAGACCTACCCCAAAGCACTTGATAGGTTGAAAGAACTTTGTGAAAAGTAGTCCTGCTCTATAATCGCTAATCAACATCTTGCCATTAGTATTGACTTCGAGTTGCGTAAGCGCTAACTTTCGCGGGTTGTTATTACACATCCCAAAACCCATAGGCCATGAAATTAACGCGTAAACTAGAGCATAAATTGGCGGTGCTGCTAATTTTGCCATTGCTACTTATGGTTTATTGCGCTGCGGCGCAAAGTCCGGCTAACCTTTCCGGGAGTTGGCAGTTCAACAGGGATAGCAGCCAGCTATCGGCAACCGATATTGCTTACGATGGCACAATTATCCTAGTGGTTGAGCAAACTGCTGCAACCGTATCGTTCTCCGAGATTTACAAAAGTGCTGGCAACCCCGACTGGTCAACCTCCGCCGATGTTTACACCACCAACGGTAAGGAAGAGGTTACTACTAGCAGCATAGGAACCACCCGCAAAACCGCCACTTGGATAAATAGTGGAACCCAGCTTAAAATAGTTGTAGTTGATACCCAGAAGCTAAAGGGCGTTCCCACCGATTTTGCTGTGGAGCAAACCTATTCACTTACCAATGGGGGCAAAACCCTTGTGGTTAGCGTCCTTGCTAAAAACCCCGTTACGGGCGAAACACAATCGAAGAAGGTGTATAACAGGATTTGAGAGCGGTGCTTAATTAATTTTAAGTGGAGCCTTAGAATTTATCTAAGGCTTTTTTAATGTGCATTTCACTAGTTGTTAATAAACAGTTTAGGTATGCTGTTAATAGCATTAGGTTTATCTTTGTTATGCCCAATTATAATGTTTTGCAGTATTAATAAAATTCAAAAATGATAACAAAAACGCATCAAATTCCTTTCAACTCTCTACTTCAGAAAAAGTGTGAGCAGTTTAACTATATCGATAGTTTTCAGGCTGTTATTACCGACCCCAATCAGCATGTTGATGTTGCAAAAGTTCTACACCTTTTCATGAATAGCGGTCCCAAGTGGGCAGACCATTTAATGTCGCTTCGCGATAGGATTGTGGGCGTGTTTGGACTTAAAACCATGAAACAGTTTGCCAATGAGCAGGAGCCACAGCGCCCCGAAAGCTATGAGGTAGGGCAAAGGCTGGGACTCTTTGTGCTTTATGCTAAAACAGAGAATGAGTACGTAATGGGCGATGACGATAAGCATCTAACCTTTAGAGTTTCACTACTGGTTGAGCTGCTCGATGGTAACACGGGGAAAAAAAGAATCTCAATAACCACCGCGGTAAAGTTTCTTAACCTGTTTGGACGGCTCTATTTTCTTCCCGTTAAGCCTTTTCATGGGCTAATTGTGGGTTCAACTCTAAAGCGCATGAAAAAGCAGCTAGAAAACGAAATTAACGGGCTGTAGTTTGAATTAATTGAGTGGTTATTCTTATACAATAAATATTTTTGGTTATGATTTTACGCGGAGTTTTTTTCTCACAGGTTCTGGAGATGGAAACCAATATCTCAATTGTTGCTCCCGATACCATATCGGAACAACCCCTTAAAGTTGTTTACCTTTTGCACGGACTGTGCGGCAGAAGCGGCGATTGGATAGATTACACCATGCTTCCCAGCTATGCCAAGCAGTACAGCGCACTGTTTGTTATGCCCGAGGTAGCGCGCAGCTTCTACGCAAACATGCGGTACGGCTCCAATTACCTAGAGTATATAATCAATGAGCTTCCTGCTATTGTTAGCAGCCATTTTAGGGTATCGCCAAGCAGCTGCAATACTGCAATAATTGGCGCATCAATGGGGGGATATGGAGCCCTTAAAGCAGCGTTAACAAAACCAGCCAGCTATGGCTTTTGCGGCGCCTTTTCGTCGCCATGCCTAATGCTTAAGGACGACCTTGCCTATACGCAGGGAGCCAAGCGGTTTAAGGAGGTGTTTGGTGAGCGTTTGTATAAGGATTTTCAGGCCGCATTTGGCGAAAACATAGATTGGCACCCCAGCGAGGATGTTGTTGAGCTGGCAAAAGCCTGCCATGCCTCGGCTGCGCCCAAGCTATATCTTGCCTGCGGTAATAATGATATGTTCCTACCCGATAATAAGCGCTTCTGCGCCATTCTTCAGGACTTAGGCCACAATCCAACCTTTAATGAGTGCCCCGGCAACCACGACTGGCCCTTCTTTGACCAAGCCCTTAAACATGCGCTGGAGCAGTTTTTTGGTGGAGGGGAGTAGAGGGAATTATTTTGGAGGAGTTATATCATTAAACCTAAATCTGTATTGATAAGCAATAATGTAACTATAAAGTTGCGTTATATTTTTATATGTGATACATTGCAACTATAAAGTTGTTTGTATGAAAAATGTACTATATTTGCAGCCCCGTATCTGTATATGAGTAAGGAAGCTGAGGTAGCCGCCTTTTTAATGGACTTCAAGGCGAAAATGAAGATTTGGGATGTGCTTTTTCGCGATGAGCGAGGTAAGAATACCCAAGCGCTGGTGGAGTTGGAGCTCCGACCTGTGGAACGGAAGGCCATACTTAATGCCCTAGATGCCAAGGACTACAGTGAAGGCCCCCTTGAGGAAAAACTGTATGGTGGTGCCGATATGTGGGTTTTTGGTAAGGTAGTAAAGAAGCGCGAAGTGTACATCAAAATTACAATGGGGGCAATGGGGTGCAGCGTTATTTGTATTTCCTTTCACTTGGCTCAACACAAAATGAGCTATCCTTTAAAGTAGAACAGTATGAAAAGCCCAATTACAGGTAAAGAAATGACATTGACCAGAGAGCGTAGGCCAATGGATTTCAGAAAGGAAGCATTCGAAGTTGTTTTTCATTTTTACAGATGTGAAGATACTGGCGAACAGTTTACCACCACGGAGCAGGACGAGGTAAATATGAACCAGGTTTATAATCAGTACCGCGATAAGTTTAACATTCCCTTTCCCGATGAAATAATCCGAATCAGGGAAATTTATGGGTTGTCGGCTGCTAAGATGTCGGAGGTGCTGGGTTTTGGGATAAACAGTTACCGTCAGTACGAGGCAGGCGAAATGCCAAGTGTTGCTAACGCAAAGCTAATCCAAATGGCTGGTGACCCCAAGCAATTCATTGAGATGTTAAAGCTATGTTCTACTCTCGATGGAAAAACCAAATCCAAGTACATTCATAAAGCACAGCAGTTGGCTGAAGAGAGGAAGCGCAATATTTTTAGTTTGAACTTTGAGGAGTACCTATTGGGCAATCGCTTGGCCGATATTTACTCTGGTTATAGAAATCCTAGCATGGAAAAGTTAACCGAGATGGTGGTTTACTTCTCCCAGCAGCTTGAACCCTACAAAACCAAGATGAACAAGTTGCTATTCTATGCCGATTTTTTGATGTTTAAGCAAAGCTGCTTCTCCATAAGTGGGGCTCGCTACAAGGCAATTAATATGGGGCCTGTTCCCAATAATTTTCAGAGCTTATTTGAGTACATGGCAAACAATGGCGAGGTGGATATTCTCACAACAGAGTTCCCTGGAGGATACACCGGAGAGCAATTCAGTGCTAAGAAGGATAGGCCATTTAACCCCGATTTGTTTTCGGAAGTTGAACTTAGCGTTTTACAGCGAGTTGCAACAGCATTTAAGCAGGTTAGCACCAACCACATTGTTGAGCTCAGCCATTTAGAGGAGGCGTGGAAGAGCAATGAAAAGAGCAAAGGGGTGATTAGTTACGAGTACGCCTTTGAGTTAAATCCGATTCTATAAGTTTTAAGCGAACAGCAAAGGATGAATGTGAAATCTTAACTTCAACAAAACTCTTTACATCCCACCAAAAACTATAAACTAGTATTCTACACCCACTCCCAAACCCCTTCTATCGCCTTAATCTGCGTTACACCATCAATGGAGAATGGCGTTTCGGCAGAGGGAGGGCAAAAGTGCAGGCAGGTTATGCCGGCCGCAAGGGCGGCGGTTATGCCGTTTCGGGAATCCTCAATGGCAAGGCAGCTATTGGTGTGTGTGTTTAGCTGCCGGGCTGCTTTTAGGTAAATTTCAGGATTTGGCTTAGCTTCACTAACTTCTGAGCCTGTAACTATAGTGCTAAAAAGGTGTGTTAGTTTGAAGCGCTCAAGCACGGCCATTACCAGTTGCTTGGGCGACGATGAGGCCAGCCCCACCCTGTATCCTCTGCTTGCGAGTTCAGTAATTGTTTCCCTAACATTTGGGAATAGGCTTATTGCATTGCCGTGTAGCACTTCGTTAACCATAAGCGAATCCTTCTGCTCAACCAGTAGCGGAATATTAAGGTCTAGGTTGAATTGCTGCGCAATATCTATCCACATGGCTTGCGTTCCCGCACCAGAGTAGGTAAGGTGATGCTGGTGCGATACCTGTGCACCAACCGCTGTAAATAGCTGCTGCTCAATTAGCATGTGTAGTGGCTCGGAGTCAACAATAACGCCGTCCATATCGAATATGATGGAAGAAAATCTCATTTTTTTGTAGTTAGGGGTAGCAAGATTAAAAAAAGCCCATATATTTGCAACTCAATACGAACCCTTCTTATGAATGGTTTGATTATAAAGAAGAGCAGAGAGAACAGGCTCCGTGAAGCTCTAGCAACCTGCCACTAGGTGTGGTGCTAAAACCTGCCCAAAAGGGAGTTATAACCAAAAACCAAAAAGTCATGAACAGCATTTGCAACGGTACTACCAATTTACTACGCACGCCACTGGCGCTGTTTCGTGTATTCTATCCTGTTACCCGCTTAATGCCTCGAATGCGCTAGCGCGCATCTAACATCCCCCCATAACCCCTAGTGGGATTGCTGTTGGCGCATGGTTTGCGTCCAATGGCGGAGTATATCTGCACATCACCGCCTTTTTTGTGGTTATTCTGCTATTAGTTAGCGCGTTGTGTTTACATGCGCCCAGGGAATTGCTACATCCATTTTAAAAATTCTCTCAGTGCAGTAACAACTCTCTATCCCAGTAAAAATCAGTAGTTAAGTGTAATTTTTCAATCGATAAAAATGTCAACAACACATAAATTTGATACCCTACAGGTACACGGTGGATTTACTCACGATTCGGCCACTGGCGCTGCGGTGCCACCCATTTACCAGTCATCGTCGTTTGTTTTTGATAGCTCAGAAACAGCTCAGAAACTTTTTGAACTTGATGCCCAAGGATATATCTACTCACGCTTAGGAAACCCCACGGTTGATGTGCTTGAGCAGCGCATAGCCCTGCTAGAGGGTGGCGTTGCTGCGCTGGCCGTTAGCTCAGGGCAATCGGCGCAGCTGCTTGCGCTGGCCACGTTGGCCGAGCGGGGGCACAACATCGTTTCGTCACCATTCCTTTACGGCGGTACGCACACGCTGTTTAAGGATTCGCTATCGCGATTTGGCATTGAGGTTCGCTTTGCCAAGTCGGACCGCGCCGAGGATTTGGCTCCGCTTATCGATGCCAACACCCGCGCTATTTACGTAGAGACCATATCGAACCCACACTTCTCTGTGCCCGATATTGAAGCCATAGCCAAGCTTGGTAATGCCAATGGTATTCCGCTGGTGGTTGATAATACCTTTGGTGCAGCGGGCTACCTGTGCCGTCCCATAGCGCATGGAGCAGCCATTGTGGTTGAGTCGGCCACAAAGTGGATAGGCGGTCATGGAAACTCGCTGGGCGGCGTTATTGTTGATTCGGGCAACTTTAACTGGAGCAACGGTAAGTTCCCTAACATTGCCGGAGCAAGCCCATCGTACCACGGGCTCAACTTCTGGGAGAAGTTTGGTGCAGTAGCCTTTATTGTTAAGGCTAGGGTTGAAGGGCTTCGCGATTTGGGGCCTTGCCTAAGCCCCTTTAATGCGTTCCTGCTGCTAAATGGCGTTGAAACGCTATCGCTGCGTGCCGAGCGTATATGCTCAAACGCGCTTGCCTTGGCGCAGTGGCTAAGTAATCATCCAAAGGTAAAAAGCGTTAACTATGCGGGGTTGCCCTCGCATCCCAACTACCAAACCGCGCAACGTTACCTAACCAATGGTTTTGGTGGTGTGCTATCGTTTGTGCCAAAGGGCGGGAGTGCGGCAGCCACAGCGTTTGTTGATGGTGTTAAGCTGGCTAAGCATTTGGCCAACGTGGGCGATGTGCGTACGCTGGTAATTCAGCCCTCGGCCACTACGCATCAGCAGCTCTCCGATGGCGACAAGCAGAGCGCCGGGGTTACCGAAGGGCTTATCCGCGTATCGGTGGGTATAGAAGCGCTGGAGGATATTATTAGAGACTTCGACGCTGCGCTTTAGAAACACGGAGGCACAGAGCGCGCTGAGGGCACTGCTTTACGATGATGCGGTATTTGACTCTGACAGGGTTTTAAACCCTGTTAGAGGTTGTGCCTCTCCATCTACTTTTTGCGGATGATGCTATTTTAAGTACTGAAATTAAGAGTGTTCCAACCATTCTTTTAACTTTAAACGGTGTTTTCCGTGCCTCTGTGTTTAATCAAAATCAACAAGAAAAGATGAAGACTATCGATATCAATATTGGTTCAATAAATCTGGAGTGTGGTAAGGAGTTGCCAAACGTAACGGTGCGCTGTACCATAATTGGTAACTTTGAGCGTAACGCTTCGCGGGTGGTGTGGATTTGCCACGGGTTAACTGCCAACTCCAATCCATCGGAGTGGTGGCCCGAGGCCATTGGCACAGGGAAACTGTTCGACCCCGAGCACGTTGTGGTGGTAAGCACCAATGTGCTGGGCTCGTGCTACGGAACAACAGGGCCACAATCGGTTAATCCGGCAACGGGAAAGCCCTATTTGCTAGATTTTCCGCTTATCACCATTCGCGATATGGTAAAGGCCAATCAGGCCGTGAAGCAGAGTTTAGGTGTTGGGCAGCTATACATGCTGGTAGGTGCATCGCTAGGCGGATTTCAGGCGTTGGAGTGGGAGCTAATGTACCCCGGAACCGTTAGGTTCCTAGTGCCCATTGCTACCAGCGTAAAGGCATCGCCTTGGGTTATTGCCTTTAACCAGTCGCAGCGCTTGGCGCTACTGGCCGACCCAACCTTTGATGGGGTGAACCCACAGGGAGGACAGCGCGGATTGGTTGCTGCACGCAGCATTGCGTTGCTAAGTTACAGGGGGAATCGCAGCTACGACCTTACGCAGGTTGATAACCGCGACCTTCTTAGCGGTTTCCGTGCCGAGACCTACCAAACCTATCAGGGCGAGAAGCTGGTAAAGCGCTTTGATGCCTACTCGTACCTAACCCTTTCGCGGGGAATTGATTCACAGAACGTGGGACGGGGCAGGGGCGATATTGCTCAGGTTATGGCGCAGATTAAGGCTCCAACGCTCTCCATTGGTATCGAGTCCGATATCCTATTCCCAACGCATGAGCAGAAGCAGATTGCTGCGCTTGTGCCCAATGCTACATACGCCGAGCTGCAGTCGGATTTTGGCCACGATGGCTTCCTGCTAGAGTATAAGCAGCTCGAGGATATTATTGTACGCTTTTTAAATCATCACAACGAAAAATTAAATGGAAACCTCAATAGCTACCCTAAACCAGAAAAGTGTTAACACACCTAGTGTTTCAGAAACTCAAGTAATTGGCCTATTCGGATTTGGAACCGTTGGACGCGGTTTGTACCACGTGCTTGAGCAATCGCCAACCACAAAGGCGCGCATAAAGCGCGTGTGCATAAAGAATAGTGAGAAGGAGCGCGATTTACCCCAGTCGCTATTCACCACCGATGCGCAATCGCTTCTTGCCGACGAGGAGATAAACCTTATTGTGGAGCTCATTGATAATGCTACCGATGCTTACCATATAGTAAAATCGGCTCTGTTGGCGGGCAAAAGCGTGGTATCTGGAAACAAAACCATGCTTGCGCATCACCTTGAGGAGCTTATTGCGCTACAGCAGGAAACAGGAGCGGCGCTACTTTACGATGCATCGGCATGTGGCAGCATTCCTGTAATTAGAAACCTGGAGGAGTACTACGATAACGATTTGCTACTCTCCATAAAAGGGATTCTAAATGGCTCAACCAACTACATCCTATCGCGCATTTTTACCGATGGGCAGAACTACTCCGATGCGCTTAAGCGTGCGCAGGAGCTGGGCTTTGCCGAGAGTAACCCATCGTTTGATGTGGAAGGGCTCGATGCGCTGTACAAACTCATCATCCTAACCGTTCATGGTTTTGGGACCTATGTGCATCCGCAGCAGGCGTTTAACTATGGCATATCCAACCTTGGGCAGCCCGATATCCGCTATGCGCGCGAAAAGGGTTTGAAGCTAAAGCTGGTTGCCACCCTTGCCAAGCTTAATAAGGAGCGCTTTACCCTGTTTGTAATGCCAACCTTTGTTAAGCCCGATGAGTATATATACAACGTTGAGGAAGAGTACAACGGAGTGGTTATTGAGGGGGCGTTTTACGAGAAGCAGTTCATGTTTGGTAAGGGCGCAGGTGGCTTCCCTACGGGTTCGGCGGTACTTAGCGATATCACTGCTCGTTTCCACGATTATAGGTACGAGTATAAGAAGCGCAGCTACTTTAGCCCACTGGCCTACACCACAAACGTGCTGGTTGAGGTTTACTTACGTTACACCAGCCCTGTTGATTTGGATTTGTTTGGATTTACTGAGATAAGCGAGAAGTACTCAAGCCGAGAGTATTCTTGGGTGATAGGTAAGCTAAGGCTATCATCGCTAATAAGCATTAAGGAGCTTCTTCCAAAGCTAAACGTATTCCTTGCCTTTACTGGAAATGTAGAGCCTAACGGAACGGGAGGAAATAATGAGTAAACTAGATTTTTTTAAACAGATACTTGCGGAGCGGATTCTTGTGCTGGATGGCGCCATGGGCACCCAGATTCAGCAGAAGGGGCTAACCGAGGAGCACTTTAAGGGCCAGCGGTTTGCCAACCACCCCGTGAATCTGCAGGGCAACAACGATGTGCTATCGGTAACCTACCCGCAGGTTATTGAGGATATACACACCCAGTACCTGCAAGCTGGGGCGCATATTGTTGAGACAAACTCGTTTAATGCCAATGCCATATCGCAGGATGAGTATGGACTGGCTGAGTTTACCTACGAGATTAACCGCGCCGCAGCACAGGCTGCCCGCAGGGCTGTTGATGCCTTTGTGGGCGCCAATCCAACCCAGCAGCGCTTTGTGGCGGGTTCCATTGGTCCAACGGGGCGCTTAGCCTCTCTTTCCGATGATGTGGCCAACCCCCGTTCCCGCGGGGTAACTTTTCAGCAGCTGGCCGATGCCTACTACACACAGGCCAAAGGCCTTGTTGATGGCGGAGCCGATTTGTTGCTTGTTGAAACCGTTTTTGATACGCTAAATGCCAAGGCCGCCCTTTTTGCCATATCGCAGCTGAGCGATGAGCTGGGCGAGACCATCCCAACCGTTGTATCGGGAACCATATCCGACTCCTCGGGGCGGTTGCTCTCTGGGCAAACCATAGAGGCCTTTGTGCATAGCCTTAACCATTTTCCGCTGCTAGCCATTGGGCTAAACTGCGCCTTGGGTGCCGAGCAGCTGGAGCCCTTTATTAAGCGGCTGGCGGCGGTGGCCAATGTTCCCATAAGCGTGCATCCCAATGCGGGTTTGCCCGATTCGTGCGGATGCTACCACGAGTCGCCACAGCAAATGGCCAGCACAATAAGCCGATACCTAAAGAGCGGCAGGGTGGCCATTGTGGGTGGTTGCTGCGGAACAACCCCTGCGCATATTGCGGCTATTGCTGATGTGGCCTCGCGCTTTAAGCCCGGTACAGGTTCCAGTGCAAAAGGGCACTTTACCCTAGCGGGATTAGAGCCGTTGCAAAGCGCAAAGGGCTTTGGCTTTGTTGCCGTTGGCGAAAAGACCAACGTAGCGGGCTCGCGCCGCTTTGCCAAGCTGGTTGCACAGGGCGATTGGGATACTGCCGTTTCAATAGCCCGTGCTCAGGTTGATGCGGGTGCCGAGGTGCTGGATGTGTGCATGGACGATGCGCTGCTCAATGCCCCCGAGGCAATGGAGAACTTTTTGCGCCACCTAAGCTCCGACCCCGATGTGGCTCGTGTTCCCATTATGGTGGACTCGTCAGATTTTACTGTCATAGAAACTGGTTTGCGCTGCCTACAGGGGCGTAGCGTGGTTAACTCCATTTCCCTGCGCGATGGTGATGCGGCCTTTATTGAGCGTGCCAAGCTGATTAAGCGCTACGGTGCGGCTGTAATAGTTATGCTTGCCGATGAGCAGGGACAGGCCGTTACCACTGAGCGTAGGGTTTCCATCGCTCAGCGTAGCTATCAGCTGCTTACCAATGGGGCAGGGTATCTTCCCCACGAAATAATTTTCGACCCCAATGTGCTCACCGTAGGAACGGGCATGGCCGAACATGCCAGCTATGTGCTAAGCTTTATTGAGTCGTGCCGTATCATTAGTCAGGAATGCCCTGGAGCGCTAATTAGCGGTGGCGTTAGCAACCTATCCTTTGCCTTTAGGGGCAATAATCACCTACGCGAGGCGCTGCACGCAGTATTTCTGCACCACGCAACGGAGGCTGGTCTTAGCATGGCCATCATCAATCCCGAAACGCTTCCCTCAATCACTGATGTTGATATCACCCTACGTGAACTTTGCGAGGATTTGATTCTAAACCGCCGTTCCGATGCTACAGAGAGGCTTATTGCCCACTCAAAGCAGCTAGGTACAAAGGTTGAGGCGCAGGTAAAGCACAACCAGTGGGAGGATTTGGCTCCGCGCCAGCGCTTGGAGTACGCCATTGAGCACGGCGAGGTGGCTCACCTTACCAGCGATGTATCAAAGGTACTTCTGGAGCAGGGCAGCGCCATTGGTGTTGTTGAAGGGCCCATGATGAGCGCCATGAAGCGCGTGGGACAGCGCTTTAATGCGGGGGAGCTATTCCTGTCGCAGGTGGTAAAGAGTGCCCGCGCCATGAAGGTTGCCGTTAATGTGCTTGAGCCATACTTTGATGATTCAACCTCTGCTGCTGGCTACAGCGCAGGCACAGTGGTGCTGGCAACGGTTAAGGGCGATGTGCACGATATTGGGAAGAACATCGTATCGGTTGTGCTCTCGTGCAATGGGTTCCGAGTTGTGGATTTGGGAGTGATGGTTCCTGCCGAGGATATTGTTGCTGCTGTTAAGCGCGAGGGAGCCAGCATTGTTGGCGTAAGCGGGCTTATTAGCCCATCGCTGGCGCAGATGGAGCATGTGGCGCAGGAGCTTAATGCCGCAGGCATAAGCATCCCGCTGCTTATTGGTGGCGCTGCCACATCGGAACAGTACGTGGCGCAGCGCCTTAAGCCCATCTATAACGGTAGGGTTGTTTACACCTCCGATGCTTCACAGGCGGCCATTGCAGCGCTAGAACTAGCTCGCAGCGTAAGCAGCAGCCAGCCTCTTCATCATCAAGAGGAAAAAAAGGAAACGGGAGTTACAGCGCAAAGCGATTCTGGTTTTATCTCCTATTTCGAGGCGCAGCGTAACCCATTTAGGGTAGATTGGGCCAGCTATAAGCCTGCTAAGCCTAAGGTATCGGAGCTGTGCACCTTTGCCAATTACCCGCTAACCGATTTGGAACGATATATAAACTGGACCGAGTTCTTTCATACTTGGGGCATTCCGGGGCGGTTCCCCGCCATATTCTCGCACCCACAAAAGGGCGAAGAGGCCAAATCCATTTATTCCGATGCAAAGATGATGCTTTTGCAGATTGATGAGCAGAAGCAGATTTGCGCCAATGGTGTGGTGCAGGTTTTTCCAGCCTGCTCGCAGGGCGATGATATTAT
This sequence comes from Bacteroidales bacterium, assembly GCA_016931855.1. Lineage (GTDB taxonomy): Bacteria > Bacteroidota > Bacteroidia > Bacteroidales > Tenuifilaceae > UBA5206. The sequence continues at coordinate 17,818 of JAFGDZ010000048.1, forward strand.
CCTTTTCGATTCGCCAGAGCGTACCCGCGTGCTGGCCGTGCTACCACAGCTGCGCAACCAGCAGCGCAAAGGGGAGGGGGCAGCTAACGCCTCTCTTGCCGATTTTGTGGCGCCGCTTAGCCACGGGGTTACCGATTATGTGGCGCTGTTTGCCGTAACAGCCGGCATTGGTGCCGATGCGCTGGCCGACTCGCTTGGCGCAAAGGGCAACGAGTACCACAAGCTGATGCTAAAGGTACTAACCGATAGGCTAGCCGAAGCCTTTGCCGAACGGCTACACCATAAGGTGCGCACCGATATTTGGGGCTATGCTGCCAATGAGCAGCTAACCGTTGATGATATGCTGCGTGGGCGCTATGTGGGCATTCGCCCAGCGCCGGGCTACCCAACCTGCCCCGACCACCGGTTGCGCCGTACCATTTTCCAGCTGCTAGATGCCACCCAGCAAACGGGCATAACGCTAACCGAGAGCTTGGCCATGAATCCGGCCTCATCGGTGGCGGGCTTTATGCTGGTCAATCCTAAGGCGCAGTACTTTGGCGTGGGGCCGGTACAACCCGACCAACTAGAGAGCTACGCTGCGCGCTGGAACACATCAGTAACCGAAGTGCTAACCCTGCTAAACAACCAGTAAACATGACCATAATTGACCATATAGAGAGGGCACAATCAACCCTTTTCTCCTTTGAGTTGCTGCCTCCCATAAAGGGACATAATCTGGAAACCATTTTCGATGCTATCAATCCGTTGCTGGAGTTCAGCCCAGCATACATAAACGTTACCTACCATAGGGAAGAGGTGGTTTACCGCACCGATGAGGCTGGCCGTACCGTGCCCCGCATACTACGCCGCCGTCCGGGAACGGTGGGCATATCGGCAGCAATACAAACCCGCTATGGGATTGATGTGGTGCCACACCTTGTATGCGGCGGCTTTAACCGTTGGGAAACCGAGGATGCGCTTATCGACCTAGATTTTCTGGGTATAGAAAACGTGCTGGCCATTCGTGGTGATGCCGATAAGATAACCGGGCGCTTTACCCCCAAACAGGATGGCCATACCCACGCCATTGAGCTAGTGCAACAGGTTGCCGACCTAAATAAAGGGCACTACCTTGACGAGGCGCTAGAGGTGCGCACCCCAACTCGCTTCTGCATTGGAGTGGCTGGCTACCCCGAAAAGCATGCCGAGTCGCCCAATCCGCAGCACGACCTACAGCACCTTAAGGCTAAGGTTGATGCTGGCGCGCAGTACATCGTTACCCAGATGTTCTTTGATAATAAGGCCTACTTTAGGTTTGTTGATAGCTGTAGGCAAGCCGGTATTACCGTGCCCATTATTCCGGGCATAAAGCCCCTTTCCGTAAAGGAGCACCTAAGCATGCTGCCCAAAACCTTTGCAGTGCAGCTACCCAGTGAGCTGGTAACCGAGGTTGAGCGGTGCCAAAGCAATGCACAGGTTAGGCAGGTTGGTATTGAGTGGGCCATTGCTCAGGCCAAGGAATTACGCAGCGCAGGCGTACCATCCATTCACTTTTACACCATGGGCAAATCCGATAATATTGCCGCAATAGCTCGCGGCGTGTACTAAAACAAACCGCCCCACAGTAAGCGTGGGGCGGTTTGTTAATGGATTACTTCTCAGTGTCCTCGTCGGGATTTACTCCAAGCCACTTAAGCGCAGCCTCGCGGGTTGAGAAGGTTTTAAGGTGATAGTTTGAGTTCTTAATTTCGGTCTCGGCCATAAGGCTGTAAGCGGTATTAATGGGTGCAGCATGTACAATGGCGTGCTTTACCGAGTTAAAGCGCGATATCTTGTTAAGTATATTGCCAATAATAAAGGGAATTTGGTCAACATCAATGTCGTAGTTAATGTTGGTGGCATCGTCAATGGCCTTAAGGTCAAGTGGTAAATCCTCCCTGTTCAAAATATCTGTCCCCTTAATTAGCTCCTCAAAAGTAACCGTTCCGCTTGTTGTTACCACAACTAGCTCTCGTTGTGGGTTATACTCAACCTTTAGCATAAGTTCACCTGTTTTGTATGCAGCAATATAGTATAATCCTTCGATTGAGAGCCTGAGAGGGGTAACTTTTTAGACCAATATTAGATTTGCCGAGTTTCAAAACACTCCATTTAGCGGTGGTTATGGCATTAATGTGTAAAGATGAGCAAATTTTTAGCAGCCTTACGAAAATACACTTACTTGTGTAAATAATTAACATAAAAACGCATAGGCGTAAATTGAAAAAGTATAACTTTACTATAGTTTATTTATAATGAATATGATGTAGAATTATGTTAGAAGTACTATCAAATTTGGCATATAAAATATTGAACTGTGGTGAAGATTACTTAGAAATGAAGGAATCCGTTCAGCAATTGTACGATTTGTTCAAAGAGATCACTCAGGTTGATATAGAGAATTACAATTCCAACGATATCTTTCTTCCCTCGGGCAAGGCCCTTTCCTCATCATACGCAGCCCATTGCCTTTTGGAAATGAAGCGAACCGCCATCTTTTTAAGGGGCATAAAAAAGGCAATAGACTTTAAACTGGCAGAAAAAAACGGCAAGCCCATTCGAATACTTTATGCAGGCACAGGCCCCTACGCAACCCTTGTTACACCCTTGCTGCCATTGTACTCATCGGAGCTAGTTAAGGTTGATTTTATTGAGATTAACCCCATATCCATGCAAGCGGCCAAAAGGGTTGTAGAGCACTTTGGTTTAACCACTTTTGTGGAGCATTACTATGTATGCGATGCTGCAACCTTTACCGTTGCCAAGCTATACGATGTGGTGATATCGGAAACCATGCAGTGCTGCTTGCATAACGAACCACAGGTTGCCATTATGCAGAATCTAATACCCCAGTGTAGTCCCAGTGCGCTTTTTATTCCGGAGCAGATTACCATTGATGCTCAACTTTATAAGCGGGGAACATGGGATGGCGACCAGCTCATAGATGAGGGTGGTGCCATATCTTATTTAGGCGAAATATTTAGGGTAGATAAGAAGAACTTAGATAGTTCAACGTTTAGAGGGACTATTTCCATTCCTCATCCTCTAAAATCGCCTCACGATGTATTGTTATGTACTACAATAAGGGTTTATAATGATGAGGTTTTGGGCTTTAAGGATTGCAGCCTAAATACACCCTTAAAGTATTATGAAATAAGGGATGGCTATGAGCCAAGAACCATAGAGTTTTGGTATAACCAGTCCGAAAAATCAGTTATTGAATCTAAAGTTTTAGATTATATAGGTTAATTATTAACTAATTAAAAGAGTTAGAACATGGAACCTTTTATTGCGCAAATTTGTTTGTTCGGGTTCAACTGGGCGCCTCAAGGTTGGGCGTATTGCGATGGTTCTCTAATCGCTGTCCAGCAAAATACGGCACTGTACTCCTTGCTGGGAACTAATTTTGGAGGAGATGGTAGAAATAATTTTGGTTTGCCCGATTTACGTGGTCGTGTTGCTGTAGGACAAGGAACTGGAACGGGTTTAACCCCTAGATCTTTTTCGGAGAAGAGCGGTTTTGAATCTGTTGTATTGACCGAAAATCAGATGCCTATTCACTCGCACGCCGCAGCATTTACAGGAACTTCTGTAACAATTAAGGCAAGTGCAGCAGCTGGAGCTTATGCTGCTCCATCGGGAAGATCAAATACACTTGCTGCCTCCTCTAATGGGATGATATATAACAATACAACTCCCGATGTAGCTTTAAATACCGCTGGCTCAAGTGAGGGTACCGTTGCTGTTGGTAATGCAGGTGCAGGCCAGGGACATATGAATATGCAGCCCTACTTAGTGCTTAACTATTGCATTGCTACCCAAGGGTATTATCCATCGCGTCCATAATTAATGTTATCCAGCTGGTTGAGCAATCAACCAGCTGAACTTTTTGTAAAAGAATGACACCAACCATTAAAATAGGATTTCTAGTTCCGTACTCATCTATTTCACCTTCAATGTCGAAGGACATTATTGACGGCTTTTACTCTGCCATACCCGAGCCGTACCGAGCCCTATTCCAGTTTGTACCCGAGTATGTTGATAAGGGAGGCATAGAGCTGGTTAAGGTTGCCATAAACAAACTTGTTATGTTTCACAATGTCCATATTGTATCGGGCATTGTAAGCTATAAACTTATAGAGGAAATTGCTCCAATGCTAGAGCGGCAGCGTAAACTAGCCTTTTTCTTTGATTCGGGGGAATACTTACCTCCATTAACCAGTATGTCAAAGGGGATCTTTTTCAATAGTCTTCAAACATGGCAATTGGAGTATGCCCTTGGGGTGTGGGCGCAGCGCCACTTTTCGGGCAAAGGGGCATTGCTTATGTCGGTATATGAGGCTGGTTACCATATGCACAGCGCTTTTTGCCAAGGGGCACTGTCCTCTGGTGCTGAGGAGATTGATATGCATGTGCTACCCTTTAATCCGCAGGAGCCAAGTATTGAAGGGGCATTGATGCCCTTTTTTGAAAAGATAGAGCGTAGCGGTGTCAATTATTTGCATGCCCTATTCTGTGGTGCGGAAGCCCATGAGTTCTTTGCATGCTACAAAAAGATGGGGCTCCATACCCAAATACCTCTAGTTATAACCCCTCATATGGCAACGGAAGAAATTCTTTGTGCTATCGAGGGGCTAAATATTACCTCTTTTTCTGCTTCGGGATGGGATTACCATTCTGCTCACGATAAGAACCTACAGTTTAAAAATGCCTACCAAATAGCCATTGGGCGAAAGCCTACTGAGTTTTCGGTTATGGGTTACGAAATGGGATTGCTGTTTACAATGCTGATGCCAGTTCTGCAAAGGGGCGATAGGGTGGAGATTATAAAGTCCGTTAGCTCAGCTTACGTAGATGGCCCTAGGGGTGTACGAGACTTTAATCATAGCATTAATGCCACACCTCCTGCCATTGATATAGAGAAAATAACGGTTAAACATAATAGAGCATCAAAATTGGTGATCGATCAGGGTACTGCCTTACAGTACACAAATTCAGCCTTTATGGATATTCACACCCAATGTGTTTCGGGCTGGAAGAATCCGTATTTATGTGTTTAATATAAAAATATGAGTATGAGAAATTATTACTTATTAAATTTCAGATGGTTACTGCTTTTTATTGCAGCTTCCATATGGGGTGGAGCAAACGCAGCTACTCCACAAAAAATACAGGTTTTAGGTGTGGTAAATCCTACGCCTGCAAATGGTATCTACGTAAAACAGGCTGGGACATCTGGTTCAGCTGGTTTAGAGTACTGGAAACATGAGTCTCAGAATTATTACCTCTATTGTGATGAATATGGAGGAACATTTTATTGGAACTTGGATAATAATTTAATTGATGATGATGATGCCTATTTCTATGGTAATTGTCAGGGTGCAGTATTAGGTGATGTGGATGAACTATATCCTTCTCCTCATTTAATAGGGAGAGTAGGTCTTTCAAACTGGGGGCCAGGAAACGGGACTGGAACAACAGGTGATGAGTATGCTATTCCTATAGCAGAAGGAGGCAATGGAATAGAAAATGTCATTTCTGTTAATGAGTACGTGGAAACAGTTGCACCAACCGTTACCACGCAAGCGGTAACGGGTATAGGAACAACTACCGCTACGGGAAATGGTAATATTACATCATTGGGATCATCAAACCCAACTGCTTATGGGGTATGCTGGAGTACTTCACCAAATCCAACAACTTCAAATAGCGTTGTTAATAATGGAACTGCCACTACAACAGGAGTATTTACCGCAGCAATTACAGCATTAAACCCTGGTACAACTTATTATGTAAGGGCTTATGCAACTAACACTGCGGGTACATCATATGGTTCGGAGGTAAGTTTTGTTACATTAACTCCAAACTCTGCCCCAACCGATATCTCCCTCTCTCCAACCTCGTTAGAGGAGAACGCTGTGGCTAATACCATTGTTGGGTCGCTAAGCACTACCGATCCCGATGCGGGCAACACCTTCATCTATACGCTGGTTGCAGGAGATGGTAGCACCGATAATGCGTCGTTTAACATCAGCGGTTCTAGCCTGCGCATTAGCAGCAGCCCCGATTACGAGGTAAAGAGCAGCTACAGCGTTCGGGTTCGCTCTACCGACCAGGGCAGTTTGTGGTACGAGAAATCGTTTACCATTACCATAACCGATTTGAACGAGGCGCCAACCAACATCACCCTTTCAAGCACAACCATTGCCGAGAATGCTGCTGCAGGCAGCACTTTAGGTACGCTAACCGCTGTGGATGCTGATGCTAACGAAACATCAACCTTTATTCTTGTAGCGGGAGCGGGTAGTACCGATAACGCATCGTTCACCATTACGGGTGATGTGCTAAGCATAAATGATAGTCCCAACTTTGAGGTAAAAAATAGCTACAGCGTAAGGATTCGTGCCACCGACAAGGCTAGCCTTTACCTAGAGAAGGTTTTCACCATTAGCATTACCGATGTTAACGAGGCGCCAACCAACATTTCCCTATCAGCAGTAACTGTTGATGAAAATGTTGCAGGTAGCACAGTTGTTGGAACATTTAGTACCACCGATTCCGATGCTGGCGAAGCCTTTACTTACGCTCTAATTGCTGGCGATGGCGATACCGACAACGCCGCGTTTACCATTGTTGGTAACGATTTGCAAATTAACTCAAGTCCCGATTTCGAGGTGAAGTCTAGCTATAGCATAAGGGTGCAATCAGCAGATATGGGCAGCTTAACCATTGAAAAGGCTATAACCATAAATGTTAACAACGTTAACGAGGAGCCCAGCGCCATTTCGCTTACTGGCAACTCCGTAAACGAGAATGTGGCAGAGAATTCTGTTATAGGTACCCTTGCAACAACCGATCCCGATGCTGGCGACACCTTTACCTATACCCTTGTGGCAGGCGATGGCGATACCGATAATGCATCGTTTAATATTGATGGCGCCAACCTTCGCATAACCAGCAGTCCCGACTTTGAGGCCAAAAGCAGCTACAGCGTGCGCGTTCGTGCTACCGATGCTGGTGGGCTATGGGTTGAGGAGACCTTTACGGTTAGCATAACCAACATCAATGAGAGTCCTACCGCTATTGCACTTTCTAAACTTAATGTTGATGAGAATGTAAGTATCAATACTACTGTTGGGGCTCTTACCACTACCGACCCCGACGCGTTTTCAATTGTTGCTTACAGCTTAGTGTCTGGCGATGGCGATACCGACAACGCATCGTTCCGCATCAACGGCACCACGCTGCAAATTACTGTTAGCCCCGATTTTGAGGCTAAGAGCAGCTACTCCGTAAGAATAAGAACTACCGACCAGGGCGATTTGTGGTACGAGCAGGCCTTTGCCATTACAGTGAACAATGTGAATGAGGCTCCGCTAATTACTTCAATGCAAAGCTTTAGCATTGCCGAGAATTTAGCAGTTGGAGCAGTAGTAGGCAATGTTCTGGCTACCGATCCCGATGCGGGAACAACCTTTAACGATTGGAGCATTACACAAAATGTAGATCCAAACGGTAATGGCACTCCAGCTTTTGCTATAGATGCAGTAACTGGATTAATAACCGTTGCCGATGCGGGCGATTTTGACCGAGAGGCAACAGAGTCGGTTGACATTAAAGTTACTGTTAGTGATGGTAGCCTTACCAGTGCAGAAGAAAACGTTCAGGTCATCATAATTGATGTAAACGATGTGGCTCCAGTAATTGTTGCTAATCAGAAGCTATACATAGAAGAGCAGTCACTTAACGGGACAACTATTGGAACGGTTTCCGCAACCGATGCCGACCTTACACCTACTGTATTCCAAGCATGGACCATTACAGCGGGCAACGAAGGCGGTTTCTTTGCCATAAATTCTTCTACGGGTGAGATAACTGTTGTTGATAACAGCGGATTAGATCCTCAGGTTAACTCATCGTTCACACTTGTATTAACGGTCTCGGATGGGGTTAATGTTAGTGCTGCTGAAGATGTTACCATCATAGTATCAGGTATTAACGACGATAGCCCAACTGTAACTCCAGCTCAGGTATTTACTATTGATGAGAACTCTGCCTTTGGTACTCTTGTTGGAACTGTATTGGCTACCGATCCCGATGTTGGAACAAACTTCCAGGGATGGACAATACTATCGGGAAACACCTCCGATGCCTTCTCTATTAATGCATATGGAGAGATTGCCGTTTCTCAACCGTCAGTGCTTGATTATGAGACAGTTCCTTCATTTACCCTAACCATCCAGGTGTCTGATGGTGTTCATACAGCAGATGGTGAAGTAACCGTTAACCTAAATAACCTTAACGACAACGCTCCTGTTGTAACCCCAGCAACCTTTGCTCTGGACGAGAACAGCGCCAACGGAACCGTTGTGGGAACCGTTACCGCCACCGACCCCGATGGTACGCTAAACGCCCTCGCATTCTCTATAACCGCGGGGAATACAGCCGATGCGTTTGCCATTGACCCTGAGACGGGCGAGCTAACGGTTAGTAGCAGCAATGCGTTAGATTTTGAAACGTCAGCCGCTTTTGTACTAACCGTACAAGCAACTGATGGCACAAACTCTTCGGATGCTACGGTTACCATCAACTTAAATAACCTTAACGACAACGCTCCTGTTGTAACCCCAGCAACCTTTGCTTTGGATGAGAACAGCGCCAACGCAACCGTTGTGGGTACTGTAGTTGCCACCGATGCCGATGGCTCGTTAAACGCTCTGGCATACACAATTACTGCTGGTAATACAGCTGGTGGCTTTGCCATTAACGAAACAACAGGCGAGCTAACTGTTAACAGTAGCGATGCGTTAGATTTTGAAACGGCAGAGTCTTTTGCGCTAACGGTTCAGGTATCCGACGGCACCAATGCTGCAGATGCCACAGTAACCATCAACCTGAATAACGTAAACGACAATACACCAGTAGTAACCCCAGCAACCTTTGCTCTGGACGAGAATAGCGCCAACGGAACCGTTGTGGGAACCATTAACGCCACCGATGCCGATGGTACGCTAAACGCTTTGGCATACTCAATAACCGCGGGGAATACAGCCAATGCGTTTGCCATTAACTCTGAGACGGGCGAGCTAACGGTTGGCAGTAGCAATGCGTTAGATTTTGAAACGGTAGAACTCTTTACGCTAACGGTTCTGGTTTCGGACGGATTCTATTCTGCTGATGCTACGGTTGCCATCAACTTAAATAACCTTAACGACAACGCTCCTGTTGTAACCCCAGCAACCTTTGCTCTGGACGAGAACAGCGCCAACGGTACCGTTGTGGGAACCGTTACCGCTACCGATGCCGATGGTACGCTAAACGCCCTTGCATTCTCTATAACCGCGGGGAATACAGCCGATGCGTTTGCCATTAACTCTGAGACAGGTGAGCTAACGGTAAATAGTAGTACCGCTCTTGATTATGAAACAGCTCCTTTGTTTACGCTAACCGTGAGCGTTTCTGATGGATCAAACGACGGCGAAACTACCATTACGGTTAACTTGAATAATGTTGTTGAAACTGGCATATTTGAGACCCGTGTTACCAAGCTCTCTGTTTATCCTAACCCAGCAAGCGATAGAATCTTCTTTAAGTTAGACGAGGAAGGTGACCCTAGCGGTTTGGTTGAGATTGTTAGCACAACTGGCGCAAAAGTTTTAAGCGTTGAGTTTAGCAGCTCATCTCAAGCCAATGGAATCTCTGTACGTGAGCTTAAGAAGGGTGCATACATCCTTAGGGTGATTACTTTAAAACGTACCTATTCCCAGCTAATTGTAGTTAACTAGCTAGCCATAAGTTAAAAAAGAGACCTCGTTATAGCAACGGGGTCTTTTTTTTGCTAACCTTTCATCGTTCCTTAGTAGTAGTTCGCAAGTAGCTTTTAGCAAAGACCTACAATCAACATACTCTACGTTTTTGTGTTACTACGGTTAAATAGTTAGCAATGACAAGTAGCCCATCATTTAGTATATTCTCCCTAAATAAGCTTAACCGGTTGCATACTGGCGATGCAGCAAAACCCCATTCCCACGGCTATTACACAATACTGGTAATTGAGCAGGGACAAGGGAAGTATGCAGTAGATTTTGTTGAGTATGAGCTGGGTAATTCAATGGTTTTCTTTATAAGCCCAGGACAGGAGCACCATTTGCTCTGCGGCCAGCAACCACAGGGGTATAGGCTTAGATTTAGCGATCATTTCCTTACGGAGAACAGTATTCCCGATTGCTTTTTTGCCGATCTTAACCTGTTTCAGGATTTTAGCAGTTCGCCTCCCCTTAAGCTAACTGCCAACCAGTTTGCCCAGCTAGTTGAGTACTGCGTGCAAATGGAGCGCTACCACAGCTCAACCCAGAAGTTTAAGGAGCAAGCAGTGGCCTCGTTGCTAAAGCTGTTTTTAATCACTTGCAATGGTTCATGCTCCCTTTCCTTTGATAGTCCGCATAGCCAGGAGGCTGGCTTCTCTGTGCTTAAGCGCTTTCGCGATTTGGTTGAGCAGAATATTAGGCAGTGGCACGCAACATCCGATTATGCTAGGGCAATGAGCATTACCCCCGATTACCTTAACCGTACCGTTAAATCGTTGGTTGGTAAAACGGCAAAGGAGTACCTGCAGTCCAAGCTAATTATTGCAGCTAAGCGGAACCTCTTTTTTACTGATATGTCGGTTAAGGAGATTGGGTACGACTTGGGCTTTACCGAGCCAGCCAACTTTAACCTATTCTTTAAAAAGCAAACGGGAACATCGCCAGCCGCATTTAGAAAATCGCGCTAGGTCTGATTTTCATAATTCCTCTCCGCATTCTCATATTTTCTACAGCCTATATTGGCTGTACTTTTGTCTCAGAGATTTTAGCCGTTTATTGATGTGGGCAAAATATCTACCTAAAAATAAAGGAGGAGTTTATGAATACAATACTACACAGAGCCGAAACACGTGGGCATGCCGATCATGGATGGCTAAACACGCACCATACTTTTAGCTTTGCAGGTTACCACAACCCAGACAGGATGAACTTTGGTGCGCTGCGCGTGCTTAACGACGATATTGTGGCTCCTGGCATGGGCTTTGGCAAGCATCCGCACGATAACATGGAGATTGTATCCATCCCACTACAGGGCGACCTTGAGCATCAGGATAGCATGGGTAACAAATCGGTTATTCGCGAGGGCGATATTCAGGTTATGAGCGCAGGTACAGGCGTTTTTCATAGCGAGTACAATCCTAATAACGACAAGGAAACGCACTTTTTGCAGATATGGCTTTTCCCTCGTGAGCGAAACCTTGCGCCACGCTACGATCAAATCTCCATTAGGGATGTCGCGGTTCCAAATAGATTTTACCAAATACTATCACCTAACAAGAGCGAACAAGGTGTTTGGATTAATCAGGATGCGTGGTTTAGCATGGCTCATTTCGACTCAGGAGCAACCGATAAGTACACTTTAAATCGTTCTGGCAATGGTGTTTACTTGTTTGTTATTGAAGGAAGTTTAAATATTAACAACATAGAGCTAAACACAAGGGATGGTTTAGGTGTTACTGATACCACTGATATTAACGTAAAGGCAACAACCCCAGCAAAGGTGTTGCTAATGGAAGTGCCAATGCAATTAAATAAATAGTACAATGAGAATAATAGATGATTTAAAGTGGCGCTACGCCACAAAGGTTTTCGACAAAGAGAAGAAGGTTAGCGAGAGCGATTTGAATAGCATACTCGAATCGGTTAGGTATTCCGCTTCATCGTATGGACTACAGCTCTATAAGGTTTTGGTAGTTGAGAACCCCGAGATACGAGAAAAGCTAAAGGCCGTATCGTGGAATCAGCCCCAAATTACCGATGCTTCGCAGCTTATCGTTTTTTGTAACTATGTTGATGTAAAAGAGGAGCATATCAATGAGTATTTACAGCGTATTGCCAGTACACGTGGCATTGCAGTTGCCAATTTAAGCGGTTATGGCGATATGATGAAGTCCGCCTTACTCTCTCGTCCAGCCGATGCGTTAGCCAATTGGACTGCCCGCCAAACCTATATTGCCTTGGGTACGCTTTTAGCCGCAGCCGCAGAGCTTAGGGTAGATGCATGCCCTATGGAAGGGTTTGATGTTGAGCAGTACAACGAGATTCTTGGGCTAAAGGAGCAAGGTCTATCGGCTGCCGTTATAGCTACCATAGGTTACCGTTCCGATAAGGACGAGTTGCAGCACGCTGCAAAGGTACGTAGGCCGTTTACCGATATGTTCCAGCGTATCTAATTGGCTGCTGTTTAAATAAATATAAAGCGAAGCTAAGGCTTCGCTTTTTTTATGGCGCTACTTCGGGATTTTTGAGTGTGCTTTTATAGAATTTAGCTTTATAATAAGAGTATCTCTAAAGTTCTTCGCTGTTGAGCCATCTTAACGCAGCAGCTCTGGAAAAAAATGTTTTTAAATGGTAGTGCGATTCGCGAAGCTCTCGTTCTGCCATCATACTAATGGCAGTGTTTATTGGTGTTCTCTGTATTACAGCATGCTTTACCGAGTTTAGGTGGGCGCTTTGGGTTATTAGATTCTGGATTATCTCGGGAATTCTTTCGTCGTAAAAGTTTGGCTCCGCTTCGCTAGCATCCTCAAGTATTTTTAGGTTTTTGGGTAGATTTTCTCTTGTAAGTATATCGGGGGCTCCAAGCATTTCCTCAAAGCTTATTTCCCCTTTAGATACAATGGTTATCATACCGTCTGCTTTATCAAAATGAATGCTTATCATTTGTTCTTCCTTTAGTTCTGGACTCTAGTTAGTTTCCTTTAGGGCTGCTATTTTATGCCAAAGTGCAGGCCTCTTAAAAATTTGTTATCCGTTGTTTTGCCAAGTTGTTTATCCATAGCAAAAGTAGTGAGTTAACTATTCTATCCAAACAATGGAATTAAGGGATTTGTGCTCGTTTTCCTCGTAAAGGTTATTCTCAGAGTCGGGAATCCACTCCCCGTCAATAATATTTTTTTAAAGTTCTGGTTTATAGTCGTATTCACAGCTAACCAGCATCGGTTTTCTGTTTCTCAAAATTATGCCAAACATTAGTAGCCGTTCACCCGTGTTTTCATATATTTATATCTATTCGGAATGCTCCCATAGGTGTTGGTGTAATAAAGGTAGGCTCGTGTCAATTTTTACTAATTGTTTATCATTCTGGATCATAATACTACAGGGTATTCGCAAAAGCAGTGGTATATTGGTCTATTGCTAATTTAAGCTGTTATGACAACCCAATCCGAGCAACAGAACCGCAAGGAGGGAGCAAGTAGCGCTCCTGCTAATGTGGCCTCTTTTCTGGGGAGCGACACGTCGGTTGTTGACTATATAAATGGGTTGCCAATGGCGGTGCTCTACACGCGCGATACAATTCTATGGGCTTCGGCGGTGGCATACACCTACTTTGCTATTGATGAGGTGGAGCTTATTGGCTCGTCTCTTCACCGCTTAATGCCCTTTGTTCAGCCCAACGATACGGTTTCTGAAACTCTCCTTAGCAGAAAGGTAGAGGCGGCAAAGCGGGGAGAGGCGCAGTCGTTCAACGCGCTTTTTATGCGCTCAGCCATGCTGCCTTTTGCCGCGCACGTTCTGCTTCGTGTATCAAAGGTAAACACGGAGGTTTTGGAGTGGATTATTACCGAGGCAAATGAGGATTTAGCGCAATTACTTAGCCAGAACAAGCGGGGATTCATTCCCGATAATCAGGAAGTTATTGATGATTTGGTTTGGATTCTGGATTTTGACTTTAACGTCCTCTACGCTAGCGAGGCTGTTAAGCAGCATTTAGGCTATAGCGTTGAGGAGATAACGGCAATTCCTTTTCGCAAAAGAGTTGGTAATAGCACGGCCAATAGGATTAAAGGGCTGGTTGACGAGAACTATGCCATTGCAAGTGACGCAGCCTATGCCTTTAGGAATTACTCCTTCTCCTTTGATTATGAGCACTACCACAAAAATGGGTCGCTATTCTGGAGCAGAATAACCTGTACCTTTTTGCGGGATGCTAGCGGATCCATAATTGGGTTATATGGCGTTTCGCGAGATATTACGGCTCAAAAACGGTTCGAGTCCGAAACCTTGGAGAGCCGCCAAATGTACCGCTTACTCTTTGAGCAGGCTCCCATAGGGATTTTTCGCTATGACTCCAATGGGGTTATTATTGAGTATAATAGAATGTTTGCCCAAACGCTACAGCTCTCAGCAAAAGTGCTGGAGCGCCTAAACCTATTTAGCCTTAACGATGAGCGGGTAGTTAATGCCATAAAGTGTAGCCTTGAGGGGGAGGCATCCATGTTTGAGGGGCTATATAAGGCTACAAACTCCACCATGCAGGGATGGCTCACCCTAAAAACAGTTCCCGTGTTCGATAACGAGGGCAACGTTAACGGCGGCATTGGCATTGTTGAGGATATTAGTGAGCGCAAGAACTCCGAGGAGTCGCTACGCATTAGCGAAAAGATGTTCCGGGTTCTATCGGGCCTTACTACCGATGCCGCATCGAGCCTAGTTTTTAACCCCGATGGGAGCTTTAAGCGCGAGTGGACCAACGACTCCATTCTAAAAACGCTTGGCTATTCGCTTAGCGATATCGACTCCTTTGATAAGTGGGGGCAAATTGTGCATCCCGACGATAAAGCCTATTACTACAGCCATATTAAGCAGATAATGGATGGGAAAAAGGTTTCCCCAGAGTTTAGGGTTATTGCAAAGTCGGGCAACATGATTTGGATAAATAATACCGTTTACCCCGAGCTGGACGAGAGTGGGCGAATTATTAGGCTTATTAGCGCAATTAAAGATATTACTCCGCGTAAAAAAGCGGAGCTAGAGCTAAAGGAGTCGCAGCGTAAGCTGGCCACGCTTTTGGGCAACCTGCCCGGTATGGCATACAAAGGCCGTATGCGGCACTTTAATCCGCTCGAATTTGTTAGCGATGGTGCGCTTGCCCTAACGGGCTATACCCCCGATGAGCTAATCTCGGGAAAGGTGAGCATCTCAAGCATTATTCATCCGGCCGATTTAACCAGAGTAATAAGGGAGAGGAGTGAGGCCATATCGCAGAATAGCCGTTTCCAGCTTCGTTACAGGATCTTTACCAAGGACGGTGGTGTGCGATGGGTTGAGGAAATGGGTATTGGTGCACCCACCGAGGGCGACCAAATGGCCATTGAGGCCTTTGTTTTTGATGTAACCAAGCAGGAAGAAGCAGAGCAGCAGCTTATTGAGCACCGCAACCTCCTTGATCTTATAGTTAACAATGCGCCAATTGGCATTTGGATAGCTGCACCCGATGGAACATATCCAGTTATAAACAGGTACTTTGCTGATGCAATTGGGTGGAATGGTAATCCCAATGCGGTTTCCCTGACCCAAGAAGAGGTTGCCATTTGTGCCGCTAGCGATGAGTGGGCAAGGCGCAGCCCTGAGCCCATTTTCTCCGAGGAGCCAATTACCTTTGTTGATGGCAAAAAGCACACGCTACAGGTGGTTAAAACAAGGCTCTTATCATCAACAGGAAAAGATTTTGGAATACTTGGAATTGGGCACGATATATCGGAGCGTAAGCGGTACGAAGTAGAGCTTAGAGTGGCAAAGAATAAGGCCGAGGAGTCGGATAGGCTAAAATCGGCGTTCCTAGCTAACATGAGCCACGAAATTAGAACCCCGCTTAATGGTATTATTGGCTTCTCTAAGTACCTGAAAGACTATACCGTTTCTGAATTGGAGTACAGGAATGTGCTTGATATTATTTGTAATAGCGCCGATCATCTGCTAACAATTATCAACGATATTATTGACATCTCAAAGCTGGATGCAGGGCAAATTAAAATACACCCCGAGCGCATAAACCTGAATAAGCTGCTTAACGAGGTGCATTCGTTCTTCTACACTAAATCCGGCCAACGCGAGGAGAAGCATTTGAGCGTTAGGCTATCAATGTCGCTACCCGATCAGGATGCCTTTATTGTTGCAGACGAGGTTAGGCTCCGTCAGGTGCTTAACAATCTGGTTGGCAATGCAGTAAAGTTTACCCATCAGGGGTATGTAGAGATTGGCTACTCGCTGCAAGCTGATAGGTCAATGCTTCGCTTTTTTGTTCGCGATACGGGTATTGGCCTGTCGCCCGATAAGCATAAGGTTATTTTTGAGCGATTTAGGCAAGCCGACGACTCTACAACACGGGAGTATGGAGGTACGGGGTTAGGCTTGGCCATATCAAAATCGATTGTGGAGCTTATGCGGGGCGAAATATGGGTGGAGTCGCAGCTGGGGAAGGGCTCAACCTTCTACTTTACTATTCCTCTAGTTAGCTCTAAGGCGCTACCAGCAGAACCCGCTGTAGAGGCGCTACCTGTAAAACAGGTGGTAGATGTTTCGGGTAAGCGTGTGCTTATTGTTGAGGATGAGCCCAATAGTATGCTTTTTCTGCAATCGGTACTTAGCAGGAGCGGGCTACAAATTGATACCGCAGTAAATGGAAAGGAGGCCATAGAGAAGGCCTTGGCTAGCCCAAAGCCCGATTTGATTCTGCTAGATTTACAGCTGCCCCTAGTTAGCGGCTACGATGTAATTAAAGCCATTAAGGCGGTTGATACACAGCTTCCCATTATTGTGCAAACAGCACATGCCATGCTCGATGAGCGCGAACAGTGTATGGCTTTAGGCTGCAATGCGTTTATTGCAAAACCTATTGACCCAGAGCAGCTAATTCAACTGGTTGCCACAGAGCTAAAGGGTGGGGAACCCCAGACTATTTATTAGCGCTTGAGGCTCTTTTCTGGCTGCTAAAACGTTAGCATAAACGTTGTTCCCTGCTCAACCTGCGAGTAGGCTGTAATGCTACCCCCGTGCAGGCGCATTATTTGCTTGGATAAGCTAAGCCCAATTCCCGAGCCCTTAGGCTTTGTGGTAAAGAAGGGAATAAAAATTTTATCCAGAACCTCGGGTAGTATTCCCTCCCCATTATCAATAACCTGTAGGGTAACGCGCCCGCGTTTGTTAAGAAAAGCCTTAATGTCAAGCTGCGGGTTGGGCTTATCCTCAAGCGCATGAATGGCATTCTTTGCTAGGTTAATAACCACCTGTTCCAGCAGCTCAAGGTCAACAGAAAACTCCATATCCTCAGGGATAATCTCGTAGCTAAACCTGATGTTGGTTGCCTTTATCTCCTCCTCTATTAGTGGGGTAAGGTTATGAATTAGCCTTTTAACCGTTGTAACTTGGAAGTTAGGCTTAGGAATACGCGTTAGGTTGCGGTAGGTATTAACAAAGTGCATTAGCCCAGTGCTGCGCTTATGTATGGTTTGTAATCCCTGCTGAATTTCTTCAACCGTTTCTTGGTCAATGGGTTCTACTTGTGTTGTAGATGTTTCCTGTAGAGCCCGAATCATGCTGTCTATGGTAGAGCTTAGCGAGGCTATGGGCGTTATGGAGTTCATAATTTCATGGGTAAGCACGCTTATAAGCTTTTGCCACGCTTCGGTTTCTTGCTCTTCCAGTACATTTTGGATGTTCTTTATGGTAACCAGCACAATATGCTTGTTGTGAATCTTAATCTCGCTGCTGTTTATGGCTAGCTGTAGCAAGTCGTCCTCCTGCTGTACCTTTATTAGAGAGCTTTCTCCTGGCGTTATGGCAAGGAGCTTATCAACAAGTTCTGCGCTAATGGGGTATAGCTGCTTCACGTTTTTTAGTCCGCTAATTTGGAATAGCTTCTTAGCAGCCTTGTTAATCATCTCTATGGAGCCATCCTTTTGGTAGGCTATAATGCTTATCTCAATGTTCTGAACAATGCTTTGTAGGTACTGAAAATGCTCCTCCTTCTCCGTTCTAACGGTTTGGAAATCCCTAATGACATCGTTAAATGCTTTGCTAAGCTCATCAAACGATGAGCCCATGCCTTCAACCTGAAACGAGCGGGTGAACTCAGAAAAGCGGATGCTCTCAAGGAAGCTGGCCAAATCCCTGTTGGATTTGTCCACGTAGTTGTACAACGAGTATATCTCCAGTACCACCACCACCCCTATTAGTATTGGGGTAATAAAAAAATCGAAGTTTATCCACGCATATATTAGTGCAAATAGGGTGGCTGCAATTAGCAGAATTCTAATTAGCACATTAATTCTAAAGTTTCTAAAGGTCATATTTCTCCATTCTTCTATAAAGCGATGTTCTGGTAATGCCTAGCTCATTTGCTGCCTGAGTAATGTTACCCTGAAACTGCTTTAGCACCTTATCAATAACGGTTTTCTCAATCTCGTCAAGGTTAAATGTGTTTAGCTCAGTTTCAATTACTTTGCTCGATTTGGGTGGCGCAAAAAGGAAATCGTCGGGTTGTAGAACATTAGCGTCACTCATAATAATAGCCCGCTCAATAGCGTGCTGCAGCTCACGTACGTTGCCTGGCCAGTGGTACTGGTTAAGCTTCTTAAGCGCTTCGGCCGATAGCCCCACAATCTCCTTTCGGTACTTTTTAGAGTAAATGCCAATAAAGTGATTTGCTAGCAGGGGAATATCGCCATACCGCTCCCTAAGCGGTGGCAGGTGTATCTCAACGGTGTTAATCCTATATAAAAGGTCTTGCCTAAATGTGCTCTCGCTCACCATTTGGTGTATATCGTTGTTGGTTGCGCAAATTAGCCTAACGTCAATGTGCTTAGGTTTATTGGCTCCAACGCGGGTAACCTCCCTCCGTTCAATAATTGTTAACAACTTAGACTGTAGTGGGAGCGAAAGGTTACCAATCTCGTCAAGGAAAAGTGTTCCGCCCGATGCAATCTCGAACCGTCCGGGCTTATCCTTCTTTGCGTCGGTAAAGGCCCCTTTCTCATGCCCAAAGAGCTCGCTTTCAAATAGCGTTTCGGCAATAGAACCCAGATCCACGCTAATAAAAACCTCCTCAACGCGCGCCGAGTTGCGGTGCAGCGCACGGGCAACAAGCTCTTTGCCCGTGCCATTCTCGCCAAGTATTAGCACGTTGGCATCGGTTTTAGCCACTTTTTGTATGGTGGCAAAAACGTCCAGCATGGCCTTGGAGTTGCCAATAAACTCATGAAAGGGCTTATCTAGCACATTGCTAATCTCCTTTTGCCGCTCCTTTAGGCTTTGCGCTTCGCATTGCGATTGCTTTAGCTTAACGGTAGAGGCAATGGTGGCAATTAGCTTCTCGTTTTGCCAAGGTTTTAGTATAAAGTCGGTTGCTCCAGCCTTAATGGCTTTTACAGCCTTCTCGGCATCGCCGTATGCTGTAATAAACACAACTATTGCCGATGGGTCTATCTCAAGTATTTTCTCAAGCCAGTAAAAACCCTCCTGACCGCTAATGGCATCCTTCGTAAAGTTCATGTCAAGGAGTATTACATCGTAGTCCCCCTTTTTTACAAGATCAGGAATATCGGATGGGTTTCCAGTGGTATTTACTAGTTCAACATGAGGTTTTAGTAGGAGTTTTAATGCGAAAAGGATATCTTCGTTATCGTCAACTACAAGTATTTTACCCACCTTCTTGTTCATGGTACAAAAATTTTCAAGTAATGATTAGCGTAAATGGAGAGGCATAAATATACAAAACCCTTATTTAGATACTTGCACAATCCCCTGTTAAAAAAATATACACCCTAGTTCAATTGCATTAGTAGCCTTTTTTAGGGGATATTTACATGGGTTTATTAATTATTCCATTAACCATTTTTGCCAGCATTGCCTAATAAACGCAGAATCTGTGCGATTTCGTACAGGACTTGTTGCAATTTCGAACACAAATAGGGTAGGGGGGTATTTAATGCGTGGTTGCTAATAAACACATAATCATTGCAATACAACTATTGGCACACAACATGAAATGTGATGGAGCAAAACCGAATAATATTCACGCACAATGGATAGAGTAATAGAAAAGAAAAAGTGGACGCTAAAAAAGGTTCTTTGGATAGGAGGGGGTAGTGCCCTAGTTCTTTTGATTGGTTATTATCTCATTTTTGGCGATAAAAGCTCAAGGCTTAACGTTGAGGTTGATAAGATTACAATAGAAGAGGTTAAGGAAGATCTTTTTAGGGATTACATTACTGTAATTGGCACTGTTGCTCCAATTCAAACCATTTATCTTGATGCTACCGAGAGCGGAAGCCGTGTTGAGGAGATTGTAAGGGAAGAGGGATCGAAAGTAAAGCAGGGCGATGTGATTGTTCGTTTTAGCAACACAAACCTTATACTAGACATATCTAACAACGAGGCAAACGTTTCCCGAACCACAAACGAGCTGCGCAGCACCCGTTTGCAAATGGAAAAGCAAACGCTTGAAACTCGCAGCCAGCTGCTAGACCTAATGTTTAACCTAAAGGAGAAGGAGCGTACCTTTAGAAATAACGAAAAGCTGTTTAACCAGAACCACATCTCGCGCGAGGAGTATGAGCGCAGCAAAGACGCGTTTGACCTAAATAGCGAGAAGATTAAGCTTTTCCGCGAGAGCTGGAAGCAGGATTCCATGTTCAGGCTAACGCAGCTGCGTACCCTTGAGAGCGATGCCGAGCGGCTGCAGAAAAACCTAGTAGTGGTACGCAAACGCCTTGAAGCGCTTGAGTTTAGGGCTCCTGTTTCAGGAGAACTTGCTGCGCTTAACCTTGAGGTAGGACAGGTAATTGGCATGGGTACTCGCATGGGAACCATTCACGTTCTTGATTCATACATGCTTAAGGTAGATATCGATGAGCACTACATATCGCGTATTGTTCGCGGGTTATATGGTCAGTGCGAGTTTGCTGGCTCAAAGTATAAGGGCGAGATTAAGAAGGTGTACCCCGAGGTTCGTAACGGCCGATTTACTGTAGATATGGTGTTTACCAATGATGTTCCTAGCAGCATCCGTATTGGGCAAACCTCCCGCATTAACCTTGAGCTGGGCGAATCGCAAAAGGCCGTGCTTATACCTCGTGGAGGCTTTTACCAAAGCACTGGGGGCCAGTGGATATTTGTGGTTGACCCATCGGGCAGCTTTGCAACCAAGCGCAGTATTCGCATAAACCGCCAAAACCCTAGACACTACGAGGTGGTGGACGGCTTACTTCCAGGCGAAAAGGTAATTGTTTCTAGCTACGATAACTTTGGAAATGTGGATAAACTTGTATTAGAAAAATAACAAATTAATTCTATAGCCATGAACAACAGTACTAACAACTTAATGATTAAGACTACCGATTTAGTTAAGGTTTTCCGTACCGAGGAGGTTGAAACCACCGCCCTAAACAAGGTAAATATCGAGGTTAAAGAGGGTGAGTTTGTAGCCATAATGGGCCCATCGGGTTGCGGAAAATCAACCCTGCTTAATATACTTGGGCTACTGGATAATCCTTCGGGAGGGGAGCTGCACTTTAATGGTTTAGAGGTTGCTGGGTATAAGGAGAAGCAGCGCACCAATTTACGTAAGGCCAACATCGGCTTTGTTTTCCAAAGCTTTAACCTTATTGATGAGCTAACCGTTTTTGAGAACGTTGAGCTTCCTCTTCTATACATGAATGTTCCTGCTGCCGAGCGCAAGCGTAAGGTTGAGGCTGTGCTTGAGCGTATGCGCATTATGCATCGCCAAAAGCACTTTCCACAGCAGCTATCGGGCGGTCAGCAGCAACGTGTAGCCATTGCCCGCGCTGTGGTTGCTAACCCTAAGCTAATACTTGCCGATGAGCCAACGGGTAACCTGGACTCATCTAATGGCGAAGAGGTAATGGAGCTGCTAAGCGAGCTTAACCGCGAGGGAACAACCATTGTTATGGTAACCCACTCACCAACCGATGCTGAAAAGGCGCACCGCATTATTCAGCTGTTCGACGGTCATGTGGTTACCGAGAACGTTAAGAAAATTCTGTAGTTAGATATAGCTTTAGCCTTTTACATAGCTTGTTTTAATTATTAACTAAAATCCGAGGAGGACTCACCATGAGAGAGATATGCATCCCAATCGCAAATTTCGGGGAAGATGAGATTGCCGATGTTACCCTAACCGTAGGCGGTAGAAAGGTTAGTTATAGCTTTCGGGTTGAGTCTTTTCCTTGGACTTTTCCCGGAGAGGTTCCCATAAGCGATACCGACGAGGGGGGACACGCAACTCTGGCGCAAATTATAGCGCTTAGAATCGCCATTGAGCAGTACGATAAGGGGTGGGAGCTGGTTCAAATTTATACTCCGCCCCGTGGGGCTTCGCACATTCAGGTGCTTTATCGTAAAAAGAACTAACGATGAAACGGTTACTTATTACCATCACAGCAACTCTGGTTGCAGCGGCATTTGGACGTGCAGCGCTGGCCATTGAGGTAACAGCGAAAAATAGGCAGGAGAAAGTTCCAGGAACTTCTTGCAAGGCAGTAGCTAAAACCGAGATGGAAACAGTTGTACTTGGGTTCTCTTTAAGTATTGATGAGGAGCAAAACGACTCTCTGCAACAGGTGTACTATAGGCAGGGAATTGCTCCTTCTCAGGTATCGCAATCCGATACCTGCGAGGAGTATTACCCCAGCAGCCTGCCTCAGTATCTTATTTATCTGTTACCAGTAATTAAAAAAACGGGAGTAAACCCTAGTATCTATCAGGTGCTGTAACAGTAAGGAATTTGTGGTGATTGGTAGAAGCTGTTCTACCTAGGAATTTTATGGGCTTTCCGCTACTCACTACGCTTATATAACTACATATGAACTACTTTGTAATGAAACGGTTAATAATACTATTGCCTCTACTAGCGCTACTTGGCCTTAGTGCAAATGCCCAGAAATCCTGGACACTTAACGACTGTATTAGCTATGCACTGCAGAACAACATTCAGCTTAAGCGGCAGGAGCTACAGGTTGATGCCAGCAAAAAGGATTACCAGCAGGGGATAATGGAGTTTACGCCTTCAATAACATCGGGTGCACAGCATACATTTGTTTCGGGGCGCGAGTTTAACCAGTACTCGCTTAGCTTTGAGGATTACAACAATCAGGAGGGATATTTCTATGCAACTGCCTCACTCGACCTTTTTAAGGGTTTTTCAAGCTGGAATGGCCTGCGTGCTCTTAAGTATGAGCTGGAATCGGTTCGTGCAGCAACCGAAAGTCTTAAGAATGACATTACGGTAAACGTATCGGTGGGCTACCTACAGGTTCTTTATGCAATGGAAGCCAAGGTTTTAGCGGAGAAGCAGGCGCAGGTGGCCCAAATCCAAAGCGAAAAGGCGGCTATGCAATTTGATTTAGGCTCCCTTTCGCAAGGGCAAATGGTTGAGGTTAAAGCGCAATACCTGCTGCGGAAAGCGGAGCTTACCAATGCAGTAAATAATTATAATATCTCTGTTTTGGATTTAAAGCAGATGCTTGAAATTCCAGACTCTACAGGTTTTTCGATTGATTCAGCCCCTATTCAAATTGAGAATTTATCAGCAAACGTAAGCGTATCATCAATATACGAGGAGGCTTTGGCTGTTCAGCCAGTTATACGTAAAGCAGAGCTGGACATTAAAGCGGCAAATAAAAGGCTACACCAGCTGTACGGAGCGCTAAGCCCTTCGCTATCGGTTGGTTATCAAATAAGCTCAGGGTACAACCAGTCGGCTGGTTATAAGGTATCTGATACGGAGTGGGTGTTCTATCCTAATTACACCTACGAAGAGCAAATAAAAGATTTCTTGAACCAGAAGGTATATTTTAGCTTAACCGTTCCAATATTTCAAAAGTACAACAGGATTACCCGCATTGGAAAGGGTAAGATAAACCTCTTAGATGCTAAGTTTGCTAAAGAGCAAACAGAAAAGGGCTTGCTAAAGAATGTGGAACAAGCACATGCTGATGCAATGGCTTCGTGGGATAAGTATCTTGCGAGTAAGGAGTCGGTAGCCGCCTTTACAGAGGTTTTTGAGGAGACTAGTAAGAAGTTTGAACTTGGTATGGTTAGTGCAATAGACCTTGGTTTAGCTCAGAGCAACTTGGTTAAGGCTCAGGGCGACCTGCTGCATGCAAAGTACAGCTATGTGCTACGAACCAAAATATTAGATTTTTACCGTGGAGTTCCCATTTCAATATAGATGAGAATTTGTTTCTCCTTAGTTTTTTTTGTGGTTTAGTTTATGGTTTGTTTAAAGCCCCGGGTGGTTCCGGGGCTTTTACATGTTTGTTAAAAAGGTAAATCGTCGGTTGGTTCTTGCATTGAATCAACAAAAGGGGGAACTTCATTGGGCATGGGAGGCATATTTGGAATGGTATCCCCTTGAGGGGCCGATGCTCCTTCGCGCTCCATGCGCCAAGCCTTAATATCGGTGTACCAGCGTCCGTTAAACTCCCTAGACTCTATGTTGATGCTAACCTTTATTGAATCGCCAATGGCGTATTGCTCTAGTTCCTTTACCTTATCGCCCCAAAGTGCAACGCACACCTTTTTGGGAAATTGATCTTGGGTTTCGATAATAAAGTCCTGCTTAACCCACGCTCCGTTTCGTCCCTGGCCAGTTTGTTCCTGTAGCTTGCTAACTACCTTGCCACTTATTTCTAAGCTCATTTCTATGTGTTTTACTTTGTTTGTCGGTTAAAAAAACAGCCAGGCCTGTTTTAGCAGAACCTGGCCGGTAAGCCTTGAGGTTTTTAAAATATTAGTGCTACAAAAGTAACGCTATTCTTTTACGATGTCAAGTAGTTCCACCTCAAAAATTAGTAGCTGGTTAGGGCCAATAGCACCACCTGGGCGTGGGTTCTTGCCGTAAGCAAGGTCGCCAGGGATGTAAAGCATAGCCTTACCACCAACCTTCATTTTCTGAAGCCCAATTTGCCATCCTTTAATAACGCGGTTTAGCATGAACTGCGCAGGTTCGCCATCGTATGATGAGTCAAACTCCTCACCGTTAATAAGGGTTCCTTTGTAGTGAACTTTAACCACATCTTCGGGTCTTGGGTTTGCACCTGTACCCTCTGTAATAACTTTGTACTGAAGTCCAGTAGAATCAACAATAACACCCTCTTTAGTTGCATTTTCTTCTAAGAACTTTTTACCTTCCTCTTCGTTCTTCGATGCTTTCTCTTCTTCTTTCTTTTGGAAGTACTTGTTTAAAACTTCAATTGCCTGTTCGGGGCTCATTTTAGTTTCTTTACCTTCAAAAGCCTCTTGCATAGCCATTGCTAGAGCGTGTACATTTACGTTCTCTAGGTTACCCTTTTTAAAGTTGTCGGAAATGTTAATACCTAAGGCGTAGCTAGCGCTGTCAAGGTCAGTTTTTAACTCGCTTTTAATTGCTCCTTTCTGGTTACAAGAAGAAAGAAGTGCTGCTGTACTTAGAATAAGTAAGCTGATTCTTAAGATTTTCATAAATGTAATTATTTGTTGTGTTGTTAAGTTTCATCAAAAAAAACTTCATGCGAAGATAGGGATTAGGTAACAATAACCATTTTTTGCGATGAATTTTTTTTAATAGGTTTTTAATAGCACGTTATTCTTTAATGGCCAAAAGCATATGGTGTTTGCCTGGGGGGCCTTGTAGGCGCTTAACTGTGAAACCTGCATTACGAAGCGCTTGTTTTACAACTCCTTTGGCCGAGTAGGTAACTAAAACTCCATTAGGGTTTAGCATTGCAAATAGCTTTTTAAACTGCTCTAAAGCCCACATCTCTGGCTGATTATCGGGAGCAAATGCGTCAAAATATATCAGGTCAAAGGGCTGATTGGTTGTCCATGTGGTAAAATCGGTTTCAAGCTTTGTTATGGCAAAGCTTGAATCTATAGTTGTTTTGGTGTTCCAGGGGGCGTTGTTTATTGCATTCCAAGCGGTGGCTGCAGCTGGTGGTAGCTGGGTTTTGTACCCTATCTCGCGGGTAATGTCAGCGGTTAAGGGGTAACGTTCCAGTCCTACATACCATACTTGTACGCTCTTTTCCTTGGCATGCATAGCGGTTAGCGCGGCGTTTAGCCCAGTACCAAACCCAACCTCAAGAATTGCAATATCGCTTTGCGAAAAGTAATTAAATCCTGCTGATATAAAAACATGCTCGGCCTCGGTAATTGCCCCATTGGTTGAGTGGTAGTGTATACCAAGGCTCTTGTTTAGCACGGTATCGGAGCCGTCGGCCGTTTTTTGAATTTCAAAATTCATCCTTCCATTTTTTGCAAAGGTAGTGTTAAAGGATAAAGGATAAAGGATAAAGAACCAAACGCCAAACATCAAACACGAAATAAGAAATACGAAATACGAAAGGAAACGGCTGTAGATGCTATTCGCGCTGGACTTGTTTCCCTTACGGGGAAATTGCTGCTAAACCCGCTTGCTGCCTGCAGTATGGTGTATCGCATGTTTGAGCTGTTGATGTTGGCACAAGCCCGCTGCACCCCTGGTTGTATGGTAATAACCGCATTACAAGCGTTGAGAATACCGAAGTAAGGAATTTCCCACCTCCACACATCCCTTTTTGCCCGTTGATGCCATTGTTGGCAGCTTATCGTTTATTTCTCTACATATTAGCCAAGTTGCTGCAGCTGCGTGTGGCTTTTTCCTTAAAAGCATTCCCTACACCCATTTGCGTATCCACAAAAAAGCGTTGAGTACTTGGCTTTGTTCTCTAGGGCTAGCAGTTCGCTTCCCTATTCTGCTAAGGAGGTATCGCAGGCTTTTTTCATACAAAAGCAGATTAAAGGTTAGCCCAGCTAACCTTAGCTTTATCATGCTATCGTGCTTATTAATCAAAAAAAGCGAGCCATTGGGCTTTCCCTCTCGTATTTACCTATGTAATCACTGTTGATTAGCTAACAAACTATCTTTTCTGGGGATTTAAACTTTTGTAAAAAAATGCCTCATAGAAAAGGCTTAGCTAAACAGCGGGTTGTTATGCATGCTAAGAGTAATGCTCTAGGTAATTCAATCAGCAAAGGGCAGGAAGCATTGTAACCGTTCTTGGCAACTTGTTGGCAAAGTGTTATCATTATTTCCATTGATTGTTTCATTGTAGCGCAGTAAAGTATAGAACATATGGGAAAAGGGCAGAAAAGGGAACAGAGAGCTATTGATTGTAACTTAAAGAATGAGCATGTAGTTAACTCTTCCACTCGTATTCTTAGCGGGAATGAGCTAAAGTATCGCTTAAAGAGTGCTGAGCAACTTGTTAGCGCTGCCGATAAATGGTTATCGGTGCTTCTTACTATGTTAAATGGGATTGAGCATCTTGTTTTGCTAACCGATAGCGATGGTGGAGTGGTTAGCGTTAAATCGAAACCCGAAATGGCCGACCACATTAGCGAAAGGGGCCTTGTAGTTGGCTCTTTTCCCGACGACTCTACGCTTTGGGGCTGCATAATATGCAAGGTGCTTAAGCTGGGCGAAGAGGTTAGGGAGCTGCATAGCACAAAGTATCATAAGAGCTGGACTGGTATAGGTGTTCCTGTTAAGGATGCAAACAACAAGGTTATAGGAGCGGTAGTGGCCTGTGGCGCATCGTCCGTTTATAACAATGAGTTTCCTAGTGTTCTACAGGGTGCGGCAATAAGTATTGGGGTAAGTTTGGGGTACGATTCTCTGCTAAAGGAGCAGCGGTTTGAGGAGCAGGAGCAGGCGCTTTTTTTTAAGTATCACCATTGGGCCGAGCTGCTTATTGATACCAATGGCGTGGTGAAAGCCGCAAACAGTAAGGCCATTGATGTGTTTGGAGTTCCTTATGCCGAACTAAAAGGCAAAAAGCTAAACGATATACTTAGCGCCAACCAAAGAATATTCTTGCCCATTCAGGTTGAGGATGGACAGGGAACCTCGCGGATAGATATTGCTGAGATTGGCAGTAATGGCCGCTACTTAATCTCTACCAATTTGGTGCAGCCCGATTTACTTGGAAACGGCCATTGCTTGGTTGTTATGCATCAGCTTAAGCGCATTGTTGGTATAATAAACCGATACACGGGTAACTATGCCGATAAGCGCGAAGCCGATTTGTGCCCCGCTTCCGTTAAGTACAGCTTAGTTGAGGATGATATTAGACGTGCGGCTCGCACATCCGACTCGTTGCTAATTACCGGCGAAAATGGTGTAGGAAAAGGCGTTGTAGCCCAAGTGGTGCATAGCTTAAGCTCGCGCCATAACGAGGGGTTTGTTAGGCTTAACGCTATGGGGGTTAGCGCCGAAGAGCTTAGCGGAACGCTATTTGGTAGCGTTAGCACAAATGGTAGCGAAAATCATAGCATTGGGTTATTTACCCTTGCCGAAGGGGGAACGCTGTTTATTGAGGCTATAGACCATTTATCGCTTGAGATGCAACGTAAGCTCCATGCCTATTTGCTTGAGGTAAAGGATTCCCGCCTAAAGGGAGGGTCGTGTAGGCTAATTTGCACAACAGCTGCCAACTTACCCGAAAAAGTTAAGCAGGGACAGTTTAGGCTGGATCTGTACCAGCTCCTTAGCGAGCAAACCATAGCTATATCGCCGCTTAGGGAGCGTAAGGGCGATATTGAAATTTACCTACGACACTTCCTGTTGAATCAATCCAAAAGGCAGAATAAGCCTGTGCCATCACTGTCGCAGCGTACAAAGAAAATGCTGCTAGCCCATGCGTGGCTTGGGAATGAGGGGGAACTCTTCCGCTTTGTTAAGCAGGCCATTGAAAAGCACACGTTTATTCAAAAATCGTCGCATAACCAGAAAAGCTTTGTGGAGAGCATCTTTGCCGAAACGGCAACTACCAACCCTAAGTCCGTTAGACCTCTTGCCGATATTGAGAAGGAGGCGATTGTTGATGCGCTTAAGTTTTTTAAAGGTAATGTTAGCCGCGTTTCCCGTGAGCTTGGCGTTAGTCGTAACACGCTTTACCTTAAATGCCGCAAGTATGGAATCGATATCTAAATACGATTAATTATTTCTGTTTTAATGCTGATTATCAGGTTCTAATGCTGGTGTTGCCACAATATACTGTTTGCTGCCCCAGCATTTTTTTGTATATTTGGCTGCTAGTCTCGTTTAAAGCGGTATTGGCTTTGCCAATTCAGCGTCTTTTCAAGGAATTATTCCTTCAACTTGTTTTAGTCTTGCCCTTGGGGCACATTTTAGACTTCTACACACAGGTGCTTTGGTACCTACCATCTTTGTTACGGTATTTGCTACATTTTACATTGGTTAGCGTAACGCCAATTTGTATGGGTAAGGAGATACTAAGTTAATGCCGCAACTAGTAAGGGTTATAGAGCAATAGCATCTATATATTCTAAATTCAACCAGATACGATGACTCTGGTTAAGCTCGATTAGTAAAAAACATAAAATATATGAACTATCAACCAGATAAGATTGCGCTATCGGCCAAATCGGTGAAGCACTTGCGCCAGCTACTGCGTGAGAACCCACGGCTCGATGAGATTATTAAGACATCGCAAAGCGAGGAGGAGTTTAAGCGCCATATGCAGCAATGGGCTTTTGAGATTATTGATGAGAACAAAGCAGCAATAGACTATTACAGCCAAAAGGTTAAGGGGCGCGATGCGTTTAAGCACCTGCGGTGGCAGGATTTTGCAGCAATTCGTATTCTCGATTACCTTGATAATGCGGGCCGATCGTTTTCTAATCCCTACCGAGGCGGAGAAATAACCGTTTCCGATCCTTTTCAGCTCCTTTGGCTAGGCGTACGTTTTGGCTCAGGAGGGGCTAAGCCGCTCTTTTTTGAGGATACCATACAGCTATTTAGGCAGCTAACCCGCCAAATGCCCGACCCTAAACCCGATACCAATCAGGTTTTACAGTGGATGGATCGTTGGCCGCATGGCCTTGAGCCCAACATTATTGCCATACGGGAGAAGAATAAGGAGCGGATAATACGAATTCTGGCCGAGCGCATTAATAGCTGCGAGGATGGTGACTCCCGATACTCCTTGCCTGCCCATTTTACGCTGGAGCAACGTATAGAGAAGGTTAGGGAGTGGTGGAACGATTACATGTTCCATCTTCGCTTTGCCATACGCTCCCCCGAGTTGCTTAATGAGCTGCTAGACTACTCATTAGACCTTGATACCCTTAAGGTAATGGAGCGGGCAGAGAAAAAGGGAATTCCATTCTTTGTTAACCCTTACTACCTATCGTTGCTAAACACATCGGCAGCGGGGCTCGATGTGGGAGCCGACCTAGCCATTCGCCATTACGTATTGTATAGCAAGCAGCTAATAGATCAGTACGGAAACATAGAGGCGTGGGAAAAGGAGGACAAGGTGGAACCCGGAAAGCCCAATGCGGCAGGATGGCTTCTGCCATCGCATCATAACGTTCACAGGCGATACCCCGAGGTGGCCATTCTTATTCCCGATACCATGGGGCGCGCGTGTGGCGGCTTGTGCGTATCGTGCCAGCGGATGTACGATTTTCAGCGGGGTAACCTTAACTTTAATATGGATAAGCTAAAGCCCAAGGAATCGTGGAACGATAAAATGCAGCGCCTACTAGAGTACTGGGAAAACGACACGCAGCTTAGGGATATACTTATAACTGGCGGCGATGCGCTTATGAGCCAGAATAAATCGCTTGAGCATATTCTTGAGGCCGTTTACCAAATGGCACTTCGTAAGCGCGAGGCCAATAAGCAGCGCCCCGATGGCGAGAAACATGCCGAAATTGTACGCATAAGGTTAGGCTCACGCTTGCCCGCATACCTGCCACAACGGGTTACCGAGGATCTGGTACAAATCTTATCGGCATTTAGAGCAAAGGCTCAAGAAATTGGAGTAAAGCAGTTTGTTATACAAACGCACTTTGAGGCGCCCATGGAGGTTACTCCAGAGGCTGCACTTGCCGTAAAACGGTTAATTAGCGCAGGATGGACCGTAAACAACCAGCTGGTGTTTACTACAGCAGCATCGCGTAGGGGGCACACGGCAATGCTACGTAAGGCATTAAACGATATTGGGGTAATTACGTACTACACATTCTCTGTTAAGGGATTTTTGGAGAATAGCTTTAACTACGCAACCAATGCCCGTGCTGTGCAGGAGCAGGTGGAGGAGAAGGTAATAGGACAAATACCGCCAGAGTACTACCACACCGTTCGCGAGTATGCTGAGGCGCCTTATACGCTTAAGGAAAACTTGCAGGCGTTTAGGGAGGAGCTGGGCATCCCGTTCCTTTCTACCGATAGGAACGTGATTAACCTGCCAGGCGTAGGGAAAAGCCTAACCTTTAGAACTATAGGTATAACCCGCTGGGGGCGCCGTATTCTTGAGTTTGACCACGACCACACCCGTTGGCATAGCCCAATTATACATCAAATGGGGAAGGTGGTAATTATTGAGTCTAAGCCCATTGGCGAGTACCTGCATCAGCTGGAGGAGATGGGTGAAAATCCGCAGGATTACCGAAGCGTATGGGGTTACTCCATTGGCGAAACAGAGGCTCGTTTGCCTGTATTTGATTACCCCAAGTATGATTTTAAGCTAACGGAAGCTATGACAAATCTTAAGATATAAAGAAAAAGGCTCGGAACACTCCGAGCCTTCTCTTTTTATAGCGATAGTTAGAATCTGTTGTAGTCCTTATCGTTATCGGTGCCTTTGTAAAAATCTAGGTTTACGCCTTTCCCATGCGTGGCAGCTGCATTTTTGGGTGAAGTATGGGTTGCCTTTTTTTCCGTGTGGCTAGCAATAACCCTTGTTTTGGTTTGGTATGTTTGCTTAATGGCCTTACTGTCAACTTTAAAGTAAGCAATAGTGTCCCTGAGCTGATCGGCTTGGCTTGCCAGCTCCTCTGAGCTAGTTGCCATCTCCTCGCTAGCTGCTGCATTTTCCTGCACCACTTGGTTTAGCTGCTGAATGGCGTTGTTAATCTGATCGGCACCGCTACGCTGCTCAAGACTTGCTGCCGCAATTTCGCGTACCAGCTGGGTGGTTTTCTTAATATCGGGAATTATGCTTCCCATAAAGGAACCAGCCTCTTCCGTTACCTTTAGGCTCGATTTTGATAGCGCCTCAATCTCCACGGCGGCAACACGGCTACGCTCGGCAAGTTTCCTTACCTCTGCTGCCACAACGGCAAACCCACGGCCATGCTCGCCTGCACGGGCTGCTTCAACGGCAGCGTTAAGCGCAAGAATGTTGGTTTGAAATGCTATTTCGCCAATTATTGATATTTTTTGGGTTATCTCTCTAACCGATTCAAGGCTTCCTGTTGCAGCGGTTGCAACCTGGGTTATCCCTTCGTCGGCTTTTGCCGCAATAGTTTCTGCTTGTTGTGCATTTTGAGTGTTCTGCTCAATGTTGGAGGCCATCTCTTCCATGGAACTTGAAACCTCTTCTGTTGACGATGCCTGCTCTGTGGTACCCTGTGATATTTGCTGCGATACGCTGCTCATTTGGTTACTTGCTGCTGCAACGTTGTTGGCGCCGTTGAGTACGCTGGTAATAACCTCTTTTAGCTTTTCGCCCATGTTGGCCATGGCTCGGGCAAGGTCGCCTAGCTCATCCTTTTTGCGCAGCTCATCATCGGAAAACTGAATGGTAAGATCCCCGTTTGCATACTGGGTTGCCAGTTCCACGTTGCGCCCAATTGCCCTAGTAAAGTAAACGGTAACAATGCGGCTTACTATTATTCCTAGTAAAATAGATAGAATGGCAAACACAATGATACTGGTAGTTACAAGCCTTTTTGTTTCCTCTTGTTGATTGGTAATAACATCTGTTTGGTGTTCGGTTTCATCCATTATTTTTTTTCCAAGCTCACGTTGTTTATCTTCTGACTGTTTGCTTAGGATAAGTGTTTCGTCATATTTGTCTAATCTATCAGAGTATTCCTTTGCTTGTTCACTAATTCCACCTTTCCCCTCTAATACGAGTATGGCAATGTGCTCCTTTGCGCTTGCTTTTGCCTTAGGGTCTTTATATAACTGGTAAACTAAAAATTGTAATCGGGCATTTACTAGGTTGTTGTAAATTGCTGTACTTGTAGATTGTTGATTGGCAATTATTTGCATTAGCTTATCGCCTAGGTTTTTGTTTTCTAAGGCAAGTTCCGATTCAAGTTTGATATAGGTGTAGAGCTGATTTAGTTCCTGTGCATAGTTTTCATAAGCATTTTTTAGTTCTTCTGCTCGTTTTTTTGTTTCGGCATCCTTCAACCTTTTTATAAGAGTGGCAGTGTAGTAAATGCTACTATCAATATTTGCTTTTGCCTCATTAAAAGAATTCTCTTGTTTAAGGTGAGCCAAGGTTCTGGCACTTAAACGCGCATTAACAAACGAGTTTTCTGCGGAACTGATATACTGAGCATTTTTAGCATAATCATCATAGAGATTTATACCCCATATGCCAACAAATGCTACAGTAAGCAGCATAGTAATAATGGAACCAAAACTTAGTCCTAGCTTTGTTCCCGTTTTAAGATCGGTTAGTTTCATCGCGTTGAGTTGTTTGAGTTTGACTTATGTTGGGTGGCTTAATGCTAGCTTAAAGGTTTTCCTTGTGGCCAGAATATTGCTTCAAGTGTATTTGGTGTTATTGAATCTTTGCAGAGGTAGTGGCGTGCCCCAGCACCAAACATCTTCTCTATATAGAGAATGTCGGAGTGGAACGATACGGCTATAATTTTTGCGTTCTTTCGTGGGTGCTGGAAGTCCATTAATCGGGTTAAATCAATACCATTTACCCCTGGCATCTCAATATCGATAAACACAAAGTCAAACGCTTTTTGCTCAAATAGGGCGTAGCCATCTAACCCATTTGTGGCCTTGTTAATGCTAACTGGGAACGGTTTGCACACCTCTACCAGTAGCTGCTCAAAAGCCGTTAGAAAGGTTTTACTGTCGTCTATAATTAGTATGCGCCACATTTAAGTAACTATTGATTGCTCAAAAGTAGCGTTGTTGGGAAGTGTTTAGTAGAGAGGTTTTACTAATTGTTGATGTATTAAACGCAGGCGCTAGGAGGGTATTTACGGTGTAGTATCCGCAATGCAGCTTGCTATATGTTTATTACCCCATTCTTTATGGCGTATATAATTAGGCTTATGGAGTTTGGCGACTGGGTTCGGAGTAGGAGCTCGGAGCGATGCTTCTCAATGGTTCTTACGCTAAGGTTTAGCTTATCGGCAATTTCTATGGTTGCCATTCCAAGGGATAGTAGCTTAACTATCTCAATTTCTCTGGGTGTGAGCGTTGCTTGATTTTTCTCGTTTTTTTGGTCGATAAGGTTTAGCAGGAGCTGCTGCGAGAAGTACTTTCCCCCTTTCATTACCGTGTTAATGGCCAGTTCAAGCTCATTGTAGTCCGATTCTTTAATAATGAACCCATCAACATCCAAGTCCTTCATGGTTTGGAAGTAGTGCTCATCGGTATGCATGGATAGTACAATAACCTTAAGCTTTGGAGCAATACGCTTTGCCTGCTTAACTGCCTCGTCGCCATTCATTATGGGCATGCTAATGTCCATAATAACCACGTCGGGGTTAAAGTTTGGGAGCAGCTTAATAAACTCCAGCCCATTTGATGCCTCAAACTCGAAGGTGGTATGTTCTATCTCCTGAATTAGGGCTTTAAGCCCATCGCGAAGTATTTTATGGTCGTCAACAATGGCTATGCGGGTTATACTGGTCATAGTGATGTGGTGTTTAGGGGGACATGAATTTTTAGTGTAAATCCTCTGTTGGGTTCAGACTTAATGCTATGTGTTCCGCCAATTACCTGAACCCTATTGGCTATACTGGCAAGGCCTAGTCCGGGTTGTCCCTGTTCCTTATGTTGCTGGTAGCTAAATCCCTGTCCGTTATCGGAGTATAGCACCTTTAGCTCGTTGCTGCTGGTGTGAATAAGTACCTGAATACTATTAGCATTGGCGTGTTTGGCTGTATTGCAAAAGGCCTCCATGAGTATGCGGTATATCATTAGCTCTACCAGCTGCGGAAGCCTTGTTGTGCCTAAATTTTCAATTAAATCAATTTTGTAAAAGGTCTTTTTATCGGACAAAAAGGCGTTAAGGGCTGCAACTAGCCCGTATCGCGATAGTGTGTGGGGGCTAATGTTGCGCGATATAGCCCTTACGGCAGCAGTTGTTTCCTTAAGTATGGTGGTTAGGTTATCAATTATCTCCTGGAAGGGCTTTACCTCGTTTTTTCGGGCTAAAAGGGATAAGTACATGTTCATGCTTGAGAGTAGAGGCCCCACATCGTCGTGCAAATCGCCAGCAAGCTTACGGCGCTCGCCCTCTTCAGCCTCAATGGTAGCGGCAAGCAGGCGCTCTTCGGCTTTTTTTCGGTAGGAGATATCTTTAACTATGCTTATTGTGTGAAGTCGGCCGTTAAACATCTTAGTGGCAATGCTAACCTCTACGGGAATTCTATTCCCGTTCTTGGTAATTACCTCAAATTCAATAGTGGGAATTTTGTCGTGCTTGGCAAGTACTATTTTGTTGTTCCATAGTATGTTGTGAAACTCTTTGGGAACAAAATCAAGCATGTGAGCCCCTTTTAGCTCCTCTTTGCTGTATCCCAGTAGGTTTACTAGCGCTGCGTTCCCATCTATAAATGAGAAGTTGATGGTTGAAACAAGAATTCCATCGTTTGTTGAGTTGAATATGGTGCGGAACTTCTCCTCGCTCTCCTGTAGGTCAAGTGTTATTTTGTGTAGCTCGGTAATGTCTTTGCTTATGCTTAGCAATACCTTCCTGCCGTTTATGGGAATTACCTCCGACGATAGCAGGAAGTTTCTTGGGACTCCCCTTACGTTCCATGTAATATTGAAGTTTTCTACACGTTCGTTTCTTTTCAGCGTTTCTAGGTACGCCTTCTTCTCCTCGCCATTGTGCCATACATTTATATCTTCTCTTCGCTTGCCAACTATTTGTTCCCTAGGCAATCCAAGGTAGTTTACAACGCACTTATTAACATCAATATAGCAATTGGTTTCTAGGTCAATTAGGGTTATAACATCTAGGCTATTATTAAATATCAGCCTAAACTTTTCTTCGTTCTCAATAATAGATTGCTCTAGTTGCTGCTGTTGGGTTATATCTTGTGCGGTTCCTTCAATGTAAATGGGCTTACCGTGTTTGTACGTTATTCGGGCTGTTGCCTGTAGCGTTTTTTGCCCTCCATTTGGGGGACTTATTATGAACGTAGCGCCAATTACCTCCTCTTTGCTTGCAATAGCTATACCCAGCGTGGAGGTTAAGGATTCTAGGTCGGCAGCGTTTATTTGCTTAGTAAAGGTTGATGCTGGGTGAGCATTGGAGCTGGTTTGGAGGTTGAATATTTTGAGCATCTCCTGTGAACAGGTAACCTGCTGGGTGGAAAGATCCCATTCCCAGCTCCCAATATGAGCAATGGATTGGGCATTGTTTAAATGTTTTTCGCGTTTTCCAAGGGCTAGTTCTAGCTCACGCTTCTCGGTGTTATCAAAGTAGAAACAAATTATTTGCGGGTTATCAATGTAATCTGCTTGGTTAACTATCCATAGCATAAAGTTGATGTAGTACTTTTTGTGGTGATGCACCCATTCAACTTCTCGGCTTATTTCTCCTTTTGATTTACTGCACTCCGCTAGGAGGGACTCCATTATAGCTAATGAGTTGGAGCTGTAAATATCATAAAGCTTTTGCCCATTTAGGCTATTCTGTTTCTTTTCTGAGAAGGGCTGCCAGTTTATGCTGTGCGCAACAAATTCAAATGTACCATTTGTGGGGGCAAAAAAGGCTACTTGCACCGTTGAGTTCCTAAATATGGCGCTTAGCTGATTGGTTAGCTCAAGGTTGCGTTGCGTGTTGATAGCCAGTAGCTCCTCAATTTTTTTACTGTAAAGATTGTTGGCCTTTTCGGCCATTTTTTGTTGCGTAAGGTCTCTTGTAATAAGACCGCTATATGTCCCTGTAGATGTATTTATTGGGAAAACTGTGGCTTCTAAATGCTTTGTTATGGTGTTGTCCTTAGTGGAGGCAACGTTTACCTTAACCTTTATTGGGATTCTTGTTTCTATGTAACGCTGTACGCTTTTTTTAAAGGAGCTAAGGTCAACTTTACTATTGGAGTACGCGCTATTTGCGGTAAGTGTACTCTCTATTATGTGGTAGTGCTTATGTTTTGCCTCGCTTGCGGCAATGCCAAAAAGGGTTTCCTGTACTCCATTCCATGAAATGATATACCCATCCTTATCAATAATGCAAATACCATCAGTAGATTGATTTATAAATCGTTCTAAGATTTCCTTATCCTTCTCCTGCTCTTTTTGGGCATGTTCCTTTAGCAGTATCTCCGTATTTAATTTGCTGATAGTTTCCTGCAGTACCCCGTTAATTCGCAGCAGCTCCTTATTGCTCTTTTCCAGCTCTTTGTTCGATGTGTTTAGCTCTTCGGTTTTTTGGGCTACAAGCATCTCAAGCATATGCTTGTACTTGTTCAGCTCCTCTTCTATCCGCTTGCGTTCTGTAATATCCCTAATAACAACGGTGCTATAGGTTGTGCCTAGGTATGGGAATGGGGTAACGGTTACATCTGCATAAAAAATATCGCCAGTTTTCTTTATAAATAGCCATTCAAATTGCTGCTTTTCTCCGTTCATGGATTTTTGGGCTATGCGCATCCCTTTGGTTAGGGATCCTTCGCCATCGGGCTGAGTAATTGGCGAGAATAGGTAGAGTAGGTTCTCCTCAAAATCTTTTCTTGGTCGGTTGAAGAACTCGCAAACCCTTTGGTTGCAAGTAATAAACCGTTCTCCTTGGTAGGTAATAATGCCTTCCTGGGCGTTTCCAAAAAGGGTTAGGTATAGCAGCTGCTCTTTTTCTAGCTCCTGATCCTTGCTTAGGAGCTCTGTTATTTTTGAGTTGAGCTCCCCCGTTTTGTGCTCAATTTGCCTACGTAGCTTAATTGTTCTTACAACCAGTAGCACGATTAGCAGAATAAGTATTCCCGATAATCCTATGTAGGTATATGTATTGGTTTCGGGCGAAAAGCCATTTAGGAGCACCGCAAAGGGTAGCGATGCTTTTAGCCTATGGTAGGGGTTAGTGTTGGAAAGGGGGGGCGCCGCTATGCTGCTATACAATTCTGTATGGTTGTGTTTTCTCATATTCCCCCTCCAAGTCTCCTTTTTATGTTATTCAAAGCCTAATTTGTTAGCCGTAATGCTGTAACTAGAATACGATTAGCCCTTAAAAAGAACAACCGTGAAAATATGTTAAATATATGAGTAAATGGTGTTGTTTTGATTAGTAGCTGCCTTTGCTTGATAAGTATTGTACTTGGGCTACAGCGTACTGGGTGTGGCGCCTAAAACGGCTCAATAAATATTTTGTTGCACATAACGCTTTTCACAACGTTGCCAAGCGATACTTCCATTTCCCTTTTACTTATTAAGCCTAGGGCTCCCGCTTCAACCACAATCCTTACTAGATCCAGCGATATGTTTTCGGCAACTGCAATTATTCTAACGTAGGGATAGTACAGCGCATTAATCTTTTGCATGGCTTGTATTCCCGCGTAGTTAGGGAGGTCGGCATCAGCAATAACAACATTTATGTATTTGCTTTCTAGCTCGTAAAGGTTGTTAAGGTTAGGGTTAAGCCTACAGTAAATGCTAGCGCTGGAAATGGTATTAATTTGTTCTTCCAGTGTTGTTGTGGTTATTGCATCTGTATCTATTAAGGCAATTCTAATCTCTTTCATTTTTATTAAAGGCAAATTTGTCAAATGTATAATCTGCACCTATTGGTGTCAATACGTGAATGTGCTGTAAAATAGTGGCTATAAACACTTACTGTGTTTACAAAGAATTACTACTATATGATGTATTTTGTATAGGGAGAATTACGTAGTGGGGAGGCTTACTATTCTTTGGCGGAGGGCAAAAACTACAAGTTGGAGGGTAGTTTGGGTATTCGTTTTTGCCATCAGGTTTGCCTTGTGTTTCTCTACTGTTCGTGGACTTATAAAGAGTTGATTGGCAATTTCCTGTGTATCCTGGCCCCGGCATAGTAGTTTGAGTACCTCTCTTTCGCGAATACTAATATCGGGGAACTTTGGCGTAGGCGGCTTCTCCTTTGTTTGCAGCATTTTAGATATGGTGGCAAAGAGCTCCTGTGAAAAAAAGGAATTGCCTTTTGATACGGTATCAACAGCCATCTTTACTTCGCTAATGGATGCCGATTTGAGCATAAACCCATTAGCACCACAGCTTAGCATGCTAGAGATGTAGTTCTCGTCGCTAAAGGACGTTAATGCTATAATTTTGGTTTGTGGGAACCTCTTTTTTACTTGGATAGATGCCTCTATACCATTCATCACGGGCATTTGGATGTCCATAAAAACAATGTCCACACTTTTTCCCGACAGCTTCTCTAGTAGCTCCTGCCCGTTAGATGCCTCAACAAGAAGCTTGGTGTACGATATATAGGCAAACAGGTGCCGCATCCCAAGCCTAAAAAGCTCGTGATCATCGGCAATTGCAATGGTTATTTCCTGTTTACGTATGGTGCTCATTTGCGTAAATCAATTTGTGCATTAAGCTGTATCCCTTTTTGGGGTTCTGTATGCAGCTGCCATTTAGCGCCAATGCCATTTAGTCTCTCTGTAATGCTTTTTACTCCAATGGTTTGCGGCGCATGGCTATAGTGGGCTGCATCTATTCCTATGCCGTTGTCGGCATACAAAAGGCTAACTGTGTTAGCCTCCAAATTTAAGGTAATTTTGGCATTTCGAGCCTTGGAATGTTTCAGCGTGTTGTTTACTAGCTCTTTTAGTATTTTGTAAAGAGTGGTTTGTGTTTGCTCATCAATACCGTTTACCCGCTTATCAACGGCTACATCAAGGGCTAGCAAGCCTGTGCTGTTTATTAGCTTGGCCAAGCTGTGTAACGCTTGCGCAATGGTGTTCTGGTATCGGTCGGATTTTAGCTCACTTGTTAGCCTGTTGCACGCGCTTATTGTTTGGTTCGATATATCTAAGGAGTACTCTAGGTATTCCGTACAGCGGGGATTAGCCTTTAGCTCCTCTTTGAGTAGGTTTAAAAAGATTTTTTGGGTCGATACAAGTACGCCAAGCTCATCGTGCAGATCCTTAGCAATTCTTAACCGCTCATTTTTGATGCCGTTAAAAAAAAGGTCTTCCTCAAATAGGGAAGTTAAGCTTTTAATTACCTGAATTACACCAATTAGCTGGTTCCTAAAGAATAGCCTCGATGCGGTTATAATGTAGGCTGCTTCCTGTTGCTTTCCGCTTTTGAACGTTAAGCTAGAGGTGTACGTATTGGTATCGGTTTGGGTAATAGGGTAAAGCGTTTGCGTGGTTACTCTGTTGGTTAAAACAAGTTCTGCTAGCGTAGGCTTCTCGCATCCATATAAAACCATCCCTATTTGCGATTGATTGTTACCCAGTAGCTGCACCCTATTAACCAGCGTTATGCTTTCAATGGATTTGTTCCAAATCTGAACTGTGCCATTTATATCAACCACAAAGGCAGCATCGCTTTGCAAGTCCATAGCTATGCTTAGGGAGTTAAAGTAGTCCCTAAGTTCGGCCAATGAATAGTTTTGCTTGGGTTCCGTTGGGTATGTGCTGTTGGATTTCATCATTAAAGCAAAAGGCAAATTCAAAATGCAATGTTAGTTCCACCGTTGTAATCTAATAATGTTTAGCCAGGCGCATTTGTTGGTGCTATGCTTTTTGCATGTTAGCATGTAATTACGAATGGTTAAGTATCAGATATATTGAGTGTTATTGTTTAGGATTGAGGCTTTTTTACCCCTTCCCCTTTTGGGCGAATTTACAAAAACCGCAACGAAGTGTATTAAATTAGTACAATATATTATTTGGTTTAGTAGCGATAGTCTTGTAATCGCTAGTTGAATAATTACCACCCTTAGCTCTGTTGCCCGTGTAAAGTAGCGTTCCGCGTAGCAAAGCGCATTAAAACCCCTTACCAATAGCAACGCAGTTGCAATCTCTCGTGGGCAATTTTATTCCGCTGTTTTCTGTTGATATTGTGCAGCATAGTAGCAATAAACAGGCGCTTAGTCCCCCAAAAGCTCATATAACTGTATTTGCGCCTTAGTATTTGTTTATAATAAACGCGCTGTTCGTTAAACAAAAAGATGATTTCTGCGTTTCCTCTTTCAGTTTCTGTAAGTAATTAAGTTTTGCTACCTTAACACAAGAAATAGAGTGTATATGAGAAAATATATTTTGTCCATTTTAGCAATTATTGCCGGCCCCTATTTACTGTTAGCACAGGAATCGGGAACTATTCAGGGACGGGTTTATAACAAGAAGAACAACGAGCCCATTCCCTTTGCCAACATTGTGGTTTGGAATACAACCATTGGTTCTACCAGCGACTTTGATGGTAACTTTAGCTTCTCTGGGCTAAAGCCCGGCTTTGTTGAGCTGCGCGTATCGGCAGTTGGTTTCGAAACCTTTATCTCATCGGCAGTAATGGTTACCAACGCCCGTACCGCTTACATCGATATTGCCATGGACGAAACCTCTGTGCAGCTAGATGCCGTTACCGTAACCGCATCGCCCTTTAGAAAGAGCGAGGAGAGCCCCGTTTCCCTTCGTAGAATTGGCATTGATGAGATTGAGAAGAACCCTGGCGGCAATAGGGATATTAGCCGCGTAATACAGTCGCTGCCCGGTGTAGCCTCTACGCCAGCCTATAGGAACGACGTTAT
This sequence comes from Bacteroidales bacterium, assembly GCA_016931855.1. Classification (GTDB taxonomy): domain Bacteria; phylum Bacteroidota; class Bacteroidia; order Bacteroidales; family Tenuifilaceae; genus UBA5206. The sequence goes on from JAFGDZ010000048.1 coordinate 59,450, forward strand.
TGTGCGTGGGGGAGGAGCATCGGAGAACCGCTTTTACCTTGATGGGGTAGAGATTCCCAACCTTAACCACTTTGCAACCCAAGGAGCATCGGGCGGCCCCGTGGGTATTATTAATGTTGATTTTGTGCGCGAGGTAAACTTTTACTCGGGTGCTTTTCCTGCATCAAAGGGCAACGCCATTAGCTCCGTGCTCGATTTTAGGCAAATTGATGGCAACATGGAGCGGCTTAAGGTTAAGGGCGCTCTTGGCGCATCGGATGTTGCCCTAACGCTTGATGGCCCTTTGGGTAAAAACTCGTCGTTTATATTCTCAGCTCGTAGATCCTACCTGCAGTTCCTTTTCAATGCCCTTGGATTACCCTTCCTGCCCACATACAACGATTTTCAGTTCAAAACCAAAACTAAGATTGATGATAAGAACGAGATTACTGTAGTGGGATTAGGCGCTATAGATGAGTTTAGCCTAAACACTGGACTTGAGAACCCCGATGAGGGGCAGCAGTACATCTTAAACTATGTTCCTGTAAATACCCAGTGGAACTACACTCTGGGTGTGGTTTACAAACACTACTATAGCAATGGGTTCGATACTTGGGTGGTTAGCCGCAACATGCTTAACAATAGGCAGTACAAGTACCGCGATAACAACAAGTCCGACATTAAGCTGCTCGACTACACATCGCAGGAAATAGAGAACAAGTTCCGTTACGAGCGCGATATACGCACCGAGTCCAACTACAAGCTTAACTACGGTGCGGGTTTTGAGTATGCCCGCTACCTTAACGATACCTACCGCGCAACCTTTGCCGCAGGAGCACTGGGTAGCGAAAGCTACAGCACCAACCTGGATCTTTTTAAGTGGAACGCCTTTGGACAGGTAAGCCGCGACTTCTTTAGCAAAAAACTATCCCTTTCCCTTGGGATTAGGGTCGATGCTAACAGCTACTCGTCGTCAATGAGGAACATGTTTGAGCAGCTTAGCCCGCGTTTCTCAGCAGCCTACCAGTTTATGCCCAGCATGTTCCTTAACTTTAATGTGGGTCGCTACTACCAGCAACCAGCATACACCATGCTTGGCTATAAGGATGAGCTGGGCACGCTGGTTAATAAAACCAATAAGCTTAAGTACATACAAAGCGACCATATTGTGGCGGGCATAGAGTGGCAACCCAATGAGGCAAGCAAGTTTACCATTGAGGGCTTTTACAAAAAGTACAACCGCTACCCATTCTCCGTTACCGACTCCATATCGCTGGCTAGCAAGGGTGCCGACTTTGGCACCTTTGGCGATGAGGAGGTTATTTCCACCGGAAAGGGCGATGCCTATGGTGCCGAGGTTTTGTATCGGAATAAGGATTTAAAGGGGATTAACTTTATTCTCTCGTACACGCTGGTTTGGAGTAATACAAAGGCGGTAAATCAGAACCTGCAACCAGTATCAAAAACAATCCCTACAGCATGGGATAATAGGCATATTTTAACGGTAACCGCAACGCGCAGCTTTAAGCGCAACTGGGATATTGGCGCAAAGTGGCGATTTGTAGGTGGTGCTCCCTACACCCCTTACGATATGGATAAATCTACTCTTATTGAGGCATTTGATGCACAGGGAAGAGCATATCTGGATTATGGCCGCTACAACACCCTAAGGCTCGGCTCTTTTCATCAGCTGGATATTAGGGTTGATAAGATGTACTACCTTAAAAACTGGACGCTTAACTTTTACATAGATGTGCAAAACGTTTACGGCTTTAAGGCTCAGGAGGCCGATAGGCTTATTCCTTTAGTTGATGCGAGCGGCAATAGGGTGGTTGACCCTAACGACCCCTCGCGGTACATTCTTAAACCTATTGATAGCGAGGGTAGTGGTACCATTCTGCCATCGGTAGGTATTATAGTTGAGTTCTAATCATCATCCAAAAAATTGTAGAGTATGCGTAGAGTGATATTATTCCTGGGGCTGTCCCTACTTCTGGTGTCCTGCTCAAATGTGGGCAGCCAAAAGCATACAGCCATCACCACTGAGCTTAGTACGCAACCCGCTAGCAATGGTTTCCCAGTAACCATTGAGCTTTTACAGGGCAAAGCGTACTATCATCCGCTAATTGTATTTTGGGTTGAGGATGTTAACGGCAGCTACATTAGCACGCTATACGCGTCAAAATCTATAGCTACAGGAATTTTTAAGTATGGCGTTAACAGCGGTGGAAAGTGGGTTGAGGGCGAGCGCCGTAGGCCTGCCGCACTTCCCTACTGGGCGCATAGGCGTGGAGTAAAAGCTCCCGATGGACTGCTGGTTCCTAGCGCAGCCGCACCGCTACCCGATGCCGTTACTGGCGCAACGCCCAGCGGTAGCTTTGTGCTTAAAACGGCTATTCCACAGGGGATATCCACCGTGCGATTCTTTATGGAGGTTAACCAAACCTGGGATTGGAACCACTACTGGCACAACAGCAAGTTCCCTAACGACCAGGAGTACAAAACATCGTGCCAACCAGCAGTGGTTTACTCCGTTGAGGTTGATTTGGCAAAGGGTGGTGCTACCTATGAGCTTAAGCCCGTTGGGCACAGCCATCCATCCGGTGCAACAGGCGAGCTATTCCCCGACTTATCAACCCTAACTACTGCGCTTGAAATTGCATACAAAGTAACGGTAACCGTTCCTTAAAAACCTATAAGCATGAAGCCTGTACCTAAACGAGTTGTTGTGGCTGGTGCCACCGGATTAATTGGGCGGGAGCTCGTTGCTCTGCTCCTGCAGAATGGGTACTCCGTAACCATTCTATCGCGCAGCCGCCAAAAGGTACGTGCTCTTTTTGGCGATAAGGTCGATTTTCAGGGGTGGGATGGGGAAACAATAGCAGGATTAGTGCATGCGGTTGCGGGATGCTATGCCGTAATAAACCTATCGGGAGCAAATATTAGCAAAGGGCTATGGACCAAATCCCGTAAGGAGCGCATTCTGCAATCGCGAATTAGCTCAACCCAAGCGTTGGTTAACGCAGTGAGTCATGCAAAAGTAAAACCTTCGGTTTTTATACAGGGCTCGGCCATTGGGTATTACCCTTACCAAACTGGCACCCCGCTAACAGAGCAATCCCCTATGGGCAAAGGTTTTTTGGCCGATGTTGTTCATAGCTGGGAGCGAGCCGCTAAATCAGTTCAATCCTATGGTGTTAGGCTTGTATTTATACGAACAGGAGCCGTGCTTGCCCCCAACGGCGGAATGCTAAAAGCACTAGCCAGCCCAGTTAAGTTCTTTGCTGGTGCATGGTTTGGAAAGGGGAACCAGCAAGTTTCTTGGATTCATATTGCCGACCATGTGCGCGCAGTTCTTTTTCTACTGGAGAATGGGGCTGCAAGTGGCCCGTTTAACCTAGTTGCCGAGAAATCGGTGGCGCAAAAAGCCCTAGTTAAGAGCATCGCCCAACGCTTAAAGCGCCCCGCTCTTATGGGGATACCAGCATCACTAACAACGCTCATTTTAGGAGACATGGGGCGAGAGCTACTCCTGTGTAACCAGGATGTGAAGCCCGAAAAGCTTGTGCAGCATGGTTTTCGGTTCCTGTTCCCTGAGCATAAGGAGGCCATTTTTAACCTAATCTAGGCATTTACATAGGGTAGCATTGTATCATATGCTGTACGCACTGTGCGATTCCGAACGTTTTTTTACGCGTTGGAATCGCCTTTTTATTTAAGAAAGGGCTATTTATCAGAGGCTAGCATAGTTTGGTGTAGTTTTTATTGATATGGATATAGTGATATTTTTACCCTTTACCCTTTTGCCCTGATGGAACCCGTTGTTTTTGATAGGATAAAAGTCTCCAGCGGAATGCCCGAAATGGCTGAGTATTTTAGCCTCTATTCCGCTGCGGAATGGAACAAGGGGCATCAGCTTAGCCCTGACGCATTCTATCGCTCCTTACAGGGGAGCTGGTATATGATAGGCGTTTACTTTGAGGGCCGATTGGTGGGCTTTGGGCGTATTATCTCCGATGGTATTCTTCATGCCCATATTGTGGATCTTATGATCCATCCCAATTTTCAGGGCTGCGGCATTGGCTCTATGGTGCTGGGCTTGCTTGTTGACCAGTGTAGAAGGGTTGGTATTCCTAACATCAGGCTGTTTAGCGAGAAGGGGAAAACAGCGTTCTTTGCCAAGAACGGATTTAAGGCGCGAATGTCCGATTGCTCTGGAATGGAGTACGTGTTGGATGAGAGCAACGATAAGCCCCTCCATGATGCTCCCAACGGGTAAGCGCCATGTTAAATTGGGGAGCCATGCTGTTTTAGAGCAGCTAAAGCCTGTTTACGTACAATTGCTTTAGAATAACAACCGAGTAAACAGGGGTGCATTTAAGTAATTGCTACATTTGCTAACCAAAAGCATGTGGCATGGATAAGCTTACAACGCTACCCAATATAGGCAAAGTAGTTGCCGATAAGCTAATACAAGTAGGCATTGATACGCCCCAAGCGCTGCGTAGCGCTGGGGCAATTAATGCCTTTATGCGCATTAGGGCTATAGATAGCACTGCTTGTATAAACATGCTTATGGCCTTACAGGGTGCTGTTGACGGCATTCGTTGGCATTCACTTCCGCCAGAGAAGAAGCAGGAGCTTAAGCACTTTTTTGCATCCCTTAAGTAATCTTTTAGCCTCATTTACTACTACAAACAAAACATCTATGGATTTAGTGAGAGTTTTAGGCCTAGCCGCCGCAGCGTTTACCACGTTTTCCTTTTTTCCTCAAGCAGTAAAGGTTATTAGAACCCGCAACACAGAGGGTATATCGCTGGTTATGTACCTAATGTTTAACATTGGCATTACCCTTTGGCTTATTTACGGCATAATGCTAAACGATTTACCCATAATCCTAGCCAACGCCATAACCCTATTTCCCGCATTAACGGTGCTATTCCTTGTGGTTAAGAGTAAGGCTGGGAGGGGAAAAGGGGAGTAGGGAGTGGTTATTATTTTGTTCCCTCGCAAATGAATGGGGTAAGTAGTTTTTAATACCATTAGGTGCAATCTGTTAGTAAAATTAAGTGTTTATACTTTTAAAGAGCAGTTCTTTTTTATGATGGGGAGCATCTTTACTCTTTAAAGTAACAGTAAAAGCATATTTGTTTATCTTTAAAAACGTTTAGGCTTTTTTAAAATAAATAATATGAATACCCAAAACAATAAAATTGAACTCTTTTATATAAAGAAACTTACCATTGGTAAGGTGTTTAAATACCGTAAATCGCATTTATCTACCCCTACAAGTTATAACGTAAATTTAGGTATTATCCCTTCCAAAAGTTTTTTGTATTACTCGTCAAGAGCAAGCGATTGCATATATTTCATTAAAAATCCATTAGTAAAGCAACAGGAATTCAATTTTTACAACTCATTCATTACCTCACAAGTTTTTGAGTACTCAATTGTTGATAACGACGAGCAGTTTTACACAATAAACCCCACTAGAATTGTTGATACAAAGCAGCTCATCTCTAACCTCATTCTAACGAACTCATTCAAAAGAAATAGCCCATTCTTAAAACGGATTAGAATTGGAGAACGAATGCTAAATAAAATTGGGAATGGGAATAGCTACTTCAATGGTTTCGAACTTTGCTCATGTAGAGTTCCCGAATGTTTTAATCGTAAAATTTGGCTGATTGTGGAGAACGATTTTGTTTCCATTCCCTTTTCCATTGTATATGTTACTCCCTATGAATATATAGAGTTAACCACAGATAACATTATGGACGACAGAGCCAATAAGGTTTTTTGGAATATGAGGAGCTTCCCTTTTGCCCCCGATCTAGTTTTCCCAAACACCTTTTTGGTTAAATAATACATCCAATAGCTCATCCATTTATACCTCATTTTAATACTTTCTGTGTACTTTTAACAAGTGTAAATAATATTTTACCCAATAACCCTATTCCCCGCATTAACAGTGCTATTCCTTGTGGTTAAGAGTAAGGTTGGGAGAGGAAAAGGGGAGTAGAGATATTGGATTGCATTTAAATATCTATTTGATGATTTAATCGCTCTTTTACAGAAGCAAATTGTATCTGCTCATTAGGTTGATACTTATGTATAATATTCATATCAAGTATTTTCTGGTAAAGAGGATGTTCTCTATGACTTATAAAACATACCACATGCGATGACCTACAACCCCCAAAAGCACCACCGTCGTAGCATTCGCCTAAAAGGATACGATTATTCGCAATCAGGATTCTATTTTATAACCATTTGTGTGCAAAACCGCGAACATTTATTTGGGCACATCGAAAATGGCAAAATGGTATTGAACGATGCGGGTAGAATGGTTGAAAACGAATGGTTGAACATCCCGCAACGATTTAAAAATGTTGTGTTGCATGAATACATTGTGATGCCAAACCATTTCCATTGCATTGTGGAAATGGTGGAAACGACACCCGTAGGGGCGACCCTCGTGGTCGCCCCTAATAAAAACGGGCACCCACAAGGGGATGCCCCGACAGGGGATGCCCCAACAGAAATTGCCCCGACAGGGGATGCCCCAACAGAAATTGCCCCGACAGGGGATGCCCCAACAGAAATTGCCCCGACAGAAAATTCACCGACCGTTGGCGACATAGTGGGAGCATTCAAATCAATAACAACAGTAAATTATATTCGCAGCGTAAAAGACAATAATTGGCAACCATTTCATAATAAATTATGGCAACGCAATTATTACGAACACATAATCCGAGACGAACGGGCGTATCTAAAAATATCGGAATATATCTTATCCAACCCCAAAAAATGGAATAACGATACATTAAAATAAAATTCCCTCTGGGCGGAATTAATCCCCATGTATTTTATTGCCTGGGAATGATACATTTGAATACGCACAAATTAACGCTTAAAGGGTAGTAGTTGAAAATATCAGCTCTTGGCATAGTCCTTATCCTTTAATACATTATTATTTAACGTATTTGAACATGTGTTTAGCAACTCATATTAATTTTTGAACCGCAAAAGCGGGATTATGCCCAGCATAAAGCAAAACCTCACTAACCCATATTTCTTGAATAAAGTTCTGGTTGTAGTAATTTGGTGTGTTTTATAATTGAATATGCGGCTGTGCTTAGGAGCCCTTAGGCGTTTAGAGCCGAATATGAACAGGAATCTGAGTGGGCGCATATTAATAAAGGGAAATACAAGATAAGTGCTAAAAAATCACTATATTAGCTTGATTCAAGAAGCGCGAAAATAGCTGCATGCTTTTATGAGCAAAAGGTTATAATAGTTATTCTGAATTTTATAGAACTCTTTAAAAAACTCTTTAAAAATTTTCGGACAAAGCTAAGCCTATTTACCCTACAACAGGTCGGTCAATGTCAAGACAAAGCATCAGAGGTGAAATGGTATTTTAACAAATAAGGCAATTTACGAGCGAAACTTGAGAACAATTAACGCTGTATTTAGAGTTAAACCTTACCCTTACACAAACGATGAAATTATACATAAAATATATGGTTAGCCTAAGGTGCAAACTGATGGTTAAAGAAGAGCTAAAAAAACTGGGGCTGTGCTACGTATCGGTGGACTTGGGGGTGGTTGAGATAATGGATGGTATTTCCGACGAGCAAAAGGAGCAGCTTAAACGGAACTTGCAAAGGTTAGGGCTGGAGCTAATGGACGATAAGAAAAGCATTTTGATTGAACGAATTAAGAATGTAATAATAGAAATGATCCACTACTCCGATGAGTTACCAAAAGTAAACTACTCCGTTTATATTAGCGAAAAGCTTGGCTACGATTACACATACCTTTCCAACATCTTTTCCGAAGTAAAAGGCATTACGCTACAGCACTATATTATTTTGCACAGGGTTGAAAAAGTGAAGGAGCTTCTCCTTTACGACGACTTGAATTTAACGGAAATATCGTACCGACTACAATATAGCAGCGTAGCACATTTATCAACTCAGTTTAAAAAAATTACAGGACTCTCTCCGTCCTTCTATAAAAAGCTTAAGAAAAAGCGGATTGTAAATCTTGAAAATCTGTGATATATGTAACTCTTTTTTATGATAATGTAACGCTATTACTCTGTTTTGCCCCCACCTTTGTTATGCCGAAATTGGCTTTGTAAGCTAATCACTATTAAATGCATAGCGTACTATTAGTGGTGCTATCCCAAGTTTTATACAATTAGTTCCAAGCAATTAATGTGATTTGGAAAGTCATTCTTATGCGGCAATTGTAATTATCATTTTTAAAATTTAAAAACAAAAAAGATGAAAAACGTTGGATTAATCATTTTGGCAATAGGGCTTGTAGTAACCCTAATTACGGGATTTAGATTTGTTACCAGGGAGAAGGTTGTGGACATTGGCGATCTTAAAATCTCGCGCAATAAGAATCACGCTATTACCTGGTCGCCCTTGGTTGGTATTGCAGTTATGGTTGTTGGTGGAGGCATCTTTTTGGTTGGGAATAAAAAGAAGTAGTACCTTGTTAAGGTACAGCTATTTTGTTTCACTAAAGGGGTGATTGCTTGCGGGTTGCTAATAACAAGTTAGCTAAAAAGCCTTGTAGTTTATTCTTAAAATGGAGATCTAAATTCAATGTACTTAAAAGCAAGAATAAACCTATTGCTAATCCTTTTGGCATTCTCATCTGGCACTGCGTTTTCGCAAGAGAACCAAGCGGTGCCAGATAGCATCCAAAAGGAGATATCCAAAAAGGGTAACACCATTTCAATGTTTAACATGTATCGTGAGCAAAGCTATATTTTGCTTGGGGGCGGCTTGGGGAACTTGGAGCCGCTGATATTCGAAGCCGACATTATACCTTACTTCTTAATTAGCCTTAGCCAAAATGCAAGGTGGGGAATGGAAGTATCGCCCCGAATTATTATCCGCATGCTTAACAAGGAATCATATCCTGTGCAAACACCCTCATATATGCCAAAGGCAACAATCTTTTACCAGTTTGCCGATAGCCATAGGGGGAAAAGAGATTTCTTTACATTCTTATCGTGGATGCACTACTCTAACGGGCAAGACGGCAGCTTTTACAATTCCGATAGCACAGGCATAAACACCGCCTCGGGCAGCTTCTCTACTTACTGGGTGCAGGGAGGGGTATTTGTATCGCGCCCCAGCAAGGTTTTAAAATTTAACACCAACTACATAAAGCTCTACGCCGAGTACAATTACAACCAGGAAAAGGAGCTAAAGGGGATATACGGGCATATGCGTGTGTTTGCGAATATGAAAAATACCATAATACTATCAAAAGCCTTTAGAGCCATTGTGGCAGCAGAAAAGAATAGCAAAACTTACGTATTCGATCAATCTATTAAAATTGGCTGGATAGCCGATGAGCTGGTGAATACGAAGGTGATAGATAAGAAACGGCTAATATTTAACTACACCCTCTCTTTTAAACCCGCATTTTTAAAGGATGTGAACTTCTTTATTCATTACTACTACGGACAAGATTACTACAACATCCACTTTGAGCGCCATTTAAGCGTAATTCGTATTGGCATTGCATCAAAATCGAATATTCAGTTTTAGAAAATCTCATCTTGTAATTATTGTAGCACAGTAAGTGCTGGGCAAAACCCTTACTCCCGTTTGGTAACGGAGGTTACTCTGTGCTTTCTTTTGTGGTAATGTGCTCTGGAGTATTGGGTTAGCTCCAAATGCGTGAAAGATGTAAGTTATTGCCAAAGTTGTATAACGCTTTTTGCGGCCCCTTGGCTCACCTTTGTAGTAACGCAAATTCTCACAAACTAATAATTAGAACTGATGAACAAGATTGAACTTAAAGGCAATTGGAACGAGAAAAAGGGCAAGCTAAAGCAGGCGTATGCCATTTTAACCGACGATGACTTTCTATTTGATGAGGGCAAAAAGGATGAGATGCTTGGCCGTATTCAAATTAAGATTGGTAAAACAAAGGAGGAGTTTAGCAAAATTATGGAGGAGCTATAGCGCTAAGCCTGGTGCATGTAAGCATATAAAAGCTTAGCTCGTTGCGGGCAGTTCTTTTTGCAAAATGATACCAGAACTAGCAAAAACGTTATGCGTAAATTGACGTAACGCTCCATTTTATCAACATTCTGATTGAGAATATCAACCCCATTGATGCTATTACTTTATTTTTTTTGAGATGATATTCAAGCAAAGGTAAAGTTAGCAGCAAGGGGGTTGTTCTTTTTTTGCGGTAAGTTATAAACATCAAAATTTGTTCAAATTGTCAGTATGAAAATAAACAAATTAAAATTTACTTCAATAAGTAAAGTTTCAGCTTTTGCAACGCTTCAAACCACACGAATAAGTGAAAAAACGCTTGCAAAAACTAAAGCCGCCAGCAACTTTATAACCGATGTTGCCGATGTTTTCCTATTTATTCATCGTATTATAAAAGAGTCCTTTTCCAGCAGTTTTGAGTTCAAGGAGTTTCTTTATCAGTGCTACAAAATTGGGTATAAAACATTGCCCCTTGTTACGGTAACTGGAGCCATTATGGGATTGGTGCTAACCATACAATCCAGGCCGGTGCTAATAAATTTTGGAGCAGTGTCAATGTTGCCCAGTATGGTTGTAGTGTCGCTAATTAGGGAGATGGGGCCAGTAATAACGGGGCTAATTTGCGCCGGAAAAATTGGTTCGGGCATGGGAGCCGAGCTAGGCTCAATGAGGGTAACGGAGCAGATTGATGCCATGGAAGTTTCGGCAACCAATCCTATGCAGTATCTAGTTGTTACGCGGGTTTGGGCTGCAACGCTTATGATCCCTTTACTGGTTTTGTATGCCGATGCCTTAGGGGTTATGGGTAGCTGGATGGGGGCAAATATAAAGGGGGAGGTAACTCTTACTCTGTTTTTTTCGCAAGCATTTAGCCATGTCGATTTTCTCGATTTTTTCCCCGCTGTAATTAAAACATTCTTTTTTGGTGCATTAATTGGCCTTGTGGGGTGTTACAAGGGGTACAACGCCGGTCGCGGAACAGAAAGCGTGGGTGTAGCGGCAAACTCAGCGGTTGTGCTCGCTTCCCTTCTGGTTATTGTTGTTGATATGGTTGCTGTACAAATAACCGATATGCTAATATTATGACACGAGCCAAGATGAAGGTATTGATAGATACACCCTCTTATGATTATTCTGGAGTAGCGTTAAGCTCTAAAGCTGGCTTGGTTGATTCATGGCCAGCTCCATTGGTTAGTTTGATAATTAAAAAATAAACAGATGAAAACCGAGCACCCAGAATCTGTAGCCCAAGCGGAGCTAAGCACAACTGCCAATGAGACGGTAATTGAAATTGCGAACCTCCAAAAATCGTTTGATGGGAACGAGGTATTATCTGATGTAACCTTAAACCTTTATAAGGGCGAGAACCTTGTTGTACTTGGCAAGTCGGGTAGCGGCAAATCGGTTTTAATAAAATGCATTGTGGGGCTACTACAGCCCGATACTGGAACAATAAACGTATTTGGCGAGAATGTGGTTAAGCTGAGCATGAAGGGGTTAAGTGAGGTACGAAAAAAAGTTGGATTCCTTTTTCAGAGCGGTGCTCTTTACGATTCTATGACAGTGAAGCAGAATCTGGAGTTTCCGCTGCGAAGAATAAAAAAGGGGTTAACCCGGGTTGAGGTTGACGAGAAAGTGATTGAAGTGCTAGACAATGTGGGGTTACCAGATGTTCTGGATAAAATGCCCTCTGAGCTATCGGGTGGGATGCGAAAGCGGATTAGCTTGGCCCGCACCATTATTGTTGACCCCTTGGTTATGCTTTACGATGAGCCCACAACTGGGCTCGACCCGGTTACATCCAACGAAATAAGTGAGCTAATAAACGAGGTGCAGCAGAAGTATAAAACATCATCAATAATTATTACACACGATATTAAATGCGCACTTAAAACAGCAACCCGAATAGTTATGCTTCACGAGGGTTCTGTTTACTGGGAAGGGAACGTAAAGGAGTTTGAGAGCTCAGAAGATCCAATAATACATGACTTTTTTTTATAAATGGCTTTGCAATAGCTCCAAAACGCAAACATAGCCCAAATATGTTGCATTTACAGTGTAAGTAGTTACCGCAGCACCTTAGGCCGATTAACCTGTTTAGTTAAAAAACACACAATGGAAACACACACACACAAATTTAAAGTACGCTTAGGGCTGTTTATATTCGGGGGATTGGCGCTATTCGTTTTTGCCATATTTATTATTGGTAAGCAAAAGAATCTTTTTAACCCGGTTTTTAAACTTTCCACAACATTCTATAATGTAAGCGGGCTGCAGGTTGGCAACAACATTCGCTTTTCGGGAATAAACGTTGGAACGGTAGATAAAATAAGCATAGTAAACGATTCTACAGTACGGGTTGGTATGCTAATACGGAAAGAGATTAAGCAGTTTATAAAAACCGACTGTGAAGTGTCTATTGGCTCCGAGGGGCTTATTGGCGACAGGCTATTGGTAATATCGCAAAGCAGCTCCGATGCCGTAATGGCAAAAGAGGGGCAACACCTAGTATCTAGCGAGCCAGTGGAGCTGGATGCTATTATAGCCAGTTTTCAGGTATCGGCTAAAAACGCCGAGATTATTACTCAAGAGCTCGCAAATCTTACGCTTAAGGTAAATAGCGGTCGTGGTACACTGGGACGTATAATATACGATTCTACTATTGCTCAAAACATAGGTCAGTCCATAGTTAACTTTAAAAACGCATCAAACCGATTTGATGAGGTTATGGTGCTTACCCAAAAGGATATCTCCGATATTCTTGGGAGCGCTTTAGTGTCGGTAAATAGTATGGAAGTTAGCACGCAACAGCTAGAGGAGCTAATGGTTACCATCAATAGCGGGGAGGGTACCATTGGTAGGCTAGTTAACGACTCTGTAACGGCCGAAAATATCGATATGACAATTGTAAACATTAGAAATACAACCAAAGGATTAGATGAGAATATGCAAGCGCTAAAGCATAATATTTTCTTCAGGAGATACTTTAAGAAGATGGCCAAGGAAAAGGAGAAGAAGCGTATTGAAGAGGAGGCCAGAAAAGCTGCCCAGCCATCAACAGTAATTGGGCCCGAGTAGTTTTGCAGTTTAATTGTTTTGTAATGGCAAACCAGTATGCGGATAAAAAGCACTTTGTTGTTTGTGTTGTGTTTGGTATTGCTAGTAAACCATGTACTTGCGCAGGACAGAGCTGTAAAAAGGGACTCGTTGCAACAGGAGGTTCGCGAGGTAAAGGATTCAACTAAAATTTATAAGGATATTGAGACCTACTCTAAGCGTACCCCGTTTACCAAGTTTGTTTATGGCTTGGTATTTAAATCGATGGAAACTCCCGCTGCAAAGCGAAAGAAGAGACGAGGAGTTAACTGGCATAACCAAAAATCCTACAGCGCTTTCGAGGGGAAGGTAATTCGATCTATTAGCATTGAAACACTGGATCCGTTTGGGAATTCAATTGCCGATACCACTAAAAGGAAGCAGAATTTTTTTATTAAAACGGGGAATAAGCTTCACCTTAAAACCCGTAAAATAACCATTAGAAATCTAATGCTTATTAAGCAAAACCAACCGTTCGACTCGTTGCTGGTAAAGGAGTCGGAACGCTTGGTTCGTGCGCAATCCTACATTCGCGATGTTTCCTTTTTTGTTGAGGCTACAGCCCAAAGCTCCGATTCGGTCGATATCCATATTCGCCAGCTTGATAAATGGAGCCTTTTGCCCGATGGTAGCTTTTCCAGTAGGCGCTTTATGATAGGCTTTAACGATAAAAACTTTTTAGGTCTAGGGCACGATTTTAAGAACGCATATACGTGGCACCGTGCTCCCCCCGATTTTGCGTTTAACCTCCATTACTACATTCCCAATATCCGCAACACGTTTATTAATTCTACAATAGACTATGGTACCAATGAGTTTGGAAACTCAGTTAAGAGCATTGCTATAGACCGTCCCTTCTTTTCCCCCTTTGCAAAGTGGGCGGCAGGGGTAACCTTTACCGACGAAATTATATATAGCTACCGCCCTAACATAGACTCAACTAGCAACCAGTACCGTATCCGTTTTAGAACACAGGATTACTGGGCAGGGAATGCCTTGCGTATATTTAAAGGGAATACAGAGGTTTCGCGTACAACAAACTTCGTTTCGGCCATTCGTTTTTTTCGTATTCGCTATGGCGAGAAGCCAAGTGTACTGGTTGATACGGCTAGCATGTTTGCTAACGAAAATCTTTTCCTTGCAAGCATTGGTATCTCCAGCAGAAAGTATGCTCAGGAAAGGTATATTTTTAAGTTTGGCATAACAGAGGATGTACCCATTGGGCGGGTTTACAGCCTAACCGCTGGGTTTAGAGAGCGCAATAGCAATAGTAGGTTTTACCTAGGTGCCCGTGCCTCGTTTGGTAACTTTTACCCCTGGGGCTATTTAAGCTCGAACCTAGAGTATGGCACTTTCTTTAATAAATCAAAATCGGAGCAGGCAACCCTTAGCGCGAGCATTAACTATTTTTCAGGATTATTTGAGCTTAAGCGGTGGCGAATTAGGCAATTTATTAAATCTCAGGCTACCATTGGCATTAACCGCTTTCCGTACGACACGCTAACGCTAAATAACTCCTTTGGGATAGAGGGGTTTAACAGCACCAGCTTAACGGGCAATAGCCGTATAGTTATTACGCTACAAACGCAGGCGTATTCCCCTTGGAGTGTATTGGGTTTTAGGTTTGGCCCGTTCTTTAGCTGCTCGTTCGGCATGCTTAGCAGTGCCGAAATGGGGTTTAGCAACAGCAAAGTATTCTCGCATTTTGGAATTGGCGTTTTAGTTAAAAACGAGAATCTTATAATTAATACCTTTCAGTTCTCCTTTTCGTTTTATCCAACAATACCTGGGGCGGGGTACAATATTTTAAAGCTAAACTCGGTACACTCAACCGACTTTGGATTTAAAGATTTTGAAATTGGGAAACCAGGAGTTGTTATATATCAATAGCAAATATTCCACATTGCCTAGCTGTTAGGGCCTGCAATTTCACCTGCTCATAAATATTTCAAGTTATTGTTGCTTAGCCTATTTAAATGTGTGAAATGTGTAAGATGTGGAGGTAATTATGTAACACATCGTGCTGCTTATGTTTGCACCTTTGTTGTATGATAATTACCTCTTACTAACGGCCAAATTATGAGCATCGCTGCAACTGGAAATATTTGGGCAATAAAGTGTAGCCGTGCACATAAACACTTGGTTTTATTGGCTGTAAAGCTATAGGCATAGCTCATACCCTGCGTTGCACTTGCCACTATTGCAATACCAGTAGGGTTTACTTGTGGGGGGATGACACACATTTAGCTCTTTTTTAGTATTAATCGTTACAAAAAAAAACAACTATGAATTCAAAAAGTGCATTATTAGGTGTATTGGCTGGCATTACTGCTGGCGCATTGCTTGGGGTTTTGTTTGCCCCCGCAAAAGGTTCTAAAACTCGCAAAGCCATATCCAGATCTGGTGAAGACTTTGTTGATGGCTTAAAGGATAAGCTTACCGATTTAATTGAATCCATGACCGAGAAGTTTGAAGAGGCAAAAGAAACTGCCACCGACTTTGCCGAGCAGCATGGAAAATCAAAATCCAAGGAAGCTTAAACGGGGATGTAGTATTTTGCACGTCTCTGTCTGTATGAATTACAAATTGAGTCTGCTTCAAAGTATCAGGGGTATTTGCTTAAGGAGATTTTTTGTAGCAGATTCAATTTAACCAAAACATATAGGGCGATGCAATGCAAGGTGTTGTTTGCAAAACAAAACCATTAAAAGTAGCCGAGGTTGGTTTGCTAATTTTTTGTTGTTAGCAATAGAGCATCAGCCTTTAGTACCTATACGTAGCGTGGCTTTTTATGCGCAGCGGGGATTAACATAAAACCAAAAGTTACATTTAATACAACGCCATGGAAGAGAACATAAAGTTAGTTGAGTCGTTACTCGATAAAACCACCGAATTTATTAAGACGAGCATTGAGCTGGCCAAGCTAAAGGCGCTAGATAAAACTGCTGATATTGTTTCAACAATTATTCCGCATGCAATTGTTATAATTTTGGTAGCCGCCTTTACCCTTTTTCTAAATTTAGGCATTGCCCTTTGGTTAGGCGAAATACTTGGCAACTCCTTTTACGGCTTTTTTGTAGTGGCAGGTTTTTATGGCATTACGGGTGCAATTATTCGTTTGTTTTTTCATAAAAAAATAAAAAAGAATATTGCAAACACCATTGTAAAACAATTAACTAAATAAGGAAGATATGGCGAATATAACTTCCACAACCGAGCTAAAGAATGCCATTGTAGCGCTAGAAACCGAGCAGCGTGCTAAAGGTGTTGAGCTAAAGGAGCAGTTCTCTGTAGCTTACAAAAGCGTTGACCCCATAGATTTAATTAAGGAAACAATTAAAGGGGGTATTATATCGCCTGGGGTCATTGAGAATATTATTGTTGGCGGAGTAGGGCTGGCCTCGGGGTATCTTACCCGGAAAATTTTTGTTGGCTCATCGGCGAATCTCATAAAAAAGCTTCTGGGTTCAGCACTGCAGCTTGGTGCAACCGCTCTGGTTACTCAAAATGCTCAGACCATTAAATATGTAGGACAGCTGCTTTTTAATCTCTACTCGTCAAGAAAGAAGAGTTCCACTCGCAAATAGCATTATATTTTTAATTTAGATAAGTTGTGATCAGCACAAAAGTAAACCTTCCCGATTATGCCAAAATTAGCCTTATTCTAATAGGGTTAATTGCCTTTTTTGCTATTATATACATAGCCAAAAGCATTATACTGCTTTTAACTTTTGCTGTAATTATTGCCGTAGTACTTCATCCTATGGTTAACTTTTTTGTGCGACTAGGTGTAAATAGGGTTCTTTCAATTGTAATTGTTTTACTTACCGCATTCATCGTTATTGGGTTGTTTGCGGCGCTAATCTTCTCGCAGGTAATCCGGTTTAGCGAGTCGTGGCCGCTGCTAGTCGATAGTTTTACCGAAATACTTAACAATTCCATTGCTTGGGTTTCCAGCTACTTTGATATAAGCACAAAAAAGATTACGGGCTGGATAGCCGAAACCAAGGCCGACCTTATAAACAGTAGCGGGGCAATAATTGGCAGCACTTTAATTAGCGTAGGTAGCATGCTGGCTTTGGTATTTGTATTACCCGTTTACATCTTTCTTATTCTATACTACCAACCAATCCTTCTTGAGTTTTTTCACAGAATATTTGGTGCTGATAATCGCGCGGAGGTGGTAACAATAATTGGCCAAATAAAGGTTCTTATTCAGCGCTATCTTGTTGGGCTTAGCATTGAGGTTGTTATTGTTGCCACGCTGTTTTCGGTTGGACTTTTAATATTGGGTATAGAGTACGCTATTATTTTAGGCGTAATTGGGGCACTGCTTAACCTTATTCCCTATCTGGGTGCAATAATGGGCGCTGTACTACCAATGGTTATTGCAATAGCAACAAAACCTTCTCCTTGGACTGCTTTGCTGGTTTTGGCGTTGTATATTGTGGTTCAGTTTATCGATAATAACTATATCGTACCTAAAGTTGTTGCGTCGCAGGTTAAAATCAGCATTTTAGTTTCGCTTACTGCGGTTTTAGTTTTTGGCATGTTATGGGGTATCCCGGGCATGTTTATAGCTATTCCCCTTACTGGAATAATGAAGCTAATTTTCGACCACGTTGAGAGCCTTAAAACATGGGGCTTTTTACTTGGCGATACCATGCCAAAATCTCCAATAATAAGTATTAAGCCAATAATAGAAAAGATAATTGGGAAGGGAAAGGCAAACAGTTCAAGTAAAACATAATCTGGGCTTTTGGTAATAAGCTCTTAAAGCATGTTATTCAAACTCTAAACCAACGTTCCTGTTAACACAGGGGAGTTGGTTTTATGTTGCCTCGCCCTTTTGGGCAATGTGTGAATAATGTAAATCTTTAGTATAGTTACGTAACACATTAGCAGTGTACTAGGGCTACATTTGAAAATAACTAAAAAAGGAAATCATGCCATTACTTACTATTTTAATCATTCTAATTGTAGCGGGCGTTCTGTTATGGGCTGTTAATAACTACATCCCTATGGATAGCAAAATAAAGAGGATTCTAAACATTGTGGTTGTTATTGTTGTAATTGGATGGCTGCTTAAAATATTTGGTGTTTTTGAATACCTAAGGGATATTCAGTTTTAAACCAGTTAAGGTTTGGTGCTTGCTATCCTGCTTTAATGTATGCAATGCAATTACGCTGCAGCTGGCCACCCTGTAACTTGGTTTGCTCAATATCCATTCTGGGGTTAATATGTGGAAGCAAGCCGGTTTAATGGGTGGTTGTGCTGTGGGGGCACTCCAATGGTGGCTAACCATACAACTTGCAATGCTCTAGCAATATAACACCTGTATCATCCTTTCCTTCTCAGGGTGGCTAACCATACAACTTGCAATGCTCTAGCAATAGTTAATTGGTAGAGCAACGTTGCCCGTGTTGCGCTAAACTATTATGGGCGTAATAAATGCTTGTTAAATCAATTTTATTTTAGGTGCTTATTGTTGTAGCGCACGTGCGCTTTGTGGGCTAAATGCATCTGGAGAGCTGGTGCCGGTTTCAAGTAAGCATAAATTATTTATTCCTAAATAATGGGCAAAGCGGGTAATGCAATTAAGGTAGTTCTAAAAGTAGTGCTATGGTTGGCCATTAGCTTGGCATTGCTGTTTATAATGGTAATTGGGCTAGCTCAAATTCCTGCTATTCAAAATAGAATTATTGGCAAGGTAACATCGGTTGTTGAGCAAAAGGCCAATACGCAGTTCCATATTGATAGGGTAAGCATATCCTATACTGGGGCTGTTGTTATAAAAAATCTTTACTTAGAAGATTTTCAAAAAGATACCCTGCTATACGTGGGCTCTGCAAAGTTGCGTATTTCACTTATCGGCTTAATTTGCAGCAGGATTAGCGTTGATTACCTTAGCTTGGGCGATACCTACCTAAATATTAACCGCCCTTTAACCGACTCCCTTTACAACTTTAATTTTCTGCTATCGGCATTTGCCAGCACTACCAGTAAGGATAGCGCTTATTCTAACAAAGAATCGAAGTGGGCATTTGCTGCAAATAGGGTGGAACTAAAAAACATTCGTTTGCATTTTAATGATGAGTTTGGAGGGGTTAAGCTCTTAATAAATCTACAAAGGTTAAACCTAAACGTAGATAAGCTCGATTTGGTAAATTCCATATACAGTGTCGATAATTTAACGGTAGAAAATTTGGTTGCAAGTATTCTCACCTCCGAATCGGCTAAAGCGCCTACAAAAAGTGCAGCCAGAGTACTACCTCTAATTTCGGTTAGAAAAATCCAGATTAGCAAATCAGCAATCACATACGGCGACTCGGTGCGTAGGCTAAACCTAGCAGCGCTGGTTTACCGGGTTGAGGTACTACGCGGAACGGTTGATTTGAACAAGCAAACTATACTGGTGGATAAGGTAAGTCTAGCGCAGAGCTCAATTAGCGTAAACACCTCAAAAAGGCAGAGTCAACCCGATTCGACCAAATTGCCTAGCAATGTGCTAACCAGAAACAGCAATTGGGAGGTTGCCGTTAGGCATGTTGAACTTGAGGATAACACTGCTGCTTACAACGTGGCAAATTCACCTATTGTTATTAATGGTTTTGATGTGAACCATTTAAATTATAGTCATTTAAATGTTAGTGCAAGCAATTTTTTCTACTCATCGCAACTCACTAGAGTAACCGTTAACAAATTCTCTGCAGCAGATAAACTTGGACTCTCCATTCAGCAGTTGGAAACGGACTTTAGCATGGATAGGCACTCCATTACTGCCAATAGGCTTAAAGTGAGAACCACTAGTTCAAGCATTGATGCCGATATCCGAATTCAATTCTCATCGTTCCAATCGTTACGGGATTCCTTGCAGTTCATCATTCTTGATTTGGATTTACGGAAAGTAAGTATTGCAAACGCCGATATTGCTTACTTTGGCAATAGGCTAGCTAACCAACCATTTTTTAGGGATAAGGCCAGCATAACTACCATAACGGGAAAGTTAAACGGGGCTATAAACAGCCTTACCGGAAAAAAGTTGGTAGCTAAAACAGGAGCCAGCACCGTTATAAAAACAGATTTTGTTATAGCGGGATTACCCAATATGCAAGCGGCTAATTTCCGCATTTCAAACCTTAGTGTTGTTTCGGGTAAGGATGACATTGAGATGTTAGCTGGTTCTTTTATTCCCAAAAGTATTGACCTTCCAGAAAATATATCAACCCAAATAGTTTTTAATGGTATGTTACAGTCCTTTGAGGCAGCAGTAAACCTTAGTAGTAGCTTTGGCTCGGCAACGCTTGTGGCAAGTATTGCCGATAATGAAAATTTTAGTTGCCGTACTAGCATCGTTAGGTTTAATTTAGGGCGCTTACTTAGGGATACCGCAATGCTTGGCCCGCTCTCACTAGTTGCAGAGGTAAACGGGACCGGGCTCGATATAAACACAGTAAGCGCAAGCGTTAAAGCCAGCGTAACCGAGCTATTCTTGAATGGATACAACTACCGCAACTTGGTGCTCAACGGCGATGTTAGCGGGAAGGAATTTGCCGGATTAATAGCCCTAAACGATAAGAATGCCGCTTTTGATTTTGATGGGAAAGTGAATTTAACCCCCAATAGGGAGCGCTATAAGTTCAACCTAAACCTAAAAGGAGCCAACTTACAAAAGCTTAACATCACTACTGATGATATACGAGTTGCCCTAGCTGTTTCGGCCGATTTAAAGGGTGATAATCTTAATGCACTTAGTGGAACTGCTGGTGTTTCCAACATAATTTTAGCTCAAGGCGAGAACATTTTTAGGCTCGATTCATTGCTCTTTGCCTCCATAACCCAGTCGGGGAAAAGTGAGCTTAACTTTAGTAGTGCTCTAGTAGGCGTTAAGTACTCTGGAAGCCTATCGCCTGTAAATCTAATTGCAGAGCTTGGTGCATTTGTAAACAGCTACTTCCCCTTTAGCAATAGCACTCAATTGGCAGCAGGGCGGGAGCCATCTAACTTTAACCTGGAAATACGGCTTCACAACCACCCCATTCTTTCGCAAGTTCTTTTGCCCAACCTTAAAGAGTTTGAGCCTGGAGTTATTACAGGAAGCTTTGATAGCGAAAAGAGCGAGCTAAAGCTACACGCTACCATGAATAGGATTGTTTACGGATTAACCGAGATTAACGACTTTGTGCTGGATATAACCTCCAATTATTCGGAATTGGCATATAATGTATCCAGCAGCGCTGTGTCAAACGCACGCGTAAGGCTAGAGAATCTCCGCATTGGCGGCAACCTCTCCAATGGTATCATCATGGCAAATATCTCATCGGTTGATCAGGATTCTAAAAAAAAGATAGAGCTCCACTCTAGCATTACAAGGGAGAACGAAAGGTACAGAATTGCCCTCTTTCCAAAAGATTTTTACCTGATGCACAACCAGTGGAATATTGCTGCAGACAACTACATTGAGTTTGGTAAGACAGGTGTGCTAATCCACAATTTCTTTATGGAGAGCGCATCAAGTAAAATTAACGTTACATCGGTAAGCAGCAAGCCTAACGATGACATAAGCATTGAGGTTATTAATTTCAATTTGGGCAATATATCCCGTGTTATAGAGAAGGACACCAGCTTGTTTAAAGGGGTGTTAGATGGAACCGTGCTGCTGAAAAGGGTAAATGCGTCATACGGGTTAATTGCCAACGCGCATATAACCAACCTTATAATTCGCGAGGTGCCCATTGGGAATTTAACCGCAAAGGCCAGCAATCCAACCCCCGGGCGATTTGATGTTGATGTTAACCTTTCGGGACCCGAGAATAGTATTACGGCAAGCGGATACTTTATTGCTAAGGATGGGAGTAGCTCTATCAACATAAAAACCGATATTCGGTCGCTCTCCATGAAAACCCTTGAGGCGTTTTCCATGGGGCAAATAACCGAGGCTTCGGGGGTAGTGTCTGGAAAACTAGCGGCTATAGGTGCTATTGCTGCTCCAGAAATAACGGGCAACTTGGTTTTTAGCAATGCCTTTATTAAGCCTGCTTTTTTAAACAATAGGCTGGAACTAAAGCACGAAACCATTCAGTTCACCCCTAGTGGAATTTACTTTAAGTCCTTTACCATTTTAGATTCGCATGAGCATACAGCCATTATTGATGGGTGGGTAAAGATGGAAAAGTATAAAAATCTTGTTTTTGCCTTAAGGGTAAATACAAAGGATTTTCAGCTGTTTAATACAACCGCACAAGACAGTAGAGCGTTTTTTGGACGGATGATTATTGATAGCCGAATTGACATAAATGGTCCCATGTCGCTTCCTGTAATAAATGCGAGAGTTAAAGTAAAAGATGGGTCTAACTTTACATTTGCTGTTCCAGAGAAACGGCTAACCACCGATAGGGGCGAAGATGTTGTGGCGTTTGATGGTTTGCTAAAAATGAACCCTATTCTTGCCCAGTCTAGCAATATTACGTCGCAAAAGAAGGGGTACACAGGGTTCGATTTATCTACTATTATTGAGATTGATAGGCAAGCAACGCTTCGTTTGCTGCTCGATCCATCATCGTCTGACTCACTAGTGGTTAGGGGCGAATCGGCGCTAAGCTTCTCTATTGATAGAAGTGGCAAGATGAGCCTAACCGGTGCCTACCACTTAAATGACGGGAGCTACCTTGTGTCGCTTGAATCCATTGTAAAAAGAAGGTTCGACATTATACCCGGAAGCACCATTGTTTGGAATGGCGATCCACTGGATGCGGAAATATCAATAAATGCAAAATACGCGGTTAAGGCTGCTCCCTACGACCTTTTGGCTGCTCAAATGACCACTTTAACCGATATGGAAAGTAGCGCATATAAGCAGCGCTACCCATTCTGGGTAATGCTAAAGCTGCGTGGAGCAATTCTACATCCCGCTATTGGCTTTGAGATACAGCTACCACCCGAGGAAATGGGGATTCTGGGTGGTGCGGTGAGCCATAAGCTAAGCATGCTAAATGAGGATGAATCGGCTCTAAATAAGCAGGTTTTTGCATTGCTTGTAATGGGGCGTTTTATTCAGGAAAACCCCTTGCAAACCGAAACAAACGGAGCTACATCGGTAGTTAGAGCAACCGTAGGGAAGCTGCTATCAGCCCAGCTAAACCAGCTGGGCTCTAGGGTAATTCCTGGCGTTGAGCTTAACGTTGACATTCAGTCGTTCGAGGACTATCAATCGGGCGAACCCGAGGGTAGAACCCAAGTGGAGCTGGGTGTAAAAAAGGATCTTTTTAATAATAGACTTTCCATACAGGTTGGCGGTATTGTGGATGTGGAAGGAGAAAGTGTAAAGCAGAACTCGGCAAGCGATATTACTGGTGATGTTAACGTGGAGTACAAGCTAACCAAGGATGGGCGCTACAGGCTAAAGGGGTTTAGGCAAAATAAGTACGAAGGTGCGTTGGAGGGGCAGCTGGTAGAAACGGGTGTGGGGGTGGCGTTTGTTCGCGATTTTAATAGGTGGAAAAATCTTTTCAGGCGGCAACAAGCCCAAAGGGACTCTACCGGCGTTAGGAAACAGAATAGGGAGAAGCGATGAATCAATTAGCATTGAACAAATATCTCCTAGTTATCCTCTGTTTGCTTGTAGTAGCTTGTAGTGGCACAAAGCATTTACCTCCTGGCGAAAAGCTCTATACCGGGGCAAAAATCAAAATAAAATCGAGTAGTGATGTTGATAAGAAGGATAAGCGTTTAGCCAAAGCTGTGGCCAAGGATGCTCTGCGTCCGAATCCCAATAAAAGTTTCTTGGGTATGCGCTTTAGGCTTTGGAAGTATATGGTATTTGGCGAGAATCCTAAAACCAAATTTGGGAAATGGGTTAAAAGTAGCGGCGAGCCTCCTGTTTTGCTTAGCGACCTAAAGCCTAATATTACCTCAAGCATAATTGACTCAAAGCTTTTTAATTTTGGCTTTTTTAAAAGTTACACAGATTTTAAACTGATTGAGAAACGGCGTACGGCCCAGGTTGTTTACACATGCTACGTTCATAACCCATTTAAGATAAGTGTATTTGCCCATGCTGTTACCAACGATACCCTAAGTGAGATTTTACTTGTAAACAGAAAAAATTCGCTAGTAAAGCCTGGCGACACCTATAGGCTCGACGTTCTTAAAAAGGAGAGAGAACGAATAGATGTTTTGCTAAAAGATAGGGGGTACTTCTACTTTAATCCCGATTATCTGATTTTTAAAGCCGATACTTCAGCCGTTAACAAAACGGTGTCGCTTATATTAGCTCTCAAGGATAGTGTTCCGCAAAGAGCTCTTACCGTTTATCGTATTAACCGTGTATTTATCGATCAGCAATATCGGTTATCCCAGATAGCGCGAGGCAAAAACGGAGACACCACGCAATTTGGTGGATACTTGTTTCGTGGCAAACAGTCCGACATGAACATTAAGCCTTGGGTGATTGTGCAGTCGGTTTTTCTTAGAAAAAACGAAACCTACTCACGGCAAAACCATACCCTCACCCTTAATCACCTGATGTCCCTAGGAACAAATAAGTTTGTACAGGTAAAGTTCTCCGATAGCGATACCGCTGCCCATGGTTTTCTAGATGTGGAAATTTTAATGACCACCATGACAAACTATAACTTTAGGGCGGAGATGGATGTTGTTACCAAGTCTAATAATTTTACGGGGCCACGAATGAACGTAAGTCTTTTAAACAGGAATACGTTTAGAGGGGCTGAGCTACTTAGCCTTAGCTTGGCAGGTTCTTACGAGGCGCAGCTAAGCAGGAGCGCCCAAAATTTATACTCATACTCACTAAGCCCCCAGGTCGATTTAGTTTTTCCTCGCTTTATTGTTCCCTTTGGTATAAGGGATAGAAGAAGCATTTATGTTCCAAAAACAAAAGTATCACTGTCCTATAGCTACCTAAAAAGGGTTAGCTACTTTGGCATGCAAACCTTACAGGCTGGGTTTGGTTACAAGTGGCGGGAAACTTTACTTAAAGAGCATGAGTTTAATCCTATAAGCTTAAGCTATACCTCATTAAGAAACCAATCGGCGGAGTTTACAGAGTTGTTGGCGTCCAACCCATTCCTGAAAAAAAGTTACAATGAACAGTTTATTGGGGGCTGCAGCTACTCCTTTACGTATAACGAGCAGGTATTGCCGTTAAAGAGAATACAGTTCTATTTCCACGTAACAGGCGAAACGGCTGGTAATTTATTTACCCTAACAAAAATTGTGAGTGGCGAAAAACCAACATCAAAAAATCCGTCAACACTTTTAGGCTCAGTGTATTCTCAATATGCAAAGCTGAGTGTTGATACCCGAACCTACATTAACTTTAGGCATAAGAATAGGCTGGCAGTACGATTTTTTTTGGGCGTTGCATCGCCATACGGAAACTCCTCCGTTTTACCCTATAACAAACAGTTTTTTAGTGGAGGCTCAAATAGCCTTCGTGCCTTTCAAATAAACTCTGTTGGTCCTGGAACTTACAACCAAAATGCCGACAGCATTATTTTTATGCAGCTGGGCGGCAATATTAAACTGGAGCTTAATGTGGAGTCTCGTTTTACAATTTACCGATTCCTTAAAGGAGCCCTATTTGTTGATATGGGTAATATCTGGATGCAAAAGTCGAGCCCCGCATGTATTGGGGAGCCTTTTCTAGCTAAGGCGTTTATAAGTGAACTGGCTATTGGTGCAGGGGTAGGCATTAGGTTCGATGTTTCATTCTTCCTGCTACGCTTTGATTTGGCTATGCCGCTAAAAAAGCCTTGGTTAGATAAGGGTAAAAGGTGGGTAATAGATGAAATTAATTTTGGAAGCTCCGAGTGGAGAACCAATAATCTGATTCTGAACGTGGCCATTGGGTATCCATTTTAGGGGAGATCACAATGCTGCAAATTCCAATTGCACCTGCAGTACAGGCATTATCAGGTCTAAATACAGCTAGTTTTAGTTTGAGCAATTGCCACAGGCTTTATACTGTTTATATCCTGTTACTATAAATTGCCACGGACTAAAGCCCGTGGCAACTAGTTTGGTTACTATAAATTGCCACAGGCTTTAGCCTGTGGCAATTGTTTTATGCTTTTACCCCATACAGTTTTACCTCTACAGAGTGTTCCTGCCTATCGTTTACTAGGTTAATAAAGCTATTGTGGCAAGCTGCACCATCAAGGGTTATAGTTTGCTTTCTTTCGCCTTCAGGAAGTTGAATTACCAATATTTGATACCTTGTTTCTCTGAAACGGTAGTAAATTTTAAACGTATCCCACCCCGACGGAACACAGGGTTTAATATGTAGCTTTTCTACTTCAATTCGTAACCCGAGTATGGATTCCACTATAAGTCGATACATCCAACCCGCTGATCCCGTGTACCAAGTCCATCCGCCACGGCCAATATGGGGCGAAAGGGCGTACACATCGGCAGCCATTACGTATGGCTCAACTTTGTACCTTTCAACCTCGCTATGCGTTGTGGCGTGGTTAACTGGGTTTATCATCGACAAAATATCGTAGGCTTTATCGTTATCGCCTAGCTTGGCAAACGCCATGGCTAGCCAAATTGCGGCATGTGTGTACTGCCCCCCATTTTCCCGCACTCCTGGAACGTATCCTTTAATGTACCCCGGGTTTAAATCCGATGTGTCAAAAGGAGGATCTAGGAGCTGAACCAACGAGTTGCTGCGTTGTACTAACCTCTTGCTAGCCGATTCCATAGCTACTGCCGATCGCTGGGGATTGCCTGCTCCCGATAGTACCGACCAGCTCTGAGAAATGGAATCGATTTGGCACTCCTCGTTACTTGCCGATCCTAGTGGGGTACCGTTATCGAAGTATGCCCTACGGTACCATTCGCCGTCCCAAGCATTCTTTTCTATATTCTGTTGAATTTCGCTGCCTGCATTTCGGCACATGTTGGCAAATTCATTGTCGCCTCGTGCTGTTGCTACTTCAGCAAACTGGTTTAGCACGTCGAAAAGGAAGAACCCAAGCCAAACGCTTTCGCCTTTGCCCTCGTTGCCAACCATGTTCATTCCGTCGTTCCAGTCGCAGGTTCCAATTAGCGGCAACCCATGGCTACCAAACTTTAGCCCATACTTAATGGCAAGTTTGCAGTGCTCGTAGAGCGTGGCTGCATGCTCCCCTCGGTTTGGCAGGTCGTAGTACGAGTCGTCCTCCAAGTTAACCGGACGGCCCTCAATAAACCCAATTGGTTCTTCCAGCACACCAGTATCCCCTGTGCTAAGTACATACCGGCATGTTGCTAGGGGAAGCCAAAGGTAGTCGTCGGAGCAATGCGTTCTAACGCCCCGTCCAACTGGGGGATGCCACCAGTGCTGCACGTCTCCTTCGGGAAACTGGCGGCTTGCAAAAAGGAGTAAATGCTCGCGCAGAATATTTGGCTTGGCAAAAATTAGTGACATTGCATCCTGCAGCTGGTCGCGGAATCCAAACGCCCCACCCGACTGGTAGTACCCGCTACGCGCCCAAACACGGCAAGCCAATGTTTGGTATAGCAGCCAACCATTGGCCATTACGTTTAGCGATGCATCGGGGGTTTCAACCTGTACTGCACCTAACGTTTGGCTCCAGTGGTGCCAAACTGCTTCAAGTGCAGAGTATGCCTGTGCTGGGCCTCGAAAGCGACGAATAATGCTGTTTGCGTCCTCCTTGCTTGTTCCAGAGCCTAGTTTGAATACCAGCTCGCGCACCTGCCCTGGAGCAAGGTCAAATGGAACCTGAATGGCAGCGCAAGGATCTAGCGCTACGCCATTTTTTCCAAACAAACGGGAGTGCAGCATTGCTGCTGGATTTTTTAAAGTGCCGTTGCGGCCTAAAAACTCCTTTCTATCGCAGGTAATGGAGCAAATTGCATCGTCGGTTTGGAGAAACGTTACGCGCGAAGCAAACTCGGGGTTGTACGGATTTGTTGCGTAAGCAACACTGCCGCTAGAGTCGATACTGGTGTTAACATGCATTGCATTTTTGTGGCGCATATCGCCCAGCACCCATTCCACGTAACTTGTAGCCGATAGCTTGCAATGGCGTTCCGTTTGATTTGTCACCTTAAGTACCGAAAATTTTATGGGTGCATCGGTAGCAACATAAATCCACAGCTCACTTTTTATACCCCCTTCGTTGTGTTCAAATACGCTATAACCAAAGCCATGGCGGCAAAGGTATAGCTCCGATTCGCTGTTGGTAAGCGGCGTGGGGGACCAGAAGTGGCCTGTTTCCTCGTCGCGAATATACATGGCTTCGCCGCTCGAGTCGGTTACCGGATCGTTGTGCCACGGCGACAGGCGGTATTCATGGGCATTCTCGGACCATGTGTACGCAAGCCCTTTTTCGGAAACTACTGTTCCAAATCCGCTATTGGCCAATACATTCACCCAAGGTGCGGGTGTTACCCTCTCCTTTGTTGTTGTAATTACGTACTCTCGTCCGTCGGGGGTAAAGCCACCTAGTCCATTGTAAAAAATCAGATCCTGACGGGGCAATATAACCTCTGTCTCCAAGTTGGGCTTATATGCGCGGGTAGGCTTTAAATACTTTTTAGGTAGCTCATGGTACCTGCTGTTGTTTATTTGGTCGGCTAAAGTTCCTCTGGTGTCGCTAATAGTAACTCGGGCAACTGTTTGGAAAAGGATTCGATCCTCGTTTGAAATTTGGTCTGCCGAGCGAACAAAAATCCCCCCAGGGCTATCCATAATACCCGATCCTACACCTGCCGCAATTAGTCCAATAATTTGATCCTGAAGTAGCTGTCGATATCCCGCATGGTCTTCGTTCCAAATTACCAAATCAACGGCTAACCCTTTTAAGCGCCAGTATGCGTGCGCCTGAACCATTTGCCTAACAATATTAATGTTTGTAGGATCCTCAATTTGCACCAGTACAATTGGTAGGTCGCCAGAAATGGCGTACCCCCACAGCCCGTATTGTCCTCGTTGGTTTTTTATAAGAATAGCAGGTTCGGCTCGTAACGTGGAGTTGGCAAAAATAATAGAGCTGGCAAGGCGTCCGTAAAGCTGGGCGTCGGATTCGCTTGAGTTTATTTGTCGCAGTATTACTTGGCTGTGAGTCCAAGCCAGCTCCAGTACGCGTGTTGCCATTTGCTTGTCCTGATACTTTTCTATAAGATGCAAAGCCCCATCGCGCGATGTGCTAACCCCGGTTACCATATCAATTGTAGCCGATTTTTGGGGCTCAAGTACAATGCTAAACTGAATGGCAACTATGGGGTCGAGTACCGAACCCTGACTGCCCGATAGCGGCTCTGTGCTTGTTATTGCGCTTGGCGCAACAAGAGTGTTCCCGCGGCCAATAAACTTTAGCCGGTCGGTTTCGTAGGTGATATTTCTAATTTCAGCACCGTAAGCAGCCATTAGGTGAACCATCCAGGGCGATTGCTCCCCAACCGATCGGGGTCTGCGCGTGCACAGAATTGCCTGTCGGGGATGAACAATCTCGGTTTGAACAAAAAGGTTGCTAAATGCAGGGTGCGCCAAGTCGGCTCCGTTGGGTGCAAGCACAACCTCGGCGTAGCTGGTTATATCAATAACCCTTGTTGTTCGGGTAAGGTTTGTAAGTTTTACCCTACGTAGCTCAATGTCATCCTCGGGCGACACTGCAATCTCGGTATATGTATCAATCCCGTTATCGCGACGGCGAAACTCTGCTCGTCCCTCTGAGAATATTACCTCATACTTCTCGGGTTCTTTTAGTGTTGGT
This sequence comes from Bacteroidales bacterium, assembly GCA_016931855.1. Classification (GTDB taxonomy): domain Bacteria; phylum Bacteroidota; class Bacteroidia; order Bacteroidales; family Tenuifilaceae; genus UBA5206. The sequence continues at coordinate 89,311 of JAFGDZ010000048.1, forward strand.
TGGTATGTGTTAGACCAAAAATTACCATTCTCGGCATCGCGTAAATAGCAAAAAGTGCCCCAGTTATCGCAGGTGCAGTCTTCTCTCCATCGGGTAACGGCAAGGTCTTTCCAGTGGCTGTACCCACCGCCAGCATTTGTAACTACAACTTTATAGCTGCCCCCGTTCGAAAGAAGCTTAACCTCTGGGAATGGGGTGTTGGGCGTTGTAAATACACGAAGCGGCATTTCGGGAGTACTAATGGCAGCCCGAGCATCGGTTTCGCTTAGAGTATGAGAGTAAAAGGAGGTTGATTTTGGTATTCTTTCCTGGAGCAGCAGCAAGGTTGCCTTGAACAAAGGGTCTGCTTCAAATCTTTTTTGCATAGGCCTATCCAGTAGTACGTACGCTAGTGATAGAAAGCTCATCCCCTTATGGTGTGCCATAAACGACTTTATAACGGTTTTCGACTGGCCTCGTGGCAGGCGTGTCCCCGTATAGTCAATTGCTTCGTAAAAGCCATATCTCCCTACATTCCCTTCGTCGGCAAGTCGCTCAAGGTTTTCGCAAGCTTCCTCGGGCATAACCATTAAGGCTAGGGCTGTTGCATAGGGTGCTATTACCAAATCTTCCGCAAGGCCTCTTTTTAATCCAAGCCCAGGAACACCAAATGCTCTGTACTGATAGTTAAGCTGCGCATCTACGCTGTTGTAACCCGATTCCGAAATTCCCCAGGGCACACCTCTTAGCTTGCCGTATTCAATTTGACGCGCAACTGCCGCTTTACAGGTTTGGTAAAGCAAGCTGTTCTCGTATGTAGGCATTACTATTAGGGGCATAAGGTATTCGAACATCGATCCGCTCCACGACATAAGAATGGGGTCGGCATCAACGGTTGTAAGAAGCCGTCCAAGTGCAAACCAGCTTTCCTGCGGTGCCTTGTCCTGTGCAATAGCTACAAAAGTGGATAGGCGCGCTTCCGATGCCAGCAGGTCGTAATAGCTTGAGTCGCTTTGTAGGTTGTCTATGTTATATCCTATTGTGTGTAAGTGAATTGACTTGTTGTATAGGAAATCGTAGTCTATATCAGCAAATTCGGCCGATTGCCTTGCTGTTTCCTCTATAGCCTCTATTTGCTCTTTTGCGTTGCTAATAACCCGGCTGAGAATGGTTTTAATATCCTCGTGTAAGTGCTCTTCGCCCGAATTTGTAGCGGATGAAAAAGGATGGAGCGCGGGCGCGTATTTATCAATGTTAGTAGTGGCTAGTTGGCGTAAAGTAGGTATGGTGCTTAGCTCAGGGTAGATGCTCAACAAATCTTGCAAATTTGGATGCAGTATCCACGGGAATACGTGGTTTACCTCGTCATTAGCCGCTTGGCATTGGCGGGAAAGGTTAAGTGCCCAAATTTGGCGTTGCTCATCGGTATTAGATGGGAGTGAGCTTAGAATCTCTACAGCTGCTTTTGAAAGCTTCGCTATAGATTCTTGCAAGGATATAAGGTTAACGGGTTGTTCTTTTATAAGGGTATCTAAGAGCTTTCGGAACTGGGCAATTACCGATGTCTCCAGGTTGCCATATTGCTCGGTAAGCACTAGGAACGTGTCCTTAATCCCATCAAAAAGGCGTGAGCCTAGTATAGGCTGGTCGGGGAGCGCAAGCAAGCCCTGCTTTAGGGTAAGCAAATGGCCAGCAAGGTTACCACTATCAACCGACGACACGTAAAGTGGTCTTAGCGGTTGCAGCGTTTGCGTGTCGTACCAGTTGTAAAAGTGACCTTGGTACCTCTCCATTAAGGTCATTGTGCTAAAGGCCTTTCTAATTCGATCAATAAGCTCGTTGGCATGAATGTAGCCAAAGTCGTAGGCCGATAGGCTTGCCAGTAGCGAAAGCCCCATGTTTGTGGGCGATGTTCGGTGAGCAACAACAGAAACGGGGTGCTCCTGGTAGTTGTCGGGCGGAAGCCAGTTATCGTTGGGGCCAACAAAGGTCTCGAAAAAGAACCATGTTTTACGGGTCATTTTTCGGAGAAACAAAAGCTGCTTTTCTGTAAGCTCTACTTTGTGTGGTGCCAGTGGCTGACTAACCCACCACGAAATGGCTGGAAAAATAAACCATAGCCCAATTATAGGCAGGGCAAAAACAAGCGATGCGGGGAAGTATATTAGAAGATAAGCTGCCGACACAATGGCGGTAAAAGGGGATATCCACATTGTTCTAAACGACTTAAGCACGCTGCTTTTGCGGTGATGCTCAGTGCTAGCTTGCGAATTCCATTCAAGAAGCCCTTTTTTTGAAATACACAACCGCCAGCATGTTCGTAGTATCGCATCCAAGTTAAAGTATGCTTCGTAGGGTAAGCTTATTATGGTAAAGGCAACCTGGTGCAGCTGTCGGGAAACTGTTTGTTGGCTTACTTTTAAGTGTTGAGCCAGTAGTGTTTCCTTGGGTTTTTGAAAAAGGCTGATAAATGATGTTACTAATGTTGGAACTAGTAAAACTCCTATTACAGCGAGGGTCCAAAACCATGGCGACGATAAAATGGTCCAGCCTAAAAGCAGCACTCCTGTTAGTGCCATTGGTACTAAGCTGCGCCTAAGGTTGTCAAATATTTTCCACCACGATAAAAGTGATAAAGGATTTTTGCGCGATGCGCCATTTACTTTAGGTATTATTGGCAGTAGCCACGGTAGTAGCTGCCAGTCGCCTCGTACCCAACGGTGTCGGCGATTTACGTCGGTGCTGTAGCTGGCTGGGTACTCTTCAAATAAAAGAACATCGCTAAGTAGTCCAGAGCGGGTATAGCAGCCCTCTAGCAGGTCGTGGCTAAGTATTCGGTTCTCGGCAAATCGGTTTTTTAGCGTTTGCTCAAAGGAATCAACCTCGTAAATGCCTTTCCCAATAAACGACCCTTCCCCAAAAAAGTCCTGATAAACATCGGAAATTGCACGTGTATATGGATCAATACCCGGGTCGTTGCCAAATAGCCTTGCGTATTTAGATCGGTTTGTGCCGGGTAAGCTCACCGCAACTCGGGGTTGTAGTATGCTATAGCCTTCTGTTATGCGTTTCTTTTTGGCATCGTATTTTGGCTTGTTTAGCGGGTGCGACATGGCGCCAACAAATTGCCGCGCCGAATCGCGAGGTAGCTGTGTATCGGTATCAAGCGTTATTACATACTTTATTTTGCTTAGCACATTGGTATTGCCAATAATTAAAGAGAACTCATTGGTTGAGCCACCGCGAAGCAGAGCGTTTAAATCCGATAGCTTTCCCCTTTTTCGCTCATAGCCCATCCAAACCTTGTCGGTAGGGTTCCACTTTCGGGGACGATGAAAGAGGAAGAAGGTGTCCTGATTTTCGCTAGGGTACTTTTCGTTTAGCTCGGTAATTCGCTTCCCTGCGAGCTCAAGGAGCGATGTGTCCTCTTCTAGGTGTTCTTGTGCGGCGTCTTTAAAGTCGGTAAGCAGTCCAAAGTGTAGGTTTTGTCCCTGATTTGCCAAAAACCTAACCTCCAAGGCCTCCACCAAATCCTCAATGTTTTTGGGGCTGGTAATCATGGTTGGAACAACAACCAACGTTCTCGATTCGGGAGGAATGCCTTTTGAGTAATCCAGGCGGGGTAGTGGATACGGGTTTGTAAAGAGTGTAACTAGCCAGTTTACTAGGGCTATTGATAGGTAGCTGCAACTTAGGGCTAGCATAAATCCTAATACCCATACTTGCCAGCCCCCAATGCCATTGATATTTGCTTTTGCCAGAAGGCCCCAGCATAGAGCAACCGTTAACAGTATTACCGATCCTAAGTAGAAGAATAGCGGAAACCTTAGCGTTGTGTTTCTTAAAAATGCGGTGAATGACTGCTTGGCGTTTGCTTGTTTTTCTAGCTCAGGTAGCCCTTTGTCTATAAGGTAAAACCCTACATGGGCACTTCTATGGTTAAGGCCATGTTGCTCAGCACTCTGTTTGGCAAGGGCTATTGCTTTCTGTGCTACTTCAACCTCAGTTAGTACGCTCTTTTTGGCAACCTTTTCAATAATATGTCGGTAATGATCTCGGGTACCAAAATCCATTGAGGTGTACGCGTTGGCAGGGTCTTGGTTAAGGTGCTGCTCAACGTGACTCATGGATTCTACAAATTCGCGCCAGTCCAAGTCCCCTAGAAGGCGAAGGCTGCCAATGCTATTGCTTATAGAAACTTGGTCGGCAGCTTGTTGCTGGGTGCCAATTTGTATTAGTTGCGCAATGGTTTGATTCGATTCCGATAGTCGTTGCTCAATCCACGTTAGGGGGAAAGCCAGAGCGGAGCTTCTACCCTGTAAGCGGCGAACGAATTCCGAAACAAAGGGGGTGGACATGGGTGGCTCCGAGCGTGCCATGTCGGCAATAAGGAGGATAAGGCTTTTGGGATCCTTCTCGGCAATATCAACCATCTTGTCGGCCCAATAATCGGCAAGGTCTCTATCGGCTCTTCCTGCAGCTATTTTTACCGCAACCCTACGCAGGTTCTCTATTAGGGCAAGCCGCAGCATTATGGGTATTGCCCATAGCTCGCCAAGTTTTAGCGTTGTAACGGTTTGGTAGGCAGTTACAAATCGGCGTAACCCAACGGGATCCACGTGTCCTTCCCCGTGCGATATTATTTCTTTGGCAATGTCGTAAACACGCGGAAGCTGGGCCGATGAGCCGTTCAGTAACCGGGGGAGCTCTTTGCTGTAGCCCTTAGGTAAATGCCTTCGTCCGGTCCTAATTTGCTCCTCAATTAAATAGAAGTTATCTAGGAGCCATTCGGCAGCAGGTGTAATTTGTTGCTTATCCTTAACTGCCTCGGAAACAATGTCGTAAACTTCCAATAGAATGGCTTCGTTTTCGGAGAGCCGGGAAAGTAGCTGCGGGTATAATTTGCCCTTAGTATCAAGCACATGCAACCCGGCAAGGGTTTTACCATGCTGTTCCATTTGCTCGGCACTAAATAGCGCCGAAATAAGAGGCGATTCCCCGTTGGCAAATTTATGGGAAAAATCTTTTTCCCATAATCGGGTCTTTATGCGTTGTATCGATTGGGTAACTTTTGTAAGCCCTACTTTCATGTGTCTGTTTTTTTGTTTTTAAGAGGTACGTATGCCTGCCTGCCCTTGGGCAGGAACTAACGGCTAGCCAAAGGCAATGGCACTCCTATGGTAATTACCCATGGGATAGTCTTTAGCAGGTATAATAAAGCTGTAATCATGTGTGTTTCATGACTTGCTATTCCGGTTATTATAACCCTGTTTAAAAGCGTTCCTTTCTCAGTGCGTATTCATGCGCAAGTGATGTGCATAAATGGTAAGGGAGAAATTAAGGTGTAACTTTCCAGTGAGTGCGAGTGATCTGAGAATATATTAAAGCTCCTTTGCGACTTTATTTAGAAGAGGTAACTTGCTTAAATTTAGCGGTATGAAATTTTAGTGTGCATTTTTAGTTGTAAGTAGTGTTTCATATACTGCTACTCCAAGTATAAGCATATAATCCCATTAAGTTGCTATATAACTCTGAAAATAAATTATATAATTGCTACAAGTAGCGATGTCCAAGTAGATACAGTAACATTTTTTTAGTGAAGATACTGGTATTTCTTCCTCTAGCTCCCATCATCCTTAATACTCCACTTGGTATCCCATTTATGGCTATTAAAAAAATATGTGAAAAATGTAACACTACTCAAAATTTATGTAACACATTAAAATCTATATATAACCAACTTTATGGTTATCAATTTACTAACGATATAATAGTTAAGGCATGGCTCAGCAGATTGTAAAAATACGATACATAACACATATAACTCATGATGTGCTTGAAATTGTTACCGATAAACCAGAAGGGTTCACGTTTACTGCAGGGCAGGCGGTTGCAGTATCAATAAATAAAATTGGTTGGGTAAATGAGGTGCGCCCCTTCTCGTTAACAAGTATTCCCGAGCAATACTTTTTGGAGTTTATTATCAAGGTTTATCCGTTGCACAAAGGAGTAACCAATCATCTACTACAGCTAAAAGAGGGCGATGAGCTTATTTTACACAATACCTTTGGCGCTATAAGCTATAAGGGCAAGGGTGTTTTTATTGCAGGAGGAGCAGGGATTACCCCTTTTATTAGCATTCTTCGCGACCTGCACTCGCGAAAAGAGGTTGACAGCAATAAGCTGATTTTTGCCAACAAAACAAAGGAGGATATAATTCTGGAGGCAGAGTTAAAAGCAATTCTCAAGCATAATGTTGTAAACATTATTGCTGATGAAAATGTCAAGGGGTATGCGCAGGGGCTAATTTCAGAAAGTTTTCTTAAATCTCATGTAAGCCAATCGTGCAAGAATGTTTACCTGTGTGGCCCTCCACAAATGATGGAAGCAGTTGAGGGGCAGTTACGCCAATTGAATATCGACGAGAAATCCATTACAAAAGAAGAGTTTTAGCGGGCTACCTCTATCAACAGCTAACTTGGTAACCAAAAGGCCCCAACAAAAATCAGGAATTAAAAAGGAGTTTCGGAGAATTGCAGAAAATCAAAAAGATAACGCCCTAATACTCTATAACCCGATGAAAGATAGTAGTACCAAAATAAGCTCAGAATCATCTCTCCGGCAAAGAGCATTAAAATTAATGGAAAACAAACAGCTCGCATCAACCACTCACGACTCTGTATCGGAATCGCTAAAGCTGATTCATGAACTTGAGGTGCACCAACTTGAGCTGGAAATTCAGAATGAAGAGCTAATGCTGTCTAGAAAGTTGGCGGTTGAGTCTGCCGATAAGTATATTGAGCTCTACAATTCCTCCCCCGTTGGATATTTTACCCTTTTAAAGGATGGAACAATCGTTGAGTTAAATCTTTCTGGCTCCCAAATGCTGGGAAAAGATAGGTTGAAGCTAATGAATAGCCATTTTGGCTTTTTTGTTACCGATGATACAAAAGCCATTTTTAACCATTTTATTTTGCAGCTCTTTAGTAACAAGACTAAAGAGACCTGCGAAGTGGATATATTGAATAATCGTAATAGAACAATAACAACTCACCTTACCGGAATGATCTCAAAAGATAGGGATCGATGCCGCTTAAACGTTATTGATATAACCCGACTTAAGCAGTCGGAGCTAGAAATACAGCAAAAAAACAATGAGCTTAGAAAGCTCAATACCGAAAAGGATAAGTTATTCTCTATTCTGGCACACGATTTAAGAAGCCCATTCAGCGCTTTTTTGGGCCTTACCGAGATTTTGGCTGATAAGCTACAGGATATTAACCACAAAAACGTTCAACAAATTGCCAATTCCTTAAGGCAGTCGGCCTTAAACGTTTTTCAGCTTATAGAGAACTTGCTGGAGTGGTCAAGAATGCAGCGTGGTCTTGTAGAGTATAAGCCAGTAACAATTCGGCTCAAGGATAGTTTACTTAGATCTATAGAAATGTTATCGCAAGCAGCAGTGCAGAAAGGACAGACAATTCTGCTACAAATCCCCGATAACTTATATGTAAATGTAGATATTGCCATGCTGGAATCTACATTAAGGAATCTGATTTCAAATGCCATTAAGTTCTCAAATAGGGGAGAGAGTATCCAGATATCTGCCACAGTAAAGTGCGACAAAACAATTGAGGTAGAAGTTTCTGATAACGGTATAGGAATGAGCAATAAATTGCTAGAGCAGCTATTTCATGTTAATGAGCAAGTGGGCTGCAAAGGAACCGAAGGTGAGCTTAGCACAGGGCTAGGGTTGCTTTTGTGTAAAGAGTTTGTTGAGAAGAATGGCGGTGAAATTAGCGTTGAGTCCGTTGAGGGGAAAGGAAGTACGTTTACGTTTACTCTTCCTATGGCACTTAATGCAGAATCCTTTGTGGAAACCTTACGCTGATATGTGAATTTTTTTTATTTTATTTGTGTAAATAAGTAATTGGGAATAACCCATTTGCAAAAGAATAAAATGGATAATAAAAAATCCAAAAATCCTAAACAGGTAAAGCCCAAGTCAACAAGGCTTTTAACTCAAGCAACAGCGCTTCCCAATCCCACTTTATTCCCAATTGTTGGTATAGGTGCCTCGGCAGGCGGGTTAGATGCGTTGGAGCAGTTTCTTAGTAATGTACCTCCTAGTAGTGGAATGGCCTTTGTTGTAATTCAGCACCTAGACCCCACCCAGAAGGGAATGCTACCAGAGCTATTGCAAAGGGTTACAACAATGAAAGTTTTACTAGCCAAAAACCGATTGGTAGTAAAGCCAAACTGCGTATATGTAATACCACCAAACAAAAGCATGTCTATTCTTAATGGTGCGCTTTTGCTCTTTAGCCCTATAGAACCAAGGGGGCTACGTTTGCCTATCGATTTCTTCTTTCGCTCATTAGCCGACGATAGAAAGGAGCTAGGCGTAGGGCTGGTTCTCTCGGGCATGGGCTCCGATGGCAGCGTAGGCCTTTGTGCCATTAAGGAGAGGAACGGTATGGTAGCGGTGCAGGAGCCTTCAACCGCCCAATTCGATAGTATGCCCCGAAATGCCATAGATTCTACTCCGGTGGATATAGTTGCCCCTCCCAATGAGCTCCCGCATAAAATACTAGAGTTTTTTAAGCAAATGCCATTAGCAAGTTCTAATCTTGACCAGGAGATAAAAGACAAGAGCTCTCTGGAAAAAATAATTATACTCTTGCGTTCCTTTACTGGTAACGACTTTTCGCTGTATAAAAAGAGCACGGTGTACAGGCGAATCGAAAGGCGTATGGGAGTACATAAAGTTGGAAAAATATCATCGTATGTTCAGTTCTTGCAGGAGAATCCAAAGGAAATAGAGATCCTTTTTAAGGAGATAATGATTGGGGTTACAAGCTTTTTTAGAGACTCTAGCGTTTGGGAAAAGTTAGCAGAGAGGGTTCTTCCAGATCTTATTGCCAATTTACCTTCGGGCTCAAATTTGAGAGCTTGGATCCCCGCTTGCTCCTCGGGAGAGGAGGCTTACTCCATGGCAATAGTTTTTAAAGAGGTACTTGCCAAGCTAAATCCACCACGACGAATTTCTCTTCAGGTATTTGCCACAGATTTGGACAACGATGCTATTGAGATTGCCCGAAAAGGGGTTTTTCCCATAAACATTGCTGCCGACGTTTCCCCCGATAGATTGGCTCAATTTTTCTACAAAACAGAAGACGGATACCGTATTAATAGCGATATAAGGGAAATGGTTGTTTTTGCGCAGCATAACCTTATAATGCACCCACCTTTTACAAAAATAGATATCCTGTCGTGCCGCAACCTGCTTATTTACATGGAGCCAGAGTTGCAAAAAAAGATACTCAGGTTGTTCTACTATAGCCTCAATACCAATGGGGTAATGCTACTCGGAAGCTCCGAAACGCTAGGGGCTATGAGCCATCTTTTTGTTCCTATTGATGCAAAATTTAAGCTCTACAAGCCATTGGCCAATGTGCATGAACCCGATGTGTTTAGCTTTCCATCATCATTTGTACACGGCAACCCAGGTAACGCTATCAAGCCAGAAGCATCGCTCCCTCCTCCAAATATCCAATCGCTGGCAGATCAAGTTCTCTTGGAGCACTTTGCGCCCCCTAGCGTTTTAGTTAACCAGAACGGAGATATTGTTTACATAACGGGACGAACAGGGAAATACCTTGAACCCGCTGCAGGCAAAGCTAATTTGAACATCTTTGTTATGCTTCGGGAGGGGATTCGTAACGAGTTTCACGTGGCCTTTAATCAAGTTATAAGAAACAATGCATCTGTTGTTTTGCGAAACCTACGAGTGCGAACTAACGACAGCACTCAGCTACTAAACCTTGCTATTCATTGGATTGACAAGCCGGAACCTTTAATAGGCTTAATAATGGTTACCTTCAACGATATCCCCGAAGTAACACCCCCTAAGTTGCCAAAGGGTAAAAAATCGGTGGGCCACTACAAAACGGAGGAGCTTGAAAAAGAGCTGCAAAATATCCGCGAGGAGATGCAAACCTCCGTTGAGGAGATGCAGGCGTCGCAGGAGGAGCTAAAATCGGCAAACGAGGAGTTACAATCATCTAACGAGGAGCTACAATCAACCAACGAGGAGCTTACCAGCTCTAAGGAGGAGATGCAAAGTTTGAACGAGGAGTTCCAAACAGTTAATTCTGAGCTTATGGCAAAAGTGGAGGAATTTGCTAGGGTAGATAACGATATGAAGAACTTGCTAAATAGCACCGATATTGCCACTCTTTTTCTTGATAAAGACCTGAATATAAGGCGATATACTAATCAGGCTACCAAAATATTTAAGCTAATTAAAAGTGATATTGGCCGACCCTTTACCGATTTGGTCTCGGATATCATGTACCCCCAAATGGCCGATGATGCCAATGAGGTGCTTAGCTCTCTTGTGCTTATAGAAAAGCAAATTCCAAGCAAGGATGGGCGCTGGTTCTCCATTCGGATTATGCCGTACCGAACCTTCGACGACAGGATAGACGGGCTTGTAATAACCTTTATCAATATAACGGAGCTTAAAACGGTTGAGGATAAATTAAATGAAGCGGAAAGTGTTATTGAGCTGCTATCATCGTCAGCAGCAAATGCTGTGGTAAGGCTATCGGCTAAAGGTATAATAGAGGCTTTTAACCCTAGTGCGGAGCTGCTGTTTGGATCTAAAAAAAATGAGGCTATTGGTAATAACTTTGTGGAGCTGTTTGTTCCAGTGCCATTGCGTAAAAAGGCAGTTAGCTCATTGCATAAGCTACTTAGCAGCTCTCAGAATACAAAAATTATCCTTAATATTCAACCAGTTACAGGAGAAATCCTTGAGGTTGAGTGGGCTGCCAGCATCTTACTCAATAAACTTAAAATATCAACAGGTGTAATTCTAATGGCAAGCCCTAAGCCTTTTCCTAAGAATAATAAATTGTAAAACTAAACTGATAAAGCCATGAATTACGACGAGCATGATTTTACAAACGCCAAAATGTTGCGTAAAAAAGCTGAGGAGCAACTTGCATTGAAACAAAGCGCATCTAGTCAAGTGTCTAATAAAGAATCCGATACAAAAAAACTCTTGCACGAGTTGCAGGTGCACCAAATAGAGCTAGAAATGCAAAATGAAGAGCTTCAGAAAGCCTACGAAACGGCCGAAGAAGCCCTTAGAAAGTACACCATGCTATACGATTTAGCTCCCATGGGCTACCTCACACTTGAGAAGAATGGAATTATTAATGAGCTAAATTTTACTGCGGCCAATTTGCTTGGCGACAAGCGTGTTGCCCTAATTAATAATGCGCTAAAGCTTTACATTGCAGATAGCTCAAAGGTTGAGTTTAGCACCTTTTTTAGCAAAGTGCTAAAGGGGAGCACAAAGGAATCGTGTGTGGTGCAGCTGGGATACAACGATAAAGTTCTTGGCACGGTATATATGGAGGGAATCCTCTCTGCCGACGACGAAAAGTGCTTAGTATCAGTAATTGACATAACAAACTTTAGGAAGTAGAGCAACCATTTGTACACCAGTAAAGAACGTGGTGTACCCTAATAATTTGCAAACACCGCTGGTGAAATGGCTAAATAAGGTGTGCTTTTGCAGCCTTGGTCTAGTTGGTTCCCCAGTTTTGGTACTTATTTTACCTATCCCCTTTGTTTTTACTCCGGTTACCATTCAAAGTGGTTTATTTTAGGCGCATAAATCTACTTGTTCCGTATTATTTGGAATACCCCTATTTCAGCATCCCTTTTAGCAGTATCAAATGGTACTATGGGCTTATCCCGTATCAAAGTAACGCTTTCATATCTGGCTGCTTACTTATACACCTGTGAATGTTGTAACAAATTTATAAACTTGTGTAATACAATAGAGTGCTTGCGGAGCCACCTTTGTACCCATAGTTAATAGTTTTAACCCAAAACATAAAATCATGGGAAATTTACTTTACGTAGTTGCTGTAATCCTTATAATCCTATGGGCAATAGGTTTTATTGGATATAATGCGGGTGCCGTTATTCATATTTTATTGGTAATTGCTCTTATAGCCGTATTGCTTAGGATTATACAAGGCAAAAAAATTATTTAGTGATATTTTCTATTTCTAGATTGCAAATAACCTTCATCTAATACAATACTCTATGTCACACGAAAAGGAACCAAAAGGAAAGCCAGGGAAAAAGGCTCCTGCCAAGACCCTGAAAGAGAAGCGAGCCGATAAAGCCACTAAACGCGATGAGAGGTCATCTGATGGGAGTTCTGTTATAAGTCCATTTGCTAAACCAAAAAAATAAAAATGAGCGACAACTATCTCAATTGCTGTCAATGGGACGAATTAAAAAGTAAGCTGCTCCAGTTATACCCAACGCTAACACCAGCCGATTTAGTATGGCGGCATGGCACCCGAATTGATTTAATAGAGATGATTGCAAGCAAGTTGGGCATAACAACAAAGAAGTTACAGAGCGAGATAGATAAGCTTTAACCCAATTACCGATAGGTGTTTAAAGCGGAAGGTATTAATGAGCTAAGGGCTTACACCTTACACCTGTAGGCTATTTACGTAACGGTTGCACTGGTAGCTATTCTTATAATGCTTTTGCCCTTTTAGAATAGGAGGTGGCGCGTAAGCCAACCGTTGAGAGTACACAGCCAGGGCACAAATCCCATTATCAGAAGCAAGGCAATAGGGTTTAGCCTTGGCTGTTTGCCCTTTTTATGCGTTAACCTGCGCTGAATACCGTTGGGCAATTTCATAATAGGATCCGCCGCAAATACGCTCTATTGCCTAACCAAAATCCCTCCTTGCGTTTTTTAACAATTTATTGGATTAGGATATTTCCCCCCATTCATAAAAAATACTCTTATGGTTACTTGCTGTATTATTTACAACAGGAGGGAAACCAGTACCAATAATTCATAAAAAAGTAAAAATCATGGATACCTTGAGCAGCAACGTAGAACGCACAAACGTAAACCAATCAGAACAAAATTTCGGGCATCAGCTCTCCGTTCTAAAAGGCATTTTAGAATCTATCAAAACTCCAGTATTTTCTGTTGATGTAGATTTTAAGTACACCAACTACAATAAAGCGCATGTAGCGGTAATGAAGCTATTGTATAATGCCAACATCGAGCTAAATAGCAATATGCTGGGGTATATAACAGTGGACGAGGATCGCGCAAAGGAGAAGCAAAACCTAACCAAGGCGCTACACCACGAATGTACTGTTGAAGAGGAGTTTACAGACGAAGCGCATTTAACCAGCTTGTGCTCCGAGGTAACCCACAACCCAATTTACGATAGCGATAACAAAATAACTGGGGTTATGGTAATTGCTAAAGATACCACCACTGCCAAACGGGGCGAGGAGAAGTTGAGGGAGTCTGAAAAGAGTTACCGCAGGCTTTTTGAGTCGGCAAAAGATGGGATACTAATTCTTGATGCCCTAACCGGTCAAATTGACGACGCAAATCCATTTATAACTGATATGCTTGGGTATGGTTATCATGAGCTAATAGGTAAGGAGCTGTGGGAGATTGGCACATTTAAAAATATTGTTCCCTCAAAAGAGGCTTTTGTTGAGCTACAAAAGAATGGATATATCCGTTTTGAGAACATGCCATTGGAAACAAAACACGGCAGGCGCATAAACGTTGAGTTTATAAGCAACGTGTATTTAGTTGATCAGGCTAAAGTTATACAGTGTAATATTCGTGATATCACGGAGCGTATTATGGCACATGAGCAGCTACTTGTTGCCAAAGCCAAAGCCGAAGAGAGCGATCGCTTAAAGACTGCTTTTCTGCACAATATCTCGCATGAAATTCGAACCCCCATGAATGCCATTGTGGGGTTTTCTGGCTTTCTTGTAGAGCCCGACCTAATAGATGAAAAGCGAAAGCTTTTTACCGATATTATAATACAAAGTAGCGATCAGCTGCTTGCCATTATTGATGATATTATTTGCATTGCCTCTATTGAGGCAGGGCTAGAGAAAAATCAGGAGACCGAAATCAGCATAAACTCAATATGCAAGCTCCTTTACGACCAGTTCTCCCTTAAGACCTTAGGTAAAGCGGTTCTGCTGAGCATGAAAACCCCATTAGCAGACAATGAGGCAACCGTTATTACAGACTCTACCAAGCTTACCCAAATCCTGAATAATCTTATTGGCAATGCGCTTAAATTCACCAGGCAGGGGTATGTTAATTTTGGATACTCGTTAAAAGGCAACTTCTTAGAATTTTTTGTAGAGGACTCGGGAATTGGGATCCCTTTAGATATGCAAGGCATTGTATTTAATCGTTTCCGTCAGGTCGAAAATACCAATGAACAGCTATTTGGTGGCTCAGGAATAGGCCTATCCATCTCAAAAGCTTATGTTGAGATGCTTGGAGGTAAAATATGGTTAACGTCCGAACTGGGTAAAGGTTCTGTGTTCAACTTTACAATTCCTTACAAAAGGGCGAATCTTCAGAAATTAGCTGCCAATCAGCCCCAAAAGGGACTTGGTGTTGATTTAGAGGCCGTTAAAGAAATACTTGTAGCCGAAGATGACGGCTCTAACTTCATTCTGCTAAACGAGTTCTTATCGCATTCGGGGGTAGCCATTATTAGAGCTCTAAATGGCGCCGAGGCAGTTGCTCTTTGCAAAGCTAACCCACAAATTAGCCTGGTTTTAATGGACATTAAAATGCCAGTAATGGATGGTTACGATGCAACCACACGCATAAAAGAGTTTAGGCCCAACTTGCCCATAGTTGCTTTAACGGCATATTCAACGGAGGTTGATAAGAATAGAGCATTGGCATGTGGTTGCGCCGATTTTATAAGTAAACCAATAAGAAAGGAACTGTTACTAGCAAAAATTAACGAGTACCTTCGCTAGCAGCACCTTGCGTACATTAGCCTCCTTAAACCCAATTGGAATTTCACTAAAACCGCGTGTCCCTATCCAAAACTCAGCGCGGATTATCCATTTAACGCCTGTATTCTTCCTTCAGTAATTAGCCTATTCTTGGAGTTTAGGCATTCCGATAAACCTAACCTGTGATATGTGTAACTAATGCAAATAATTGTGTAACAATACCATAAGGTTTGTAGGTATCTTTGTTATATCAAAATCAGCTTACATAAAAACATTCTACAATGAGAAACTATTTGGTTGGATTCTGGAACGAGCGAAAGGGTAAACTGAAATTGAAGTACCCAATTATAACTGATGAGGATTTAGATTTTCACAGGAATAAAGAGAAAGAGATGATAGAGCGATTAGGCTACAAGTTGGGAAAAACCCCAGAGGAACTTCGCACAATAATCAATACCATAAAATAAACTGTCTGGCACAGGTTAATGTTAGGTCTGTTCCGCTCGGACTATCTCAGCGGGGGCGAAGCCGAAAAGCCATATGAGTAGGGAATGAAAATGATGAAACCATGAAGAAACTAGGATTTACTATTCTACTGGCATTAGCCTGTACTTTATATAGCCATGCACAGGACTACAATACTGGAATTGGGTTGCGTGGGGGCTTTGCAAGTGGGGTAACCATTAAGCATTTTGTTAGCTCAAAATCAGCCTTTGAGGGGATTGTTGCTAGCCGCTGGAGGGGAATTGAGCTAACTGCCCTATACGAAGTTCATGGCCGAGCCTTTAACACCGAGCGCATGAAATGGTTTATAGGATTTGGCGCACACGCTGGCTTTTGGAATGGCGATAATACCAGTAAATACTGGGGTGAGCAGGGTGTTTCGTACACCGTTATTGGGGTTGATGGAATTCTTGGCCTAGAGTATAGCTTTGTAGAAATCCCTTTTAATATAAGCTTAGACTGGAAACCCGCATTCAACTTTTACGGACATTCTGGTTTTTGGGCCGATGGAGGGGCATTATCAATACGTTACATTTTTTAAACAAAACAAAACAAAACAAAACAAACAGATGAAAAAGACACTATTTCTTATTATCGCGTCAGTAGCATTATTCGCTAGCACTGGCTTTAGTCAGGACGTACATTTTGGCCCAAAGGTGGGGCTTAACCTTTCAAACGTGTACGACTCCGAAGGAGAAGATTTTGATGCCGATGCAAAATTTGGACTGGCCGCAGGCTTATTTGTATCAATACCTATAGGGTCATTCCTTGGTATTCAGCCTGAGGTAATGTTCTCTCAAAAGGGTTTTAAAGCTTCGGGTAGTATTCTTGGCAATAACTACACCTTTAAGCGCACCCTAAACTACATTGACGTTCCTTTACTTATTGCAGTTAAGCCAAGTGAAATGTTTTCAATTGTTGCTGGGCCTCAGTACTCATACCTTATAAGTAGCAAGGATGAGTTCGAGGACTCTTTCCTGGATATTGAGCAGGAAGAAGAATTTGAAAACGATAATTTACGCAAAAATACCCTATGCTTTTTGGGCGGATTTGATGTTAACTTGAGTAGCGTTGTTATTGGTGCCCGGGTTGGCTGGGACTTATTCCAGAACAATGGCGATGGAAGCTCAACTACCCCACGCTACAAAAACGTTTGGTATCAGGCCACTATTGGTTTCCGATTCTAGAACACCTTGGCTTGTAGGCTAATCCTGCAAGAGCATTAATCACCATACATACAACGGGGAACATTCCGAAAAAAACTTAGGAGTAGGAAAACTAACTACAATGGAAAAACTAAGAACCACCTCGATGCTGGCACTGCTTTTCCTGTTTCCAGCATGTGCCACAACAGTTAATTTTCCTACTTCTGATGTTACTCCAGCTGCCGATATTTCGGCCACAAAGAAGACCGATAGGAATGGAAATTATAAAATTTTGGTAACCGCTAAAAATCTGGCTTCTGCCGACAGGTTAGAGCCACCTCAGAGTGTTTATATTGCTTGGATTGTAACCAACACCGAGGGCATTAGAAGCATTGGAAGGCTTACAAACAAGAATGCAAAAACGGCAACCATTGAAACGTTAACTCCCTTTGCGTTTACTGAGATATTTATTACCGCCGAGGGTAAAGCAGATGTCTCGTCCCCTTTGGGAATTGAGATTTCCAGAGCGAAATTCAAGAAATAGCTGCCACAATACGAGGGTAAACCTCAATAACATATTTACTAAAAAAAATAAGATGAAACTGAAATTCTTTTTACCCGCTGTAGCCATGTTGCTGCCGGTATTGCTCCTCTCTAGTTGTAAAGACGATAACGAGGATGACGAGAACTCCTTACGTCCCATAGTAACATCCACATATCCCCTTAATAGTGCCGAGGCCATTGCGCGAAACGCTACCTTAACGGCAACTTTTAGCATGGATATGGATGAAGCAACCGTTAGTACGAGCACCTTTACTCTTAAGCAAGGGAATACAAGTATTCCAGGAACCGTTGAGTATGCCGATAAGGTAGCAACCTTTACCCCGCTGGGTACCCTAGGGGCATTAACCAGCTATACTGCAACCATAACAAATGGTGTTGAAAGCCTAAGTGGCGAAGAGCTAGCCAGTAACCACGTATGGAGCTTTACTACAGGCGGTAGCGCCGATGGTATTATTGCTGTTAATCTTGGTACGGCAGGTAACTACGTTATCTTAGCCAAACAAGCACTAAGCAATAACCCCACCTCTGCAATTATTGGCGATATTGGCCTTAGCCCTGCAGCAACCTCATACATAACAGGCCTTGCATTAACAGATGCAATTGGATACGCAACCTCAGAGCAGGTTTCTGGCTTTGTGCATGCAGCCGATATGGCCGATCCAACCCCTGCAAATCTTACTGCTGCTGTAGAGAATATGATGGCAGCATATAGCGATGCAGCAGGACGCTCGTTACCAGACTTTATTAACCTAGCTGCTGGTAGCATTGGTGGGTTAACGCTTAGCCCAGGCCTATACAAATGGACCCAAACGGTTACCATGTCTTCTGATATCACCTTATCGGGAAATTCAACCGATGTATGGATATTCCAAATTGACGAAAACCTTGCCGTTAGCTCAGCGTCAAAAGTAATTCTTAGCGATGGTGCCAAGGCCGAAAATATCTTTTGGCAGGTAACGGGGCAGGCAACCTTTGGTGCAAGCTCGCATTTTGAGGGAGTAATACTTTCTAAAACGGGTATCACGCTCCAATCTGGCGCTTCGTTATATGGTCGTGCGCTTGCGCAAACAGCCGTTGTGCTGGATAATAACGAGGTTACTCAACCATAGCGATTAACAAAATCGCACCATAGCTGGCTCTAATTAACCTGCAGGGGTGTTTAGGGTCAGCTATTTTTATTTGGGCTGATTCGAAAAAGAGGTAAAGGCTGGGCAATGCCACTTTTACATTCATGTCCTAAAAAATAACACGGTTCTGCATTTTATATTAAAGCAGGGCCATGGGGTATTCTCAAAACAAAAGAGCGACCATATCTAGTATGATCGCTCTTTTACTTTTCGCTGGGTGGAGCTGGAGGGAAACGAAACACATAATGAATACAGGTATTTTCATTTATTGTGTACAAAGCGGTATCAGGAAATATTTTTAGGCCTACACTAATATAGCAATAAATTACACCCCAATCAACTGGCCCGATCTAGTTGAGATTAAAAATCCAGTTCTGCTTGCAAGAATGGTGGCGTCAATAGGTAGGCTAAACTCTTCCTCAATTGTCTCATGGGGCATGAACAGAGACTCCTGATTAAATGTTATTACAAGAGGAATTTCCTGAGGAATCTCTTGTACTATGTTTCGGGAATAGTTACCGGTAACCTTGCACCGCCTTTTCCCGCGTTCTGTTACGAGATAAACCTCCTCCGACAAAAGCAGATCAGATATGAATAGAAGTTCTTCTTTACTCTTATATCCACTGTTAACCTCAATACTCTCTGTATTCGTTGTATTTGATCTGTTTAATACAGCCATCCCATTGCTCGAATACAGGCGTGTATCATCGCCTGTAAAAGAACGTTTTTCACGAGCCTTACCCGTTAGTTCTATGCGCTCCATGACTCCAACAGAACTCCTAAATTCTAGGAGCGTTGAATGCTCTGAGGTAGAGTAGTCAATAAAAATTCTGAAGGCGCTATTTAAACTTCCTCTTTGCTCAAATTGAATATACGAGATATTGTCCGTACCAACGAGTGCATCTACATCTACACTCTTAATGCTATTAGCCTTAAGTTCAACGCTAATTTTTCTTGGTGCTAGATCAGAATACAGTGTGATATCAATAGTCCTTAGCTCTTTTGAGACAAAAGAAACAGACATTAATTCGTTTCGTCTTAATGTGAATTTTCTGTTTGCTGATCTCGTAGTTAAGGCGAATAGCTTCTCAGCATTAAGAAATCTCTCTAAAAAAACATCCTTCCCTACATTTAGTAGATCATTGAAAGGTTCAACTGGTATTCCTCCTTGTAGCACTATTCCGCTAAATATATGAGACAGGTTAACGTAGCCAGTTCCAATTTGATGGAAATTTATAGAGAAGAGCATTATTGGATGCTCTTTTAGGCGCATTGCTTCAGAGAAGTCTATCTCTGCTGCACAACCATTTTTTGTTTTAACTGGGAATGCAGGGAACTCGGATTCCCAAAAAGGAGCCCAATGGGGGTATCCATCCTTTGGATCATATAGCGTAAGTTTTGCTATATGTAACCCTATCGTCTGTTCGTCATGCTCAACCCTTACTTTGATAGGGTTATAGGCAAAAGCAAAGCCTGAAGGGAATGATGTTATAAATGTAGCCATAAAGTTTATGTTGGTATCCGATAAGGGATAGTTCTGAATATCATTGAGTCGATAGATGTTCCTTCTTTCTTTAGTGTAAATCTTGATTCTATTGGAATAACTGGTTGACCGTTTAGTATTCGAGGGATATCCATCCTGAAGGTCTGCCCCTCGATGGGCGAGATGTCTGGCTTTATTGTTACCTCAAACCCATTTTTGCGAACCATTTCATTGAGTGAATAAAAACTAGTTTTATTATAAACGTTCACAGGGTTAGGATTAGATAAGTAGCTTCCTTTATAGAAGTAAAAAGCAGCGTGAGGTGTTAGCTGATTCTCATCGGGATATCTATCATAAAGAATCTTATCCTCAGTTACATTATTATAAAGGTTTACTACTTCTGAGGCTCTTTTGCAAAACATGATTGGGCAAGGATCAATACCCTCTCCCCCAATCGTAGTTCCATTTATGTTTATTTCCGAATTTACAAGCCTTAGAGAACCAATCCCCGCAAGAGGGAACATCCCCTCTGTGCTTATTGATATAACGTCTCCTGGCCGCATAAAAGGTGCATGAACATGACGCTCGTAATAGTAAGATAACGAGTTTTCTATTTTAAGTTCAGTCAAATCTTTAGTGGGTGTGTACGTTAACTCTTTATCGTTATACCTTATGCTTAGGCTAAGCGTGCTTGCATTTACGGGTTTAATTGATAAATCATCAATAGGCTTAATCTCTTGTTTTGCCTCCCTTAAGTCTAATATGCTACTCCAGCTTCTAAGGAATACATTTCCTTTCCCATCTGGGAATATTCCTGCCCCAAGCAGTGCCATTACACTCTTCAGGAATTCTGCAACCGTGCATGTAGGTACAAGTCTACGAACAAAAAGTTTCCCTTGATCCTGTTCACTTGTGATAATTGTATCTGCAGTATTGTGAAGAATAACTATATCATCAATGTTTAACCACGTTGCCCCTGTGGTGTAATCTGAACAATCAAGGGTTAATCCCTGCTGACTAAAGATATACTCTAGCGCTGTTCTTAGCTTTAAAAAAGGAGTGCACAGGAAACCTTTAGGACATGAGATAGAAATGAGCCTATCTTCGTTTTTTGTATGAAACACTCCGTTTTCGTATGCCTCTAGCGAAGGTTGGTAAACATTCCCTGCAGTTGGATTTTCTACCATGTACCTGTGCTTATTTAAAGGGATGGGGGTTTCTATGCTGGGGAACATCCCAGCAACACAGAACACGGATATTCCATGATCCTCATATGTTCCTTGCATCAGACTTTGCAAGTAATCTATAAGTTCATCAAGAGAGTTCTTTCTTATCACGAAATCATTGAAAACATCGGGCATTTTCTTCTCTGCAAAACTGGTGTTAATTCCATCTTCAATGGATAGGGAGCATTCAAAACCTTTTTTACGATCAGAGTCAATAACTCTTAGCGTAGCCTCTTTTTGAAAGGCACTAGCCATTATGATAACAGCATGTCCGTTGGATGCATTTTCATCTCTTAATATATCAATGCGATTAGGATTATTTAAAAGCCGTGCATTCTTTTCGGTGAAAGGCAGATTGAAAGGAAGGGATGCCCCTGCTGTATTAAGCCCCAGAAAAGCTTTTCTTACAAAGGATATTGCAGCATCTAACTTTAAATCGAAGTACTCACCTGTATCCCTATGAACTATCATAATGACAAGTTTTTATTTACCATATCCATTTTCTTTTCTGCCTCTTTAAGTGAGAAATAGTTAACCTCAGCTTGTATCGGCTCCTCCGAGAGTTTCAAAAGGATATAATGTAGTTGTTGAAGTACGCTTGTTAATTCTTTTTCGCTAGAACCTGATTCCTCTTTGCCTGTATATCCTCCTTCTGCAAAACCTTCAGGAAGTGGGTTGGCAGACGTTCGTCTTCTTCTTACTGTTTCAATTTTCCTTACTAAAGGAATTACCTCGGGGTGTCGCATCTCCTCTTGAGCAACAAAATACTCGCCTCGGTGGTACGGCCTTCCATCATATAGGTAGCCAGCCACTTCGTATTTATCCCCATCCCCAGTATAGCCACCATCGGCAAAACCTTTGTTTTTAAGGGTTACATTTCCTTCTAGTGCAGGCTTCGGTGGTTTAGTTTTGCTTGCCGAGCCACTCCCCGGTGATTCCAGCGTAAGGCTTTTTATGCGCTTTCGCTCAGCATTTGCTGCAGATATTTGAGCGGCTCCTGTTACTGCTAGTAGTGCAGTTAGAGCTGTTGCTGCAATCGAGCCAGCAATTGGCCCAAGCGTGGCTATACTGGTAGCCCATGCACCCATTATTCCCTGTGCTAGGGATGCTGAAATTTGCGCAACCTGCATGGCAAAGTTTGCATCGGCATACTTCTTTTGTATCTCAAGAGCCTCTTTTTTCTCTTGGTACTCAAGTTGCGATTTCTGTTCAGCAAATTGCTCTTGTGAAATGATACCAGCATTTAACTGCTCCTGAAGTGCTGAAAGGCGCTGTGCGTATTCTGCTTCTAGATTGGCTGTTTCGGCTTGCTGAATAGCTTGTATCGCATTAGACCCTAGGTTGAGAACATTGGATACGCGTTGTGTTAATTCTTGAGCATACTTTATTCTTAATTGCAATTTAGCTGTTTCGAACTCTTCCTCTGATATCAACTTCTGAGCATATTGCTCTTTTAACAGATCCATTTCCTGATCAAAAAGTTCAGAGGTTGTAATTAGCCCATACTGCTGACGCACAGCCATTCGCTCATCCTCATACTTGCGCTCAATGGCCGTTTTGGCTATTTGATACGCTTCATCAGAAAGCAACCGCTGTCCGGTCTCCTCATTCCTTGCCTCGTACAAGCGGTTAAGGGCTTCTAGTTCCTCCTTTTGTCGCTCGTCAAGTGTTTTAACAAAGACCTGCTTTTCAAGTTCTGCAGCCTTATTTAGAAACTCCTTTTGCGCTGCAAGCCGTAACTTTTGAGCCTCCTTATCGGCTTCAGCAATGGCTTTAGCGTTCGCTTTAATTGCCTCTTGCTGTAACTCGGCATTCTTAAATTCCGTCTGTTTTATTGCCTCTCCCTGAGCAATGAGTAGCGACAGACGCTCCTGTGCAAAAGAAGCCTCAAGGTTTCTAGTCTTTATAGCAAGCAGGGTTTTATCCTTTTCCTGCTCATTCAGCTTTTCGAGGGCAATTTTGTGACCTTCGTCCAGGAGCGCGAGCTGCTCTTCCTGAGTTTTTTTGAATGCCTCAAGCTGCGCTTTATCAGCCTTATCATTTGCTGCGAGAACGGCATCAAGCAGCTGCTGTTCAAACTGAAGAACCTGTTGCTTCTCAAGCCCTTTTATCTTTAGCTTTCGGGTAAGGCTTTCTATTGTAGCCTTCTCTACCGCTTCATTGTACTGCTTTTCTGTAATTAAATTGTCGGAAAGGTCTTTCTTTAGCTTTATTTGAATCTGAAGGAGCGCTTGCTCTTCGCGCTTTATTTGCGCCTCGATAAACTTCTTGTGCTCCTCTTCCTTTTCGCGCTTAATGGCATTAATAAGTTCCGCTTCTTGAGACGCTAGCTCGTTAGTACGTTTGTAGTACTCCATTTCGGCCTTGTTGCGTTCCGCTGCAGCCTGAGCCAACTTTTCGTTTGTCTCAGCATCGTTCTCTGCGCGAGCAGCCTCTGCTTCCATTATCCTGGAGTTTTCATCAGCGATTGCCTTTTTCTCCTCTGCGCGCTTTCGTTCCAACGCCATTGCCTCTCTAACCTTTGCGAGCCGTAGTTCTTCTGTGAATAAGTCCTTCTTTTTAGATTCGTTTTTCAGCTTTTCAACCTTTAGCTCAAGAGCAGAATCTTCTACAAGATTATCCCTTTTGCGTTTTGCCAAAGCCTGTTTAGCCTTTTCTAACTCGATGGCCTCCATGGCCTTCTCGTTAATCTTCTTCATCTCATCCCCAACAAAGGGAAGGCTTTCGGCCAACTTCATTAGCCATGCTATTGCATCTATTATAAAGTCCAAAAATTTGCCTACCACCTTTTGAACAAGGCTTAGTAGCCAGTCTAATAATGCACCTAGCGGCGCAAGTATTTGGTTGAACTTGTTGGTAGCCTCTTCGGAACTATTAATTGCCTTTTTGAAGGCCATAAACACTACTACAATAGCTGCTAAAATAACACCTACTGGATTTGCTATAATAGCATTAAATGCAGCCTTAAGTCCATAAAACCCTTTTGCTACAAGTCCAACAGGACCAGGCATTGAGGTTAGCTGCTCGCCAAGGCTTTTGCCAGAGTTTTTCAGATCTCCCATCCGTCCACGTACGGATGATAGCTCTGTTTGCAGCTGAGCGTAAGCGGCAGGATCTGCTGCTTCGCTGGTGTTATCTAGCTGCTTTTGTAAATCGTTAGCCCTTTTGCGAAGTTGGGTCATGGTCATGTCGCCCACTTGCATGGTTTTCTCTAACTTGTTAAGAGACTCCTCTTCCTCTTTAATTGCTACACTATTCTCTTTAACCTTATTTGAGTATGCAGCAATTTCGTCGCGAGCGCCTTCGAAAGTTCCCTTTAGCTCCTTGTACTTGTTAGATGAAGTGTCGCCTGCCTTTTCAAGCGCGACCATGGCTTTCTCTGCCTCCTTCATTTGTTTAGAGGCGTCCTTCATCTCCTTGTTTAGCCGGGTGTTCTCGACCTTAAGGGTTCTTATTTTATTAGAAAGCGCATTAACTTCCCCTTGTACGCCTTTTGCGTCGAGGGAAAGGATCCACTTTATTTGATCGTCCTTTAGCTTTGCCATTACTTTTGCTCTTCAAGTGCCTGCTTAAGTCTTTCTCCTATAACATCGTGTACCCGTTTCCCGTACTGGTATTTTATTGTTGGTAGGGTAGTTCTGTAAAGAATCCCCCACACCTGCGCATTATAAATTCGGTGGTTTCCGAACTTCTTCATATCGAGGAAGCGGGTGTGAAGCGCAATTTCTGACGACACGATGAACTGCCCTCCCTGCATCTTAATGGAGTAGTCGGCATCGTTAAGTGACTTGATGAGCCGTCCTGTTCGCTTTAATGGGGAAGCGTTCCTTTTCTTGTAGGACTTCAAATCCTTCCCTTTTATGTAGATGCTGTGCTCAGCAATGAGCTTCTGCGCTTTATATATATTCAGCGCATCGCGGTCTAGCACCTTTACTACGAACTCGGCTTTTGATATGTCGTCGGAAATCATGCTTTCGATTTTATTCGAAAGTATGTACACTCAAATCCTTGCAAAAGGACAAAGGCTGCCTCGTTGGAAGCAGCCTCTGCAAGTAAAAATGAGCAGGGTTAAAAAAAGGAGAGAAATTTATTTTTGAATCGAAGGATGAGAACTATTAGCAGAATTATTACTACACAAACGGATATGACTTTGATGTTTCGGGATGTATTTGATTTAGTTTGCTCAACTGAAGTTTCCTGCTGAACCTCATCGGTTCTATTCTGTTCAGATGATACTGAGTCTGCAATTGATTCCGTATCTATAGCCTCCGTAACAGCCTCCTGTGTGTAGTCTGCGCTGTATTCTTCCTCATACACTAGGTGCTGATTCCCTTCGGGGTCTGGAGCAGAGTAAAAACGTGTTACTGTTTTTCCTTTATCGGTTGTGCGGATTGTGGCCTTAATGGAGCTAATCCGTTCAAGTTCAGAAAGGCGGTTTTGCTTTATGCTCTCCACGCTATTAACGCTAAGAGCGCTCTCCTCTGCTATTCGTTTTGTACCGCATGAAGCGAGAACAACGATACTAAGAAAAATATAGAGTAGCCTCATCTTCCCTTCGTTTTACAAGTCCGTTAAGCTTTTCCCCTTTAGAGTAAATCCATCTTGAAAACTCATTGGAAATACTTTTGTCTGAAGCATTTTTTAGCAGCTTCTTTTTTAGCGTTGAGCCATTGAACTTTGATGCGCCAACGTTAAAAACGAAGGAAACCAGCGCATCGAACTGGTTCTGATTTAGCGCAACCTTGGTGCGTAAAACAGCATCTTCGGCTTCAGCCAAATCCTCCTTAAGAAATTGCTCGGCCTGTTGCTCGGTTATGGTATCGCCATCTTTGACTCCCTTTGTGTGACCGTACCCAATTGTAAGCACTCCTGCAGGGCATAGGTATGCCTTTAGTCGAAGCGTTTCGTGACCTTTTATTAGGTTAATCCCTTTTTGACTTGTCTTCATTGGTTTCCTCCATTATTTTTTCAAGTTGGATATCGAAATGCCTCTCGGCCTTATTCACCATTACCTTCTGCAGAACCTTTGCCCACTTAGCATCGTTCTCGCTAGATTCGTTTTCGAGGATGCTCCAAATCTGTACAAAGCAAAAAAAGCCTGCTGTGAAATTGGCTAGAAACATGCCATCTAGGAAGTAGAGCACCTTAACATCAATAAGGTATGCTAACACTAGAAGGAGATAGATTTTAATAAGGGTGTTGAACACCTTACTAGCGTAGTTGCTTCTGAACTTTCCGTTGTTGGAGCCGGGGTACTTTTTTCTAACCCTCCTAGATAGGCTGTACGCGGTGTACATATCTACTAGAATCGCAAAAACGCAAATAAGAAATATCTCAAAGGTTGGTTGTATAAGGGCTATTAGTCCTCCAAAAAGAGAAAATAGCCACTTAAAAGTTAGATTCAAATTCATTGCTGCCTGAGTTTTATGTAGTGTAAGATTGAATTTGCTCCTTATTGCTAGGATGTCTTCTTAAGAGATATTTTATACCCATTTGGCTTATAGGTGTCCGTCCCATCGCTAAATGACGAGAATATGTATAGGAAGTCGTCTTTAATTATGTGACCAAAATACCCACCCATATGCCCTGTAGTATATTGAATGTCTTGGCCCCACCAATTTTCTCCTTCAATTGGCGCTGCAATTACTGGGTTTCGAGAGTCCTTTGTCCATGTATTAGTCTCGGAGCTATAAACCATAAGTCCTTGGCTACGCTTATTGCTAAATAAATTGGCATCATCGTTTCGTAGCCCTGTACCTCCCACAAGGAGGTTTAGTTGATTATTATAAACTATGGGGACTGCAGTATCAATATGATTTCCTGTCCAAGACTTATCTGCAGTAGCCTCTGCGATCAGTTGTGATGATTCTACAACATAGTTTATGATATCCGAGTAGATGATATGGTAAAGTTTCCATCCTTCTACGGCACCAATTCTATGAACGACAAACGCATGGAATTTTCCATTAAAAAAAGTAATACTTCCTTGGTTCTCGTGAGGAACTGCAATGTTGGGAATTAATAGTTGTGAAGGGGCTTTTGATTTTATATTGAAATTCTCATCGAAAATAATCCAACCAGTAGCCCATCCGTTTGCATTTTTGCCAATAGCGGCGACTATAAAATCCGTCCCATATTTTACAGGGCTGGACGACAAATATAATCCTGCAATAGAACTCCAAGGGGTGTCAAACTTCTCATAAAGGAAGTTCTCACCGTTAATCCACGTCCACGTTACTAAATCTTGAGACTGAAGCATTCCTATGCGAAGAATGTTGTCTGAACCCTTACCGTTAGCAATCATTCTATAGCTTCCATCCGAATGCTTCCAAACAGAATTGCAGTGCAGGTATGTGCTAGACCAAGTTCCTGTTGAACCAAAAAGGGGGGTTCTACTGATAAGCGAAGCACGAAGGAAAGGATTAAAGAATGCAACGTAATTGCCGTTAACGATTCCCCCTGTATCATCTGTTGCCGTATAACGAATTTTATTATTTGCGAAATCTACTTCGGCAATATTACAACTCTTGTAATAGTTGTAGTAAAGCCCCCATTGCTTATCTGGGTCAATGCTTTCCAGTCCTGATACACGAGGTATTGGATTGTTTAGCGTTAGCCATTTATTGACAGAATCATGCGCAACAACTTGCCACTTCGTCTCTGTGGATAAATTATTCACATTATCATATTCGGAATTACGTATATAAATCTGAGCAAAAGCATCAGAAAGTTTATCAACTAATGTTACAGCAGGAATATCGCCTCCGCTTTCCGTAAAAAGTTGTTTTAAGCGTTCTATCGAAATGAAGAATGGTTCTCCATCGGAAGATCGCTCTATTAACAGTTTATCAGAAAGAGCAACTTCTGGAATCTCTGTGAAATCCTCGGAAAATTTTTTTACCTCCATGCGCGTAAATTTTACTCAAAGAAGCGCAGGAAAGAGGTATGTAAAAAGGACAAAAAAAGCCGTTCAGAGCTGAACGGCAATTCGATTCTATACGGTTATTTAGACCTCTCCTAAGCCAAAATTCTTTGCAAGGGATTCGTTTATGGCCCGTTTTCTCATCTCAGCATTTAGGTTTTTGTAGGCATCCTTTTCACCGTCTAAGGTTAGGCTATGCAGGGCGATGCTCATTTCGAATTCACCTTCGGAAATACCTTGGGTGTACAGGTTGTAGTAGTAACTACCCTTTTGCTGCAAATTGTTGAGCAGCTGTGCGCGCTCCTGAAGCGTAAGTCGGGATTCGAGTATTTGTGCCAGTTTATGAAATGGCACCTGCGCTTTTCCGCACATGCGGATTACCTCGTCTGTGGTAAGGTCATCAAGGCTCCTACTAAGCTTTAGCTCCTCTTTATTCTCTTGATTCTCGTCCATGGTATTGACTTTTCACAAATATACAAAACAACCTACGATGTTGGGAGGACAGAAATGCCAACGAGGCTAACCGCCTTTTTCAAAGTATTGCTTCCTTATTTCTGAAGCAATACTGGCTGTCATTAGAGGTGGAACGCTCATGCCGCATACGTATCTAACATCGAATCCGCAAAAATCGAAGTCGCGCGGGAAGCTGCTCAT
This sequence comes from Bacteroidales bacterium, assembly GCA_016931855.1. GTDB lineage: Bacteria > Bacteroidota > Bacteroidia > Bacteroidales > Tenuifilaceae > UBA5206. Next base: position 117,771 of record JAFGDZ010000048.1, read on the forward strand.
TCTAATGTACTCCGTGTCGTTAAGGTTGCGCACTTCGTTGTAGTAGAGTGAAGTTCCGCTACTGGTTAGCGCTCCTGCAACATCATTGTCATGTAGAATAACCGTGCTGAAAAACGCATTGTACGTTTTCAAGCCCCTGTACTTAGCATCAGCAAATTTCAGGTTTTGGTCATTGGGGCCAACGTATGGCCACCGAGCCGCTACTGATGGCCACAATGGTTTTGGCTGACCAGTTAAACACCCCTTGTCCGCAATCTCACCAAACCGAATGGGCGGCTTATTGAACTCAAGGGAAAGGGGAGGAAAGTTTAGATTTTCCCTTCTAGCCACAAAGAATACCCGTTCTCTCGCCTGCGGCACGCCCATGGTTGCGCTGTTAAGCAGGAATATTTGAACGTTGTACCCGGCATCATTTAGCATCTCCACAATTCTTATTGCGTAGTACTTTGCCTTACCCGCAACAAGACCTGGCACATTCTCAAGAATTGCCACTTTGGGCTGAAGCTTGCGAACGGTGTCGCAGTAAACGAATACAAGATCGTCAAGAACCTGTTCTGTTTGTCCCTCTGCAAAGCGTTTCTTGACTCCCCATCCAGCTTCGCGCTTACCACACAAGCTGAATGTTGTGCAGGGTGGAGAGCCGTCAAGTAAATCGAGGTTGTACAGCTCCTCGGGTAAATCGGTGCGCTTATTGAATAGCCGTATATCCTCTAAGTAGAAGTGCTTAGGGTTGTGATTTGTGCGGTAAATCTGAGCCATACGGGGATCTATTTCGACCCCGCCCAAGTGTTTATACCCCGCCAGTTTATAGCCCATTGTGCTACCTCCGCCGCACACAAATGTTCCAAAGGCTGTTAGGTTGCTAGGATTGGGGTAGCCGTCCTTTTTTGTCCAATCCCAGTAGAATTCTCTCATAATCTTTTCTAATAAGTTCAATATCTAGTTCTCTGTTAACGAAAGGCCGTTGCCCCTTTCTTGGCTTTAGCTCTCTCATGGCATCATTCATTATTGTTGTGAGGTTTCTTGTAGTGGTACATTATGTCAACGTACCCAGAGTTGTAGGAGGTGGAGGTAACGTGCGCATTTCGTTTAGCGTTAGCAAACGGATTAGCGGTAGCGGACACGGTGCTTATCCATTCGCATAGCTCAACGATTTGGCTCTTATTGGAGGTGAAGTAGAAGTAGTTCTGGTTAACTAAAACTTGAAGAACATCGAGGTAATCTTTAAGCTTCCAGTAGCTGTTTTTTGAGTAAGTGGCCGTGTCAGTACTCAGGTAAGGCGGGTCAACAAGAAAAACCACCTTGTTTAGATTCTTGAATTCGTTAAAAACTGCTTTGTAGTCCTTCCTGACTATATCCACACCCAAAAGATATTCTGTGGCTTCGTAGTTGCTTAGCCTTACCTTGTTGTAAAGGGTTTCTTTGCTTAGAGCCTCAAAATCTGCAGCAAAGTTCATGGAGAATAGCAAGTTGCTGGATATCGTTATGTAATCGACATAACCGCATACATCCGCCTCTTTTACAATGCTTAAAACATCCGCCCGCAGCTGCCCGCTTATTTGCTGTTTGCGTGGGTAGCCCGCTAAGGCAATGCGGAGCCTGTCTAGCAGCTTATTGGTGCTTTCGATGCTGTTTAATCGCTGCAAGAAGTTATCGTAATCGTTATACACCACTCTAGCCGATGGGTAAACCGTTTTAACGGTGTGGCTAAGCAGACCGCTACCGCCAAACAGATCCACAAAGGTGTGTTTAGCGTCAAAGTCCTTAAGCCCCTCACGAAAGGCTTTTACAAAATTTCGCTTTTGCCCCTGAAATGGAAGGGGCGACTGGTTGTAAATTTTCATATGTTTCATACTTTTGTAGTCTCAGGCAAAAAAATATGGTGACAACACACCGAACAAGGGCATTTGCCCCTGTCGTTGGTGTGTTGTCACCATTTAATTTTCAGCGCTGCCTGAGAACTCGCTGAAATAAGGCAGGGGCTCTTTTTCTACCCCCTGCGCTTCTTACTGATTATACTGGTGTCCAGTGTATGTTTTCCGTTCCTCTAACTAAGCGGTACTCCATATTTTCGCTAACGATATAGACTTTAATCCCAACCTTTCGCTCATTAGCGGGAATTGCATCACGTTCAATAATAGTCTTAGCAATTCTATAATCCTTATAGTTATCTGGTGTAGGCATTCCATCATAGCAGATGGAGAATCCCTTGGAAAAATCAACATGATTAGGTGGAGTACTACCTTCAAACCAACCCAATGTAGGAGTTGCTGAATTCTGAATACATCCTCTTAGGTCTATTTGTGTGTTATTTGCTCCAGTTGGGATTTTAAAAAACCTGCTAATATTCGAGAAATAGTACTTTGTAGTGGCGTTTGAATTAAGCCTGAATCCGCTTGTTGAAACCTCGAATACCCGTGCAAGGTTTTGCAGTACAAAAGAAGAGGTTGGGTAGTGGGTAAGCGTACAGCCATACGTTGATGCAAATGCATTCGCAAATCCATCTATTAAAAGCATTCCAATATCCACATTGCTACGCACCAATTCAATGGCTCGGCCTGCCCCTGTTCCGTAAATCATAAGCAAGCCAATGGCTATGGTATTCGGGGAGAGAAGTTCCAAACACATAGTTGAGCCAGTTACAGAGGACATTACTAGTACATTTTGCAGTAAGAAATCGCCATTAAGGCGAATTCGCCTATTCCCAACAGGTTCAACCACTACATTCCACCATTGGTTTGTAACAAAAGATTGTAGTAGAATATTTCCAGATGAAAGCGGAAACTTAATTTTCAATACTTCGAATCTGATGTTTTGACTCCCCTGAAGAAATTTAGGAAAGCGTTCCTCATCAAATACTAGCCGTGTATCGTAACTGTGTATCGAGGTGGCGTTTCCTGAGATTAGATTAAGTCCTGTTAGGTCTGTTTTTGAGTGCTTACCGCAGGGTGTAGTTCCGTTGATGCAAAAGCCATAGTACTGGTTATCCTCATCAAAAATGGTGTTTACCGCTTTTTTAAAGATATTATTTGGATCAGGCCTTGTTGATGTGGTTGTAAATCCACTTTTTACAAGACTTAGCGTACCCTTGATAATAAGCTGACCATTAAATAGAAAGTTTTCAAGCAGCAAGCGGCACGTTGAGTCAAAATGATGATCCCCTGACTCAAGTACAATGGTTGTTCTGTGGTTTAGTTGAGATGGAATTATGGATAAGCATTCGGCTAAACTCCTAAATGGAAGATTAGGAGTTCCATCCCCTTGGGAAATAGCAGAGGTGTTTACAATATAAACCTTCTCTTCTGTTGTTACCTCTTTATTGAAGTTGCCACGTTCAAGTTGCTCAATCCTTTCTGATAATTCGGATAAACAGGCAGCATTCGATCCTATTGCCTGCATCTGAGCGGCTAACTCCTGTTGTATTGCCTCAATCTCGGGCGGGTAGTCGAAAGCGTAAACCTTAACCTCTTCTTCCTGCTCATCGATGAGAACGGTTAGCTCCTCGTTCTGGTCGGATGCATCAAGAACGATTTCATTCTCGGCATCTATATCAACGTAAAGTTCGCAGTCCATAACCTTAGCTGTTAGCAAGGTTATCTACTATTTTCCCTAGGTTGAACTTAACTGACTTTCGGGAGGGGAGAAGGAAACCATCGAGCCTAGCATTCCCCGGCAAGGTTAGCAGGAGCGTATCCTCTGCAGGAATATCTATTCTGAAGGTGGCCTGTGCTATTTTTGTTACTCCTACACCCGATTGGCTATCGTACCGCTTAAGCACAACGTTGTTTGAAGTGCTATAGAGCACTAGCTCAATATCCCCGGCAATGGAGTCATCTACCAGTTCCCCCGATTGTAAGTTGCGGATGGATACTGTTTTTCTGAATGGAGCGCCTCGTACCATTTTGTTCTCTGCATTTACTTCGTTCAACTTAGAAACAAGCGTTGTTATAAAATCGAGCCTGTTGGCCGTTAGGTTGGCTGTTAGCGATGTTTCTGAGTGAAATTTTACCTCTGTTTGTTTCATCTCGCTAATGTGGCAGCCATCAAAAATTACGCGGGCAAACTGAATTATACCCGCTGGTATTTGGGCATTGCTATACCCATGTATGTAAACCTTGTCGCAGTCAACAGTAACTGCGATGTAGGTTTTGCTTGTACAGGTCTGAACCCTGTTTATTGGTACCTTCAGGGAGTCAGGTATTGGGGGTAAGTCTTTAGCCAGGTTAATTAGGTAGTTGTAGCGCGAAGGCCAATCGGCTAAGGCGTTGAAGTTATCAACTGCTTCCTTCTGTTTTTCTGCTAGTGACATACTGTGTTTTTTATTGTGAGCATTGCAGTCCACCCACCTCTTCCAAAGAATGATTCGGCATCGATGGGGGAAATGTTAGCGGGGAACTCGAAGCGGCCAAGCGTGCTACATCCCATGTCGTTTCGTTGATCGTCGCTCATGGTTAGTAGTATTCTATCCAGCACGTTCTCGCAAAGATTAATTACCATTGCCTCGTTAAGGTTGTCATTGTTGCTCATATTAACCTCAGAGGCAACGGTAATGGCGATATTGCGAGATAGTCCAAACTCACCCACTTCGGGGTTAAACATTTTCTCCCCGTATTCAACAAATAGGATAAGACCCTTTGCGTTGCGCACAGAATCCTCTACATACTTTGTGTTTGCTGAGCATATAAAACGGGAAACGTCGGCTATTACGCTACTGTCGGGAATGGAAAGAATATCCGATTGAATCTCCGCATACCCTGCTTTAAGGGAGTGCTGTGGCTGTTTAAACTGCTCGGAAAGCACCGCTTTGGGCACAAACTTGGAAAAGTACTTGAACAGCTGTAAGGTGTAGTCCATCTTATGTTAGCCTATTAATTATTGACATTGAGAGCCCTGTTTGCGCGGCAAGCTTATCCACCGTAGCACCCGCAGCAATAGCCTTAGAAAGGCTGTCCTTAAGCGCCTTTACTTGCGCGGTAAAAAACTCGTCTATTGGGATTTCTGCTGTGTCGGTATAGCCTTCCTTTTTCAGGTATAGGATGGTTTCGGTCAATCCTAGCCTTATTTTGTCCTCATCGTTGTCGCCCTCTCGGCTAAAAAGAATTCCAAAAACGGGATGGTCCTTGAAAAAGGATACTATGCTTGTAAACCAGCATAGTATTCCGAATTTTGCAATGGGGTCAAGCATCGCAACCTTTTTCTCTGATGTTTTGTAAAGCGTTGCGATAAGCTTATCGAGGTAGGCAAACTTTGCTTGCTTATCTCCTACGGTTCTGTAAGCGATTACTAGGTCTAAGCATTCAGAGAACTGTTTTGCCGTGATGTTTGTGTTGACGGTTAATCCAACTGAGAATTCAGGCCGATGCTTGAATAGTTTTGGAAATGGATTCTGAGTAAAAAGGTACTTGGGTGTTATCTTGAGTCCTTCCAGGCTAAAAGCAAAGTCTATTTGCTCAGCCAAGCGGATGAGGTTAAACGTAATGTTCTTTTTCTCCTGAATGCGCTTTCGGCGGTATTTCCAGTAGGCGTTTCTCCTGAACAGGAAGAACAGCCACGCGGCGTGACGCTTTAACCGGCTATCCGTTTTTAACCGGTAACCAGTTATTTTGCATAAAACAGCAAGTTGAAACTCAAACGGAGTTATCTCATTGTTGAATAGCTGGGCCAGTTTACCTAGGGCAAACTTCATTTGTGAGCGCGTTAGCTCGCTCCAGTTCTCGGGTATCATTATGAACCCTTTGTTTAGCTGTATGGTTCTCATGCGCAAAAACTGTCGTTCTGGTTAATAGGCGTTGGTTTGTACACCTCGCTGGAGGCTATTCCGCTTTGTTCCTGTTTTGATAGGGCAGCATCAACGGCTATCCAGTACCCGTCAGCCTTTTTCTGATATACTGCAGATAGCTTTTCACGAATATCGGTTTCGGCCAAGGTGCTGTTTGCCTTAGTCATTTCGCTATTCATCTCAACCCTGATGGGCTTAGGGAGGGCATGGTAGGCTAAACGCCTTGTTGCCCTTGCTAAAACCTCATAGCAAATAGCGCGGATTATCTCATCCGTTTTTTGTGGAGCTTTAGACCTCGATAAAACACACTCAGTCCAAACCTCACGGATAATCCACCTAACCTGTAGAATAAAGTACTCCGAATCAACGCCTACCCACTTCTTAAAGTCTGCAGAGGTGATTGGTATATCTGTTAAATCCTTTTTAGCTGGCGATTGGCTCCATTCTTGGAGGTTTTCAACCTTATCAAGCGCCTTTACTAGGCGATTGAACCAAAACCAACCATCCTCAATTAGTTTCTCAGTAAGCAAATCCTGCTGATACTTAAAGATGGTTGTTTCGTTATCGTTCTTTTTAACCGTAATGCCATCGTTAGATATTTTGGCAATCAGGTATATACCCTGTTCGTATAGGGCAAAATGCAACATGGAGCGAGAAAGGAAATCCTTTGACAATTCTAGCCCTTGGTCAGTGTTACATATTTTTTCGTAAAGAGCCTCTGAAAGGAGATCCATCATCTCAAGCGCAACCTTGCTTAACCCGCTCTCAACGTTATCGAACTCAAGCGTTATGTTAGTCCCCGAGATTTTTGACTTCATCTCGGTAGTAAAAGAGAACCTATCGAATGGTAGCTTTATCATGGCTTTTTGGGATCAGGTGTTGCTGTGTTTGATAGCCTGTCGGCGGCAGTTGTTTCGTCCATTTTCGACGGTATGTCAATCCAAAATCCTAAGCGTATGTTTTCCTTTTTTGCGTGAGGAAAATTGAACTGTATAGCCCTATTCAGCTCTTTGGTTATAAAGAACTCATCGAGCGTTAGCGTGGCAACGTATATGAGGTAGTTGTAGTACACATCGGAACCCGATTTTGAAATTACGCCATCATTCTCAACATTGGTAATGGATGAGCTAATACCCTTCCCGGCCAGAATTACCTGATCGGCTCGTTTATCGTAATCGATAACGGATTTAAAATACTCCTGAAACTTGCCGGGGAACTCCTCAAACTTCCAGCCATCGTCTCCCCATTTGGTAGTTGCGTATAGCTTACCCTGATTCTTGCCTTCACCGCTCATCAGCTCTGTAATGCGTCTTAGCTCACCAGAGATAAGATCGTCCATCATCGTTTCAAAGAAACGGTAAGGTTTACCAGCATCATCAACAAGTTTTACGCCTTTGTATTCAACTTGTATGGGAGTCTCAGGGTCTCCCATTAGGTTACTCTGACAGATGTTTTCGAGAATCTGTTTTTGCGACAAGTACCATGTGCCAGGTATAATTACGTGCACGTGCGCATTGAGTGCATTTCTAAGGTAACTGTTAAGGTATCTGGGAGAAAGGTTAGAAGCCTTTATCCACTCGTATAGACCTTTAAACCAGTCGTTGTAAGCGTACACCCACTTACTGAATGTTTTATCTATGTTGAACGCTATAGATGAAGCGTGCTTATACGGATTTAGCGGCTCAAAACGGGGAAAAACTTGGTACTCGTAGGCGGATATGTTTATCCAATCGCCTACAATTACATATTTACAATCCTCGTTCTTTATCCTACGGTGAAGAAAGTCTCCTTTTGCAGCGAGTCGCGCCTCATCGCTTCCAACGTAGGTTAGAGCAGCAATAGAACCCGGTTCATTTAACCTACGAGCCCTAGTTAAATGGTACTTACTTACGCAGGTTTTAACATGGTAGTAATCGGTAATAAGGTTTTTAAGGTATTCCCAGTAATGAGGGAATCCTTTCTCCTCCCAAGACTCCAGCCATGCCTGTATTTGCTCGTCCTCCACGGGCATTCTTAAACGGCGCTTCTTAAAGCCTTCTCCGTCAACAACCTCCTTGTAAAGGCGTGGCCCCCTACCAAAAAGGAATCGTACCTGCTTTTCGATAACTTCAGGTAGCAGCTTATTCTCTGAGATTATGGAAAAAACCTCTTGGGGGTATAGATTGTGGCCATCGCCCCAAAGAGGAACCCTGAATTCTCCTAGGGAGACACAGGCGTTCTCTGAGGCGTACCTCTTGTAAATGGACTTGTACTCGCTAGATACTAACTCCTCTCGGGAGGTGATATCCTGCACCTCGAAGGTTAAAACGCCTACTTTTGGAGCAATGGCAAAGCCTCTATTGCCTCCTTGTATCTCTACTTTAGTCTCCATTAAACCAGTTTACTTTTAACCATTCGTTTGACGGGGGAAAGCATACCCACCGTACTAATTTTTTGAAGCATTGGCGAGGTTGCTCGGTATCCATATCCTCAAAGTAGAGGTAATGGTCTGATGAAACGGCTAACGCCTCATCTACCATTGCAGCCCTTAGCCTGCAGCGCTCATATTTCCTTATTTGGCCATGTTCCTTTCGGTTTAAGTCGCACGTGATAAAGATTAGCCCAAAGGTTGCGTTTGGCACCTTCTTTAGGTTTCTCATTCGTTCAATTGCTGCTGAGCCCGATATTTCCATGCTTTTTGATGTAAAAAAACGGTGAAAGAGGGTTAAGAGAAAGGACATATCTACCCAAAATAGGTGCCTGAGTGCCCCATTCTATCGGATTCGGGAAGAATTCCTTTAAACTCACCCCATAACAGGTACATAAGCGCCGATGGTATCTGAGTTGAGTAAAAAGGCTGGTCTTTGTACTCAAGTTCCTTCTCTGAACTCTTATCAAGCTCTATTTTGCCCGATGTTCGCTTTAAAGGGGAGTGATAAATGCCTGAAATAAGCGCGTCGCACTCATTTTCGTCAACCAAAACCTCGTCCCAGCTGCCGTCGTTATGTCCAAACAACTTGCTAAGTAGCCGGTAGTGCTGTGAGTAGTAAATAACAGGGGCATTCATGCTCATGAGCGTAACATTCCAGCCCCGTTTTGTTAGTGCCGTTTTAAGCAGAATGGCATCCGTGTCGGAAAGATCTCCTGTAAGCGGATAGAAGTCCCTGTATTTTGGGTCGCGCTGGTTGGCGGCCCTATCGTAATGCAGAAATAGCTGTTTTCGCCTATGATGCTTAAAAAATGAGTCTATTTTGTCGGCAAGTTCCTCGTGTTGTTCTGGATGTATGGCCCAAATGTTTTTTATTAGCCTAAACTTCTTTTCTCGCTTGTTTCTCTGTGCAAAAACAAGCGAAGAGAATGGGCCAGGGTCGTAGCCAGCATATATTGGCTGCATTGGGTCGCAGTACTTCAGGTTTCGGCTATTGTGCGTTTCCTGACTATCCGCGCTACGAGCATCCATGTACTTGTACTCGTAAGAATCGGAGAAAGTGTGCTGTTTCCCGAATTTGCCAAAAAAGCGCTCCTTAACCTTGCTCTTTCGAACAGAGAATATCGAGGTGTTTAATTTGTCCTCATCCTTAATGGACTTAATCTGATTCTCGATGTAATCTATACCTAGAATCTTTAGGTTTGAGAAGCTGGAAGCCCTTATATATAACGTTTGCCCTCGCCTTAACTCCGATAGCCGTTTGCTCCACCTCTCAATAAATGCTTCTAACTTCTTTGTTTTATCGGTATTGAACTCGTTTTTTGCATTAACCAGTTCCGATGCGCGAAGATCTATCTCGTAGGCAATTTCCTGAATGCTTTCCATGAGCTCTACATCCATATTCTGCTCATACTTAGTCCACCAATCCTCGTCAGTCTCAAAGTTGGGGGTGGATGATATTCCTGTTATGCCCATAAAGTAGTGGGAGTGGCCAAACTTTGCCCTGTCTGCTCTAAGAGCAGGAATTATTCGCTCTGTAAACTTATCCTCAGGTATTCGGAGCAACTCATCAACAAGTAGGTGGGCAGCATTCTTTCCAAGCATAGATTCGGGGCGGTCGGCCGAAACAAATTGAACCACGCACCCATTAACAAAGGTTATGGTATGCTTCCAGTTGTCTATGAATGTATTGCACTTGGCAAAATGCTTAGGGGGCTCTTTGCCTATTTCGAAGTAAACACCCCTTTCGTAGTTCTCATAGAAGTACTCCATGAGACCGGGGAGGATGTTGTCTAGGATACTCTTATAGGTTGAAGCGCCAAGCACCAGCACAGCACCTGACATATCGTTCTGTATTCTATCTAGCCTAGGTGCTAGTATATGAGTTGTTTTTCCAGAACCACGACCTAACTCAGCAAATAGAAACGTGGGGTCGGCCAGCTTAACAAGAATCTGAACAACACTAAGGTAAGTCTTAACAAATAAGTCCTCGGCGTACTTATATATTTTCATAGTCCACCTCCGATATCCCTAGTTCTGTCTCAACCTCTTTCTTAAGCCTACCCTTATCTGTACTGCTAATGTCCCGGCTATCTATAATTGTCATTGCCTTCTTGTACGCATCAAGCAGTCCCTTCCTCTTTATACCCATGCGCTCAAGTTCCATCTCTGCAGATACAATTTGTGGTTTGAACTTAACGCGGTCTGGGTTGATAGCGTTGGCCGATGCAGCAATGCGATACTCCCTAGCACGCTCGAAGCATATGCGCGCCTCGCGCATATCGTGAGCAACGAGGTTAACCTCGCTTAGCTTCATCATCATGTCTGCAAAGTATAGGTTCCAAGCCTCTGAGGTTACGGTGCAATCGGTGTTGAAGTAGTTGATTGCATCGTAAATGCGCTTCTTACATGTTGCTATTGATAGGTGAGGGTAAGCACGTTGTAGCTGCTTAGCGCATTCCGTAATGGATTGGTACTTACGATGTAGGTTGGATGCTTCATTCACCTCTAGTATGTAATCGGCTAGGGCAGGCGGAATGCCAACCTTCTTTGAGTCGCGTACCTGAAGGAATCGCTCCACCACATCAACGGGTAACTTCTGCAGGTGTTCTATCATGCTGTTTGGCTTATTGCACAAACATATTGCTGATGAATGTCGAACTAAAGGACTGCTATTAACCCTAATCCGTGGGTTTATGCATAAATGAGTTCATCTGATGAGTTGATTGATGAGGGCAAAGTGTTACAGGGGGTTAGTCATAAAACCCCTTTTTTGGAAGTCGTGCATTACACCGTCCAGACCCAGTGGCACGGAAATAAGACGCACACACATTTTTTGAGTTCAATCAATTTTAAGGCTGGAATTTTGTACTACAGGTAGTTAGGTGGTAAATAATTATCAAACGTGCAAAATCGGCGAGTTAATGGCATAAAAAAAGCGGTTTTCGTGAGAAAACCGCTAGTCATTGAGAATTTCAACCATGATATCGTGTTTTGTCCTGGCTCGGGATAGATTATCCTTCCAAGACTCCAGTTCCTCCTCCGTTTTGTATTTCTGCCCCCTGATGTTGCTTTCAATCCTTCGGATGTTTTGAACTAGGTTGGCAACCTCTTTTACAAAAGCAGAAGGATCCTTTCGCTTCAGGCGAAGTAATTCCTCCTTTTGCGTTCGCTTAAAGGTTCTGGCCTTGGTGATATCGTGCTTGTTTAGAAACACCTTGTTGTCATTGTATGACTGAAGGTCTGAGTGCGCCTGTTGGTTGCGTATATCCAGCTCGACAAACTCTAATGCAAGAACAGGCTGCTCGTCAAGCAGCCTGTTTAGTTCCTGCATTCGATGATAGGTGTTTATACGCTCATCGTATAGGAGTATGCAGGTTTGAATATCGGGGTTGGTGTTATTGTCCCACTCTATTCTTGTGAACTCGTCTCTTTTGCTTCTTGCTCCTTTTTTTTTTGAGAGGCAGTTACTTCATTAGCCTCTTTTTTAAAAAGGGTTCTGAAGATGTTTTCTGAGGGTTTACTTTTTGATGCATCAATGGCAGTCTCGTCTTTTGAGGCGGTTTCCTGCGGATTCATTTCTTCCGTTTCACCCTCTGGTGCAGCTGCCGTTGGAGCGCTTGCCTTTCGATTTTTCTTTATCTCCTCTGCGCTTACAGTGCTTAAGAGCTCGTAAAGCAGCTGGCCGTGAAGCCGAGTTGCGTTGTACTTGTTAATACGAAGCAACTCGTTGTTAAGCTTGGATCGAGGGAACTTCTCTCTAAAAAGCAAAATATCGCTCTCTAGATAATCTAAGTTGGCTAATTGCTTAACCAACTTAGTTCTTTCCGTTACAGTTAGTGTTCTCATACTCATACTAAGTTTGAGGTACAGGATCTTCTGCTACAGTCAATGGCCCGTTGTAGAAATAGAAAGGCTCTGGGCAATCACCACCCTCTAGGGTTAGACTAATGCCCAACATACCACCATCTAGCGTGCCTACGCTAGTCAGTTTTATTTTTAGGCCTCCAGAACATGGACTACCTCCAATGAATTGCTGACCATCTTGACAGCGTTCCCATACAGCAATAACATCATTGCCCATGTTGGTGTATAGCCATGATAGACTATCTGGTGTTATACCATCAATAATTGGGGAAAGCGTTAGCTTTCCTGTAAGAGGACTTTCACCTGGGCCAGCGTTTGGGTTGATGCTGTTTATTTTGCAGTCTAAGTATTTGTAGGTTTTTCCAACAAGCAATACATCTTCCGATATAGTTGCCTTAACTGGCGCAGGCCAGTTTTCGATATCAACATCCGCCAACTCGGCTAGGTACAAACGGTACTTAAGAGTTGGGATCTTGGATGCGTTGTCTCTTGTTAATGGAAGGTTAACCAGCATTTTTTAAAGTTGTTAGGTTAATGAAAAAGGGAGAGGGGGGAGCCCCCTCTCTGCATGATTATTCTACCACCTTTCTTTCAAGCTCTAGGAACTTGCCCGAGGGCTGTGTAACCTTTACGGTTTTGCCATCGATGACAACATCCGCATCGACTAGCTGAGCATAAACCTTTATGTATCCTCCTTTTGCAGAGGTAAAGGTTTCAGAGATTTCGGAGAAAGCACCCGCTTTATTAAGCGTTACACCTTCGTCACCAGCAACGATTTTGTAAACAAAGTCGATGCTGTAACCTGTAACGGTATCAACCTGAGTGTTTCCTGTTGCTTCAAACAGCAGGTTATCCTTAAAAGATATGCTAGCAGCAAGTACTAAGTCGCTTGCAGGGTAGTTTACAAAAATCCACTGTTTGCCCCTTCCTGCGGCTTCAAGTTCAGCCTGTGTTTTGTACTGAACACCTGCCTTAAGAAGGCCAGATCCCTCTTTCCAGCGAGACAAGGTTAGAATGTCCTCAAAATCACGCTCAAAGTAGAATGCGGTCATCTCACCTGGCTTATCCTCGTAGTTCTCTACGTTGCCGGGGATGGTAATCCACATCAAATAGCAGTTAACTGGCATGTTTGGCACCCAAACAATGTTCTCTGGAGCAATATCAATAACCGATGCCTTTGCACCTGTAAAATCGTTGTCAGTAGAGTATTTACTCCTGTAGTTCCTTACAAACCACTGGCGGTGCTTAGCGTTCATGAACATCTTGTACCCCTCTGTGGAGTCTAAATCCATGGTCACCTTGTCCCAGAATGCTTCTGCAACATCAACAATGCTATTTTGGTTGTACACGCCTAGGTCAAAGTATGGGAGGACTTTAAACTGCTCCACAACGCGCTCTATGGCACGAATTGCTCCATCGGCGGCAAGGTTAGCAGGGTTGCTCACAACGTTTTGCTGTGGAACGGCTACGCCACTAACCCTACGGCGTTGCTGTTCGTTTTGCAGAATGGTACCAAAATGCACCATTACCCACTCAATGAACGTCCACTTAATAACGTTAGAACCCTCGCGGTTTAGGTAACCTATGTACTGTTTTTCAAGCTTGATAAGGTCATCAAACTTGTACTTGAACATTACGTCAACAACCGAGTAAACCTCTGCAGCAAACTTTACGTTGCCTTTAAAGATACGGCCACTACGATACCCTTGAGATAGCTCGCCAAAATCGGCATTGGGAGCAATCTCCTTGTTCTGTACGTTACTTACAACAGGGAATATGGAAGAAACGGAAGGAAGAGAACGAAGGTGTGCCAGGATTAAATCGGTACGCCTAACAATATACTCGCCTGCAGTTCCTACAAGGTCTGTATAGTCAATGTGAGATTCGCCAGAAACAAGCTGATCGAACACAAGCATTCCAAGGCTATTGTTCGCTGCAAGCGCTTTAACGCGCTTTTGAACGTTCTCTGTAAACTCGGTAAAGGCGGTAATGAAATCCTCCTTATCAGCTTTGCTGATTGAATCAGCCATGGGCTTGCGGGTTATAACGATGTCGTTATACCACTTGCCCCTTGCAAACATCTTGTCCTCAATGCCAAAAAGGAACTTGGCAGAGTGGGGTGCTGCGCCTAAAACAATTGCTATTGCCGACTTGCTAGCATGCTTCTTTGCAGTAACAGTTTCGGGAGCCTCCTCTTCAGGGGTTTGCTTTAGCTTGTTAATTTGCTGCTGCTGCTCCTTGGCCTTATCCTTTAGGGAGTTTACGGCCTGTTGTTGCGTTTTTGGCGCACCATCTGAGTTTATTTCCACATTAAGGATTTCAGCAATTTGCTGCTGCTCCTCGGCGGAAAGAATCACCTCTTCTGGTTCGGCATCCTCGTCAAGCTTCTTGTCGTCGGCAAAGGATATGCTGTACTTTTCCTTGTAAGCAGCGAAAATCTGCTTTTGCTCATCGGCAGTTAAAGTACCCTCCTTTGCCTTAGCCTTAAAGCCAAGAGTTTCCGAAATGGCCATAAAACGCTGTTGCCATTTTTTCATAGTTAGAATTTTAGTTGTGAGTAGATGGATTTTTTCTCTTCGGCCATTGTTGAGACTAGTTTTACAGCCTCATTTATACTCATGATGCTATCAATAAGGCCGTATTTGATGGCATCGTATGCGTAGAAAACCTTCCCTTCTAGGATACCTTCAGCAGTAGTGTCTAGGTTGGGTCTGTTATTCTTTATGATGTTCTGAAAGTGACAGGCGTAGGGTGATAGCCTCTCACTAATTATAAGGCTGTCGTCATCCTCCTCAATAGCTTTTCTTACCTCTAGGTTTTTGTACTTTGATTCGGGCGGGTATATGGCCTTTACTTTGTAGCCATACTTCTCAAGTGCCGCACTATCGTCCATTATCTGAGCGAAAGTGCCAATGCTTCCTGCCTCGCACATACGGTTGGTTGCAACAATTTTGTCGCAGAAGCTAAGCGTATATATGCCCCCACTGCAGCACTGGCCATCCACAACGCCAACACATGGCTTGGTGCGTTGGCGCAGCGCATCCTCTAGCTGAATAACGCTCTGAGTGGTTCCGCCGGGGGTGTTGCTTAGTAAAATGGTTCCTGCCACTTTGCTTGAAGCATCGGCAAGGCGAATGAAGTTTGCCATTTCGTCCATGCCGTAAGTCCACCAAGAACCGTACTTGAGCATAGTACCAATAATTGGTATTACAATAATGCTCCCTTCCTCATAGGCATCGAAGGGGTTCTCAAACTCATCGCTTAGGCTAATGTTTGAACCGAGCGATAGGAAACTTGGAAGTTTACGCTCGGTTAGAGTGGATTGTAATACTCTGTTTATTTGCTGCTCAACATCTCTACAGGCTGTTTCTCTAAGAATCAGCATAGAGGTGCTTAGCTCTAATAGGAAGTGGTCTGCAAACATCTCTCATTGTTATTGTGTAACAATGATATTGAGTTGTTTTGCAAGCGCAAACGACAGCCTTAGAGTATGTGCGAGGCCTTAAAGGTTATGGTACTGTTAACCTTGTCGCCAGAAATGGCTTTTATGGCAGGGTAATCTAATGAGCCAACAAGGAAGGTTTCCTTATCGGTACTCATACGAAGGATGTAGCGCTCATGGCTGGTGAGCAGGAGTGATGCATTTTTGGTGTAAACATCTAGCGTAACGGTTTGCTTACTAAGTGTACCAGCGTCTGATGAATCGTTGCTGAAGCTGTATGTTGCCTTTTTGGCTGGAATAGAGGTAAAGGATTTACCTGTTTTAAGCACAGCGACACCATTTTCGATGCGAGCAACATCGCTCACATGTACAAATTCGGCTCTGTTACATAAAATTCTGTTCATAATGCGCTGTTATTTAATGATATATACAAAATCGGACGTTTTTACCCCTTTTTTGTGACGTTTTTATACGCTACAGGGGCAAATTATGCAGCGTTTTTTTTGTACTCACGCCGCTTGCTTTTCTTTCTAACCTTATCGCGCCAGCGATAGTAGTTTTTTAGGAGCGCATCCTCCGTGATGGAGGTAATGGAGTACCTACACATAAAAACGTGAACCGTATCGGCATACTCAATGCCCTCCATGTGCTTGTTGTGGTCCAGCAGCTCGTGCAGCTCTGCCCAAAACATAGTTTCAATGCGCTTTTGTATTATTTTAATGCTGCGTATGCCTAAATAGTTGTACGTAACGGGGTTTTTACCCTGCGAGCGCTCGGGTAGAACAATCTCAAGGTTGCCTCGGTCTATTGAATTAGCAGGGCGTTTTTCAAGTAAATCGTAAATGGTATGGTATAGCTCAATGGAATCGGGAAACCTAACGGGGATATCCTTATTATGATCCCCGAATTTTCCAACAATAAACTCTGCCAAATGTTCTTTTATATCAATTTTGGTTGTTACCATGCTAAAGGCTTATTTTCCTAGTGTTTTACCAATGCAAGGTACTAATATTTTGTAGTTATGTAAAGTACTTTGGGCTTTCAAAAAAAAGGAAAGGCTGTTTTTTATAAAAACAGCCTTTTGAACGATTCTAAGCGCTTATTTGCACTCCTTTGTGGTAAAGTTTAGTGCAGTGGTATAGGTTATTAAAATCCTCGTATGTTCTAACCATTAAGCCTCCAATAACCTCAAGAACTGTAAGCTCTTTTCCGTGCTGGTTTTTAACCTTCATGCCTCGTTTTAACTGCTGCGCTTTCATATTTATCGTTTTGTTTATATAAATATACAGTTTATATTCCTGAAAAAGAGGTGTTAGTGCTATGTTGTACAGCGCTCTTGCGTAGATTCTATTGCCTATTTGGATTGAAATCCATAGTCCACCAACCAAGCATTTCTGTTAATACTTTCAATTGTTCAAAATCAATAGGCATACACATCAACGATAAAATATTTAACTCGCAAAAAACCATTTCTTCATTAACATAATTAAATTCAATTTCCATGCATCCAAGTTTATAACACGTAACCAAGAACTCTTCTTGGTTGTATTGCTTTACGAATTCCCAACCAAGTTCTTTGGCTTGTTCTTCTTCAATTTCGATTTGTTCTTTAGAAAATGGCAGAATTGTCCAATCGTTGGTAAGCATGTCCAATTGAGAGGGCTGCCAACCATTAACAATAGTTCCATCTGCAGCCTTCAGGCATAGATAGGCTGTAAATTTTACTTTATCGTCCTCGTCTGCTGGGTAAACTCGTTCGCCATTACCATTCAAAACGTCCTTTAGATAGTAGTCCTTTACGCTTTGTGGTAACGATTTTACCTTATCAATTACCATGTCGATGTGAAGTTCATCTGCTGGTCGCATAAAAACAAACATGCCTTTACCGTTCCAACCTTGTCGAGCGATTCGACCTCCTTTTTTAGCGGCTTCTAAAGCTTCGCCGAATGAAAGATTTTCCATAAAGTAATAGTGTTAATGTTAGCCCGTAATACTATGCAGCAATAAAACGAGGGCTGTTGGCGCTTTACTGCGTTTTATTCTATTGAAAAGGCTCTACAGAATGTGTTTTTCAGTAATCAACAAGCTGTTTCTTTATGTAAAGTTTTTGCTTAAATGTTAACCTTTTCTTTTCTCCACTAATCCAATGATAATACCAATTAGTTGACCAATCCCAATAGAGCAATATTCCATAAAGCATAAAGAACGGCAACAGTATTGGAGCAATTACAATCATTGTAATTGGATTTTTCTTAACAAACCATCCATTACGCTCATTGTCTTTTAAATGAAAAACTTTATACCCTAATATTAAGACTGCTAAATATAGATAGTGCCTAACATTGGCTAGATTCCAAGCCTTTTTCTGTGGTTTATCGGTACTCTGTTCTTTATTCATCGGCTGTTTTTTCTTTAATCACATTTATTTATACCATATACCGCCACAGTAGTGGCAACGATACTGGTTGAATATGGAGTAAACCTGGCTTGATTCATCTACTGGCAGCTGGCAGTGACAAAATGGTTCTCCGTACTCTTTCTCTGTTTTGGCCAAGATGTTGGGGTAATCCCAAAACGATAACTTGCCTTTTGCTGGAATAGGCTCACTGAATAGCTGAGGAAACTCAAGAACCCAATGGTAGTACCCTTCCATGGCCCATACGCTGGGGTGGTTGGTAACGCAATCAGTAATTTGTGCCGCTCCTATTATTGCACCATGCGCAAAGGTCATTTTGCATAGTTCAATCTCTGTGAACAGGAATAGGAGTTCCTTTAGCTGCTCATTTGAGTAAATGCTGTTAAGAGGCATTTTATCTAGTGCCTTATCTGCTCCAGCATGGATTAGGATCCGCTGTCCAAAGTACTTCTTAGGCAGTTTCCATGTTCTGTTTTCTATAGGCTTAATCCCGTTGCATGCAAGCCATGCCCAAGGCTGTTTAATTGTGATTGCATTCATGCTTTAGTAGTTTATCAATGGCTTTAAGTGCCGCCTCCTTAGCAGCGCTATACCCTCTACCGTAGAAGGTGAAACCTCCAATGGTTTCAATGGTGCAGTGGGTGTTGGAGAACGATGGAGATATATCTACAGAGACAAACAGAGGGAAGCGCTTAACAAGGTACTCCTCTCGGCCTTGGTTCTCGGCCCTCTCTAGCGCTCTTTTTAGCCTGTTCAAACGGCGCTTTACAAAGAAGTTTCTCATTTGGTGTTAGTCTTAAAAAATGTTTGACCTATATACCTTGTGTAGGCGGGTGGAATGGCTTCGGCCAGTTCTGTGTCCTTCTTCATCCAGTCTATGCCCATGGCAAAGGCCCATGTTTCCTTTATGGTTCTCTGCTTGAACTTAGGCTGTGCGGCCCTATAGTTACCGCTTTTCTTTATTCCAGCTTTACCGTACACTGAAACGTAGTCGCCATCGT
Organism: Bacteroidales bacterium; assembly: GCA_016931855.1. Lineage (GTDB taxonomy): Bacteria > Bacteroidota > Bacteroidia > Bacteroidales > Tenuifilaceae > UBA5206. The sequence goes on from JAFGDZ010000048.1 coordinate 136,683, forward strand.
AAACAGAGCCCACTTTGTGCGGCATCATGGGGTTCATCATCCACCAGTTTATGAGTTCAAAATGCCTTTTTCTCAGCACTTTTAGCCCAAACATGTCGCCACGTAGCACAACATCAGGCCGTACTGGCGATGCTGGAACATTCTCTATAACACCCGGCAAACCTGATTTTTGGATGAGGTCTCTTAGCTCAGAGAGGTTATCGCTGTACACTGTGCCGTTTTTTCGCTGTTGCGCAGTTGCAGGGGTGAACGCCTGGCATGGAGGTGAAGCGTGAACATGCGTGAATAATGCGCTGTTAGTTTTTAGGAACGTTGCTGCATCGGCTTGTACAAACTCATAGGGGTAGTTGGGCTGTGGCTCAATGTCAACGCCAACAATCTCTATTTGTAGGCCTAAATCCTTTGCCGCTTGGTGGTATCCAACGCTGCAGCCTCCAGCCTTGCAGCATAGGTCTAAAAGCCGTATTATCATGACCTATGCATGTCTTCAGTGAATATTTTCTCTGATATGGAGGAGATATCCACAAGTCTTGACATCATAATGTCAATGATGAATTTCACCTGCTCAATGTTTTGTGTTCTTACTTCAAACCGAAGTTTTTCTGTAAGACCTTCAAGCTGATTTATACGGTTCTCTAGTCCGTTTACACCTGCGGTTTTATTATCATCCATAGCTATGATACCATTAGGTCTCGGCTACTCCCTACGTATGCAAGGTCGCCGTTAGTAAAAGTGTAGATGTCGAATATCATTCCTTTATCGCGGGCTTCGCTCATGAACTTGTTGCATTCCCTTGCGCCTTTAAAGCCAATTGGCCGGTGGTTCCTCCGCACAAGGAGGTAGCTATCGGCGCTAAGCTCTACTGCGCTGCTTTGGAATAGGTTTCTTAGGAGATATGCTGCAAGAAGTATGGCAGCTATTAACCCTACAACGATGAGAAGTAAAATGGCAATTTTAGGCATACTATTGGTTTTAGTGGTTAGTACTTGTTCTGCAGAAAGGGCAGTAGTCGTAGTATATCCTCAGGTCAAACTCCCTTTTACACTGCTTGCACCTGTGCCAAACCTCGTGGTTTAGCGTTACTGGCAAAGGCTTCATAGTCAAAAGGCTCTCTAATTATCAGGTATTGGTAATCGTTGCTAAGCTCTATCTCGGCAAGGTTAAGGTCAATAATAACCTTGGCGGCTTCAATAAATCGGTCGGGCTGTGGCTGGTTGCTAACTAGCAAGCGAACGCCTGGCTTAAACCGCCGTACCGTTACTAGTACTCTGTCTATGTAGTTCCAGTCTCGCATGGCTTTGCCTTGTTAAGGAATTTGTTGAGCCGTTCCTCGTTTCTAAACCCATATGTTGACTTGCCAATCTTGATGAACACCTGGCACTCGGGCTCGGCAATTCTTTGGTTGGCCAGCCTGTTCCTGTCGGCTTTGGCCTTGCAGCGCATGTCCTCGACCACGCCGCCGTAGCTCTTTTCATTGCTCATTACTGCTCCAGTTTACCCATTACCCACTTGTGAATAATGCCCTCTCGCTTAGGGTTATTCCAGTAAAGAATGGCGGTTATGTACTTGTTTTTAAGTTTGCCTTCAATTAGGCGGCGTACAATGCCGTTTATGCTGGCCGTGTCGCCCTTCTCATCCTCCTTAATGAACGAGTAGAATATCTCGTTCTTGGCATCGTTGCCCTTCAAGCTAACCCATAGCTTGAAGCGGCTTAGTTTGGGATCGTAAAGTGGCATATCTAAGCAATTTTTGTGGTGCAGTAACGAATACTCTCAGTAGCTTTGTAGAACTGCTCAAGCAGGTGCGGTATGTTCTTTTGCACGTACTGCTCGGCTTGGAAGTAGGTGTGTACCGATAGGTTCTCGTGTAGCTTACGGAGCTGAATTTGCAGCTTCTGCAGGTCGGTTTTTCGTCTATGCAGGGCTTCCTTACGCCGCTGTCGCTGTCGGTGTTCCTTCCACCATCGCTGCGTATTGGTAAATCCTGAGCGCTTATTCTCCACATCGAGGTAAGCGGTTATGTAAATATTTTCGAAGGAGAATCCTGTGCGCTGGCTCCAGCGCTTTGCGGCATCTACCCGCCACAGTAGGCACGCCATGGCCCTCTCAAAGTCTTTGTTGGTTCGGCACTCGGCTAGGTAAACCCGTGCAGCGTACTCCCTGGCATTCTCTAGTGCGTTGGGGTAGTGCTTATGGTTGGGAAACAGCGTTTTAATCATGTATGCAATGAACCAATTGGCGTGTAGTTTGCGCTGATTTTGCAAACTTTCGCTATGCAAACTTGGGCGCAACTCGTTTTGTGCGTGACTTTCCTCTCCCGAATTTCCTTTTTTAGGCGAATGGACTTTGGTATCCGCATCGATTTCGCCAAGTTCCCCTGTGTTCGTGTAAATGTTCGTTTGGGTCTCGTTTAACAGGTCTGCGCAGCAGACACCTTTCATGTTCGAGTTTTCAACGTCGTTAACAGGGATTATTTCATTTATTAAAGAGTTCTTGTCTCTTTCTATAGGATTGCAGTTTGCATATAATTGGGGGGCGGTGGATGCGTCCGGGGAAGTTCGCAAATCGTCGGTGATGAGCAGGAAGGAGGGGTTTATGTACAGCTCAAAGTTGGCTCTGGTGCCATGGTTCACCTTTTCCATGATAACGCCCGCCCGAATAAGGCGGTTTAGGTTGCGAAAAACGGTCGCTTTATTCTTGCCTGTACGCTTCATCGTTCGCACCAAGTTAGTGCTTAGAATGAAGGGCTGAGAGGCGTCTAACTGGGTTAAATCTGGGTTGTCTCGGAATGTTGAGCGAACCTTGCGCAGCTGGCCCATTATCTGGTTCACTATGTCCTGGAATAATGACCTGTGTGTACTTTTTAGCGTTTGTGCGGTTTTGTCGCCCTGATGTCGCTGCTCCCGTACAATTGCGTTAAAGGATTCGGCAAAGCTATCGTAGCGCTCCATTACGCCCTTAAAGTTGCGAATTGAGGGCAAAAACCGAACTGACGGCTCTGTATGGGGGATGACCAAGCGGCCTTGGCCGGGAATGAGAATGGGGGTTGAGATTGGTTGCATAGCGGGGGAGGGTTTCTAGGATGGGTATTTTACAAAGTCTGGTTCTATGGAGAAGTATCCTGATATTCCATCGAAGAAGGCAACGGGATCAAGTCCATTGGCCACAAAAGCCTCATGCCTTACCGTGTACTCTAAGTACGGACTGCTACTGATCGCTATTTTCCTTAAGGTTACCGTACTTCCTACTGGGTACAGCTTGTTGAATTTTTCAACTAAACTAATAGCTTTGGCTTCCTTGCTTCCTTTTTTCATGTTGCTGTTGATTTTATTTAAAACTAAGATTATTGCTATTCGGCATCGGGCTTAAAGTCGCCCATTAGGGTGCGTTCACATACAAGCCGAGGTTAACTACTCAAAATTCAAAAACTTAAAGTCGCACATTATGGTGCGTTCACTGCTTGGGAGGAACTCCATTGGAATAGGTCCAGCAATAACCTTGATTTCAGTTCCCTCGTTTAGAAAGAAAGGGACACACCTATAAGTCCATTTCATGCCGCTATCCTTGCACGCTTTAACGGCTCTTGATTCTTCGTAAGCCGCTCCAACTACGTAGCCGTTCTCGTTTTGTAATACATACACATGATTCATAACCAACTCTATTTTTGTTAGTTGACAATTAAAGAACTGGGAGGGCTACCCTTGGCGGGTACGTTTAACTACCTGATGGCTATGCCTTGGGTAGCCCTTCGCCATGTTCCCCTGTGTGCCCCTGTGGGTGTCGAACCCACAACTTTCCTGAAGGGGCTAAGCGCTTTGGGGCAGCCCCTTGTAGGTTTTGGCTGGCCTTCCTTGGCGTGTTGGTGTTGCGCCGCCTTGGTTGCGGCCATTGATGTAGTTCTCCACCTCCAGCGGAGAGAAGCGGTACTGACCCTTCCCATCGGGACGCGGATTGGGCTTTAGCAAACCATCCTCAACGGCCCGCTTCAGTATCTTTATATCGATACCGAATTCGCGGTTAATGCTGCTGTAGTTGTACAGCTTATTCGTAGTTATGCGCGCGGGGGCGCTGGCGGGAGATTTAAGCTCATCTATAACCTGTTTCAGCTCTGCAACTAGGCTCTTGAATCGGAACAGGTCTTCCTCGTCAATAACTATTTGCCTACTCATCTTCGCTTCGGTTTTCGTTTCTGATTATTCTTTTGGCCTCGCGCACTAGTGCGTGCTGGCCTTGGTGAATGTCCTTTATCTCGGCCATTAGCGACTGGTACTCGTTGTACAATAACTTTTCGTTTTTGCCTTTTGACACTGCCGAGGCATCGCCAAGGGCGAATAGCAGGCACTGAATTTGAGCAGGCGTAAGCTCTAGGATGGTGATTGTGTTTTGCATATTTTATTCGCTTAAAATATGGTTAGCTGAACTTGGTATGAGTACTTCTTTAGCTCCTTGCACCATTTGGCTGTTTTGCCCGTGGGCGGGGTGGGAGCAAACACAGTCCTGCTGCGTACGTTCACTCCCAGTCCCTTTCTCCGCAGCTGCCTGTGTAGGTGGTAGCGGCGGTTCCCATCGGCCCCTTTAGTTGGCGGTAGCATGGCTACTCCCCTTTCTGTGCAGCGCAGCAAAGTGCTTTGCGTGCGCTGTTTCCCACTGTTTATACCCATTCACGTAGCGCAATGCTACGCCAACTGGGGGCTCCCCCTTTTGAAAATACCCGTAGGATTTGTAGATAGTCCGCACGGTGCTGGCCGTGGTGCCAAAGCTCTTGGCTACCGTGTTGTAAACGGTATCCTTGAGCAGGGTAGGGCAGTACTCCAACCCCTTGTTAACAGCATCAACCATTGCCTTAAGCACCTTGTAGTTTCGGCGGTAGGACACGTTTTCGCGCCCTACCGACCTGGCTATTTCGGCCACTGCTGTGGCCATCTCGCGTTCGGAGTCTCTCTTGTTCATTTTGCTGATGGTTTGAATATTCTGGTGAATTCTTTGTCGAGGCGGTTATTTTCCCTCCTGCACTCCATCAGGGTGCGGTGGAACCTGTCCGGGTCGCTCTCCGGTGTGTCTATGGCAAGGGCTCTAAGCCTATCAAGTAGGGAAAGGCTCTGCTCGTGCAGGCTGTTTGCCCTGTGCTTTTGGGTGTTTGTCGAGGCGGGCAGCAGCCTTTGCCCCGTAGTTCTCATTGTTCCCTTTGCCATGTTCGTCAATTTTTATTTGGCTTTCTCAAAATATTTTTGCTAATTTTGGTATAGCAAAGTAAACAAATAGTTTGATAAAATCAAACGAATAGTTTGATAAAAAATCAACAAAAAATTTAATTCATTGAATGTCAAGATGATTGTTGGCGAGAAAATCAAAAAATTAATAGAACTATCTGGGAAGTCAGTAAAAGAAGTTGCGGATGAGATAGGAATGACCAATCAAAATCTGTATAAGATATTGAAAAAAGATAGTGTGGAGTCGCAATTATTGACACTATTCGCCAATAAGTTTGATGTACCTATAACGTATTTTTTTGATAATAAACCTTCAGGTAAAGCCAATGCGGCAAGTATTGGTAACAGCAACACAACCATTGCCGTTGCTGAGGGTGGAAGTCGCTACGAAGTAGGCACAAGCGGAGCAAAAGATGAAGAGAGGAATAGGCTTGTAGCGGAAAACGAAATGCTAAAGCGCCTGATTGCGGAGAAGGATTTGCTTATTGCAGAGAAGGAGAGGATGATACAGGTGTTAATGAAAAGGGAGGGGTAATTTAACTTAACCATTAAAATAGGTGTAATCATGAGAAAAACAATTGGATTAATCGTTGCTGTCACTATGATTTGTGGGGGCATTCTGTTGTCATGCACAAAAAAACAGACCAGAGATGACTTGGTTCGGAACAATGCTGAGCAGTACTTAAAAGAGAACATGAACGACCCTGAGAGTTACGAATTTGTAAAACTTGAACTTATTGACTCGGTTCTTTATAAGGACAACATCGAATATCGTCGCCAGATGTTTGAGAATAGACTTGAAAATGAAAAGAAAATGCTAACTTTTAAGGAAGAAGTTAGATTAACTAGTCCATCAATGTATTCTGATGATGAGATTAATCGGCATAAAAATGAGATAAGTAAAGATGAAAGAATTATTGCAGCAATTGACTCCATTGAAATCTCGTTGGGAAACAAAGTGAACGAAGTAGCTTCATATACTTACATTTTTTCTTTTAGAGGGAAAAACGAACTTGGAGCAAAGACTATAAATGTGTATTATCTACAAACAACTCCTGACTTAAACGTAAAAAACCTCACAACAGAAAAGAGTAAGATTATTGTAAATCCTAGTGATTTCCCCGGTTATTTGGATATTCTTAACAGGCTTAGCCCAATATAATGGATAATAACATACAGCGCACAATTTTTAAAAGGCACAAGCAAAACCTAATATTGGCTCTAATTGCAATAGCTATATTGGTTTTTCTCAAACTTTTGGGCGTTCTTGAGTAGCAATGAAAAAAGCCAGGGTTTTACTCTGGCTTTATTTTTAGATTAAGATGCTTGAGAACCGCTTCTATTTGAACTAAAGGCAACGTACGCTTACCTAACAAAAACTTGTTAAAGTTTATGTAGTCAAGGGCACAATCTAGTGCGCATTGGCGCTGACTTATGCCTAGTTCTTGGAGTCGTTGTTTTATAGCTTCCCTTATCACGGGAACAAATGTACCATTTTTCATTTTACAAAAAATGGGTGAGTTGCTAAATCTTTGGCGTTCTCTACCTTGTTAATCCTGATGTACTTAAAAAAGGACTGCTCTGTTTTATGCCCTGTAATAAGCATAATTTTAGCCGGAGCAACGCCAGCAAGGTACATGTTCGTGGCAAAGCTTCGCCTGGCCGTGTGAGATGAAATGAGCTGGTACTTTTTAAACTTCCTCTTTACAACGATAGTCCCCTCTGTGCGTTCTACCGTATAAACAGCGGTTAATCCAGCCTTTTTGCAGATGGACTTAATCCTTGCGTTAAAGTTCTGCAACGATACCTTAACAACGGGGAAACGATTGTACTTATCAATGATATCAAGAATAATCCAGTGCGCAGGAATAACTACTGTTACTCCCGTTTTTTTCGTTTTGATGCGGATTATTCCCTCTTCAATATTGTCATTTGTTAATCTGGAGTAGTCCGAGAATCGAAGTCCGGTGCAGCAACCTACCACAAAAGCGTTCTTTATTGAGGTTAGAGATTCGTTTTTTATGCTTAACCGGTATATCCGTTCAACCTCTTCGGGAGTTAAGTACACAGAGAAGGCATCCTCCTTTACCGTACTCACGTCTTTTATGCTAAAATCAACCGCATACCCATCTCGATGGGCGCGGTGAAGCATGGTTGTTATGGCACTAAAAATGCTATTTACAGTAGATGCCCTGTACGCAAATTGGTTGGTAAGGAATAAAAGAAAGTCCTCGGCCACATTTTGTGTCATGGAATTGGTGTATATCTCCATTCCACGGAAGGATTCATACTCTGAGATTTTCCTCGCAATGTTCCAAAGCTTACGCTTGTAGGTTCTAGGCCTTTTGCTTGCGTTAGCAACTCCATTAATGTAATCGGCAAGACGGGTGTTTTTCCGCCTCGATAAATTGAATAACTTTGTCATGCTTAAAAGTTTTTCGTTAGACGAATTAAGCAAGCCCCTCTTTATGCCTTTGCCGAGGCGAGGGGCTTTTTCTATTTAGACTCAGACCACGATTTGGAGTAATCGTGATGACGGAATGAATGTGCTATTCCTAACTGCTGTTTAAGGCGAAGGAACTCCTCTGGTTCCATGTCAAAAGCCTTACATACTTCAACGTCTTCTAGCCCAAAGTACTCTAGTTTTTGAACCAGTTTAGACATTCCCTCCACCTGATGAAACCCTTTTATTCGGTTCATAAGAACGGTTAGAATTATGGCATCATGGAGTGGTATCTGAAGGTCAAGTACGGCAATATACTTTTTACCGTTGCGCCTAAAGTCCTCGTACCTATGGAAACCATCTATTATCCTATACATTTGCTTCTCCTTATCAAAGGTTGTTATGACAGGAAAAAGAAAGCCAAACTTAGAAACACACTCCCACAGCAATTCCATTAATGAAGATGGCATCACGTTGGGGTTATAATCATTAGCAATAACCTTATCGATAGGGATTAGCTTTACGTTAAATACATGGTGCCAAACATTATCCTGCTCGTAGGCAAACTGCATGATATCCTTAGCGAGAATGTTATACAGTTCCATTTTGTCGTCTAATGACAGGGCCGTTGCAGCCTTTATAAGATTTCCATCCATTTCTCTTTTAATTTTTGGGTTTTTTCACTTCGTTTAGTATCGTAGCTTCTAGCGTTTTCGTAGTCGTTAATGAGCAGCTGGCCAACCTGAGATTGATACATTCGCTCTGTTTGCTCTTGCTTTGCATACCTGGCTTCAAACTTACGCCGATGCTCTTGGTTTGGTATGTTCTCAAGCAGAAAATCACGAAACTCCTTCCAGTTTTTGTAGTGTACAGGGAGCGTTTTGTTGTCAAATACCAATTTTTCAGAAGCGTATCGAGATGCTGTTGCTATGCCGCCAATCCTTTTGCACAGCTTGTTATAGGTTTCGGGCTCGAATTTAGGGAGGTCAACAAGGCATTTGAACGATTTTTCGTGAACAAGGTTGGATACTCTCATCCTGTTGTAAATGGTATAGTTAGCCATAAACATGAGGTCGTATATTTTGTTGTACGGTAAATCAAAATCATAAATAAACTTCCATACATCATATACCGTCCAGTCGTATATAGGGTAGAACCTCACGGCTGCATTCCCTTTACCTGTACTCCAAGGAATATTGTTCCAACCTGGGTGTTTTGTTACCGCACGGTAGCGAGTAAGACTTTCGTCTGCGCGGAGGCCAATTAGAAATGCGGCATCCTTGTACTTGTTCTCATACCAGTCAAAGAATTGATAGAACCGTTTAGGGTAGTCCTCGTCAATGCTATGAATAGCAATAGGGTCTTTTCCCCTCATCCATGCCTCACCTGGCCCCCACGCGTAAAGGAAGTAGTCTGAGTAGCTTGTTGCATTTGTCATGTATATTGGAACCTGATACCAAGCGGGTATTACATTTGGATGGTTCATAAGTATCTTCATCAAATCAATTGATGCCATGTACTCAGCCTCTTGGTCTTGAAAAAATGCTACAATCTTTCTCTTTCGCTTTATCGCCTCTTGCAATGCAAGAAAGTAAAGCACAGTGCTATCTTTCCCTGAAGATATTGATACGTTTATTGTTTCAAAGTTATCGAACAACAGGCTGATTCTCTCTCTTGCTGCGTCCAAAACGTTTCTGTTATCGTCGTATATTTTCATGGCAAAATGCGTTAAATATCATCATCCTACGAACATTCTCCTCTACAACAAATTGGAACACACCTAGCCTAGGTAACTCATGTTCTTGATTCTTTTTCCACGAATCGAAACTTAATGCTGTTCCAAAGTGGTCGTTTGAAAGTTTAAGTAGGTTGTTTACTAATAGTTTTGGTGTGTCGTATTTAGAAAAGACGTGAAGTTTGGCTTCCGAATACCAGTTAAGTTCCTCCTCTGAAACATCGGTTAGCTTAAACCTCGTTGTGAGCCGTTGTAGCTCCGAGTAGGTATTCTTAATGAAAAATCTCACGTTATCCCCAGACAATCGACAATCATTCGTTTCCCGGTAGAACCAGCTCTGCCACTCCCTTTCTATAGGGTAGCTATAGTTAACACCAAAACCATTAACTCCAGCGTATAGGTAATGAAAAAACAGCCTCCACGGTTCGCCAACAAAAGGTGCCGTATCAATGCTTATCTTAGGTACATTCGGCGTCATCGTTGTAAGGTACTCATGTACGTAATCACACCTATTCGATGGGGTGATCATCCTGTTAAGGCCCACTAGGATTATTAGCTTTGGCTCAAAAGAACTGTATCCTATTTTGTACTTCTCCCACTCAATATATTCGGCACCTGGCACTGCTGGAGCATTGTACATTTGATGCCAAACGACTAAGGTTCCATCTGCGGCGTCAATGGGTGGAATCTTTGATGTATCATTCAAAAAAAATACTCTATTCTTCATACCCCATATATGTTTTTGCAATGAAAAATACGCATTTAGGATTTAGATCTGAGCATACAAACTTTTTCCCGGCAGCTAAAAATATACGAGCAGTATTACCGTATCCCGCATTAAAATCGCCCACACGGGAGTATATCTTAGCTAGTTCGGCAATCGCATCGTAGTTTGTTTCACAGTTAAGCCTAGGGCCATTCCACACACACAGATTTGTTGTGTATCCATGTAGTTTTATCTTTTGAACGAATGAAGGGGAAGGAAATTCGGATATAACATGAGTGCCTAGTACCATGTAAACGGGCTTATCTGCATGGGCTACAAACCTAGCCATATTCATTACGTATGCAACGTATGAGCTGTGTTGAGAATTGGCTCTGGTTGCAAACTTATCGTACCCATCCCTCCACGCTGGTTCTGAATAAAAAACATCGCAATCGCTATAGTGGCATAGGGGAACTCCTTGTGTCGCAATATCAGCAGTAAAAACCTTGTTTCCATTCGATTCAAAGAAATTAATGCTTCCTAATTCTTTCAACTCGGGTTTTAAGGCTGAGTGGTACACCTTTACTTTTGGCATATATCACCTCCTTTCTTTGATACTTTATCTAAGGTGACTGCCATCCTTCTTGGATTTAACTCAATTCCAACAAATCTTTTGTTTTGACTTATGGCAGATACTGCTGTAAGCCCTCTACCAGTGCATAAATCGGCAACGCAACTTGGGTTTTCATTTCTTATTGCTAACGATGGAGTATCCTCATCGTCGCTACCGGTGTAGTCAAAACTGGCGGGTTCATAGCCTCCTCTCAAGAGAAAGCATGGGTGCTTCTTGTAGTAGGTTGTTTTCCATACTTGCACGGTTGGAAAGATTTTACCCATTTCTGTGTTAAATTCATCAACGTGTTTTTTACCTATTTCTAAAAAGCATACTCTTGGAGCAATGACACCTACTTGAGCAAATAGCTGAGTGTAGAAATCCTTGAAGTTGGATATGTACTTTGAGGAATGGTTCTTTGTTACAAAAGAGTTAACATTACCTAATGTCCAAGGAGGGTCGCAGTAAATCATGTCTCCACTCATCATAAAAGCAGGAAGAGGATCGAAAAGATCATGAACCGCAAACGATGAGTTGGTTTTCATTTCAACCCAAGTTTGCCCAATATTTATGGGGAATTTATCCCATGAGTTACCGTATTCCCATTTATTACAACTCTTCGACATACCGCTTTAGTTTAGTTTTGTCTTTCATCAGTTCCTTTATTTCGCTTGCCAAATTACCTTTTCTTGCCAAATTAGCCATAACCTTATAGTCAATACCCGATCTGGTAAGACAATCATAAAACTTCATCTCGTGTTGCTGTCCTGGTCTGTCCAATCTTCCTGTAGATTGCTTCCGTTGTATCCACATAAATGAGTTTGAGAAAAAAATGCCTTGGCAGCATACTTCTTGCAACCCGTTCAAACCAGTTCCACCAGACTGCATTGTGCATACGAAGTAAAGCTTTTCTCCTGCTACAAATTTTTGCAGCTCATCATCCCTCGTTTTTGGATTTTTGCCCGTAAATGTTGCACAGTTACTCTGATTTAAAAATGAAACGAGAGTTTGAACCTCAAAAATGTACTTGCAAAAAAAGACGGTTGGCTTAGTAAGATCTATATTGTCTAGCAACTCAAATTTATTTGTACAAAGAGGAATTACTTCGCCTTCGTAATTTTTTATGTAGCCAGACGCAATCTGCTGCATGTGCGTAAGCGCAGCAAAGATGTCCGTTTCGGAAAAATCGTCACTCTGTATTAGTTCAAGCAATCGTTCCTTTTCCTCTGTGTAGTACCTATCCTGCTCCTGAGTTAACGAGCAGTGAAGTTGTATCTCCTCCTTCGCAGGAAGCCCAAGAATGTCACTTGATATTTGATATGTATATGGTTCAAGAAGGCCTAATAAATGGTCAATGTTCTTGTGACCAATAATCTCATCCCCACTTACTCCCCCAAGAATAAGGTATTTTTCTTCAAACTTCAAGTAGTTTGGAAGGCCAATGATTAGCTTTGACAGCATGGCGTACTGCATGTACAAGTTGTGAACTTGGTCTGCAGGAGTCCCTGTCATTACCACTTTGTAACTGCTCTTTTCGCAAACAGCAGCAATCCTTTTGCTCCTTTTTGCAAACGGGCCTTTAACCAAGTGGCTCTCGTCAATTATGATTTGGGTCTCACTGTCAGCAAAATCTAATGCTTCAAAAACAGCCCGATCGCTAGAACTCATGCTCTCAATTCCAATCAACTTCCATGTAATCTCTTTGCGGCTGCACCATTGCTCTAACTGGTTTTTAAAGTTCTTTTTTGTTGAAACAGGCAAAAAAACTAGAACTTTCTTTATTTGTCCAGCCTCGTATCGGGATATAGCAAGATCAATAACCGTTTTAGATTTCATTGTGCCAGGGTCTCCCCATAGCGCAGACACCTTCATTGAACACAAAAACCGAAGGGCATCTACCTGATGCTTCTTACTTCTATTGTCGTAAACAGGCAAAACAAAATCCTTTAACCTCTCATCCAGCGGAACCTTCTTACGTTCCAATTCGCAGTCGTTTATCAACTCATGAAACTGCCTCTCTATTTCTGCTCGGTACACTGCTGCGAGTTGGTCATCATAGTAGTTGGGATGACGGTTGTTTTCTACCCGGCAAAATACTTGTAACCGGTCGTTCACAACTTCAAACCATGCCGAAGTTTTAATTCCACTTCCGTTTTTGCCGTATGGAATGTATAACCGTTCAACGCCCTTCTTTTCGCCAACATACAGGCGCGCACCCTTTATGCGCGCCTGTAGTGTCTTTAAGGTATTCATTGCTTGTTTACTGAAATAATGTGTCGATCTTTCCCTACAATATCGCCTACAATTCGGTAGTCCTCGTTTTCCGTAAGTAGTTTTACAATGTCTGATGAAGTCATTTTTTCAAACTCTTCAACAGAGACAACTACTTCCTGTTTTACTGTTTGTTTACTTTTCATCTTTATTCTACTGTAACTATTATCTTTAGATTAGCTCTATCATTGTCCATCTTTCGAACAAGTTCGTCAGCAAGTCTCTTTATAAGAGAGTCGCAGTGTCTTTTTGCGTTGAGAGTAAGGTATTCAAACATTGCAACTTGTGAGTAACCATTCCCGTCAGTATGAATTATTCGAGTTTCGTTATACTCTCTGTATCCATACGTGTCTTCAACTTCTGCACTTATGTACGCAACAACGGTACTTTTTAGCAAAATTCGTTCGCTATCAGCATCCTTTCTTTTTTTGAATACCCTCCATATTACACAAGGTTCATTTCGAGACGTTGAAGCAAAAATAAATTCACTATTCTCAATCTGTTGCTGCAGCCACTCGGTTGATCCAGTAATTGTTTTGTAATCACCTTTTATTTTAATTTCTGCACTCATGATTTCTTTCTTTTAAAATTAATAATGCGCTGTTATGACAGTAATTCTGCATTTAATGACTCAATCCTTTTTTCGAGTTCGGTTATTTCCGCCTCAATTTCAGCAGCAGGCCTCTTCTTTTTATTTGGCTTTACTTCGCACCACCCCTCTTCAATGGCCGCCTTAACCTCTGGAAGTTCAAGTGAGGGAATTGGAAAGTTGTTTATTAGGAAAGTGGCATCTGATATGCATGTTTCCCAGTTCTTAACAGAACCTCCAGATCTGACTTCCCCCTCAAGAAGAACGATGTCTTCGCCAAGCCTGGCCCCAGAGTCCCGTCCAAAAGCCTTTGCTATTGTGCGGCCAAAAAGAATGCACGGAGTTCGCTGGCCGTACTGCGTGTAATCGCTGATGAGAAGAGAGCATGTTTCGTATGACGTTTCTCCAGTGGTGCCATAGAATTGTATCATGGCTTCACGGACGTAATCAATAATAGAATCATCGAACCACCATGCTCCGTTCTTAAAAGTGCCGCGCAAGTTGCGGCACTTTTGTACAAAATCGGCATTGTAAGGAGTTATGACTTTAACTTTGTCATCAACTATTTGTAGTTGTATTTGCTGAGTCATTATATTGTTCTTTTTCGTTCGTTGTAAATTTTATCAAAGTTCTGAGCGGCTTCTCGTACATCCATTTTTTCTTCGTTGGAGAAGGAGAACCTTATGCGCGCCCTATTGCGTAAGCGCTTTAGAATCTCATCTGCAAGACTTTTAGTAATGAATGTGTACATTCTTTCTTCGTTCCATAAGTCGATGGAGTCCTCGTTGGCTTGCATGAATGCGCGCATTTCGGAAAGTTGCTTTTCTGTTATCATTTCCACTCCAGATAGGTTAATTGGGTAAATGACTACGTATGTTTCAAACTCTTGCACAAAACGATAGTAGTTCGTTTCGTCTAGGTTTCTAGGGTCAAACATTCTTTCTTCCATAACTGCTACCTGTTAAACCATTTAACTTTCTTAGTTGAGTATTGAAGCTGACAATCTTCTTTTTCAAGAATGAAAGCAGCAATCCAGTACGCATCTGATTTTTGCACCTCTGAATCATTGCCGAAAACCATGCTTTTAGGAAGGATAGCCTCTGAACCGTCAAAGGCTGTGGCTTTGTAAGCCTTGTCAGAGATTCTAACAAGGCTTTCTAGTCGTACGGAGTAGCATTTAGTTTTCATGATCTGCCTCTAAATAGAATACAAAACGATCTACATCTGAACACGTGAATGCTCCTTCATTTTCAGAGTGTAATCTGATAAACGTGTTTCGGCCTTCAAATGTCATAAGTGTTTTGACAACCATGTTATTGCGATCTGTGTACTCTGAAACGATATTTCCTACCACAAATTCATCAGTATGATCTTGCCCTTTATACCCAAAATAGATCGTTGTTATTTTCTTTCCTTTTAGTTCTAAGGCAATGTCTTCGGTAAGTACTTTTGCGGTTTTGTTTTCCACCGCAGACCTCATTTTCTGTAACGTTTTCATGCTTTAAAAGTTATTCGTTAGACTTGGTCGGATTGCCGTCCGATTTGTTAAAACAAATATAGTCATATTTGACTATATTTGTAAAGCATTTAATGTTAAATAGTGTTAAAATGAATGGGATAGGGCAAAAAATAAGGAATTTAGCAAATAGTAAAGGGCTTTCGTTAAAGACACTAGCAAAAGAAATAGGAGTGACAGAGGATGCCTTTATTGATATAGGCGAGTTAAGACTCAAAGATTTACATGCAATATCTATTTTGTTTGGAGTAAATGTATCATCACTTCTTGGGATGGGAGTAGAAGGAATTAGCGCTCTTTCAATAGGAGAGAAAAACATAACAATAAGCGCCAACGGGCGCGTTAACAGCTTCTTTTACCCTGTAGGGAGTCGTGACTCCGATTACTTGGCGAGAATAGAACTGCTGGAACGGGTTATAAGTGAGAAGCAAGCACTGATAGATGAAAAGGAGCGGCTTATTTCCATCCTTTTAGCCAGGGAGCATTCAAATGTAAAAGAGCCCCATATGCTTTAGCATAAATAAAGGGGCTCTTTCTGGATGTCAGTATGACTACAAATTATGTAAAAAAAACATAGCTAGTCAAGTGACCAGTTTACACTCCTTAGCTGCTTGTTAATTCGTTCTTGGCTACGATGTATGTAAATCATACTCGTATCTATTTTGCTGTGCCCCATTAAATCCATAATGAGGTAGGGATTTTGCGTTTTTTCGGCCAAGAAGGTGCCGAATGTATGACGAGCAACATGGAAGGTTAAATTGCTCTTTATTTTGGCCATCTGTGCTATTATCTTCAGCATGCGGTTAACGTGCTGATTGGAATGCTGCGGAAAAAAGTAGCCCTTATCCTTAATGTACTTCTGCAGTATTTTTTGTGGCTTACCCTCAAAAAGGTGCTTTAGCGGTAGCGTTACCGTTTTATCAACCTTTTGCATTCGCTTGACAATGGTAATCTCTTCTGCAGATATTTTTAGATCTTCGCTGCAAAGGGAGTAAACATCCACAAACCTTAGCCCCGTGTAGCAGCTGAGCATAAAGGTGTCGCGCAGCAAGTTGATATCAGGCATAGACTCAAGGTCTAGCCGTTCAATAGCAACAACCTCCTCTGCAGTTAAATTTTCCCGGTCGCTTTCAACCCTAACTATTTTGAAGTCTTGGTAAGGGTTCTCAACAGTTGTTCGTTTCTTTTTCCGCGCCAAGTTCATGTATTTTTTCACATGCTGGTGGTACTTGGCAATAGTATTCTGGGCCAGCTTCTTTTCGTATCTAAGGTAATTATCGAAGTCGGTAATAAGGGAGTAGTCAACATCGGTGAACTTGAGGTTTGGCCGAAACTCAGAAAGAACATTAAAAGCCGAAAAGTGAGATTTCTTTGTACCCTGATTGCTTGTGAAAGCAGACATCTCTGATTGCCAAAAAGCGAGAAACGAACTATTGTCTATACCCTGCCCGGACAAAAATGCTTCGAGGTTGCTCTGCGTAATTTCCATCTTATTGTTGAGCAGCTGGAACTCGAAGTCCTCCAGTGAGCGGGTTATTTCGCTTAGCAGTCGGTTATACTGATAGTCTAGCCGATGGTTCACTACTTGCTTGCGCTTATCGTCCCATTGCTCTGGCTTAATAACTACTTGCGTTGTTATGAACTTTCGAACAGGGTTAATGCCACCTTTGTAGATGTCGATTGAAACGGGTGCCTCTCCCTGGCTATTGAGGCTATTCTTGCGGTTAAAAACGAGTTTAAACTTTGCCTTATTCATGATATTGCTTTTTGATACCGTTGTACCCTTTTGTGAATAGGGTATCAAAAGGGGTTCAGATTGGTATCAAAAGTAGGGCAAAAAAGCAGTAAAAAAAAGTATTTTGCAGCAACACAAAAAGCAATAAAAAAGCCCGAAAACGAATATTTTCGGGCTTTTTCGGTGTTTTGTTGCTGTTTTGCTACTTGCATTAGTGGAGCTGGAGGGGTTCGAACCCTCGTCCAAACAAGGAACCAATTTGCTTTCTACATGCTTAGCCTTTCTTAATTGTCGGGGGTAACCAGGTGCAAGGCAACCGAGCTAACCCTTATCCTCTAAAGTTTCACCAGTGCTTAGAGACATCGCTCTGGCTATTCCCATTTGATTGGTGCCTCGTATGCAGGGAGCAACGGGACGGAACCCTCTGCGAGACATCTCGTTCTGGAGCACCTAGGCTCCGGAATTAAGCTAATTCGCTTTGCGTAATTAGGCAGCGAGAGCGTAATTTGATTCGCCTTTTAAAAGTTTGAGTCCTGAGATTAACGAGCCAGCTTCACAACGCTCGGCATGCTTACAAACCCTTTCTACTTGCTGTCAAAACCAGCGTCAGCCCCAGGTTGTAAGTCCCACAAAGATAGCTCCGATTATTGGATTATGGAACATTCTGCACCCATATTGTTATAAAGGGCATTTTATAGCCTGCAACACAAAACGTTCCTCTTGTTTTGTGTATGTTTTGTGCAGAATTTGTCTATTCTGGATTGGCTTGTGGGGTTGTTTCTGGTTTATTCTCGTTTGGCTTCTCTTTTCGCTTAAGAAGGAAGTGGCTAGTGCTACTCTCTTTGCTTCTGGTTACATAGGAATCAATGTACTCGTAGCCATACTTAGATAGGAAGTTTAGGGCATCCATCATGGAGTTGAACTCCATATCCTTTCCGTTCTCATCCTTAACAAATCGCTCCTCGTTATAAAGAATGTGAGAGCGTTGACCATAATCGAGCTGAATGTTCACTTTATCGCTCACAAACTTTCTGTACTCAACAATATCTATATAGGTTACATCAATCTTGTCTAGTGGAATTCCATTTACAGTTTGTGCCTTAATCGCCAATGCGCTAATGGCAATGGCAAATGCAAGTAGTAGCTTTTTCATCGGTTTCTAATTATTATTAGGGAAACAGTATTGCATAAGAAGCAAAAGCGAATGTAGCAAAAAAAAGGGGCGAAAGGCCCCTTTTTCTAGTAATCGCTATTCATTGAGAGTAAGAACTCTTCGTTGGTTTGTGTTCGTATTAGCCTGTCCTTTAGGAACTGCATAGCCTCAATAGAGTTCATATCGGTTAGGTAGTTGCGGAGTATCCAAATCTTGCTAAGGGTTTCCTTGTCAAGTAGCAGATCCTCGCGGCGTGTGCTGGACGCGGTAATGTCAACAGCTGGGTAAATGCGCTTGTTCGATAGCTTGCGGTCAAGCTGTAGCTCCATGTTACCGGTTCCCTTGAACTCCTCAAATATAACCTCGTCCATTTTGCTACCCGTTTCGGTAAGTGCGGTTGCAAGAATGGTAAGTGAGCCACCGTTCTCAATGTTACGCGCAGCACCAAAAAAGCGCTTGGGCTTGTGTAGCGCGTTAGCATCAACACCACCCGATAGAATCTTGCCCGATGCTGGTTGAACGGTGTTAAACGCTCTAGCCAAACGGGTTATGGAGTCTAGCAGGATAACCACATCGTGGCCGCACTCAACAAGGCGTTTGGCCTTCTCAAGAACGATGTTTGCAACGCGTACGTGGCGCTCTGCAGGCTCATCAAAGGTTGATGAAACCACCTCGGCGTTTACGCTGCGCGCCATGTCGGTAACCTCCTCGGGACGTTCGTCAATAAGAAGAACAATCATGTAAACCTCAGGATGGTTGGCCGCAATGGAGTTGGCAATATCTTTTAGGAGAATGGTTTTACCCGTTTTGGGCTGCGCAACAATTAGTCCGCGCTGCCCTTTTCCAATGGGGGAGAACATATCAACAACGCGTGCCGATAGGTTGTTCTGGCCATTGCCAATAAGGGTAAACTTCTCGTTAGGGAACAGTGGGGTTAGGTAGTCAAACGGAATACGGTCGCGGATAAAGTCTGGGGTGCGCCCGTTAATCTCGTTCACCTTAATAAGGGGGAAGTACTTCTCGCCCTCTTTGGGTGGGCGGATGGTTCCAGTAACGGTATCGCCAGTTTTTAGTCCGAAAAGCTTAATTTGCGATTGCGATACGTAAACATCGTCCGGAGAGCTAAGGTAGTTGTAGTCCGATGAGCGGAGGAATCCATATCCATCGGGCATTATTTCAAGTACTCCTGTTGCGGTTACAACGCCGTCAAAGTCAAACCTGTCGGCAGGCCTGTCGCCATTTCGGTCGTTACCCCTTCTTTCAAATGTTTTACGTCCATGAGGCTCTCTAACAAAAGGCTTTTTTTCGCCTTCCTGGTTACGCTCTGGCATAGAGATAGATATCTCCTCTCGGGGCGTGTCAATTTTTTCGGTTGGTTCAGCATCAGCTCCTGAAGTAACCTCTGGTTCAGGGGTAATTTCGGGTGTTGGTACAGCAAGCTCTTCGGCCTCCTCAAAGGTTATCTCTTCGGGCTCGTCAACCTCTACTTCGGGTAGTGGAACTACCTTCTCGTTAGCTGGTTTGGGTTGATTCTCTTGTTGAGGTTTAGTTGCTGATGTGCGGTATTCTGGTGTAGCCTCTCCCTCTTTTTTCCTTGTGAAGCGTTTGCGCTTTTCTCGATCCATTTTATCGGAACGATCGTTGCTTTGGGGAGTGCTTTTTTCTGCGGGTTGGGCAGGCAATGGGGTGGGCGGTGCTGTGGGAACCGATGGTGCTGCGGCAATGGGAGCGGGCTGTTCGTCCGTTTTTGTGCTTTGGGCTTGCGGCATCTCCTTCTCTTTCTTTATAGGTTTGATGTCCTTCTTCTCGGCACGTTGCTCCTTGATGCGCTCGCGGTTCTTGTCCCTGTCCTTCTCGCCCGATTTCACATCGCGGCTTGCTATGGTTATAGCTTGTTGGTCAAGAATCTGGTAGATTAAATCTTGTTTTCGAAGAGATTCAATCTTTTTGATCTTCATTTCTTTAGCTATCTCCCGTAACTCGGGCAGTAGCTTCTTGTTAAGTTCTAAAATATCGTACATAAAGTTTTTCGAATTGGTTGTAAGAAAGTAGTACCAACCACTGGGAATAGTGTGAATGAATAAAAGAAATTTTTTCGACTGTGTTAAAATGGAATTGTTTCAGAAGAATTTCGAGAGACTCGAGGGAAACATTTTGCAATATTAGCTAATAAAGATTTGATTACCCAATGATTTTCGTTAAAATGTTTCGTTAGTAGGTGTAAAAATAAAAAAAATCTGCTAAAAAGCATAATATCGTCTTTAATTAGTTATATTCAAGCTTGGAAAAGGTACGGGGATTCTATTCTCTTTACTTGTAAATGAATTGGTTGTGTTTTTTACGGGGGCAAACGTTAACAATAACCAATTTCTTTTCCTTTCAATCTGGCTTATTATTCTGTTTTATAGAGTAGGCGGCGCTACGATTGATATTAGGAATTAGGTATGGGCGGGATTTAGGGAAAAAAATTAGCACAATACCTGATACTATATAATTTGTTATGAGACAGCTTAAAATTATCAAGCAGGTAACCAATAGGGAAACAGTCTCTTTGGATAAGTACCTGCACGAAATCGGGAAGGTAGATCTTCTCACCCCGGACGAGGAGGTAACCTTAGCTCGTAAGCTGAAGGAGGGTGATGGGGAGGCGCTGAACAAACTGGTAAAGGCTAACTTACGGTTTGTTGTGTCTGTTGCCAAGCAGTATCAAAATCAGGGGCTTAGCTTGCCCGATTTGATAAATGAGGGGAACCTAGGGCTTATAAAAGCTGCTCAGCGTTTTGATGAGACGCGTGGGTTTAAGTTTATCTCATACGCCGTTTGGTGGATTCGCCAGTCAATCCTTCAGGCTCTTGCCGAGCAGGCGCGCATAGTAAAACTGCCGCTTAACAAAATTGGCTCTATTAATAAGGTAAACAAGGCCTTTACGGAGC
This sequence comes from Bacteroidales bacterium, assembly GCA_016931855.1. Lineage (GTDB taxonomy): Bacteria > Bacteroidota > Bacteroidia > Bacteroidales > Tenuifilaceae > UBA5206. The sequence continues at coordinate 157,586 of JAFGDZ010000048.1, forward strand.
TGGAGCAACTTTTTGAGCGGGAACCTTCTATTGACGAGCTTTCGGATGTGCTTGAGATTGCACCCGACGATATTAAGGAGGCGCTTAAGAGCTCGAGTAGGCACATCTCTATGGATGCTCCCCTTACTCAAGACGAGGATGGGAATTTGTACGATGTTCTGCTTTCGCACGACTCGCCACCGCCCGATAGGGGGTTGCTTAACGACAGCTTACGTAAGGAGATAGAGCGCGCTTTGGCTACGCTTACCCCGCGCGAGGCTAACATTATCCGCCTTTACTTTGGCCTAAACGGTAAGCATCCGCATACCCTGGAGGAGATTGGCGAGGTTTTTGACCTAACCCGCGAGCGGGTACGCCAAATTAAGGAGAAGGCCATTAAGCGGCTAAAACAAGCAACACGAAGCAAAATACTGAAAAGCTACCTTGGTTAACCCCGATTTATCGGGGTTTTTCCTTTTTTGGTAGGTCTAGATTCCTTTTTACCTTTGCAAAAAAACTACACAATGAGCCGTTTAATAGCTCCATCGCTTTTATCTGCCGATTTTGGCAACCTGCAGCGCGATATTGAAATGGTTAATAATAGCCAGGCCGATTGGTTTCACCTTGATATTATGGATGGGATGTTTGTTCCAAACATATCGTACGGATTCCCCGTTATTGAGGTGGTTAAGAAGCATGCCAGCAAGCCTTTGGATGTGCACCTGATGATTCTTGATCCGGATAGGTACCTTGAGCGCTTCCGCGATGCGGGTGCCGATATTATTACCGTTCACTACGAGGCGTGTACCCATTTGCACCGTACGCTTTCGCGCATAAAGGAGTTGGGCATGAAGGCTGGCGTTGTGCTAAACCCGCACACAGCGGTTGAGGTGCTGGAGGATATTGTTGCCGATTGCGACCTGGTGCTGCTAATGAGCGTAAATCCTGGTTTTGGCGGTCAAAAGTTTATTGAGAACACCTACTCTAAGGTGCAGCGCCTAAAGGCCATGATTACCCGCAAGGGATGCAATACCCTTATTGAGGTTGATGGTGGTGTTGGTACTGGTAACGCTAAGGCGCTTTTTGATGCTGGTGCCGATGTGCTGGTTGCTGGTAATGCTGTTTTTAAGGCGGAGAATCCTGCTGAGGCGATAGTGCTGATGAAGAAGTAGCCCCATTTTTAGGTGCTGCGTTAGGGGGTGGAGCGGGTACCCTTTTGCGTTTTGTGCAAAAGGTACAAGCGGAACACCCGACCCGCGTTTTTTGCGGGTAACGCCCAAAAAAATGCGTTGATTTATTGCTGGTTACAAAAAAAGGATAACTTTGCACTTTCAAAATGAGAAAAATGGCTTGTAACATTATTACTAATAGCTCTTGGTGGTGGCGCAGCGATACATATCCTGTGCTAAGCGCTATTGCTATATACTGATGAGGTATAAGCCCCTATTATAAAATTGGAGAGCCCGCTTAGCTAAGCGGGCTCTTTTTTTATGCTGTTAACTTATGGAAAATGTTTGTATGAGGTTAGATTCAAGGCGGTTAACTGCCGATTTGCTTACTCCTGTAGGCATTTACCTGCGGCTGCGCGACATGTACTCGCAGAGCCTGCTTCTTGAGTGTGGCGACCATTCGCTTAGGAGTAACGCCATGTCGTATATCTGCATTAAGCCCTTTAGGGGTGTTGAGGTGCTGCCCCAGGGTACGTTTTACTGGTGCTTGCAGCATCGGGAGCGGATGGGCGATGCTGCATTTGCCCTGCAAGCAATGGATTTGCTTGTTGCCGATGCTGCTGGGGATACGCCATCGGTGTTTGGGTTTACCTCTTTTGATGCGGTTAACCTGTTTGATACGGTTGGCATTAGGATGCCTGCGGCTGACGATGTGCCCTTGCTAAAGTACGATCAGTATCAGGTTGTGCTGGCGTACAACCACGTTACGGGTACGCTTTCCGTTAACGAGCAGCGGTTGGATGATGAGCCATCCATTCTAGACGCTGTTGTTGGGAGGCTTAAGGGCTACGGTTTTGCGGAGCATGCGTTTAGGCTTGAGGGTGATGAGGTAACCACCACTTCCGATGCCGATTACATGGCGCTTGTAGAGCGTGGCAAGCAGATGTGCGCACTGGGCGAGGTTTTTCAGGTGGTGCTATCGCGCAGGTTCTCGCAGCGCTATGCTGGCGATGAGCTGAACGTTTACCGGGCGTTGCGCGCTATTAACCCATCGCCGTACCTGTTCTTTTTTGACTACGCTGGGTATAAGCTGATGGGCTCATCGCCCGAGGCGCAGCTGCGGGTATCGGGTGGGGTAGCGCAAATTAACCCCATTGCAGGCACTGCCAAAAAAACGGGCAATGCTGTGGTGGATGCGCAAACCGTATCGCAGCTGCTTAGCGATGCAAAGGAGACATCGGAGCATGCCATGCTGGTTGATTTGGCGCGCAACGATCTTAGCCGCCAGTGCCGCGATGTTAGGGTTGAGCAGTATAGGGATGTGCACTCTTACTCGCACCTGTTCCATTTGGTATCTACCGTTAGCGGTAAGCTGAATGCGGGTATTAGCAGCTATGCCATGCTGGCCGCATCGTTTCCGGCGGGTACGCTTAGCGGTGCGCCTAAGCACAGGGCGGTTAGGCTTATTGATGAGCTGGAGCCTCATAACCGAGGCTTTTACGGTGGTGCAATTGGCTTTATTGGTGCTGATGGTTTGCTTAATCACGCCATAATGATACGTTCCATTTGCTGCAGGGCAGGGGTGGCAACCTATCAGGCAGGGGCGGGTGTGGTAATTGGCTCAACGCCCACAGGCGAGCTAAACGAGGTAAACCATAAAATTGCCGCGCTACGGCAAGCGCTACATGATGCACAGCATATTGCTTAGCTTTTTGGTGCTAACACAATTCTATATTTCTGAAACTATATACTTTTGCACAAAATGGCACGAATACTACTACTGGACAACTACGACTCGTTTACCTTTAATCTGCTACACTACGTTGAGGAGTTTAAGGGTGTTGAGGTTGATGTTTTCCGAAACGACCAGATTGCAATAGAAGATGTGAAGCGGTACGATGGCATACTGCTATCGCCAGGCCCAGGCCTTCCGCAGCAATCGGGGTTGCTTATGCCCATTATTAATGAGTACAAAAACTCGAAGCGGATTTTTGGTGTTTGCCTAGGGCTTCAGGCCATTGCCCTTGAGTTTGGTGGTGAGCTGGAAAACCTTACGCGCGTTTATCATGGCGAGGCTACGCTTATGCATAAAACGGAGCACGACCACTACCTCTTTTCCGATTTACCAAGTTCGTTCCTTGCAGGGCGCTACCACTCATGGGTTGTGTCTAAAAGAAACTTGCCATCGTCGTTACGCGTTACTGCAACAGATGATGAGGGGCTTATAATGGCCATGTGTCACACCGATTTGGACATTTGCGGCGTGCAGTTTCACCCAGAGTCTATCCTTTCGCCCGAAGGGAAGAAGATTATTTTTAACTGGCTAAAGCCATTTGTTGCCGCATCGTATTGGCGTTAAGCCTACTACATTCCACCCACACAACCAACCGTATGGCTCAATAAGTAGCGTAAATCCTAATCTGGTTAGGATTACGGCTCAATACCATACACCCATCTCTTATTCTACTTACTTCTGATTTTAGGCTTTTAGCAACGCTATGGGCCTGATACGTGGTGTGCTATACCCTTTTCTCAACAAAAAATCAATGTGAAAATGAACTATAAGCTATTACTAGAGGGCTCGCAAAGGCTAAAAGAGTCCGATGCTGCCGAGGTTATGCAAGGAGTAACCAACGGCAGCTATACCGATGCGCAGGTTGCATCAATCCTAACCATGTTCCTTATTCGTGGCGTTACGTCCGATGAACTTTTGGGCTTTAGCAGGGCTCTGCTAAGTAGGGCTTTGCCCGTAAGCCTCTACCGAACCGATACAATAGACCTTTGTGGAACGGGTGGCGATGGGAAGGATACCTTTAACATATCAACCCTAACGGCATTTGTACTTGCCGGAGCTGGCGTGCCCGTTGTAAAGCATGGGAACTATGGGGCTTCGTCGGTATCGGGATCGTCAAACCTTTTGGAGCATTTAGGATACCGATTCTCTGCCGATAGTTCGCAGCTGAATGCCGAGCTGGAGCGGGTTGGGCTAACGTTTCTTCATGCCCCGCTGTTTCATCCTGCGTTAAAGGTTGTATCGCATATACGAAAGCAACTAGGCATAAAAACATTGTTCAATATGCTTGGCCCTTTGGTAAATCCTGCCCAACCCGATTATCAGCTTAGCGGCGTAAATAGCCTAGATCTGGCCCGATTATACGCTTACATACTAAAGGATAGGCGCAAGGGCTTTACCATTATCCACAGCCTTGAAGGGTACGATGAGGTTTCGCTAACCGGTGCCACGCGTTACATTGGCTCAAGCAGTGAAGGGGTTCTATATCCTGCCGATTTTGGGCTACTTCCCGTTACGGGGCAGGCGTTGCATGGCGGGGGGACAGTTGAGCAGTCGGCCAAGATATTTATGGATGTGCTAAGTGGCCGCGGAACCGCAGAGCAGATGCGCTGCGTTGAGGCAAATGCTGCTATGGGCATTACCTGTTACGGTGTTACCAGCTCGCTTACCGATGCGGTTGCAATGGCTGCGGAATCATTGGAATCGGGGCGTGCCTTGGCGTGTTTCACCAAGCTAATGGAGATGCAGCAATGAGCATACTAGATAACATTGTGGCTGCTAAGCGTAGGGAGGTGGCTTTGCAGCAGGAACTTTACCCTGTTAAGCTGCTTGAGCGCAGCATGTACTTTGAGAGCAAGTGCTTATCGCTAAAGGAGTACATACTCCGACCCGATTTGTATGGCATAATTGCCGAGTTTAAGCGAAAATCGCCATCAAAGGGCATAATAAACGAGTTTGCAATTCCCAAGGAGGTGTGCTTGGGGTATATGCAGTCGGGTGCTTCGGCGCTATCGGTGCTAACCGACAACCCGTTTTTTGGAGGCGCTTCGGCCGATTTGATGGCAGCCCGAAGGTACAACTTTTGCCCTGTGCTTAGGAAGGATTTTATTATTTCCGAGTACCAAGTTATTGAGGCCAAAAGCATTGGTGCCGATGCCATTCTGCTTATTGCTGAGGTGCTATCGGAAAAGGAGCTGGCTGCGCTTTACGCGCTGGCAAGTGGCTTGGGGCTTGAGGTGCTTTTTGAGGTGCACCACAGGGAGAGCCTAGAGAAGCTTCCATCCGATGCGCGGATTGTGGGTATCAACAACCGCAACTTAGGCTCCTTTAAGGTTGATGTGGACAATTCCGTAAGGCTTTTGAACGAGCTGCCATTGGGTGCTGTTGCTATTGCGGAAAGCGGTATTGATTCCCCTCAGAGCTACCACGATCTAAGGCAAGCTGGTTTTAAAGGCTTTCTCATTGGCGAGCTGTTTATGCGGAACGCGAATCCAGCAAAGGCGCTAAGGGGATTTATTGAATCCATTAAATCGCAGGGAAATGGTAATTAAGGTTTGCGGGGTAAAATCTCCTGCTGGAGCCATTGCCATAAGTGAGCTCTCGCCAAATCTGATGGGTTTTATTTTTCACAAGCCATCGCCAAGGGATATCACACCCAATGCTGCGCAGTTCAATTTCTCGGCAATACCCCAATTCATAGGTAAAGTAGCCGTTTTTGTTGATAAACCTTACGATTATATCATTGGTATTGTGCGCCATTTTGGGTTTAACTACGTGCAGCTTCATGGCAATGAACCGGTATCGCTTTGCGAAAAGCTGCGGCGTGATGTAAAGGTGATAAAGGCCTTTGGTATGGAAAGCATTTTCCCGGTTGATGTTAAGCAGTACGCCAATGCTGCCGATCTCTTTTTGTTTGATACCCACTCTGCTGCTCATGGGGGTACGGGGCGTAAGTTTAACCATGAGCTGCTAGAGGGCTACACTCTTGATGTGCCCTTTCTGCTTGCAGGCGGCATTGCGCCAAGCGATGCAGACCTTGTTAAGCGCATTAATCATCCGGCGTTTGCGGGAGTTGACCTTAATAGTAGGTTCGAAACCAGCGCTGGGGAAAAAAGTGTAGAGCTATTGCACCAATTCTTTAAATCGATACAACATGAATCTTAATCCAGATAGTAATGGTTTTTATGGGATATACGGCGGAGCTTTTGTTCCCGAGGTACTTTATCCCAATGTGTTAGAGTTGCAGTATATCTATAGTGAAATAATTGGCTCTAAGGCGTTTGTGCATGATCAGGAGCAGCTGCTGCGGCATTATGTTGGAAGGCCAACGCCGCTGACCTTTGCAACGGGTCTATCGGAAAAGTATGGGGCGCGAGTTTACCTTAAGCGCGAGGATTTATGCCATACAGGATCGCATAAGCTCAATAACGTGATTGGCCAAATTCTGCTGGCTAAGCACATGGGGAAGAGGTGCATTATTGCCGAGACAGGGGCTGGGCAGCATGGTGTTGCCACTGCCACGGTTTGTGCCCTAATGAAGTTTCCTTGTAAGGTGTTTATGGGAGCCAAGGATATGACGCGCCAGCAGCCCAATGTGTTTAGAATGCGGATGCTTGGAGCCGAGGTTATCCCCGTGCAAAGCGGTAGCCAATCGCTAAAGGATGCTACCAATGAGGCCATTCGCTACTGGGTTGCAAATCCAGAGGATACCTACTACCTCATTGGCTCAGCCATAGGCCCGCATCCATACCCCGATATGGTAGCTCGCTTTCAGTCTGTAATCAGCCGTGAGATTACCACGCAGCTCACCAGTCAGGAGGGATGTGCTAACCCCAACTACGTTTTAGCCTGCGTTGGAGGTGGAAGCAATGCCATTGGCGCTTTTTATCACTTTATAAACAGTAGTAAAACCCGCTTAATTGCCGCCGAGGCAGCGGGAAAAGGAGTTGGAACGGGCTATACTGCCGCAACAATGGCGGTGGGATCAGTGGGTGTAATACATGGGTGCAAAACGCGCCTTATTCAAACCGATGATGGGCAAATTGTTGAGGCGCACTCCGTATCGGCTGGCCTGGATTACCCTGGTATTGGCCCTTTTCATGCAGCACTTAGGGATGCCAATAGGGTTAGCTACCTCTCTATAACCGATACCGAGGCTCTTACCGCAGCCTTTGACGTGGCAAAATCCGATGGCATTATTCCTGCGCTGGAATCGGCGCATGCGCTGGCGGTGCTGCCAAAGCTGCAGCTAAAATCTACCGATGTGGTTGTGGTAAACCTCTCCGGCCGCGGCGATAAGGACATGGAGACCTACGCCAGTATCGATGCCACTTCCATGCCATAAGGTGCAAACGTGTTTTACTAATTAAGATGTTGAGCTATGATTGATAATAGAGTTTTTAGGGAGAAACGCAGGGAGCTACTTTCTGTGTACTTCCCTGCAGGATATCCAGAGCTGAATAGCCTTCCGGATATAGTGATGGCGCTTGATGGCGAAGCGGATATCATTGAGATTGGCATTCCCTTTTCCGATCCCGTTGCCGATGGTACTGTTATACAGGCAGCAAATACAAGGGCTTTAGCCAATGGCATAACGCTGAATACCATATTTGCCCAGCTGCGTTATGTTATGGATCGCATTGCAACACCTGTGTTTCTAATGGGTTACCTTAACCCAATTCTTCATTATGGGGTAGAGCCGTTCTGCCAGCAGGTTGCTTCGTTAGGAATATCGGGGGTTATAATTCCCGATTTGCCGCTTGATTACTACGAGCAGAACCTAAAATCCATATTCACCAGCAATGGGGTTAACGTAGTATTTATGGTGGCTCCCAATACGCCCAATGAGCGCATCCGCCGCATCGATTCGGTATCCTGCCCATTCATTTACGCCATGAGCTCCTTTGCTGTAACCGGAGGGAATGCGCTGCTTACCGCAACCCATGCATCGTACCTTGAGCGGCTAAAGGGATTGGAGCTTCGCAACCCCGTGCTAGTTGGCTTTGGTATTGGTGCGCCAGATACCTTGGCCTTTGCCAACAGCAATGCCAATGGCGCCATTGTGGGCACCGCATTTGTAAATCAGCTTAGCAATGCGGCCACTTCAACGGAGGCGGTGCGTGCCCTTAGGATACAGCTGGGATTAGATATCAACCATAAAAATTAGCGCAGCATGCTTATCCGTTTACAAAATGGTTGCACTCCTTATCAGGAGAGCAAAATACAGGAAACCATTGCTGCAATGGGGTTTAGCACCACAGCAGTAGTAACCCAAGTGGCTAAGTACATTGTATGCTCTGGTAGTGTTGATGTTGATATCCGCCAGATTGGGGCACTTACGGGTGTTGCCGATATTCATCACGTTGACAATGAGAGCATACTGGTGTCCAAGCAGTGGAAGGTTAAGGATACCTCCATTGATTTAGGCGATGGGGTTACCATTTCTCGCAACGATTTATCCATAGCGCTTGGCCCTTGCGCTATAGAGTCGGAGCAGCAAATAGACACCATTGTTAACTTTCTTAGTGATCAGAGAATTAGGGTAATGCGTGGTGGTGTGTTTAAGCCTCGCAGCTCCCCGTACGCATTTAGGGGATTGGGGCTCGATGGTCTAAAGCTCTTCTCTGCTGCTTGTAGAGCAAAGGGGATAAAAGTGGTTACAGAGGTAATGCAGGTATCGCAAATAGAGGCAATGTATCCTTATGTTGATGTATTCCAGGTAGGTACGCGCAATGCCCAAAACTTCAATTTGCTTGAGGCGTTGGGTAAGCAGGATAAGCCCGTGCTGCTAAAGCGGGGTATGTCAAGCACCATTGCCGAGTTCTTGGCTTCCGCTGAGTACGTGTTCTCCAGTGGCAATGAGCGCATTATTCTTTGCGAAAGGGGCATTCGCACCTTTGAGAAGGCTTACCGTAACACGCTCGATCTAAACGCCATTCCGTTGCTAAAGGCCAAGAGCCATTTGCCCGTTTTTAGCGATCCCTCGCACGGGGTGGGCATCAGAGCCTTTGTGCAGGATATGGCGCTATCGTCGGTAATGGCTGGTGCCGATGGAGTGCTAATGGAGATTCACCCAACCCCAGAAAGAGCCTTCTCCGATGCGCAGCAAACGCTTAGCTTTGCCGAGGCAAAGCAGGCCATCGCGTTTATGAGGGAATGTGCCGATATGAAACGAGGTTGGGGTATGACCTAAAAGTGTATTGTAATCATCATATATAGAGGTTTTTAATGGCTGTTGTACCGCCGTTTTTTTGCAATGTACTACTGTGGTACCTACCGTTTTTTATACTAGAAGAAATGGGCTTGCTAACTAGCTAGGGTTTAACTCAAACCCTATAAAACTATGAAGAATGTTACATGTGAAAACCAGAAACAACTGTATTACAGTGTGTTCCTAATCTCTAATTGGTTAGAGCTATGAGAAAGGGCTTGCTTTCAATTCTATTAACAGCACTAGTATGGCTGGGAATAGTTCCTATGCTGCTTGCACAGAGTGGGGGAGCGCTTGAAAGGCGTTTTCAGGAAGATTTATCCAATGACAAACTGGGAACTGCCCTAAAAGCACTGGATAAAAAAGTTGTTATTGACGGTATAAGCTACGAGGAAGGTGTCTTACTAAAGCACAAAGCAAGTCTAAAAATCGATGAGTTGCTGGTGATTTTTGCGGAGGCAATTCCTTCGGCAGGTTACTCTTGGGTTTTGCAAGTAGATAACCAGCACCTTCTTGAAGTAATTGCAGAAGACTTTGAGCCATCAAAAGGGGCTGGAGGTAATGTAAAAAAGCGTTTTGTGCTCCGAGCCAAGGCTAAAGGCATTTCTACGTTAACGCTAGAGTACAAGCGTGCATGGGAAACAAACGTAGCTCCACTTAGCACTAGTACCATTGTTGTCTCTTCGGAGGGGGCATATGCTGGTAAATTCTCATTTGTAAAGGAGCAGCAGGTTCAAAAATCTTTGCGTAAAGCAGATTATGCAGTTAAGGGCTTACCCTCTAAGTTTGATTGGCGGGATTTGAACGGTGCAACATCTGTTAAGAATCAAGGAAACAGCAATGCTTGTTGGTCTTTTGGCTCCATAGCTGCATTTGAGGGAATAATAAAGGCAAAAACGGGCGTTGAGGAGGATTTGTCGGAGCAGTGGCTTGGCAATTGCAATGTGTCTGGGTTTTCCGTTAAGGATGGTGGATGGTTTCCTCAGTACATGTTTGTACAACATGGAGCCGTTACTGAGGCCGAAGTGCCTTTTACCCAAACTAATGGGCAATGTAACGCTCCGTACTTCTATTTGGAAAAAGCAACGTCGTGGAGCTACGTGGATTTTGCCGATGAGCCCTGGCCCCAGAAAACGCATAGCGCAACTGTAGAACAGCTCAAGCAGGCTCTCTATACTTATGGCCCTCTAGCTATTGATGTTTACACAACGGGCGATGGTAACGGATGGTTTGGTTATACCAATGGAGTGTATGCTGGAAACAATACAGGCGGAGGCCATATTGTTTGCCTTGTAGGCTGGGACGATAGCAACCAATGCTGGATTATAAAAAACTCATGGGGGCCTGACTGGGGAGAAAATGGGTACATCCGGATACGATACAACACGGGTAGTGTTGGTGCCTATGCTGTTTACCTTAATTTTGAACCTAGCGGAAAGAAAGCGAGGATTACGGCATCTTCAGGTAAAATAAGAGAAACGCCTAACAATGATGGTGCATTGAATGGCGTTACGCTTTCCCTTTCGGGTGCTGCTTTTAAAACATCCGATTTTACTAGTTCCGACTATCGCTTCACTGGATTGCCAACTGGTATTACAGCTCAGGTTAAGAGAACTAACGATACGCAGGCCGAGCTAATTTTTAGCGGACGTACAGCAAACCATTCTCAGGCGGATAACGTGGAGAACTTTACTCTGGAGTTCAACGCTTCGGCTTTTGATGGTACGCCTCTTTCTGATTTTTACAACTCTACACTCACGCTACCTATTTTATTTAGAAATCCTTATAAGATTATATATCAGGAGATGTCTGGTGTAGGCGCATCGTTTGCTAGCCCATGGTTATTCTTTGAACTAGGGTATTTTGATGGGGAATTTGGTACATGGTATTTTACCGATGCAAAATATCCCGATATGGTTGGTAACCTGAAATTGGAGACCTATGGGAAGAAAATGGTTTGCCATAGGGGTACCTTTAATATTGGAATGCTAAATTTTGGCGAAATCATTGGTAGCCAGTCGTACTGGAGAACGTATGACGATTATCCTAACCAGCTTGAATTGTACAATAAGGCCTATACTAATTGGGTAGGGAAAACGGGTTACGCTGGTTTTGTTATTAGCGGCGATGGTGGCCCCTGCTACGGATGGATGCGTATATCTGTTGCCGATGATGCTAAATCGTATGTTATTCATGATTTCGCTTTTAATGAGGCGCCTAACCAACCCATTAAGGCAGGTGAAAAGTCCGATGGGTTGAAACCAGAACTTTCGTTTTCGCCTAGTGCTCTGGTTGAGAACCTTGATAATAACGGCGTTGTAACGCCTTCTGTTACAATAAAGGTTAATGGGGATACTTTTGTTTCTCCTTTTGGCTTGCTCTCTCCTGAGAAGCATTACAAACTCACAGGTGTACCTGCTGGGCTTACAGTAACAGCAAAATCAATAGATGCCAATACGGTTCAGCTTAGTATAAGTGGTGCTGCCATTGAGCATTCTGTTAATACCTCATTTGAAATAGAGTTTTTAGACGCTATGTTTGCTAGTGGTGCTGCTAATTTAGTTCTAGGTTATAAAAGCAGCATTCCTATTCAGTTTAAGAAACCCTATACTATTGTGTCGGGTGATTTTTCTGGAATATCAGTAAACGCATCGTCTATATGGGCCTTTTTTGCCTTGGAAAATGAATTGCCCTTTGGTGCATGGTACTTTAACAGCCAAGATGTTCCTGCTATGATTGGTGATTTAAAGATAGAGGCATACTCAACGGAGATTCTATCGCATACTGGAACCTATAATATAAAGTATATTTCGGCCGATCAGCTTATTGGACCACAGGAGACTGAATTTAATACTTATGGGACAGTTTACCCTAATCAGCATGCTTTGGTGAGCAAAACCCATAGAACTTTTGTGGGGCAAACTGGTTATGTGGGTTTTCGATTTGCGGTTGAGGATAGGTACTGCTATGGATGGTTAAAGGTTAAGGTTAATGCTACCGGAACAGGTTTTGAAGTGCTATCGTATGCTTACAACGAGGCTCCCAATAGCCCATTACGCGCTGGGAGCACTACTATGCCTACTGAGAACTTTGCGCCAGTTTTCGACACTAACCCTGTGCTTAATGCAAAGATTGGAGAACTTTACTCATATATTATTCGTTATAGCGACTCTAATCCATCTCAAAATCTGACTATTACTGCCGATAAACCTAGTTGGATGACATTCGAGGATTTAGGCAATGGTAGGGCAAAACTATCGGGAGTGCCTGCAATTACTGAGAATGCTAATGTGCGATTAACCTTGTCCGATGGCATTGCCACTACTCACCAGCAGTTTCAGGTTAAAGTTGTGGCAATGGATGCTCCAGTTTCAGAAGGCATAGTGTATGTATTATCAAATACCAAATTTGATAAGGATAATTCCTGGATTCTGGTGTCTCTTAAAGATGCTGGCGATATTGCCTATGGCTTGTACACCAATCAGGGTAACTGCATGCTATATCCTAATAACGACAACTCATTGGCTCTTTGCTCCGATGAGATTAGCAATGTTGTATTGTTGGATAGCGATGTTGAGGTTGGCCCCTTATCGCAAGGCAGATGGGCTAAGAATGGTTGGACATATTTTAACGATGAGTGGAAAGGTAAAACCAAGTTTGTTGCAATTAGCTTTAAGGTAAAAGCTAAAACTCATTATGGGTGGATGCGCTTTGCTATTGCTGCCGATGGTAATTCAGGGGAACTTATTGACTATGCTTACCAAAAAGCCCCTGATACACCAATAAAAACCGGACAAAGTGAATTGCCAGTGGCAAATAGAGAGCCCATATTCTCTAGTGTTCCTGTAAATTTTGCTTTGGTTGGTCGCCAGTATTCTTATGATATTAAGGTTGTTGATCCAGATGGTGCTCCATTGCAGCTTTCTGCTACAGGACTTCCTGCATGGCTGTCGCTTTCTATCTGGAGTAATGGTGTTGCTAGGTTGTCTGGTAAACCAAGTAGTACAAGTAGCAGCAACATAGTGCTAACGGCCAATGATGGTAAGATAACAGCTAGCCAGAATTTTACACTTACTGTTGCTGGTGGAGCGTTAACTTATAGCACCACTAGTATTAGTGAGGCCGATGAAAATGATGGGTCTTTTACCAACAAAATTTCTATTAACCTGCAAGAGGCCTCTTTTGCTCTCACTTCTGGTACGTTGTCTAATGGACAGCACTTTACAGTGTCTGGATTACCTCAGGGGTTAGCTGTTAAGCTAACAGCACTGGGAAGTAATGAGGTAGTGCTCTCTCTTGAAGGAAAGGCTGTTAATCCCGATACTGATGCATCATTTACTATAACGTTCAAAGATGATGCGTTTAGCAATGCTTTGGCTGTAGATATTGCAAATACCTCAATGGTGATTGACCTTCATTTTAGGCCTTCGTTCCGCATTGTTCATGAAGCGCTAACGGGTATTGCTGTTGATAAAAATAGTATTTGGAAAGTTTTTGAAACACAATCCGAGCAAAGCATAGGTGCATGGTACTTTAACTCTGCCAGTCATTCAAATCTTATTGGAAATCTTAAAATAGAGGCTTACGATAACGATATGCTTACGGAGTCTGGGGCTGGTTTTAACCTTAAGCTCTTAAACTCTGGCGATGAAGTATCCTCTATCTCTTCGGAGTGGAAGTACTATGATGAATATCCCAATCAGCATACTCTTTACAGTGCTTCTCATAATTTGTTTGCTGGTAAGCAAGCGTTTGTTGGATTCAGATATCCTGCTAACACAACTCAGTTTTGTTATGGTTGGTTAAAGGTTGAGGTTAAGGCAGATGGAACAGGTTTTTCAATTCTTGAGTATGCTTATAATGAGGCTCCCGATAAACCTATTTACGCAGGTTTAATCACTATTCCAACGGTATTCTCGCTAACCTACACCGCGGGTGCCAATGGCTCTATTACAGGAGAGGCAAACCAAACTGTAGAGCAAGGTGCTAACGGTACTGCCGTTGAGGCTGTTCCTGCTACAGGTTATCACTTCGTGAAGTGGAGCGATGGTCTTACCGCCAACCCACGTACCGATGCCAACGTTACCGCTAACATCACCGTTGAGGCTGAGTTCGCTCAGGATGCTGTAGCTACCTACACGCTAACCTACACCGCTGGTGCCAATGGCTCTATTACAGGAGAGGCAAACCAAACTGTAGAGCAAGGTGCTAACGGAACCGCTGTTGAGGCTGTTCCTGCAACTGGTTACCACTTCGTGAAGTGGAGCGATGGCAT
>JAFGDZ010000049.1 GCA_016931855.1 Bacteroidales bacterium
ACAACTTCTGAAAGATAACAATGAGTCGTTTTACAGGCAAACCCGTAGAACGGCTCTGACCACGTTCACAGAACGTGGGTTTTTAAGTTGAACTAAAGCTACATTTATAACTGGTTACCAGTCCAGCATGATTTTAGCAAACAGAACTAACATACAGTTAGAATGAATGCATCGAAATCAATTGAACTATACGTGTTTAGTGGCACAGGAAACTCCCTACTTGCAGCCAATTGGTTTAAAACAGTAGCAGAGGATACTACCTGGCTCCAACCATATCTGCAAAATCCTTTATTCGCAAAAACAGGTAAGCTGGTTAGCTGCAAAAAAATCTTTTGGGAAGATGTGCTCCAAGCCATTTTGTTTATAGCTTTGCCCCGTTTTAACAAAACAAAATGAAAGCACTGTACACCATACTTCTTTTGGTTCTATCCAACACATTTATGACTCTGGCTTGGTATGGCCACCTAAAGTTTAAGGAGCTAAAATGGTTTGAGAACCTTGGGCTTGTTGCCATTGTACTAATTAGCTGGGGGATAGCCCTTTTTGAGTACTTTTTTCAGGTTCCAGCCAATAGAATTGGATTTAAAGGTAACGGAGGTCCCTTTTCGCTAGTTGAGCTAAAAGTTATACAGGAGGTAATAACCCTTGTAATTTTTATGGCATTCTCCCTACTAGCCTTCAAAAACGAGACCATTAAAACCAACCATATTATAGGCTTTTGCTTTTTGGTTCTTGCCGTTTACTTCATTTTTAAAAAGTAGTAGCAGCAAAAAAAGTGCGGGGGCAAACTTTGCAAAGTTTGCCCCCGTGTATTATACTTTGCCAATTCTACTTAGCAGCAAATTGCGTTGCAAATTCCTGTAGTAACTCACTACTATCCGATGACACCCAGAACAAATGGTTTCCACTGGCAAACAAAACCTTACCATCTATAGCAACTGGTTCTGTGGCAAGCTCTTTTTGCGCTAGCTGTTTCCAAACTAAAGCCAAATCGGTTGCACTGGCCAGCTCTGCATAAACCAATGTACCCACATTTCCATTTACCGTTACGGGCATTTTGTACAGAACGTATGCACCAGCAACATCAGAAAAATAGGTCTCAGCAGTTGGATACGAGTTTTGCATAGCAAGAGGTCCAGCAATACGCTTAACCTCATTTAAAGAGATATCTGCCTTAAGCGATGCTATTTTAGAGGGCAAAACAAAAGGCTCGGCCTTATAGCGTTCAAGAATAATCTTTGCAACATCAGTTGCAACAACCAAAGCTTCGGGCTTTCCGCTAAGCGATACAATGGAAAGGTAAAGCCGTCCGTAGGCAGCCTGATACTGATACGGATTTAGGCAATCCCATTTGGTTAACTCGCTGCTCTTTTCGCACGAGTAACGGTTTACAGAAAAAATACCAAACGCAGCTGCGCTATCGGACATAAGGTAGGCATCAACCTTAAACTTAAAGCCTTTCCATGTAAAGTCCTGAACCATCATTTCGGAGAATCCATACTCAAGGTACAAATCGGCGCCACCATTAATGTACCCCCACAGGGAGTTCCCGTCATAGGTACCTTGCCGGGTAAATTCTACTCCGGGTAGGGCTTTTGCATCAAGTTCAACATGGGAAATACTTTGGGCAAAACCCAAAGTGCCGCAAAGCGATATTACCACTGCAAGAGCAGCAAACCTAAAAGCAAACTTCATACGTTATGCTAGATTAACATTTTTAACATCTATTTTCTCTATCTCCGATTCACCCAGTCCCAGCGATGACGCCAAGCGCATAGCACTTTTACCCTTCTCTGTATCCTCTTCCTGAACCTTCATCTCAATGCGTTTGGCAATAACAATATCGTAGCCAACCCTATCCACAGCAACGGGATCGGTGCCCACTAGAACGGTGTTATAGGGTACAATAAATTGTGGGTTTGCACCTGGTCCGCCATTGTAACAGCCAATAATACCATCGGCTATGTTAAGTACAACCTTATCGCGAATTGGGGGGAAGGCACAAACTTCGGCACAAGTCTCAACCCATAGCTGCTGGTGAAGCCTAGATGTATTGGTAATACAACCAAAACCAAGATTTTTAAGACAAAGCGTTACCGTTGCCCCAGCATTCTTTAGAATGGGAATGTTAATTACCTTATCCAGCTCCTGAGTAAGTATTTTAGAGAAGTAGGAATACTTACCACCGTTAACCATATAAGGCATGGTGTACTCATCATATTCCCCATCTACATCGGCCCAGTAGTACCAGTCCTTGTCAATTCGAGACTCACTTAGCAGCTTACCATCGGCACCATAAAAAGAGCCCTGAGCATCTTTACACTCAACGCCTACTATACGAATACCAGGATACCTATCGGGGGTAAATCCCGCCTCGTGAAGCTGAAACTCACGCCTATCCCAAATGGTTATGTTGCTGCGGTCGACCCCTGCCTCCTCAAGTTGAGCAATAACGGCAGAAACTACTTCGTGACTAGACGAAAGGAGGGTTCCACCTATAGGATTTAGCTTAAGGCCAATGCGCTCTCCAGGCTTTACAAACTGGAGCCAAGCCTCTTTTAGGGTTGCAGCTCCTGTTAATGCAAGTAAGCCCTGTTCTACCATGCTATAAGCAGCATCGGCAACAATGGCGTTGTTAGCGTAAGAACCCGAATGGTTTACCCGCACCACCTTTGCTGGGTACTTACCAGGCAAAGAATCTGATGTTCTTTCGTAGGCTAGTGCATCTTTTATATTTGTGGATGGTTTTGCTGGCTTTGCAGGATCCTGAGCAAAGGTTTTTCCTATCATGTTAGGCATTACGGCAGCGCCAATACCGCCTAATGTTAAAAGTTTGAAGAAGTCTCTTCTACCTAATTTTTTATTCGTTTTATCTGTCTTCATAAGATTTGGGGTTTAGACTTTTAGATACAACAGTAAACAACAAGCTTAAGCTAAGCTAAGGATTTTTTCCAATCGTAGTCTTAAGTTTTGTTAATATACTCCAGCACTTCACTAAAAACGAAAAGGAGGCCTAAGCCTCCTTTTCTCCCAAACACACGAAAAATTTGCAAATAAATTTAAAAGGTCCCAACGTTTTGATTGTTGTTCAACGTCAAAAGCAAAATTCCGAAAAAAAGGGAACCCTCAAATTAAAAACAGATTAAATATTTAGCTCAGATGTAAAAATCAGCAACAACAACAATTAACTAACTGTTAATCATCCTAATAGTAACTATTGTCCCTGAGTTTAGAAGGGATACAATTTGCATGCTCCCTCTATGCAGCTCTACAATCTTTTTAGCTAAAGAAAGGCCAATGCCATGCCCTGTTTGCGAGCGCGTGTTTTTGCCCCTATAAAAGGGAATGGTAACCTTTTCTATTTCCTCGGGATGGATACCTATTCCCGAATCAGCTATTTTAATAACCACAAAGCCGTCCTCAAAACCTATAGAAACATCGGCATTGTAACTGGGTGAGAACTTGCAGGCATTATCTATTAAGTTGATAAATGCAATTCGAAGCAAATTCTCACTTCCGCTAATCATAAGCACATCGCTATCGTCGGGCAAATCGAAGTACCTA
Organism: Bacteroidales bacterium; assembly: GCA_016931855.1. Taxonomy (GTDB): domain Bacteria; phylum Bacteroidota; class Bacteroidia; order Bacteroidales; family Tenuifilaceae; genus UBA5206. The sequence continues at coordinate 3,565 of JAFGDZ010000049.1, forward strand.
ACATCAACAGAATAGGCGCTGTTGCGGCGGAGCACGTCCTGCCGTGCAACCAGCAACAGCTCATCAACCCTAAGGGGTTTAACCTTAATTGCCGTAAAATCCACACTAGACTGTGCCAGCTCCAGCAAACCGTTGGAAAGAGTGTTTAAACTCCTAATATCCTCTAGTATTGATTGTAGAATGGCCTCGTACTCTGCCTTATCGCGCTCCTTTAAAAGGGTAACCTCTATTTGTCCTGTAATGGAGGTGAGCGGCGTGCGAAGCTCATGCGATGCGTTGGAAACAAAGCTCCGTTGCATTTCAAACGCTGCCTCAAGGCGCTCCAGCATGCTGTTAAAGGTTTGCGCAAGGCGGGCAATCTCGTCTCTGCCATTACCTGTATCTACGCGCCTATCCAGCCGTTGTGCCGATATTTGCTCAACCTCCTTTACTACTTTTGATATAGGTGCTAAAGCGCGCCCTGCAAGGAATAGCCCAAGCGGGAAGATGAGCGCAAGAAAAATAAACATGGCTATAAACAGCATGTACTTAAGGCGCTGCAGCTCGTTATGCCCATACTCATCGTTGGCCAGGGCAATAACAATAAACCGCTTGCCCCCATCGTGGTAAAGCATCCCCACGCCTTCTAGCTCGCCCATTGAGAATGCCGCTTTCCCTAACGACAGCACGTTGTATAGCGTTAACGAGTCTATTCTAGGGAAATCGGCGTCGGCGCTACGATACATCTCATTGTACCGGCTATCGTAAATAAAAACCATTTCGCGGGTTAGCGCCTTAACGGTATTGCGGTCTATGATATTCAAGAGTTTGCTATCCACCTCCTTAACGTCAATAAGCAAACGCGCTGAGTTAATTGCGCTTTTCTCTAACCTACTGGCAAATTCGACCTGCCTGTGGCTAGCCGAGAACAGGTAAATACCTGCCGAGAATAGCAAAAGGATTAGTGCTATTGCAAGCGAGAACTGGAACGATAGCCGTAGCTTGATGTTCATTACTCATCTCCCTCTTTAAGAATATAGCCCATACCAATTACCGTATGTATTAGCTTTGGCGTAAAATCCCTATCAATTTTTTTCCTAAGGAAGTTAACATAAACATCAATAATATTGGTGCCCGTATCAAAGTTAATATCCCAAATATGCTCCGATATCTCGGCACGAGAAATAACACGCCCCTGATTTTTAACCAAATACTCTAGCAGGTTAAACTCCTTTGCGGTTAATTCAATAAGGGTATCGTGGCGCTTTACGGTTTTGGCATCGGTATTAATCTCCAGGTTGGAAATAGTAATAACATTTTGTGGCCGCTTAACCACCTGTGCCCTTTTTATAAGAGCCCTAACCCTTGCAACCAGCTCCCGAAACTCAAAGGGCTTAACCAGATAATCGTCGGCACCGCTATCAAAACCCGCCAGTTTATCGTCGGTAGAGCCAAGGGCTGTAAGCATTAGCACGGGAGTAAAATTTGCCCTATCCCGCATGTACTTGCATATATCAAACCCACTGATTCCCGGAAGATTAACATCAAGGATAATTACATCAAAGCTAGCGGTAATAGCCCTGTCGCGACCAGCAATTCCATCGTAAACCACCTCAACAGAAAAAGATAGCTCATCTAACCCTTTCTTTATGAAGTTAGCCACCTTGGGCTCATCCTCTACTATTAGAATTTTAGCAGTATCCATTGGTTAATTTGATGAACCCAAACTTATAAAATAGATTGAGATGTTGAACTACTTGCGCCAATTTCCCAGTCCATATATTTTTGAGCTCCAAGGGGAGTAGCGCGAGTTAACCCGCTTAATGGTAAGCACTGTGCTCTCTAAATCGTGAGCCTCCTTAGAGTATAGGTGTAGCGCCAATGCTATTGCTGCGTTAACCTCGCCCGATTGCTCCTCTACCTCCTCTTTTGATACGCCTGCCGCAGCGCTATTCTTACGCTTAAAGTCGGTACGGTATAGCAATGATACGTACTTAAAAATTAGGTATAAACAGCCAAGAACCACCATTACAATGGATATAGCCATTATGGCCATTAGCGCACCGTAAGGGTCGTGCTTAACCAGCTCTTCGGCTGAGTTACGAGCTGCATTTCCCTGCGACTGAATTAGTAGAATTGTTGATAAAGAATGAAGTAAAGCCATTTTGTTATGTTTTTTACAAAGAAAGGCATAACCAAAAGGTTTTACCGAAAAAATGGCATTAAAATACCATTAAATCGCCCCTTTCAGGTTGTAAAAAACTTATTTAAAAGATGTTACACAGACCAATCGAACATGCGTTGCAAATCCTTCATTGTACCAAAAACAACGAGGGAATCTCCTTCCATGAGAATTAGCTCCTGCGATACATCGGTAAGCACCTGAGGGGCTTCGGTTAGTTGTCCAAAAAGATTTCTCTGGGGAATTTTGCGTTTAACCGTAACCAGCTTAACCTTGAAGCGGGTCTCCAAATCAACCTCCTCAATAGTGTCGCCCCAGTATGCTTGGGGAACTGGAGCCTCAATAATTGCACACTTATCGCTAACCTGAAAGCTATCCACCACACCGCTAAGCTGCATCTTATTGGCAAAGCGCTCTGCCGAGTCCTTTTCGGGAGTTAGTATTTCTACAACGCCAATAGCCGAGAGCACGGTGCTGTGCAAATCGTTAATTGCCCGCCCAATAATCCGCGTAACGCCCATGTGCTTTAAGTGCGCAGCTGTCATAACCGAAGAGCCAAAATCCTCACCAATGGCAACAACAACGGCATCGCACTCATCCAAAGGGAGCATTCCCAATGAGTGCGCGTCATTTGTATCCATGCAAATGGTGGAGGTAATTTTATCCTTATACTGCTCAACACGGGTCATGTCCCTATCTATACCTATAACCTCGTGCCCTAGCTCGGTAAGGCGGGTTGACAGAACTAATCCGAAGTTCCCTAAACCAATTACTATATACTTCATACGCTATTTTATTGAAAGCAGATAACAACACTCATTCACTAAGGCGCTAGTTACCCCTTAAGTAATATACACATTCTCGGTGGGGTATTTGTACGATACGTAACGCGTTTTTTTAAACAAACCAATTAGTATGGTAAGCATTCCAACTCTACCTACAAACATGGTTAGTATGATAACAATTTTGCCACCAATGCTTAACGTACTAGTTCCCCCCAACGATAGGCCAACCGTTGAAAATGCCGAAACTACCTCGAAAACAATGTTAAGCAATCCGTAGTCGGGCTGAAAAATTGATAGCATAAAAACGGATGCTCCAATAACCAATGTAGAGAGCAGCATTACGGCAAACGCTCGGCGCAACGACTCGGTAGAGAACTGAACCCTATTAAACTCAACCCGTTCCTTGCCTCGAGCAAGAGAAAATGCATTTAGCAGAGCCAGCGCAAACGTTGTTGTTTTTATACCCCCACCGGTTGAGCCAGGCGATGCCCCTACCCACATTAGGAAAATGGTAAAGAAGATGGTTGAGTGCAGCAGCTGCTCCATGTTAATGGTATTAAAACCAGCGGTACGAGGGGTTACTGCTCCAAAGAACGCGGTAACAAGCTTTCCGGTCCACGATAAACCCTTTAGGGTATTATTATACTCTGTAGCAAAAACAACCACAGTACCAACTACAAGTAAAATACCTGTAGTATAAAGCACTAGCCTAGTACCTGCTGTAATTACATGAGGCTTATGCTTATAGTACGACTCTACACCTTTTAGCTGGTTTATTTTATTTTTGATAAAGTGCTTTACCAAAATGTAGTAGTTCACAAGAATTGGAAATCCTAATCCGCCAACTATTACAAGTACCACCACAACTAGCTGCAGCGAATAGTTATGCCTAAGAGCTGGCTCGTACAATCCGTTGGTATAGGTAGAGAAACCTGCGTTGCAAAACGCCGATACAGAGTGGAATATCGATACAAAAAGCCTCTCCCCCGCCTCTGCATCACTCCCCATGGAGACATATACAAAGAGGGCCCCAAGCAGCTCTATACCCAAAGTAAAGAGTACAATCTTGTAAACGGACTTTAATATCTGACCAAGATTATCCTCGTTAATTACATCCTTAAGGAATAGCTGTGACTGAAAGGTTGCCTCTCCCCGGAAAAAGAGGACAAAAAAGCTGGTAAAAGTCATTATACCCAATCCCCCTAGCTGAATTAGTATAAGAATTATCCATTGCCCAAGCGGAGTAAAGGCTGTAGCCGTATCAACAACAATTAACCCCGTTACACAAACAGCACTAGTTGATGTAAAAAATGCATCGAGAACCGAAATCCCAGCGGTTGTAGCATTGGGAAGGAGCAGGAATAGGGCACCAACTACTATTAGGAAAAAAAAGCTGAGCACAAATATCATTGCAGGGTTAAAGGAGCGCTCAAGCACACTAAAAGCCCTTGATGAGAACTCGTAAATAAAAACCAGCGCTACCAAAACGTGAGCGCTATAGCTTTTTGCAAACACCATCGCAACCGCGGGGTAGCTTGCACCGTAAAGCGCCCACAGCCTAAATAAGCCCATGGAGAATAGCAAGGACAGAATGGCTATCTCAGAAATATTTCGTTTGGATAACCGTTTCCACTTAAAACGGGTAGCAAAACGTAAAAGCCATAGAATAAACAGAATAGCAAAGCCATAAGTGTAAATACGCGATAAAACGTAAACATGTAAAGGCTTTAAATTGAACCCAATTTCTGCAATAGAAAAGAACAAGAGAGTAATACTTAGCCAAAAGATAAGCGTATCGGCTCTGCTCATCAGCTTCTTGCGCAAAAGCATAAGGTTGTCGATAAACGCTATAGAAAAAAGCCTAGAAGGGTTACTCATCACAGTAAACATTTCGATTTAAAATTGGCAAAAGAGCTTTTGTCAAACCTTCAACTAAATTTAGTTACAGAAACGGGGCATTAATCAAATGTAATAAAACAATGGAGTTGATATAAATCATCGGCCTAAAAAAAAGCGCTATATTTACCCTGCAGTTGTAAATACAGGAATGAAAGCACTAAAACTAGAAGGAGCAATAGACACTCCTGAAATATACTTCGACCCCGAAACAAACATCTTTTCAATCTCAGGAATATCACACCCGGAGAATGCAAAGGAGTTCTACATGAATGTACTCAACTGGCTTAATGAGTTTTACGAAAGCATCAAGGATAAGCAATCCACCAAAATTGTAGTTGATATTAACTTTAAGTACATCAACTCCTCATCGTACAAGTATCTTCGGGATATAATGCGAAAAATATCGAACTTTAGAAGTAACGGAATTAGCGTTGAGGTAATTTGGAACTACCATCAGGATGATGAGGATTTGCTGCACGAAGGGATGGTGCTACTTGAGCTGCCTGAGGTTAACCTACCCTATAGGTGCATTCCCTACTCCTAGTAGTTCCTAGCCATTTTAAGTGGTTCCCCCATCAAGCGACTCTACCCTAGCCACCATTGCTTTTAGTACGGTGCGTACTTTTTGAGCCTCAGCATTGCTAACGCTAGCTCTCATACGCTGCTTGGTAAAATCTACCGCCAAACTTTGCTTAATAGCCTCAGAATCTAAACCAGTAAGGCTTCCAAAACGCTCGCAAATTTGATCAACAGAGAGTTCGTCGGTAACAACCTTAAAGTTATACAGCAAGGCGATAAGCAGAGCTACCCCATCGGTATCGAGCCTTGAGCCGTTGGGCTTTACCCTAAATTGCTGCGCTGGCGCAGATATGTCCGATGAGTGCACGTTAAAGGTACGCTCAAGCACTTCGAGCTTAAGATCCTGTAGCAGGTCTATTATTTGGGGGTAAAAACGGAACTTTGCATAGGTTAGCTCAGCGTAAACCTCACTTATATCGCCATTATCAATGCGCTCCAGCTCTTTTTGCAGATGCTTAATCCAGCCATCAATTGCAAAAACTAAGTACTCATCGTCGGGAAGAGCCTTTACCTGGGAAGCAATATGCGTTAAAAAGGGATTAAACTTTTGCTGAAAAAACTCTTCTATCATGAATCCCGATGAGGGGATGGTGCTTTTATCTGAGAAAAAATGCTCGGTTTCCTGCTTTAGCTGGGCAATTGAACGTACAATATCGTTTATTAGTCGTGCTCTATCCATAAATTGTATAAGTTCTTTTTAAAAATATGCCCTAAAGTAATCAAATGAAAAAAGGAATACACTAAATACGAACTTCTTTTTTATGCAATTCCCAAAATACCCATAAAAAGCGCAGGTATATAAAGAGCAAAAAGACAAACAACTCACTGTCCCATTGTTTTTAAATTCGCTAGATATTACTATCTTTATAAACAATTAGATAAAAGGCACAAAATAATACAGTTTAAACAAGGAATAGCATGAAAAACAAACAAGTTGCATACTTTCTACTGACACCCTTTTTATTTATCTCAATTTGTATTTTAACTCTCAACGCACAAGATTATCATAATAAATACACCCTATCGGACAGCATACGGCATGAGCTTAATAAAGAAAGCATAGATACCATTTCGCTAAGCCAACTGCTTTACCAAATTCGTACAAAGCGCATAGAACTGGGCTCCGATTACAAATCGTTACTTACAGAATACATTAAGCGGAGTAAGGATAAAGAATACCTTAAAGGGCAGATGGAAGCCCTTGATAGGCTTGGGCTACAGGAACGTTTCGACGAAAACTATGAGAAGGCAATAAATTACCATATGCAGTCTATGCAAATAGCATTAAATCTTAAGGATAGCATGCAGCTAACATATAATTTCAACAACATTGCTCAAGCCTATAGAAAACAAGATTTAAATGGACTTGCTATTCGTTACTTTCATTCTGCACTAAAAATTCAAGAGCAAATTGGAGATACAAGAGGGACTTACTTTACTCAAAATACATTAGGGGCCACATACCTAGTACAAGAGGAGTATAAAAAAGCGCTTTTCTACTTACATCGCTCCCTAGAACAGGCAATAAAACAAGGGGATAAAAGAACGATGTCGTATAATTACGGTTCCTTAGGAGAAGTGTACTTGGCAAAAAACCAAATAGACTCTGCCCTACACTACTTTGAACTAGGCAAAGCATTGAAAAAAGAGCTCAACTTCGATAAAGGGATAGCAGTGTCGGATCATTTAATCGGGCAAGCCCTTTTTGCAAAAAAAGAGTACACTAATGCTCAAAAAATGATAAAAGGGGCATTACAAAGTCATGAAAAATATAAAAACGAACGATACCAAGCGCTATGCCTTGCTTATTTAGGCAAAATTGAACTGGCCAAGGGTAATCTGGATAATGCAGAGCAATATCTTACTAAAGCAAAGAGCAAAGCGCTTAATAAACACTCCCTAGAAAACATAGTGCTTACAGAAGAGGCTTTATTTGAACTATACAAACAGAAGGGGATGCATAACAAAGCTTACGAGGCACTATACAACTATCACGCATCGCGCGACAGTATTCAAAAAGTAAAAGCGCAAAGGAACATCCAGTCTCTCGACATTGAATACCAAACCAATCAACACAAACAAGAGATAGCACTGCTATCAAAAGACAACTACATAAAAAATCAACGTATTAAACTGGGGCTCGCTTTGTTAACGATACTTACCCTAACATCTATTCTGGCAATTACATTATACCTACAACGCCGCAGAAACTCAAAAATGACTGAAACAATCCTGCAACACAAACTTTCATGTTCGCAAATGAATCCTCACTTTGTATCCAATGCCATGTCCAGCATACAATGCTTTATGTACAAGAATAATCCAAGCGAAGCAGCAAAATATTTGGGCAAGTTCGCGCAGCTTAATCGTGCCGTGCTTGAGCATTCGCTAGTGGACAGCATCTCGCTTGAGGCAGAAATTAAAATACTTGCTAACTACCTACAGTTTGAGCAATTACGGCTAAATAATTCATTTACGTTCAATTTTGATATTGATGAGAATTTGGATCTGGAGATGATAAGTATTCCTCCGCTTTTTATTCAGCCTTTTGTTGAAAATGCAGTGAAGCACGGTATAAAAGATTTAGATGAAGAGGGAAGAATAACTATTCGATTCTCAGATGGAAATAATATGCTAAAGGTTGAAATTGAGGATAACGGAAAAGGGATTAATTCACAATCAACAAAAAGTATTAAGCATGTTTCGCGCTCGGGCGAAATTGTAAACAAGCGGTTGGAACTATTAAGAAAAAAGCACAAGAATATCCCTTTGATAAAAACCTCAACACTTGATTCTGCTAATAAACGGGGCACGCAAGTTACAGTTACCATACCGATACTTTAACCGTGTATAAACTATAGTGCTCTCTAGTAATACTTGTAAACAGAATTCTCTACAATACCAGTTTATATGCGCATAATACTCCTTTTACTTCTCTTTATTAGCCCAATTTGCAAAGGTTACGAAACCTCATTTCAAAGCAAGGAGGATAGCTTAAATAGAGCTGCAAATGAATGCCTAGGAAATAGCAATCATAGTGAATACTACAAAGCGCTAAAGCAGCTAATGGGCTACTACGAATACCAAGGAAACTGGTATAAACACGACTCCATAGTGAATATAATGATTGCCCATGGAGAGAAACATAACCTTTCTGATTTTTTGGCCGAATCGTACAACTTTAGAGCTATGGCTAAAAGCTATCAGGGTCTTAACAGTGAGGCTATTTACTGGTTCAAAAAAACTCTAAATATCAACCAAACACAAAATGAACCTATTCCTATTTCAAACTCACTTGAGAACATTGCTCAGGTATTTGGAGATATGGGGATGTACGATAGTGCGCTTACCTACCAACAAAAATCGCTTCGAATTAGAGAGAAAAGTTCCTATTCTCGGGTATTTAACAACTACACAGGGATTGCAATTATTTACTCTCAGCTAAACGATATGGAGAACCAAAAGAAGTATCTCGATAAAGCAAGAGGCTTCTTATCCCAAAGCCCCAATCCAGAGCTAGAAAACAAGACTATTCTCCACAATTTGCTTGGTGAGTTTTATAATTCTCAACATGCATACGATAGTGCCCTGTTCCACTTTGGAAAAGTTTATGAATACAGCCAGATAACTGGATGGAAGCGTGCCATGGCGGTTGGTATTGGTAATATGGCTAAAGTTTACAATGCTCAAGGAAATCCCCAAAAAGCGCTCGAAGAGCATCTAAAAACGCTTAAAATTTCATTGGAAATTGAGGATGCGGCTGGAATAACAGAGCAGTACACCTACATATCGAATTCCTATTTTGCACTTAACAATCTAAGTCAAGCAAAAAGCTATGGCATTCTAGCTCTTCAAAAGGCAAGAGAACATGGTTTTGTTCTGGAAGAAAGGAATGCCCTTGAACAATTGGCCACAATTTTTGAGAAAGACAACCAGCCCACTAAAGCTTTAGCGTATTATAAGCAATTTCATTTTTTAAATGATTCTCTACAGAGCATCGACAAAGTTAACCACATTGCAGAGCTGGAGAAAAAATTTGAAACAGAACAAAAGGAACACCAAATAGGGTTACTATCAGCAGAAAATCTGCTTAAGAACCAACGCATAAAACTAGGTCTCACTGTAATAATCCTCTTGGTAGTTGCCCTAATTCTAGGTGTAATGCTTCAAATCCAACGCCAACGTAATGCAAAAGCGTTGGAGGCCGATTTGCAGCAAAAGCTTTCACGTTCGCAAATGAATCCTCACTTTGTATCCAATGCCATGTCCAGCATACAATGCTTTATGTACAACAATAATCCAATCAAAGCAGCAAAATATTTAGGCAAGTTTGCGCAGCTTAATCGTGCCGTACTTGAGCATTCGCTGGTAGATAGCATCTCTCTGGAAGAGGAAGTTGAAATGCTTACTAGCTATCTAGAATTTGAGCAGTTGCGACTAAAAAAATCATTTACATTTAGTTTTGAAATTGACAAGGATACGGACACAGAGCTAATTAATATACCCCCACTATTTATTCAGCCTTTTGTTGAGAATGCAGTAAAACACGGAGTAAAGGATTTGAATAAAGGAGGCAAAATAACCATACGACTTACAGATTGCAATAAATACTTAAAGGTTGAGGTTATTGACAACGGAAAGGGCATAACGACAGAGCATATTGCGGGTAACAGCAAACACAAGTCCAGATCTATAGAAATTGTTAGTAAAAGACTAAATTTACTAAGAAATAAGTACAAAGATTTACCTAACTTTACAATTATTAACATTGATAATGGAGTTTGTGTGACTCAATTTCTACCAATACTACCATGCTAAAAATCCAAAGCAACTTAAAAGCTGTAATAATTGACGATCAGGAAGATATAAGATCCATTAACCGTACGCTATTATCGCAGAACTTTCCCGACATTGAAGTGGTGGGCGAAGCCGACGGCGTTGAAAGCGGAATTGAGTTGCTAACTGAAACACAACCCGACTTAGTACTTCTAGATATTGAAATTAAAGGTGGCACAGGCTTTAATATCTTACAAAAAATTAGGCCATACAACTTTATGGTAATTTTCATTACCGCATTTGATGAGTTTGCCATTAAGGCCATTAAGTTTAGCGCAATAGACTACATACTAAAACCCATTAACGAGACTGAGTTTTGCGCAGCCGTTGAGAGCGCCATTAACACCTACGAGCGAAACAAGGTTGCCATGCAAGTTCAAAACCTACTGGATCATGTTGAGGACAAGGGCAAAAATCGTAAAATTGTTCTCAGAACAATGGAGTCCATTTTTTTAGTAGATTTACACGATATTCTATACTGCGAAAGCGATAACAGCTATACCACCTTTTACCTTTGTAATGGTAAAGCGATATTAATATCAAAAGGCATTAAAGAGTACGAACAAATGCTTTCCCAATACCGTTTTTTTAGACCTCACCAACGATACCTTGTTAACCTGCATCAGATTGAACGAATTGACAAGGTTGATGGAGGAGCAATCATTCTAAAGAACGGAGTATCGGTTCCCATCTCTCACAGGCGCAAACAAGCCTTAATGGATATTCTAAAGGAGTAACGCTTTCAAAAGCAACCCCAACGCCTTCAAATCCTCCCCAAAAGCACACGTTTTTAACAATTACTTTAGTTTGTAATTATTACTAACTAAAGCAATTGTACTATGAGAACAAAACTATTTTCCATTGTATCCATTTCGCTGGCGGTACTACTTACTAGCTGCGAAAAGGATGATCCAACACTTGTTGGCAATACCATAGAGATTAACGATAACATATTGGAAACAGAAACGTGGGAAGAGGGAAATACCTACGTAATTAAAGGAACTATTCGAGTTAGCAGCAACTTGATTATTGAGCCTGGCACCACAATTAAATTCATGGAAGGCGCTAGGCTAGATTTTGCTTATTGGGACGATGAATACGTTACCATTACAGCAAAGGGAACAGAGAAGAAACCTATTGTATTCACATCGGCAAGTGCAGCACCTAAGGCAGGTGACTATAATGGCATATCCTTATACACAGGAGCCAAAAACTGTGTTTTCCAATATTGTATTTTCGAATATGGCGGAAAACAAGAATATTCGGGAACAGTATATATCGAAAGTACTAGCGTTGAGTTCACCAACTGCATATTCAGAAACCTAAAAAACGATGCCATAATCCTTTCCGATGATGGAGCATTCACTAAGTTTGAGCAAAACAGCTTTAACAATATTGAAAAAAATGCTATTAGCATTGAAGCTAATTACGCTCACACCATTGGTGCCAACAATAACTTTACGGCAGGTTCTGGTTATGGCATTCTTGTAACCCAAAACCTTGATAATTCTGGTGTCTATACTTGGCTTGCACACAACACACCCTACATTATCCAAAGTAATATCCGCATTGGAGCGCAAGGCAACGGAGTAAAGCTAACCCTTAACCCAGGCGTTACTATAAAGTTCACCAGGGATTCAAGATTTGAACTAGCTTATTGGGACAATGATTTTGCCCAGCTAATTGCAAATGGAACCACAGAGAACCCCATCCTCTTTACATCCAATAGCACATCGCCAGTAGCAGGCGACTACATTGGTCTATTCTTCTATTCTGGAGCGCGAAATTGCGAGTTCAACTACGTAACTGTAGAATATGCAGGCGGAGGAAGCGACATTGATGGTGCCATTAATATTGAGGAAACAGGTGTAAAATTTACTAACTGTGTTTTTAAAGAGATGAAAAACAGTACCATCAAACTTGAAAAAAATGGTGAGTTTACAGAATTTACTAACAACACTTTTATTAATACACCTAAAAACCCCATAGAGATTCGAGCTAATTACGTTCATACCATTGGTGCCAACAACTCCTTTAATGCTGCAGCAAACACAGGTATTTTAATTAATGATGATGAAGAGTTCAACAAACAGGGCACTTACACTTGGTTAAACCACGATGCACCATACATTATTGAAGGAAATCTACGCATTGGAGCAACAGGCTCTGGAGTAAAGCTAACTATTGCCGCTGGTACTACTTTAACGTTTATGTCAGGAGCAAAATTAGAAATCCCATACTGGGAGGACTCCTACGCAGTTATTACAGCCCAAGGAACTGCCGAAAACCCTATTGTTTTCACATCAAACAGCCCATCGCCAGCAAAAGGAGACTGGTGGGGAATTGATTTCAGAAAGGGCTGTATTGGTAGCACATTCGATTACTGTGAAATTCTTTACGCTGGATCAAGCGACTACTGGGGTGCAGTTAACTTAGTTGACGAAGCAGGCTCAAACCCAGTTTCACTCTCAAATACACGCATTGCCCACTCTGGAAGTCATGGCATTACAGTTGATGCTGAGTCTTCGCTTAACTATTCCTCTGTTACATTCGAGGATATCGACGGGAATAACTACGTTCAATTATAATCCTTAAAAAGGCGTTGATTAGCTTCAACGCCTTTTTTATCAACAAATAACGTTAGGTTAAGGTATTAGCTTTTATTAGAGTGAGTATTTTTCTATCTTTAACTAAACCAAACAACAAATAAGGAATGAGCCCTACAATCATTATTATTATTGCAGCAGTTCTACTACTACTGATTATTATTGGAATGTACAACAGCCTTATCCGCAAGCGCAATGAGGTTGACAATGCCTTTGGAGGAATGGATGTGCAGCTTAAAAAGCGCTACGACCTAATTCCTAACCTGGTTGCTACCGTGCAGCAGTACGCTAGCCATGAAAAGGATTTGCTAGAAAAAGTTACGCAGCTTAGGGCCAAAGCAACCGATAGGCAAATGACTGCTGACGAAAAGGTGGAACTCGACAACCAAATTTCTGGCACTATGCACGGAATAATGGTGGCTGTAGAGAACTATCCCGACCTTAAGGCTAGCGAAAACTTTCTAAACCTACAGCGTACACTTAACGAGGTTGAGTCGCAAATTTCGGCAGCTCGTCGGACGTATAATGCTGTTATTACCGACTACAACAATGCCATTCAGGTATTTCCAAAGAGCATAATTGCTAGCATGATGGGACTAAAACGCAAAGAGGTTTTTGTTATCCCCGAAACCGAAAGGCAAAACGTGAACGTAAAGAATCTTTTCAACTAAGTTCTTCTTCATTTTCTTTTTCACTTCAAACTAATGCTACACAAAATGTTGTAGCATTAGTTTTATACAAAGCCCTAACAATTAACCATAAAAGTCAATAACGATGATTGAACGCAAAGAGCTTGAAAACCTTTACGAAAACGAGCTGCAAAACAAGCTAAAAAGCCTTGAAAGCCTACGAAAAAAGGTAATGAGAGGCCAAGTTTTTGGTTTTCTTGTTATTGCACTTGCTTTTGTCCTTTTTATACCCGTATCTGCTGCCCTTGAGCACCACTACGAAGCGCTTCCTTTTATTTTGCTTGCGCCTATGGCAATTCTGGGCGTAGCCATCCTTATTCGTACGTACAAAACAAATAAACTTTACCGCCAACAATTCAAGCAAGAGGTGGTAAGTAAAATTATTGAAGCCATTGACCCCACTTGGGAATACGTTCCAGACCAGAGCATAACAAGCCCCGAATATTTTAGAAGCGACCTGTTTAGGCAATCGGTAGATAGATATAGAGGCGACGATTTAATAATTGGAAAAATTGATAAAACTGATTTTAGATGCTCGGAACTACACACAGAATATAAAACTGTAACCACCGACAAGAATGGCCAAACCAAAGAAACCTGGCATACCATATTTAGGGGGCTATTTTTCCACGCCGACTTTAACAAGGTAATTAAAGGGAAAACCTACATAGAGCCCGATACAGCTGAACGGCTTTTTGGAAAACTGGGACAAAGTTTACAAATAAGCTCCAAAGGCAAACTGGTGAAGCTAGAAAGCCCAGAGTTTGAGAAGGTTTTTGCAGTATTTGGTACCGATCAAACCGAAGCTCGCTACATCCTTACCCCTACCATTATGGAGGCATTGGTAAATATCTACAAAAAGTATAAGCGAAAAATGCACCTCTCGTTTATTGGCTCTAGGGTTTACGTTGCCATGAGCTTTAACAAAAACCTGTTTGAACCAAAGATTTTCTCATCGGGTGTTAATTTTAAAGATATTGAGTTTATGTACAATTTGTTTGAACTTAACCAAACCATTATTCAGGAGCTAAACCTGAATACTCGTATTTGGACTAAGGAGTAGGTGTTAAACTAAACACATAGGCACGGAAGCACATAGGCAAGAGTAAAATAGAGGAAAGCATTATTGTTGCCCTTGACCTATTAACGTAAATAGGATGAATAGAAACGAGAATACTAAGTGATGATAAAGCACTCAAAGCCAGATTGCATATATTGGCTCTGTACCCCTGTGCTTGTTTTATCAGCGCAACAAATCGCAACTACCTTCTCTACGCCCCGCGAATTCAAAGCCAATGGTATCATTTTCAAATCATTTAGTTAGAACAATAGCAGGTTAATTACCTTTACTTCAAACTCTAATATTAAAAAAATGAGAGGAAAACTTATTATAGCACTAATCGTCCTAAGCGCTATTGCAGCAGTTGGTTACATACTATATAAAGGCGATTACATTTCATTGTCCAGTGGAGGTGGAGTATCTCCAGAGAAAGCATCTACCTTAAAATTGGGAAAGCAAATCAAAGGCACCATAAAGGATGCTAATGCCCCTCACTGGTACAAGGTTGAAATTCCACAAGGAAAAACCCTTTACATAAGCGGTTTCGACATTGAGGATGCATACCTAAAAGTTGATGGAAAGTTATACGGTAATCACGCACAAACCATAGTTAAAAGCGCCGATGCCAACTATCAAGAGTTGCAGTTTACTAATAACACTACCCATACTGAGTTCCTATTGAGGTTGGAGGTAGAGCAAGACAAAACCCACAAGAAATATAGCCTATTTGCAAATATTGTTGATGAGCCGGTTGTGAGGCCAGAAAACTAATACGTAAAATATCAAACTTAAAACTATGAGCAGCAAGTACAATCAGCTCTTCGAGCAAGTTCTAGGGACAAAAAATAACACGAATCCCCAAAATTTTGAATCTAATAGAGAAAATACCATTATCCCGCTGGAAAGTATCCGAGCCTACTTCGATTCATCAGTAAAGCCACAGTTCGACAAGCTCGAATCAACCCGTAAGAGCATTGCGCTCAAAAAGAGGTTTGTATCGTTTGGTGTACCAATAGTACTGGGAACACTTATTCTTGTGTTTGTTACTATGGGTTTACTCTCGGGCGATATTGGCCTATGGCTCGAAGATAATCTATTCCTTGTAATTGGCGTAACACTTCCAACCCTAATGATTTCAGGTATTTCTACCCTTTTTGCAAGTAGGAGCATACGCGAACCATTGGATAAGTACCGCGAGGTTTACAAGGAGATTGTGGTGCGCCCCGTGTTTAAGATGCTAAATACCAATTGGAATTACGACCCCAAGGGATCAATAAGTATGGATGCCGTTAAGAATAGCCACATCTTCGGCCCCATTGTAGATATTTCGTGCGACGATTACATGTCGGGTAAAATTGGGAAAACTGATTTTGAATGCTGCGATTTGGTTACCTACGGAAAGGCCTACAACGAGGATAATGAAGAGATAAAGCGTGAGAGCTTCCGAGGCTTCTTTATTCACGCCGATTTTAACAAGAATCTGAATGGAACCATATTGGTTAAGCCAGCTGAAATAGTTCTGATTGATGGAGGAAGCGCCCGTGTTAAGATGGAAAACCCCGAGTTTGATAAGAGGTTTGAGGTACACACAAATATGCATAAAGTAATGGATGCGGTTAGTGGTGGCATATCTATTTCCCAACTTATTGAAGCCGCCAAGGGGATGAGCTCCACCGAGAACCACACCGAGGCACGCTACGTACTTACCCCAAGAATGATGGAAGCAATTCTTAATATTGAAAAATCGATTGGCTACCGACCCGTTATCTCGTTCACCAAGAACAGAGTTAATTTTGGCTTCTTCACAGGGAGAGAGCTATTTGAAGCCAACATTCGAAAGCCCATTAGCTTCAAGGATATTGAGGAGATTCACAGCTTGTTCACCCTAGTAGAGGTGATAATTAACGAAATGGATTTGAATACAAGGATCTGGACTAAGGATTAGATAACATAACACTCTATTTTTTAACTAACAAATCACAACTATGAGAAAACTAATGATTATTGCATCGGCGCTACTTATGCTGGCAGCATGCGGAAACAGCCAAAAAGAGGTAAAAGAAGTTAAAATCCATGAGCTGGAGGATAGAGCAGGCCTAGCCTACCTACCAAAATCCGACAAGCCATTTACAGGAACTGCATATGCCTATTTCTCCGATGGTGCTACCGTTTACCAAAAAACGGGGTTTGTTGATGGCAAACAGCACGGCGAGCACATTGAGTACTTACCAAACGGACAGGTTAGCTACAAACGCAACTATGCTAATGGTGCTGAAGATGGCGAATGGATTGAATACTTCGAAAATGGAAATGTTAGCAAAAAGCAGAACTACAAAGATTGTCAATTAAATGGTGAGTGGATTACCTACTACGAAAACGGTCAAATCCGCGTAAAAGGCCAGTTTGAGAATGGCGAAGAGGTTGGCGAGTGGTTTGCCTACGATGAGAATGGTAATCAAGTGGAAAGGTAGGTTTACACATTCAAATGTACTACGTACACATTCAAGACTCACCCCCAAAAGGTGAGTTTTTTTTTGTTGCTTTATTACATCAATTACGAGAACGCGAATTCCACAATCAAAAAACCAAACCATAAAGTCCATGAAAACAAACCACTTACTAACAGTCATTGCCCTTATTTTTGTTGGGACATCATGCTCAAGCACAAAAACTACAACAACACAATCGAGTAGTACAACAAAAAAGAATACAGAAACTAGGGTAAGTGCTATAAACCAATCAGAAATAGCGGCAGAATCCCTAACTGTAACTAAACCTTCCAAAGGAAGGCCATATATCGATCCAGCCCTAGCCACAAAGAACCTAGCTGAAATCAGATCCTATATTGACGATTTATCTCGATGGATTTATGTTGAGCGGGTAATAGAACCCTACCAAACCATTGATCAGGCAATAAACCAGGATTCAATAAAAATTATTCATCGTGTTTTAGCCTCGTATAATAGCCGAGCCAATAAAACTGAAGGTGATGCAGACAGATTAAAAAATGCATTAGAGGTTTTATTACTAAAGAAAGCAGATGTTGATTTGCTGAATGATGATGGCGAGGATGCTCTTTGCGCTTTCTTAAAATTTGGTTCATCCTCATCGAGAACACTAAATGCCTTTCACAAAAGGCAAAAACCCTACTCAGCGCAAGATATGGAACCTTTAGTTAAGCTTTTTATTGCTAATGGGGCTGATATAAAAGCCAAGGACAAGGATGGTATTTCGGCATTCGAGAGAATAGTGGATTTCGCTAGCCTAGACTTTATAACATCAATACTTGGCAATGATATAGATATCAATACTGCGCTAGCTGCTGCCATAAGGGGCAATAACACGGAGCTAATTAGCTACGCGTTAGCCAATGGAGCCAAGCTGAATACAGATGCCCAAGAGGGCAAGGAGCTGTTTATGACTGCCGTTAAAAACATAAATGATTTTGAACTATTCAAAAAACTAGTTGATGAAACTACAGATATTAATGTGATAGTCGTAACTAATAAACAACAGCGCAGGAATGCCTTACATCATTTAATACTAGGATTAGACCAACAAGCAACTCAAGATATTTATCTAGATAAAGCTGTTTACCTTCTTGAAAAAGGAGTAAAAGTAATTGAGCGCGACTGGATGAAAGAAAACGAAGAGAATAGCATGCTTGTTGTCGTTCTGGCTAATGCGGGAAATACTTATCCTAAGTCTGAAGTGCTATGCAAACAGTTAATTGCAAATGGTGCCAATGTTAACTTGGTAACTAATATCCAAAGTCCGTTATTTATCCTACTTTATCGAAATTTCAGGCATGATATTGAGCCCCTCTTTAATCTACTCATTGAGAAGGGTGCTGATGTTAATTACGTATTTCGAGGAACACAAACTCCTCTTGATTTGATGTTGCCTCGCCTAGATATTGAAAAGGAAGACCTTAGAAATAAAGCTACACGGATTACCGAGACACTCAAAGCAAAAGGAGCCAAAAAATTTAGTGAAATTAACCAATAGCAGCTGCGTAGATATGCTAACATCCTAAAAAATGTTACGCATTCAAATCCTTTAGCTACAAATTCAAAACTCACCCCCAAAGGGTGAGTTTTTTTGTTTTGCTTTACATTGGTGAAGCATCAGTATGCTGACAGAACTTGATTAAACTACAACAAATCATAACTAAAATGGATACAACAATGAAAACATTACTTAAAATCTTTATGGTTTTGCTAACCATGCATTTAGGTTATACAAACCTGCAAGCAGAAGAATGGAACTGGGCTAAGCAGGCAGGCGGAGTTTGGGAAGATAGTGGAGAAGCAATCTGCACTGACAATCAAGGGAATGTTTATGCTGTCGGAAAATTTAGCGGAATTGCTCAGTTTGGCGATTTTTCAATACAAACAGTAGGTGGTTTTGATATTTATATCACTAAAATGGATAAGAATGGTAACTTCTTATGGGCCAAAAGAGCTGGTGGTAATGGCGGTGATGTAGCTAGAGGCGTTGCTGTTGATAGCGAAGGTAATGTTGTAGTTGTTGGTACTTACCGTAGTAATAATAATAATAATGCTACTTTTGGTCATATACAGGTGTCAGGAGGTGGTCTCTTTGTTACTAAATTGGATAGCGAAGGGAATTTCTTATGGGTTTCTAGAACTGATGGAAATGTGGCTGCCGATGGCTTTGCAGTTGATCTTGATCAGAATGATAATATATATGTAACAGGAGTGTTTCAAAGTACAGTAACATTTGGTAATTACACTTTAAATGGAACTGAAAGTTCCCAAGGTACTGCCTTTGATGCAGCCTTTATTACAAAACTCAATAATGAAGGTACTTTTTTATGGGCAAAAAGTATTGAGGTGCCTGAGGATGGTTGGCTGGTTGCTAGAAGTTACTCAATAAAAGCAGATCCGGAAGGTAATAATTATATTGCTGGCTACTATGATGGTACTGCAATTTTTGGCGAAACAACCTTAGATAGCTATTCCGATGGTACAGGTAGTTTTAATGTATTTATTACAAAATTAAACAGTGAAGGAGAATTTGTTTGGGCAAACCACGCTACACTACCAAATGACGAAGCCCAGGCTGCAGCCTATGCCCACGCTATTGCTATTGATTCCGATCAGAATGTTTATATAACAGGAGAATATCAGGGTACTCCTAAGTTTGGAACAACCGTTTTGGCTCAGCCTAATTATATCAATCTATTTGTTGCTAAGTTAAATTCCAGCGGTCAATTCTTGTGGGCATTGGGCAATGGTGCCGATAATGAAAACTGGGGAAGTTCTATTGTTGTTGATAATGAAGGTTATTGCTATGTGGGAGGAAAATGGGGTCATTGGGTTTATGGTTATGCTGATGAAATACAATATTCTATAACCTTTGGCTCACAAACTTTTACTAAAAATCATACTGGTCCAAATGCATTTGTGACAAAAATAAGTAGCCATGGGGAGTATGTGTGGGCTAAATCAGTGAGTACCCATGGTAGCCCCTCGGGAAGTTATACAAATGCTTTGGCTGCTGACAATTATAACAATATTTACGCAACTGGCTTTTTTTTACGAACGGCCAATTTCGATTCATTCTCGTTTACTTCTTTTGAGATGAATGATGTACCATTGGTAGATATTTGGGTTGGTAGAATTGGCGATAATAATCCCCCCAATGAAATGCTCACATTTTCGGTAAAAGCAAACAGTCAACCCATTTCCAATGCAACAATAGCTATTAACCAAGAGGAGCTAGCAACAAACAGCAACGGATTGGCAAGCGTAACGCTCCCATTTGCAAGTTATGCCTATACCGTTACCCATCCCAACTACAAAACGTACAATGCGGAGATAAATTTTCAGGAGGAAACAACGGTTAACTTAGTTCTTGAATCAAATACAACCTCTAGCGAGTCTCATCTGGCAAATGGTATTTCACTCTACCCCAATCCATTTAAAGATGTTATTTATATAGCTAATTATCAATATGTCAATAGCATAATGATTAACACATCTACGGGTACAAATGTATTATCTCAACCCCTAAGCAGTAATACACTGAACACTAGTAGATTGAATAAGGGAGTATATATTGTTACTGTATTCTTAAACAATGGAGAAAAGCAGGTGTTCCGGTTGGTAAAGCAATAGGTTAGAATGGAGAAATACATTCCCATACCTCTAAAAATGATATAAACAAAACGCTTTCAAACCCATTAAGTACGCTTTCAAAACTCACCCAAAAAGGGTGAGTTTTTTTGTGTTGCTTTACTTTCGAAATGAACTGAATAAAAACAATACCAATATAAACCCAAAACTAAAGCATAATGAAAGCAATCAAAATCTTTTCAATCCTAACTATTCTTGCACTTGCCATTAGTGGGTGCAAAGTATCGAACCTAACCAGCAGCAAGCTGGTAAACAGAACCGTTGACAAGGTGGCCACCAAGGCCATTTACGGCAACTACAACTGGGCAAGCGACAACCTTGATGTTGCAACCTTCCGCAATGGCGACCCCATTCCTGAGGCCAAAACCGACGAGGAGTGGGTACAGGCCGCCAAGGAGGGTAAACCCGCCTGGTGCTATCTAAATAACGACCCCGCCAACGGCAAAAAGTATGGCAAGCTGTACAACTGGTACGCAGTAAGCGACCCCCGTGGGCTTGCACCCCAAGGGTATAGACTACCCACTTATGATGATTACCAAAATCTTATAAAAAGCACAGGCAGCTCCGCGGCAAACAACAGGGCAAAACAGCTAATGAAAGGTGGAAAAACAGGCTACAACTCGAAAATGGGTGGATACAGAACCGAGGAAGGATACTTTAAAAAGGCTGGAGACTTTGGCCGATACTGGTCAGAATCAAAGTACAACGAAACCCGTGCGCATACCCTTTACATTGAGAGAACTAGTAATACTGGAAGCGTTACTAACCTTGTATTTGCTAATGGGTTCTCAGTTCGCTGCATAAAAGAATAATACAAATCCCTAAATTCTAACACAATACAAACATGATACGAAATCTACTACTAACAATTGCCATATGGCTGTTCAGCACAGCCCTTATGGCCCAAACCGCTACCAAGCCCGAGGGCAGTGGCACCGAGAACAACCCATACCAAATTGCCACTTGGCAAAACCTGTACTGGTTAAGCCAGCAAAAGGACAACTTTCAGGAATGGGGGAAGAGCTACATTCAGACGGCCGATATTGATTTTGCGGATGCTGAACCTGCAATAAACACCTGGAACGGGGGAAAAGGCTGGGAGCCCATTGGCTACTACGCAATGCCAGACCCTGCTCGCTCGTTCACAGGCTACTATAACGGGCAGGGTTACACAATAAAGAATCTATACATAGATGCCACCGAAACATACGCAGCCCTATTTGCATACACCGAGAATGCAACCATTGTAAATTTAGGATTAGTTGATGTTGATGTTACGGGAGCCATTGGAATGGTTGCTGCATTGGTCTCTGAGGGTAGCAACACAACAGTTGAAAAGTGTTACAGCACTGGAAGCATGACTAATACTGGCGATTGGACAGCAGGTGGCTTGGTTGCTAGTAATGGAGGCACCATTACAAACTCATACTCAACGGCAAGCGTTACAGGGAAGGAATGGACAGGCGGCTTCGTTGGTAATAACTCATCGGGTACTATTGAAAACTGCTACAGCGCAGGTAACGTAACTTCAAGTGGTTCAGAAGGTATTGGTGGTTTTGTGGGGAGCAATACCTACTACGATAACGTGGGCACAGTAATAAACTCGTACTGGGATACCCAAACCTCAGAACAAACAGAAAGCGGCGGTGATGAACAAGGTAAAACCACTGCCGAAATGAAGCAGCAAAGCACTTTTACCAATTGGGATTTTGATAAGGTGTGGGCACTTGACGCCTCAACTAACAACGGATACCCCCACCTGCAATTTGCTGAACCAACAAATGAAACACCAGAAGCAATTATGCCCGAGGGTTATGGCAGCGAAGAGTCACCTTTTTTAATTGCCACGTGGCAAAACTTGTATTGGCTTAGTCAAAATCCAAACTACTGGTTCGACGAGAACAACTATAACCCTTACTACTTTGAGCAAACTGCCGATATCGACCTTGCCAACGCTACCCCAGCCATCGAAACCTGGGGAATGGGTAGAGGCTGGTTGCCTATTGGTAAAGAAAAAGAGTTTGATTTAGACCACGATAGCAAGGCCTTTAAATCAGTTTACAATGGTAAAGGCTACGCAATTAAAAACCTTTACATAAACAGACCAACCCAAGACAATGTTGGGCTATTTGGATACACCGAATATGCTGTAATCAAAAACATTAAACTTGAAAATGTAAATATCACTGGTAAGGATAATGTTGGTGCAGTTGTAGGTAAATACACAGGCATTTCTAGCTACAATAATGGTTTTGGAGTATTTAGCAGCTCTGCAAGTGGCTCCATAACCGGTGGTGAAAATGTGGGAGGTATAGTTGGCAATAATGAGGATGGATACATTGAAAAATCCCACAGTTCGGTTACCGTTAATGGCGAGTGGAAAGTGGGTGGACTCGTGGGGCTAAATGCAAGGAAAGCAGGTTCAACAAACACAGAGAGCCATATAGTAGATTGCTACAGTACCGGCAATGTGGTTGCAACCGGAACATCTGAAATTGGTGGTCTTGTTGGTTCTAATTTCAAAAGCGAAATCAAAAACTCATTCAGCGTAGGGACCATTTCAGCTCCCGAGCAGCAACAAGGATACGCTTATTCTTTAGGTGGATTAGTTGGATACGATTCCGAAGGAACAATCATCAATTCTTACTGGGATACCGAAACATCGGGCTTTGCCACCAGCGATGGCGGTGAGGGCAAAACCACTGCCCAAATGAAAGTGCAAAGCACATATACCGATTGGGATTTTGTAATGGTATGGCAAATTAGCGAGACGGTAAACAACGGATATCCATCGTATGTGAATTACGAGCCACAGGGCGAAGGAACCGTGGATAATCCCTACCAAATTGCCACATGGCATAACCTAAAATGGATAAGCGACAACGCCGAAGAGTGGAATAAGCACTTCCTGCAAACAGCCAATATAGAATTCCCCGAAGCGATTAAGGACTGGGATAATGGCAAGGGCTGGAGCCCAATAGGCAACAGCACTTACAACTTCTTCTCCGGGGTTTACAACGGGCAAAGCTTCACCATATCGAACCTATACATAAACCGCGATGATGATTTTATTGGATTGTTTGGTAATGTTGAGGCAAATGAAGGCAAACTTATCAATATCAAAATTATTGATGCCGATATTTCAGGAAGTTCCTACGTTGGTGCGCTTGCCGGTAAAATTTACTGGACAAGCGTTGATAACTGCCACAGCTCCGGAAATGTAGATGGATTTAGCCATGTGGGCGGCTTGGTTGGCTCATACATCTGGACTGAAAAAATGATAGGATGCACCAGTTCGGCAGATGTGCATGGATTAAGTCGTATTGGTGGCCTTATTGGACATTTAGGAGGGAATGGCGATACTGGCGGTGTTGACAACTGCAGCAGCACTGGTAACGTTGAAGGCGAAGAGTTTGTGGGCGGATTTGCAGGCGAGGGCAGCGGAGCAAGGATATTCGCATCGCATAGCAATGGTAATGTTTCAGGGAAAGATGATGTTGGCGGCTTTATTGGTACTGCTGAGGGTGGTTCAATTAAAAAATGCTACTCTACTGGTTTGGTAACGGGTTCTCCTGATGCAAACAGCAATGAAAGCTACAACATCGGAGGGTTCATTGGTACTGTCAACAATTCTGCAACTATCGAAAACACCTATGCAACGGGCAATGTAAGCGGTTGTAATAACGTGGGGGGGTTTGTTGGATATAATTACGAATCGCAAATAAAATACTCCTACAGCATTGGCAGCGTTACTGCAAACGTAAGTAATGCAGGCGGATTTGCCGCAGTACTCGATGATGGTACAATAACCGCTAGTTTCTGGGATACCGAAACATCCGAACGAACGGAAAGCGATGGCGGCGAAGGCAAAACAACCGCCGAAATGAAGGAGAGCAGCACTTACACCAATGCAGGCTGGGATTTTGAAAATGTATGGGGAATATCAGCAGCAGAGAACAATGGTTACCCAACCTTCTCAGTAAAACATACCCTCACCATTACCATAGTGGGCGAAGGCGTTGTTAAGGTGAACAATGAAGAGTACACAACCTCAATTTCCGTTGACCCAGGCACAACCCTAAACCTTGAAGCCATTGCCAACAATGGCTGGCAGTTCGAAGGCTGGACAGGCTCGGTGGCTGAGGCTCTCGAAGCCACCACAACAATTACAATGAACGAGGACAAAACCGTTTACGTAACATTTGTAGAGGAATCACCAGCAGAACACACCATTACCTTTACAATTACCGATGGAACTAACCCAATTCAAGGTGCAAGCATTGCTATCAATAGCCAAACAATACCCACCAATTCATCGGGTGTGGCAAGTATTGAACTTCCAGATGGTTCATATCCATACACCATTACCCTAAACCAGTACGAAACATACAATGGTACTATTGAAGTTAACGGCGATAATGTAGCAGAAAACGTTTCGCTGGTTTTCCTTAGCGCGCAGGAAAATATACTTAGCGATGTATCAATTGGGCCAAATCCGTTTAGCAATAGCATTACCATTACTAACGCCGGTAGGTTTACCCAAATAGTTGTGGTTAACACCATTGGACAAACAGTAATACAGCAAAACAACCACAGAAACAATACTGTAGTCCTATCGACCCAAAGCCTAAACAAAGGTATTTACTTAGTAATACTTAAAACAGCAGAGGGTAAAACTATTGCTCGCAAAGTCATTAAGCAGTAACACGTTACATTATGGGGCTGTCAATAAGATCTTTAATTCAATAGTTATAATTCCTTTTGGCAGCCCCATTAATCATACTATTTTACAGATTATCTTAAAAAGTGAGTTTTACAAACTGAACCCTGGGGCTATGCCCATAACATTAACCATATCTACTTTTAGACTGAAACAATAGTTTTACACTAACATTTTCAGGCTAATTAATTTTTGAAGATTTCCCCATTTACTTAAATGTATCCATTTACAGCATTTATGGCTCACAAATTTTCTGCACAGATTTATCCTTATCAAAGACGGTTAATACAGAAACAATGCCCAACGAAATGTTCTTCAATTCTATTTAGTAAAAATGATGCCACATCATCCTAAATTCATTAAACGCCACATGCTAAGTTCGCAACCAATAAGCAATACTTACACAGTCCTCCATTGATTAATTATACCGTGTATCGACAAAAAGAGAGCCCTTTTATTTCAACTTCTTACCCACTCCATAGCTACAATTCAATTAAAATTCATACTTTTGCAACCTGAAACATAACAACTTAAAAAATGGCTAAGAAAAGAGAACTTAAAAAGGATATCGATTTCCTTGTGAACGAGGTAATCTCTGATTGCTACACTTACCTTTACCTTAACGGTAACAAGAAGCAAGACCAAGTTATTACCCTTATGAACGAGGTTGTTGAAAAGCGCAACGAGCTAATACACCGCGTAAACCACTCTGACAAAAAGGCTGATAGAAAGCAAAACCGTGAGTATTTTAGGACTGTTTTTAACGACTTGCTTTCCATGGTTGACCTATCATTCTCTAAGCTAAGCGATCTTACTAAAGCATAGTTAGCTTTACTGCAAACATACTAACCGGCATTCGGCTCATAAAAGGGTTGAAGTGCCGGTTTCCTTTTAGCACAGGTTGTACCATATTTAGGTTATCTTTGGTTATCAAAAAAAAGCATGCGCTATGGCCACACCATTCAACACCAGCATAAACAGAGAGAAAACCTCATGTGTTAAGTACGATTTGAGGGAAAATATTTTTGGCAGCAGCTCTGTTATCCCCATGTGGGTTGCCGATATGGATATTGCCACGCCACCATTTATTATTGAGGCTATTAGGGAACGGTTAGCTCACCCCATTCTGGGCTACGGTTTCAGAAACGAGGCCTACCTCAACTCAATATCTAGCTGGCTTATGCAAAGGCATGAATGGGCTGTTAACAACCAATGGATTGCTTTTTGCCCCGGAGTTGTTAGCGGCTTAAACCATGCTATTACTGCGCTAACCAATGCGGCCGACAGCATCATTATTCAACCGCCGGTTTACCATCCGTTCTTCCATACAGTAGAGAATAACAACCGCAAGCTTATTCTAAACCCATTACTGGAAAACAATGGGTGCTATACTATGGATTTTGATAACCTTGAGCACCACCTGCGTAATGGAGCCAAAATGCTTATCCTATCAAATCCCCACAACCCTGTAGGAAGGGTTTGGAGCAAGGAGGAGCTCTCTACGCTGGGAAATCTATGTGTAAAATACGGAACGCTTATTATTTCAGACGAAATTCACTCCGACCTTATTTTTGCTCCTCACAAACACATCCCCCTAGCATCCATTAGCGAAAGTATTGCCAATATCACAATTACATTTTCATCGCCAAGCAAAACGTTTAATATTGCTGGACTTGCCACTGCGTTTGCCATTATTTCCAATGCACAGCTACGCGATAAGTACAAAAAAGAGCTAGAGAAAACTGGGGCTGGAATGGGGAACATTCTTGGCCCAGTAGCAGTTGAAGCGGCATACACAGAGCAGGGTGCTGCTTGGCTAAACGAGCTGCTAAGCTACCTTTAAGCTAGCGAGCAAATAGTTAGGCTGTTCATAAAAGACCGATTACCCCAAATAGGCCTTTCTCCCCTTGAGGGCACCTACTTGCTTTGGCTCAACTTCAGAAAGTTCAACCTTACCGAAAAGGAGCTAAACCACATTCTTGTTCACAACGCAGGAATTGGGTTAAACAACGGCGCTACGTTTGGCAAACAGGGCGAAGGGTTTCAGCGCTTGAACATTGCTTGCCCACACAATACCATAAACCTTGCCCTTGAAAAACTAGAGGCAGCATTTACCGTTTTAGGCTAAAACCTTAGTCCTGCAGAAAAGGAGAGATACGTAACCCCCGACCTAAAGCTAAAATGCCCATCGGGAATAAAGATTTGCTCATGGTTAAAAACCACACCCATGGTGTAGCGTTTATAGTTATAACCAGAATGCACCCGTATAGAGGTTTTTATGGAAAAATCTTTTTCGTAGCTACTATTACCTGGTGAGTGCTTATACCCCTTTTCAAAATACCCGGGCCCAGCAAAAAGCATCGGATTTAGAAAAAAACCATTAAAGTTAACAAAGTACGAAGCTCCGGGCAAAACGCTAATTCCCTTATAAGTAACCCTATTAATAGGCTCTCCTTCAAAAAAAAGGCTCTTAACGGTACTCGGAATTAGCGATGAATCGCCAGCAAAGCTGTTATCGGAGTATTCGGCTAGCAACAGCGGCGCCCAGGCATCCTGTACTTGCAGCTCCGTTTGCTTAATTGCGGCATTAAGCGAGTACCGCTTTGGATTAAAATTCACAAGAATACTCCCACCAATGGTAATAAAATCGGCATCGGGGCGCAAGGGCTGGGGGCTACCCTTAACCCAAGACTCAATAATATCGGGCGCATTGGCAATATAAAACCCCTTAAAATTCCTATAGTAAAACGACAGCACACCAAAGCGCTGAGTAAGGTTCACATTAAAATCCTTAATGCTAGTTTTACCGTAATAACTGGTTTTCCTAAGAGAAAAGGGTGTACTCCAGGCATACGATAGCACCAAGTTTTTATATGATACCGACGCACCAATGGCAAAAATATTATTTGGCTTATAAATGGTTTCCACCTTGGCATTCCCCTTCTCAAACCCATTACTTAGGCTAAAATCAATAATTCTGGTTGATGAAAAGAAACGAGCGGAGTATTTCCACGGATATGGCCTTATGAACAAGGAATCGGCCTCAAGTACGCCAAGGTTTTTGGCCGATGCACCAAAAAAACAGATACACGCAACTAGCGCTAGTACAAATCGCCTAAGAAACATCTCACATTAAGATAATGCCAGTTAATACGTACAACTAAACAAAAGGTTTGCAACAACAGGCTCATTATGATTGCAAAACAATAAATACACCAAAAGCACAGGCTACAATTGGTGTACAAAGCTATATCCCTTGGGGCTAACCTAAAACAAGCAGCTATGCGTAACATTCCACCCAAAGCGAATGAACCAAATGGCTCCTTACTGGTTAAATAGGTAGGCAAAGAATGCCCGATTTCAATATTTTGCGTAATTTTAAATGATTATCATCAATCAGAAAAAATATGCTTTTTAGTATCACAGGTCGGCTCAAATCACTACTCATTGCCATAGTGCTCCTTTGCCTTCAGCAAGCAGCTGCTAAAGCGGGCATTTTGTCTGTTGACTCACTTAAAATTATTCAGGCTGATATTAGAAGTGGCCTCTACGGAAAAATAAGCAGTTTAGTAATATCCAAAGACGGGAAAATAGACACCGAAATCTACTTTGGAGTAAGTACCTCCAATACGCTTCATCCCATTAGCTCCGTTACCAAAAGCATAACCTCAATTCTAGTAGGAATTGGTTTGGATAAAGGCTTAATCTCATCGGTTGATAAGCCTGCTTACACCTATTTCCCCGAACTTGAAAACCTTTTCAAGCAATCGCCTGAAAAGAAAAGCATAACCATACGGCACCTGCTTGACCAAACCGCGGGGTTTGCTTGGAACGAGTGGAATCCGCATTACAGCTACGCCGATAACGCCCTTGTTGAGCTAACCAACTCTAGGGATAAATGGTACGAGTCCATTTTTAACCTTCCGCTAGAAAGCCCCCCCGGAACAAAATTCAACTACAATAGCGGCTGCACCGAGATTCTTAAAGAGATTATTTGCCGTGCCATGAAAATGGATTTCGAATCCATTACCAACAGGTACCTGTTTGCCCCCTTAGGCATTACCAATTACAAGTGGGACTCGTACCCCCGAAATGGAAATCCAGCCTGGGGTGGCATTTACCTATCCACTAAGGACATGGCTAAAATAGGACTGCTTATTAACCAAAAAGGGCAATGGAAAAACCGCTCAATAGTTTCCAGGGAGTGGGTGGCAATGGCCACATCGCCACAAATAAAAAACAACAGCTTACAGTATGGCTTTTTGTGGTGGATTGATAAGCAACCCGATGGTAATCCCCTAATATTTGCCGCAGGCTACGGAGACCAATACGTTTACATTGCCCCCGATAAAAATTTAGTAATAGCCATTAACGGAGAGAACTTTACAGATTACCACTGGCCTCAAAATCCCCAAAAGCTAATCCAGTCGCTACTCAACGCTTATAATTCCAGCTCAAACTAATACTAACCTAAAAAGCAATAGCCATGGCAACCCTAAAAACCAAGTACTTAGGACTAGAGCTAAAAAGCCCCCTAATAGTGGGTGCATGCTCTTTAACCGATGAGCCAGAGAAATTAAAAGCACTGGAAGATGCTGGTGCTGGTGCCATAGTTTTTAAAACGCTGTTTGAGGAGCAAATCCAACTGGAAGAGCTCGAATTAAACAGCGAACTAGCTGAGTTTAGTGAGCTCCATGCCGAAATGACCAAAATTTTCCCAACCATGAAGCATGCTGGCCCTACGGAGCATCTGCTCAAGCTAAAAAAAGCAAAGCAAGCTGTTTCAATTCCCGTAATTGCCAGTTTAAACGCCATATACATGGATACTTGGGTTGAATACGCCAAGCAAATTGAACAAACGGGCGTTGATGCCCTTGAAATAAACTTTTACACAACCCCAAAGGATTTTGAACTTGAAGGTAAAGATATAATTGCCACCCATTTAGAAACACTAAACAAGGTTATTAGAGCCATTAAAATTCCAATAGCCGTTAAAATAAGCCCATTCTACACAAACCCGCTTCACGTTGTTAGCCGCATGGACAAAACAGGTGTTGAAGGATTTGTTATGTTCAACAGGATGTTCCAACCCGATATTAACATTGAAACCGAGCACCTGGAACAAACCATTATGCTTAGCAGTAGCCACGATGCCCGATTATCGGTGCGCTTTACTGGCCTGCTATACGGAAACATTGCAGCCGATATTTGTAGCGCTAGCGGTATTCTTACTGGCGAAGACGCAATAAAAACCATGCTAGCGGGCGCCAACGCATTTCAGGTAGTTAGCGCCCTGTACCAGAAGGACATCAAGTACATTGGAACCATACTAAACGACATATCAAACTGGATGGACAAAAAGGGATACAATACAATTGATGATTTCAAGGGTAAACTAGCAAAAGTAAACCTAAAGGATCCGTTTGCTTATCGACGGGCACAATACGTTGAAATACTGATGCACTCACACGACGTACTAAAAAAAACCAAGATGTAGCAATACATATACGCAACACACTCCTGAAATGATTGATAAGCAAAGGGTTTTTAACCGGAACAACAGAACCTCCAATGGAGGTTCTGTTGTTTACTGGATGTCGCGCGACCAAAGGATAAATAACAACTGGGCGTTACTTTATGCCATTGAGCTGGCCAACCAGAATAGCGCTCCAGTACATGTTGCATTCTGCCTGGCACCAACGTTCCCCAATGCCAGTATTAGGCATTACCAGTTTATGCTAAACGGATTAATGGAGGTTGAGCAGTCATTATTAAAAAAAGGAATTGCATTCCATCTGCTAAAAGGCAATCCTGCAAAAGAACTCACAACCTTTATTAGGGTAAACCAAATAGCAATGCTAGTTAGCGATTCTGATCCCCTAAGAATAAAACAAAACTGGAAAGAGGAACTCGACAAGCAAATTTCTATTCCTCACCTTGAGGTTGACGCCCATAACATTGTTCCCTGTAGGCTTGCTTCGCAAAAAGCGGAGTTTGGAGCATACACCCTTCGCCCTAAAATTAAAAAGCTGCTACCTCAATTTCTTGTTGATTTCCCAAGCCTACCAAAGGTGATAAAGGCAAGCAAGGCCGATAAAACAAACTGGGATGAAGTTCTAAATTGGCTTAATCCCGATATAAGTGTTGCGCCTATCAGCTGGCTTCCCCCAGGCGAAAGGGCGGCACAGCTAACCCTTAACATGTTTATTACAGAACGGCTAAACGGGTACGCCCAGCAACGCAACAATCCAAACCTAGATGCGCAAAGCAACCTTTCGGCATACCTTCACTTTGGACAGCTGTCGGCACAAAAAGTGGCCATTGATGTTATAAAAGCCAACGCCCCAGAAACCGATAAAGCCGCCTTTTTGGAGGAGCTAATTGTTAGGCGCGAACTTTCCGACAACTTCTGTTTATACAACCCCAGCTACGATAGGTTTGAAGGATTTCACCCTTGGGCGCAAACATCGTTAAATGAGCATAGAGCCGATCAACGGGAGTATCTGTACTCCCTTTATCAGTTAGAAACAGGCCGCACCCACGACGATTTATGGAATGCGGCTCAACTCGAATTGGTTATAACTGGAAAAATGCACGGCTTTATGCGCATGTACTGGGCTAAAAAAATTCTTGAGTGGACTGCTACACCAGAAACCGCCCTTGCGCATGCCATTTACCTTAACGATAAGTACAGCATAGATGGTCGCGACCCCAATGGGTACGCAGGTATAGCTTGGGCCATTGGGGGCGTACACGACCGTGCGTGGGGTAAACGCGCTATCTTTGGGAAAATACGCTACATGAACTACCAAGGCTGCAAACGGAAATTCGACGTAAACAGCTACATAAAAAAGATAATGCAGCTAAACGCGCAGCATAAAACGAAATCATAGTGATACCAAAACAACAAACATGAAACTGGTAACAAAATCGATACTACTTTTGCTAGCCTTAGGGCTAACTTTCCCATTTGTAGCCTTTCCCCAAAGTGCTACAAACGACAAGTACGTTGTAATGCTGTCGTTAGATGCGTTTAGATGGGACTACAGCACCCTAACCAATACACCCAACCTTGATAAAATTGCGAAGGAGGGAGTTAAAGCAAAAGCACTTATCCCCTGCTACCCTTCCAAAACATTTCCAAACCACTACTCCATGGCAACGGGTTTGCACCCCGATCATCATGGCATAGTTATGAACTCCTTTTACGACAGCACCCTTGGATACTACTCCATGAGGGACAGAGCCGCTGTTGGCAACGGCGCATTTTATGGAGGCGAACCCATTTGGGTTACAGCCGAAAAACAGGGCGTTATCTCCGCATCATATTTTTGGGTTGGATCGGAGGCTCCAGTTAAGGGCATTCACCCAACCTACTGGAAACCCTATGAGCAGCGCTCATCGCTGCTCTCTAGGCTCGATACGGTTATTCACTGGCTATCGGTACCCCTAGAGCAAAGGCCAAGACTAATTACGTGGTACTTTCACGAACCCGATGCCATTGCCCATAAGTTTGGACCAACTCACCCTAAAACGCTTGCGTACGTGCAGCAACTGGATAGCATAATTGGAGTATTTATTAGTAAGATTGAATCCCTTCCCATTGCCGATAAAGTGAATATTCTTATTGTATCGGATCACGGCATGGCCGATATCTTCCCAAGCCAATACATCAACCTAAGTCAATACATCAGCAAGGATGATTTTGATTTTGTAACTGGCGGAAACCCCGTTTACACGCTCCAACCCAAAAAAGGGGAAGAGGAAAAAGTCCTAAAGCGACTTAAAAGCATACCTAACCTTAAGGTTTATACCCGAAACGATATACCCCAAAGGCTGGTTTACGGTAGCAACCCCAGGGTTCATGACATTATTATAGAAGCAGAGCTAGGATACAGCATTGGTTTCTCATCAAAAACAAATGGATATAGTGGTGGCACCCATGGATACGACAACGCCTATCCCGATATGCATGGTATTTTCTACGCCAAAGGCGAAGCCTTTAAAAAGGGGTATGAGCATAACGCATTTCAGAACGTAGAGCTTTACGGCATAATTTGCAATATTCTTGGGCTAACGCCCCAACCTACCGATGGCGATATATCTAAAGTAAACACACTGTTTAACAACCAGTAAGCCGCTATTAAGGTTAGGATAAAATTAACACAAAAAAGTTTTCAACAGATTTGCCAATCTACTTTGCAGGTGAAAAATTAACACTTACCTTTGCCCAAACTTCATGGTATGGTATTCTTAATCTTAAGCATTCTTTCGTCCACGGCAATATTCATTACCTTTAAGCTTATTGGCCGTTATAAGATTAATACCTTTAGCGCCATTATCATCAACTACATTGTAGCCTGCCTAGCAGGTTTTTTTTTGAGCAATAGTTTCCCCTCCCCCACACAAATAGTAACATCGCAATGGTTTCCGGTATCGCTGCTAATTGGCGTGATGTTTATTATTATGTTCTGGATAATTGGGCTTAGCACGCAAAAAGCGGGGGTAGCGGTTACAACCGTTGCCGGAAAGCTATCGGTTATTATCCCCATAGCATTCTCCATTTGGTACGAGGCAAACGACAAGCTAACCCCAGTAAAGCTTACAGGAATAGTACTTGCGCTTGTTGCTGTAGTTTTAACATCGTACCGACAAAAGCACAGTGATGGAGAACAAAAGAAATTTCTACTCCCCCTTATTCTCTTCCTTGGAATGGGTATTGTTGACTCCTTTGTAAAGTATGCACAAGCGGCGTACGTTTCCGATGAGGTAAACCCCATTTTCTCTGCAACGGTTTTTGGAATTGCCGGAATTACCGGTTTTCTTGCCCTGCCCTTTAACAAGGATGCAACCAAAGATTTTGGGAAGCTAAAAACCTGGGCACTAGGTATTGTACTTGGGCTTGTAAACTTTGGATCCATATACTTTATTATTGGGGCATTAAACCATATCGATATAAATACCGGACAACAAGCCGAAGGCTCCATAATATTTGGAATAAACAACCTTAGCATTGTTGTACTTAGCGTTATACTAGGCTTTGTGCTGTTCCGTGAACGCCCATCAAAAGTTAACTGGGCAGGCATTGCGCTATCGGTAATGGCCATACTAATTTTAACTACACTATAGGATAGGGATAAATGGATACTTACCTCACCATAAAGGAGAAAGCCGAGGGCATTTACAAGGAGAAGGGCAGCAAATTTATTGCCCTTGCATACCCTGTAACCACCGAGGATGAGGTAAAAGACATTATTGCCGGCCTAAAAAAGGAGTACTACGATGCCCGCCACCACTGCTACGCCTACAT
This sequence comes from Bacteroidales bacterium, assembly GCA_016931855.1. Taxonomy (GTDB): domain Bacteria; phylum Bacteroidota; class Bacteroidia; order Bacteroidales; family Tenuifilaceae; genus UBA5206. Next base: position 38,371 of record JAFGDZ010000049.1, read on the forward strand.
TATTGGTGCAAAGGGCGAAAATTTTAGAGCTAACGACGACGGAGAACCATCGGGAACAGCGGGCCGTCCCATTCACGGGCAGCTGCTTAGCCATAGCGTTACCAATATACTTGTTGTGGTTATTCGCTACTTTGGGGGTACAAAACTTGGCGTATCGGGTTTAATACACGCCTACAAAACAGCCGCCGCCGATGCGCTAAGCAACGCCATTATTGAAGAGAGAACCGTTAACGATGTTTACAGAATTAGCTTTGCATATCCAGTAATGAACGACATTATGAAACTTGTAAAAGACGAAGATCTAGGCCTTTTAGACCAGCATTTTGACAATACCTGCTCCGTTTCCCTATCCATTAGGCAAAGCAAAACCGATTTGGTTTTAGGGAAAATTGAGAAGATTGATTCAGCAATTTCTGAGTACGTAACTACAATATAGGAATAGAAGCCCCGTTTATCGGGGCTTTTTTTTGGTTGCACTAACATAAATATCACAATTAATCCTCACACAATGAAAAACAAAAGTTTGGTTTCAATCAACGACCTAACCAAGGACGAAATCCTTAAGGTTCTTGACCTAGCCGAGGAATTTGCAGAAAACCCCAACCAACGCATCCTCGACGGGAAAGTGGTAGCAACACTTTTCTTTGAGCCATCAACCCGCACACGCCTTAGCTTTGAAAGCGCAGTGAATCGCCTTGGAGGTAGGGTTATTGGATTCTCCGAAGCTTCCAGCACTTCTGTTTCTAAAGGAGAGAGCCTAAAGGATACCATCCTTACCGTGGCCAACTACTCCGACCTCATTGTAATGCGCCATCCCATTGAGGGAAGCGCCCGTTACGCAAGCGAAGTATCGGGAGTTCCCATTATTAATGCTGGCGATGGAGCAAACCAGCACCCAACCCAAACCCTTCTGGATCTTTTCTCTATTAGAAAAACACAGGGAAAACTTGATGACCTAAACATTTTCCTTGTGGGCGACCTTAAGTACGGGCGTACCGTACACTCGCTACTCATGGCAATGAGCCACTTTAACGCATCGTTTACCTTTGTTGCGCCCAAGGAGCTACAAATGCCCAACGAGTACAAAATGTTCCTAAAGGAGAAGGGGCTTAAATTTACTGAGCAAACAGACCTTAATGAGAACCTAGATAAGGCAGATATAATCTACATGACCCGCGTACAACGCGAGCGATTCTCCGACCCTATGGAGTACGAAAAGGTTAAGAACGTGTACGTGCTAAGGAACCACATGCTTGAGAACACCAAGCCCGGCATGAGGGTGCTACACCCACTCCCACGCGTTAACGAGATTCACACCGATGTTGACCCAAATCCACAAGCATACTACTTTACACAAGCACTAAACGGGGTTTACACCCGTATGGCTATTATGGCCTTAATTCTTGGTTTAAAGTAACCCATTAAAAAACTAGCCATGTCTAAAAACAAACAGCTAAGCGTTAGTGCAATCCAGAATGGTACCGTAATTGACCATATCCCAGCACAAAACCTTTTTAAGGTAATTAACATTCTGAGCCTCGATAAAATTAATAACCAAATAACCTTTGGTTCAAACCTCGAAAGCCAAAAACTTGGGCACAAAGCCATTATTAAAATTGCCGATAAGTTTTTTAGGGACGATGAAATTAACCGCATTGCCCTAGTAGCCCCTCATGCTAAGCTTAATATCATTAAGGATTACGAGGTTGTTGAGAAGAAAACGGTTAATGTACCCGACGATTTTACAGGCATCGTAAGGTGCGTTAACCCTAAGTGCGTTACCAACCACGAAAAAATCGCCCAAAAGTTTTATGTGGTTGACAAAGCCTCGGTATCGCTAAAGTGCCACTACTGCGAAAAGATTACCGACGAGGAGCACATGGAATTCTTATAGTACGTACAACTCCTAATAACAAAGGCGGCTAAAAGCCGCCTTTGTTATACAATCTACAATCAAAACTATCGCAACCTATCGAGCGAGCGTACCAGCGCCTCGTCCTTAGCAATTGCTCGCAATGCCAAGAATGAAAGAATTGCCGATACCAAAGGGAATATAAATACTACACCAAAAGATGATTCCCCTTCAATAGTACCAGTAGCAGCCGTTATATAGTAGTACATTAATCCTTGTAGCCCAACAAGCAGTACTATATTAAAAACGCAAAGCCGTATTTGAAGCATTCTTTTTTTGTAAAGGAATATCGCAACAAGAGCCAAAACCAACGAAACGCTGGCTAATACAATTACTGGAGTAACGGTAAATAGGGGCTCAGTAAAGGTCCCATCGTCGGGAAGCAACCCTTTTACACCTAATGTGTAAAGAGATAAGTCCGAGGTTTTTAGTATCTCCGCAAACGGATAAATGCCAATAAAGGCAATTAGTACTGCTACTACCAATAAGTAAAGGGATTGTATTCTCTGAATCATTTTTCCAGGATTAAAAAATCAGTTCAAAATAAAAATTGAGTAAAAATAACATAAAGCAGGCTAATACGCAAGATTGTTTCTGTTGGCTACAATGTAAGTACCACTTAGCACAAGCCAAATAAATAGCATAGTATTAAGAGTTAGCATCAACAAACCAAGCATCAAATTAACAACGTTACATTTCACCCTTTCCCGTTTTTTTTTACATTTGCTTTTTAAATCTTTTAGCAATGAGAATAATTGAACCTTCAGAACTAATAATCAATCCAGATGGGAGCATCTTTCATCTTCATCTTAAGCCCGAACATCTGGCCGATACTGTAATCCTAGTTGGCGACCCTGGTAGAGTTGAAACAGTATCATCCTTCTTCTCAAGTATCGAAGTTTCTGTGTCAAACAGGGAGTTCATGTCCGTAACGGGAATATACAACGGCAAGCGATTAACCGTTGTGTCAACTGGTATTGGAACGGACAACATTGACATTGTTGTAAATGAGCTTGATGCGCTTGCCAACATCAATCTAAATACAAGAACCGTAAAAGCAGAGAAGAAGAAGCTAACCCTTGTAAGGCTAGGAACCAGCGGTGCAATACAAGCCGACATTCCCATTGAGAGCTACGTAATGACCGAAACATCCATTGGTTTTGATGGGCTACTTAACTTTTACGCTGGGCGTAACGAGGTTTGTGACCTTGAAATGGAGGAGGCATTCCTTGCCCATACCCAGTGGAATGCGCAATGCGCAAAGCCCTACTTTGCCAACTCGGCACCACGGCTGGTTAACCTTTTTGCCGACTTCACCATTAAGGGCGTAACCATATCGGCTCCTGGATTCTATGGGCCTCAGGGTAGGGTGTTACGACTACCTTTGGCCGATGAGCATCTTAACGATAAAATTGAGACCTTCCTGTACAAGGGGCGCAGAATTACTAATTTTGAGATGGAGAGCTCTGCCATTAACGGCCTTTCGGCACTTTTAGGGCACGATGCCATTACCATTTGCGCAATTATTGCCAACAGAGTAAACAAAGGAGCTACAAAGGATTACAAGCCTGCAGTGAAAAACCTTATTGAGCAAACCCTTATACGCTTAACCAAATAAACAGAATCGGCAATGGAGAACAAGGAGATTAAGGCGCTTATTGCTTTACTCGACGATCCTGACTTGAACGTTTTTCAGGCCGTATCAAATAAGATCATCGGCCAAGGGCCGGTGATCGTTCCTCTTTTAGAAAAAGCATGGGAATCGTCTCTCGACGAATTAATGCAGACGCGAATTGAGAGCTTAATACATTCCATACAGCTAAACAACGTAGAGGAGAACTTGGCTGCATGGGTTAACCAAGGAGCAGTTAACTTACTCGATGGGGCATTCCTTGTAGCCAAATACCAGTACCCAGAGCTTAGCTTAAGTGCAATAGATAAGTCCATAGAGGCTATTAAAAAGGATATTTGGATTGAGCTAAACGACAATTTAACCGCGCTAGAAAAGGTTAAAATTCTTAACCACGTTATCTTTGAGGTTCATGGCTTTGCGGCAAACCTATCCAACTTCTATTCGCCACAAAACAGCTTTATAAACCAAGTGCTGGAAACAAAAAAGGGAGGACAAATTTCCCTAGCTATAGTATATTCCATTATCGGACAAAAGTTAGGCCTACCCATTTTTGGGGTCGATTTACCCAAAAACTTCATCCTCTGCTATAAGGATAGGTATAAAGCCTCAGCGCCCAATGCTGATTCCCGCGATGAGATTCTATTCTACATAAACCCATTTAACAAAGGAACCGCTCTTAGTCGTAGGGAAATTGAATACTTTTTAACGCAGCAAAATATCGAACAAAAAAAGGAACACTTCCTGCCGTGTAGTAATCAGGAAACAATTTCGCAGCTAATAGTAGGGCTAATCCTTGCTTACGAACGCCTAGGGTATAAGGACAAAATTGAGGATTTAAGAAAACTGTATTGGACGGTAAAGGAGAAGAAAGGATAGATAAAGGAGAAAGGAGCTTGTCTCCTTGCGTAGGGTCTGCTTGTGTCAACCTCAGGCAAGAAAGAAAACTGCCCCTAGGTGAGATTAAAGGTTAGAACTAATACTCAAGACTAAGGCTTAGTGGGTGAAACTTAACGATTCACGTCTTACTATTCTCTATTAAAAAGGTTACTCAAAGCGGAGCTTAAGCTGGTGCCCCTTACCAACCCTAAGTAACATTTCCTCATCAAGCATGGCTTGAACATCGGGCCTACAACGCCCACAGCCCGTAGCAGCACCCGTTGCAAGCTGAACATCGATAATGGAATCCAATTCCAACTTGCGAATTTTGGAGCGCACCACCGATGCTTTTACCTCCTTACAATGACAGAGAGTTCCTTTTTTCATGCCTTTAGAATAAGTCTCAAAGATAGCTGAGCGTACACTTATTGCACCGTGTAACCATAAATAATTACCAACAAAAAGGCCTGCAACAAACACCAACTAATTACAATTAGCTCACCACATTAACGTATAAAATGGCAATATACGTTTGGAAATAAGAGATGTAATACCTACTTTTGCGGGCTCAATAATTACAAACTAATAGTTTAAATTATGTTAAACCAGTACGAAACCGTTTTCATTGCAACTCCCGTTTTGTCTGAGGCCCAGATGAAGGAAGCGGTTAGCAAGTTCAAAGGTGTCATCACCGAGAATGGAGGTGAAATTGTACACGAAGAGAACTGGGGACTAAGAAAGTTGGCCTACCCCATTCAGAAAAAAACCACCGGTTTTTACTACCTACTTGAGTTCAAGGCGGAAGGTTCGTTAATCGACAAGCTAGAAGTACAGTACCGTCGTGACGAGAGAATTATCCGTTTCTTAACTTTCCGTATGGACAAGTATGCTGTTGAATACGCAGGAAGGAAACGCAGCGCTAAAGTTGAACAAAAACAGCAGGAGGAATAACCATGAGCCAAAATCAAAGCGAGATCAGATATCTCACCCCACCAACCGTTGAGATTAAGAAGAAGAAATACTGCCGCTTCAAGAAAAACGGAATTAAGTACGTTGATTACAAAGACGCAGAGTTCTTGAAGAAATTCTTAAACGAGCAAGGAAAAATTCTTCCTCGTCGCCTTACCGGTACATCACTTAAGTACCAACGTAAAGTGGCAACTGCCGTAAAAAGGGCTCGCCACTTGGCACTTCTGCCCTTCGTAACCGACTTGTTGAAATAAAACGTTAGGAGGACAAATAGATGGAAATTATACTAAAACAAGATGTGACCAACGTTGGTCATGCAGATGATATCGTAACTGTAAAAAATGGTTACGCTCGCAACTATTTAATTCCTAGCGGATATGCAATTGCTGCAACAGTATCTGCTAAGAAGGTTCTAGCTGAGAACATTAAGCAAAGAGCTCACAAAGCAGCTAAGATTAAAGCTGATGCTGAAGAGTTTGCTAAGAAACTTGAAGGAGTTAAGCTTACCATTGGTGCTAAAACTAGCAGTACTGGTAAAATCTTTGGCTCTGTAAACACCATCCAAATTGCTGAAGCTCTTGTAGCTAAAGGTTTTGATATCGATCGCAAAACCATCCACATCAAGGAAGAGCAAGTTAAGGAAGTTGGTAACTACACCGTTGAGATTAAGCTTCACCGCGATGTTAAGGTTACTATTGAGTTTGAAGTTGTTGCTGAGTAGTTACTATTATTCGGCTCATCAGAATAAAAAAAGCCCCTTTAAGGGGCTTTTTTTATGTGTAATAGTACCGGTAGCTATCGGGCAGCAACTGCTTCAATCTCAACTAAAGCACCCAACGGAAGCCTAACTACACCATAAGCAGCGCGAGCAGGCATATCCTTGGTAAAATAACGTGCATATACCTCATTCATGGCTGCAAAGTTATCCATATCGCTAAGCAAGCAGGTTGTTTTAATTACGTTGTCAAAGGTCATACCCGCCTCGGCAAGAATTGCTCCCATATTTTTAAGCACCTGTTCAGTTTGCTCCTTTATTCCTCCTTCAACAAAAACGCCAGCAGCAGGATCAATAGGAATTTGGCCTGAAATAAAAAGCATTCCGTTTGCCTCTACAGCTTGACTGTATGGGCCAACAGCCTTAGGCGCATTAGGGGTATTAACTATTTTCTTCATAGTAGTATTAATTTGTGGTTAAATGCATCCGTATTTATCCTAATACATAAGGATAAGGAGGCAATGTATGATAAAATTAATTACAGTCGGTCAAAGTGAGAATCTTTCTTGGTCAACTTCAAATCCTGGAGAATTCCTGGCCTCACGTTAATTTGAAAGCTATAGCTCTTTCTATCGCCAAATGGAACTACAGTTAATCGCATCTCCCAGCAATGCAAATCTCTAAAAATATTAAAAGAGGTTGTCGTTAATCGGTTGTTCTTAAAATCGTACCCCGAGGTAAATGCTACTTTCCACTTCTTTGTAAGACTTAGGTCCCCACTAAAGCCCAATGTTTGGCTTATGTTCTTCTCCAAACCAGGCTTATTATAGGTAAAGTTATACTGCAACCGTACATTCCAGGGTACATCAAAGTCAACATAATTAAGGTTTGCATAATCGGTTGACATAGCATCGCCCATATAAGTGCCAGAAGGATTAGTGCCTAATGCTGGCGGGATTGCGTCTGGAGGATTGGTTGAGCCATCGTCGTTACCCTTTTTACCCCCGTTTAAAGAAAAGCTAAGCCCCACGTTTCCTCGAGTAAAACGGGCAAGCTTCCCCTTTTCCTGTATTTGAAATCTATTATACACCTGCCCTTTCTCCGTAATAGCATAAGGGCTAAACCCTCCTGAGAAATTAATGCTGATTTTATTAAACAGATTTGTCCTTCCAGAAATACTGATATCTGAGAGATTCATTGTATCGGCCAATAGGTTATAAGACGTACTTACGCTAAAGCTCTCCAGAATCTTTATTTTCCGAAAGTCGGCAGTGCTATCTTTTAAGGAGCGCACCTTCATCTCAAGGTTATTGCCTAGCGATAAACCTATCATACCCGCTTCGCCAGCCGATGGTCCGCCGTAAACACCCTGTTCAAAGATAGAGTACTGCTGAAACTTGCTCCCAGTTTCATCAGTCTGCACCTCTTTAAAGTACCCATATTCTGGACCAGAGAAATCGGGCCTATAGGAAAATGATATAGCGGGAGTCATCATGTGACGTACCGCAACCACGGGAGATTTTGGCCCAAAGTTATACATACCATATATCTTGGTGCTCATGGAGGCACTTGTGCTATACTGCCAAGCGCGCTTAAAACCGGGAATGGTATCAATAACTACCGATTTTTTCTCTTCGTCCCAGCTCTTCTCAATGGTTTTGAGGTACCAAACCTCGGAGTAGTTTACCGATGGGCTAACCGTTACGTACTTTAGCAGATTAAACGAGGTAGATAATGGGATATCGTGCTTCATTCCGCTTTTAAACTTATCAAAAACCTGCTCAGTAAAAAGCTGATCCTCCTTAACTGTTACAGAGTTATCGAGGCTTGTGTTGTAGCTAAACCCAATTTTCTGATACCACGTGGCAGGCCCAGTAGCATTTTTCTTTTTAAACGGATAAACTCTTGCCACGTTAAAGCTCACCCTAGGGAAACCAATATTTACAATACTATCCCTTGTATTCTGAGAATGGTTTAAGGATGTTGTTAAGCTAAACGGCGTACCCTCCCAAACCCTAGAGTACGAGATGCTTGAGGTAATTGAATTGGACAAATACTCCTGTAAAGCAACAGAGTTAAGCTTATTATGGCTGGAAGAACCAAAGTTTACATTGGCTTGAAATGTAGTGTTAGGCCTTGCCTTTGGATCTTGGCTGTGACTCCAGCGCAACCAGTAGGTACTGCTTTTTGAGTAATTTACAGTTCCCTGCTCTCCTATAACATTACGGGCCAAATCAAAAGAGAAGTTCCCCGAGTACTTATAGCGCTTTCGGTACTGAGAACGTGCCCTACCAGCCCATGAGCCTAAAGAGAATACATCGGCCGTAAGGGTCATGTCCATGTAATCGCTAAAACCAAAGTAGAAACCGCCTCCTCGTAAAAAGAAACCACGGTTTGCTTCCTCGCCATACTCAGGTAGAATAACACCCGATTGCCGGCTACTTGTGCTAGGGAAAAAGCCAAAAGGAATGCCTATTGGTAAAGTAACATCCTCAATAACTATGTAAGCAGGGCCTGCAATAATTTTATCGTTGGGAATTAACTTTGCCTTGGATATAGCGATGTAAAAGTGAGGGTGCTCCTGATCGCAGGTTGTAAACTTACCTCCAGCAACGTTAATATGGTCATTGGCCATCTTTTTTGTAACGCTACTATGCAAGTATCCCCCTGCTTGCTCTGTAATAACGCCAGATATTTTTGCCTTGCGAGAATCGAAATTGTAAAAGATGTTATCCATAGCAAACTCCTGATTCCCCTCCTTAAAAAGAGGTTTACCAGCAATTGCACCAGTACTATCAGGGCGCCCCTCAGCAAAAACAACGCGCTTCTCCATATCAAACTCAATGTACGCAGCTTTAAGCTCCAGATCCTGGTACTTAACAACAGCATCGCCATAAAGGAACGCCCGTTGCCCGTCTAATGAGTAAACAATAGAGTCGGATGCATTAGTAAAAATAGGCGATTCTATTGCTTTCTTCTTCTTTTTTAAGGTATCGGAAGGGGTAGCAACAGTATCGCTAGCAAATGCAGAATGGGCAACCAAGTGCGCACTTGATGCCGACACAACAACAGGCTCAGAGCCTGCTCCCCACGCCAAATGCGAGATTTGAAGCGTAAGAAATAAAACGGGTAATAACCTTAAATACAATTTATGTAGTATTTTTGTGGTACTATTTTTGAATTCAAGCTTCGAAATTAGTCAAAAAATCAAATCAGATGCAGCTCATTAGCTTTTTTAAAGCCATAAATAGTAAAACGCAAACCCTATACCATTCGGTATTATTAGCTTTGCTTTTTTTTCCGTTTAGCGTTTTTCCGCAAAACGATTTTCCGTACGGCATAAGAAAGGTAGTAATTGACGCCGGTCACGGAGGGAAAGACCCTGGCTCGGTGGGGAAATACATCCAAGAAAAGGATATTACACTTGCAATTGCCCTTAAGGTTGGAAGCTACATTGAAAAAAACCATAAAGATGTTGAGGTTGTTTACACGCGCAAAGACGACACCTTTATTGGGTTAAATGAGAGAAGCCAAATTGCCAATGAGGCTGAGGCCAACCTATTCATATCCATACACTGCAACTCAAATCCCAGCAGCTCACCATATGGTACGGAAACATATGTTATGGGGCTCCACAAATCAAACGATAACCTTGAAGTAGCGATGCGTGAAAATGCCGTAGTTACCTACGAGGAGGACTATACATCTAAGTACGAAGGATTTGACCCTAATTCCAGCGAATCCTTCATTATCTTTAGCTTGATGCAAAATGCCTTTTTAGACCAAAGCTTAGCAATAGCAAGTAATATACAGAGCGAGTTTAAGGATAGAGCGCAACGAAAAGATAGAGGTATAAAACAAGCGGGCTTTCTGGTTCTTTGGAAAACCTCGATGCCCAGCGTACTTGTTGAGGTTGGCTTTTTAAGCAACCCCAAAGAGGAGGCCTTTATATCATCGGAGCAGGGCAAGGAGTACCTTGCATCGGCAATATACCGTGCATTCCGCTCATATAAGGAAACCATTGATGCCAAAGGCGTTCTTCTTGCACAGGATAAATTTGATAGCACGCTAAAAAATGCGCAAGCAGCTCAGCAAACAGAAACAACAACATCGTGGCAACCCAAACCCAATACCACTAGCACAGAGCAGCTAGAGTTTATGGTGCAAATTATTGTTTCCAGCAAGCAGCTTGCAAAGGACTCTGAGCACTTTAAAGGATTTACCCCAATTGAGGAGATAAAGGTTAACTCCATATACAAGTATGCAGTAGGCAGGGAAACCTCGTATGAGAAAATTCAGGAATACTGCACCATAGTTAAAACAAAATACCCCGATGCATTCGTAATTGCACTACGAAATGGAAAGCAAATCCCCCTCAATGAGGCCCTAAAACTACAGTCAAACTAACAAGAAACAGAACATGAAAATTACCCGTGAAGCTAAAATTGGTGCGTTTGCAGTAGTGTGCCTTGCTTCTTTATTCCTTGGTATTGAATTTGTTAAAGGTCGAAACATATTCAGTCGTAGCTATGAATACTACGCTGTTTTTAGCCACGTTGACGGATTAGAGCGCACTAACGATGTTTTAATAAACGGCTATAAAGTAGGCCTTGTTGACGATATAGTGTTTGAGAACTATCAAACTGGCAAAATTGTAGTTACCATACTGGTGAACAAAAAGTTCAAGCTCCCTACCAACACCATAGCTAAAATGATTAGCGCAGATATTATGGGAGGTAAGGCCATTAAGCTTGATGTGAAACCAGGCAACGAGTTCTATGAACCGGGAGACACTCTTCCTTCTCAAGTTGAAACAGGGCTAATTGATCAGCTAGGTCACCAAATGATCCCTGTAAAAGAAAAAGCGGAACGATTGATGGTTGAGATGGAGCGAACCCTTGCGGTTTTCTCCGAAGTTTTTAACGAAAAAAACAGGGATGAGCTTAGCATCGGCATTACCAACCTTCGTAAAACACTAGAGAATGCCAATAGCGCTACGGCTCAACTAGATAGCATGATGGCGAAAGACGGTAGCATCAGAAAGTTATTGACCAACGCAGAATCAATAAGCAGCAATATAAAGAACAACAACAAGCAAATTGCAAACATAATTCAGAACTTCTCTTCAATTAGCGATTCTTTAGCAAAAGCAAACATCGCCTCAACGCTACTTCAGGTTGACTCATCAATGAATCAGCTAAACGGAATACTGACAAAGATTAACGCAGGAGAAGGCACCGCAGGCAAACTACTTAAGGACTCTACGCTGTACAACAACCTAGAGCATGCGTCTAAAAATCTTGAGCTACTCCTGCTCGACATGAAAACCAATCCAAAGCGCTATATCAACTTTTCGCTAATTGATCTTAGCCGAACAAGCTACAAAGAGGAAAAGAAAATACGCAAATAGCTGTAAACCAGAAAAAAGAATAAGCGCAATCGTTTGCATAGGCATTTTCTATGCTAGCGGTTGCATTTTTTTAGCTTTTAGTTAAGGTATGCTTAACAAAAGCACTAGTCTGCAATACATTAACATCAGCCTTTAGTTAACGTTATGATTATCAATATCTTAAAGTATTTTATTTTTTTTGACCAAATTATTCCGATGACTAGTAAGGCTTTAATGAGTTAAAATTTCCAGCAAGCTAATTCACATTTTTTTTTCACTTTTTTTTTCACAATTTTGTTCACACGAAAGTAAAAAGCAATAAAAATCGAGTAACAACAGGGACTTTAAAATGGTTAGCAATTGTAATGAGATTTGGCAAAATTGCCTTAGGATTATTAAGGACAATGTTCCCTCAGTAAGTTTTAAAACGTGGTTTGAACCCATTGTTCCTCTCCGTTTAGAGAAGAACGTGCTTACAATTCAGGTACCTAGTCCTTTCTTCTACGAGTACCTAGAAGAGCACTATATTGATATCCTAAAAGCAACTATCCGCAAGGAGATAGGGCACGATGCTGTATTGGAGTACAACGTTGTTCTTACCAACAATGGTTTTGCCAATAGCAAACCCTTTACGCTAAAGTTTCCCACACAGAATAGAACCGACATTAAGAATAAACCTGTAAGTATTCCTACTTCTACAGGTAGTACTGAGATAAAGAACCCATTTGTTATCCCTGGAATAAAAAAACTACACGTTGACCCACAGCTAAACCCCGAGAATACCTTTACTAATTATGTAGAAGGGGAATGCAACAGGCTTGCTCGCTCTGCCGGGTTAGCGGTAGCTCAAGCTCCAGGGAAAACGGCATTTAACCCCCTCCTACTCTACGGGAACTCGGGTCTAGGCAAAACCCATTTGGCCCAAGCCATAGGAATTGAAGTTAAAGAGCGGTTCCCAGAGAAAACGGTTCTTTACGTAAACTCCGTTAAGTTCCAAACGCAGTTTGTTGAATCTGTACGCAGCAACAATCGCAACGACTTTTTGCACTTCTACCAAATGATTGACGTTCTTATTATTGATGACGTTCAAGAGTTTGCTGGAAAAGAAAGAACTCAGGATGCGTTTTTTCACATATTTAACCACTTGCACCAAATGGGCAAGCAGCTTATTCTAACTTCGGATAAGCCTCCCGTTGAGCTGCAAGGGTTAGAACAACGCCTTCTATCGCGTTTTAAGTGGGGATTATCGGCCGATTTGCAAACGCCCGATTTTGAAACCCGCATTGCTATCCTCAAAAATAAAATTTATAAGGACGGCATTGAAATACCCGAAGAGGTTATAGAGTTTATTGCCGCAAATATTCAATCTAATGTTAGGGAACTTGAGGGCGCACTTATCTCTCTACTAGCACAATCAACGCTAAATAAAAAAGAGATAACCCTTGAGCTAGCCTCTGAGATGATTGATAAGCTAGTGAAAAACACTAGACGCGAAATCTCTATTGATTACATCCAGAAAATTGTTTGTGAGTACTTTGGGTTACCATCGGAGGTACTCCAAACAAAAACCAGAAAAAGAGAGATTGTACAAGCTAGGCAAATTGCCATGTACTTCTCTAAAACGCTAACAAAATCATCGTTATCAACTATTGGAAGCCTTATTGGTGGCAAGGATCATGCAACAGTACTACATGCATGCAAAACGGTTAACAACCTAATTGAAACCGATAAACGGTTTAAGAATCAGGTAGAAGATATAGAGAAACGGTTAAAGCTATAAGCTACTAACGCAAAAAAGACGAGGCTATCCTCGCCTTTTTTGTTTACATCTCCTTACGTTTTAAACCACCCATTATTGCTACCTATTGGCTAAGCAGTAATCAAATACGTATATTTGCCGCCCATTAGTTCTCCCATATGAGCAGGTTAGAAAAAATAGCCCAATTTAGAGCAGGCGTTAAGAGCGTACGGTTAAAGCTGGGGCTCGACACCTTTGTAATAGCCCTTATTGGCGCCATTGTACTCGCATACTTTTGGTCGGCACCTGGTACATACAACGGCTCCATAACCCTACACGATGTAGCAAACTATGGGGTTTCCCTCATCTTCTTTTTTTACGGATTAAAACTTAGTCCCGAGAAGTTTAAAGAGGGACTTTCCAACTGGCGATTACACATTGTAGTGCAAACCGCAACGTTTATCATTTTCCCTCTTGTTGTGCTCTTTTTTATGGCAATACTAGGAAGTAATGGTAACAGGCTATTCTGGATTGGAACGTTCTACCTTGCCGCGCTCCCCTCAACAGTTTCATCGTCGGTTGTAATGGTTTCCATAGCTAGAGGGAATGTACCTTCGGCAATATTTAACGCATCAATATCTAGCTTGCTAGGTGTTTTTATTACCCCCGTTTGGATGGGAATAATTCTAACATCAAAAGGGGGAAATTACGACATTACCAATGTTGTACTAAAACTCTCGCTGCAAGTTCTACTCCCCGTTGTGCTAGGCATCCTCTTACACCCAAAGCTTGGAACTTTTGCAGAGAGAAATAAAGGGCGGCTTAAGCTTTTTGACCAGAGTATTATACTGCTTATTGTTTACACTTCGTTTTGCGAGTCATTTGCGAACAAGATGTTTGCAGGGTATAGCTTTGCGGAAATCCTTATTCTTGGAGTAGCCATGATTGCCCTGTTCTTCTTAATTTATGGAATAATAACGCTAGCTGGCCGTATGCTTCACTTTAGCGTTGAGGATCACATTACGGCCGTTTTTTGTGGATCAAAAAAATCGTTGGTACATGGTACTGTTATGTCAAAGGTGCTATTTCCCGGAATAAGCGGGGTTGGAGTAATACTACTCCCGTTAATGATATTCCATGCATTGCAACTTATTGCCGCAAGTATTATAGCGCAAAGGTTTGATAAACGTGGCAAGGAATAGCAAGTACAGCTTAGGCTCTGAACTCAGGAACTACTACAAATTGTCACAATAGGTTAATTACCAAATCTTTCCTATATTGCCTGCAATGCATAACCAAAGTTTTAAAAAGCACACTACGTAAAAAGAAATGGAATACAAGAATATTAAGGTAACAACCGATGGTTTAGTTTTGCAAATCCATATCCGTAAGCACCATGAGCGGGCATTGCAAATATTCCTTGTTTTCGCATTCGCCGTTATTGCGCTTTTTATATATCTACTTAGACTTGTAGAAACAAATGCAGATGGCAGCAACCCCATTTTTTTTGTAATTATGAAGCTCATCTTTTACGGGGCAGGAGGGATTATGTTTGTGGCCATGATTTACGAAGCCATTAAACTAGAGGTAGTTGAAATTAATAGATACAACCTAATTCTAAGAGACTCTTTTTTAAACCATCCCATAAATGAACGGCAGTATGAGCTAAAGCGGATAAGGGATATAAAGCTAGCACCCACACCCAGCAATAAATGGGAAACCACCGATAAGTATGCCGATAGCTCCCAGAGCTGGCAATCCATCTCTAAGGATACCCGAAAGGTACATCCAACCATACAATTTGAGCACAACGGGGAAATAATTATGTTGGCAAATGGCTTAACGCCTAACGAGGCTCAGGTGGTTATTGGGCTTATCCTAAAAAAAATACAGCAACTCAATTAGTTAGTGTAACAACTTTGTTATTAACTCAACTGCAATCATCATCATAAAAAGAGCTTAAAATCTCTATATTTGCAGAAACCAACAAATTATTTCATGGGGTTGTTACTGCTTTACCTTGTTTTAGCAATTAGCGTATCGTTTCTCTGCTCTGTAATGGAGGCTGTGCTCCTATCGTCAACAGTATCATTTATTAACACAAAGGAAGCAGAGGGCAACCGTGCAGCAAAGATTTTTAAAGACCTTAAATCTGATGTAGATAAGCCCATCTCTGCAATTCTAACCCTTAACACCATTGCGCATACAGTTGGCGCAGCAGGCGTTGGTGCGCAAGCAACAGCGGTATTTGGCGATGCATACTTTGGAATAATATCGGTTATACTTACCATTCTTATCCTTGTGTTCTCCGAGATTATTCCTAAAACCTTAGGCGCCAATTTTTGGAGAGAGCTTTATGTAGCATCAGCATTCATTATTAGGTGGATGATTTACATAACCTACCCTTTTGTAATAGTTTCCGATTTTATTACCAGAATAATGCCTGAGCGCAAATCGGGGAATACCATTAGCCGAGAGGAAATTTCGGCAATAACCAACATTGGTGCAATGGAGGGTGTTATTGATGAGAGCGAGAGTAAAATTATACACAACCTAATTAAGATTCGGTTTATAAAGGTTAAGTCAATTATGACCCCCCGTACTGTACTTGTTGCTGCACCAGAGGAGCAAACCCTTGGGGAGTTTTTTCAGATTAAGGAGTACTTTCAGTACTCTCGTATCCCAATTTATTCCGGCACTATTGATGCCATATCGGGCTATATACTAAAAACGGACGTTCTTGAAAAGCTGGCCAATAACCAGCCAAACCTTACGCTGAGGGAGATTAAGAGACCAATTACGGTTTGCCATGAGAGCTTTAACATACAGAAACTTTTTGAGAAGCTAATTTCCCAGAAAGAGCATATTGCTCTGGTTATTGACGAGTACGGAGGCGTTGAGGGTATTGCCACTATGGAAGATATTATTGAAACCATACTAGGCCTTGAGATTGTTGACGAAAAGGATGGTAACACCGATATGCAGCAGCTGGCCAAGGATTTGTGGCAAAAACGAATTAGAAACTTAGACTCTAATAGTGAGGGTAAATAATACTCTACGTTGCATTATTCTGGGTTCTGGCTTTTCCCTCTTGGCTAATGGCACCCAGCTTACTACGCGTTAAGGCTCTTATGCTTGAGACCTTTCTAAAGCGTAGCGCCGACCAATCCTCATCAATAGCAACCTGACTTACAGGATCAAAACCCTGATCCCCAAGCGGAAGCCAGCCCTTATCCCTATTTATCTCACTTTTGTACTTCTTTGAAGTTCCCTTTGGATAGGCAAACCAAATGGTAGGGTCACCCGCCATTGTTTCACCTAAACAACTAGCCGCTGCCCTAACCTGCTCTTCATTACTTACAAAAAAGAGTATCCAGCTACATACTACGCAACTACTGCTCACTGTTAATATATTAGCATCAATACCTGCAATAACATCGGCAAATGATTCGGGCATACCTGCAATGCAAATGGGCGATTGCCCCTTATATCGAAGCTTTTTCAGGACAGGATCCATATATACTCTCTTAAAAACAGCTAATTACAGGAATACAATGGTTAATCTATTACCTCGCTATGCGATTTTTCGGAGAATGGAATTCCCTCCTTTAAGTATGCATTAAACCAGTTAATGGTAAACCTAAAGGCGGTATCCTTATGCCTAGAAAGGGAATTATCATCTTTTCTAAAGGCAATAAGCTTAAACTGGGCATTAGCCCTAGCAAACTTACCACATACCTCTACAGCATCGTCGTACGGAACCTCCTTATCATCAGTTCCATGCATTACTAGCACTGGCGATTTTTTTGGAATCTCCTGAGCCCACTGCACAACCGATCGGCAATCTATAACATCTTGAGCATTGCTTTTATACTCTGGGACAAACTGGAGCAACAGATTCTCTATGCGCTTATTGTGCTGCGTTGTTCGCTGCAAATTGGTAATTCCGCCTGTAACCACAGCGCACTTAATTCTTGGATTATTTCGCATTGCCTTAAAGGTCATCATTCCGCCTCGGTTTCGCCCCATCATCCCAATTCTTGAGGTATCGGCACCTTTAATTTCATGAAGGCTTCCTAACAGGTTTATCACATCGTTAATATCATCGCCTCCAAATTCGTCTTTACCATCACTACCACAGCTTCCTCTGTAATTTGATGCAACAACAATGTAGCCTTCGGCAGCAAGGCTGGCAAGCTCATTAATAGCAATTTCCGGGGTTAGGCAATCGGTCTTTTCAAAGCCTCCCCTGTTGTAAACAATAACAGGAAAAAGCCCTTCTGCGTGGGGTTTTGCAATAAATCCGGTAACAAAGAGTCCATCGCTAATGTAGCCCATTCGGAAAATGTCAACCTGCTTGAGGTAAGCATACTTTTTTGGCTCGCCTTTAATATCGCGTTGTACTGAGCCCGAAGAGTAGTCCAACGGAATGGTTTTAATGTTTTGCTCATCGCTAAATGAGCCATAAACCAACTTATCCATTATTGGCTCAGACGATCCTGTTTGACAGCCATATAACAAGCATACCAAACCCAAAAGGAATGCTATTTTACAAAAACGTATCATCATTTTTCCACCACCTTAAATCCATTATGAAGTTACAAACTAAAAGGCATACATAGCAAACCATTGGTGGAAATGTTGGGTAATTTTGGGGGCATGAAACCATTTTTACCTATTCCCTCGTTGAAAAAAGTTAGGGGGCGCAAGTTCTTGAACAATCACTATAAAACTTTTTAGCAGCGGTACACTGTTTTACATCCCGAAATAAATACTTTTGGGTTGTAAAACTTAGTTTAATCAAACCCAACGTATCAAATCCTAAAACCAAAGTGTATGGTTCTTGCTACAATCGACTTAATAATTATTGGAGTTTTTTTCCTCATTATTACAGGTATTGGCTATGTAGCCTCAAAAACAGCAGGGAAAGATACCTCGCAGTTTTTTTTAGGAGGACGCGGAATGCCATGGTGGCTTTTAGGCGTATCGATGGTTGCCTGCACCTTTAGCGCCGATACGCCCAACCTTGTTACAGGCATGGTTCGCGAGAGCGGCGTTGCCAAGAACTGGGCATGGTGGGCTTTCCTTATTACAGGAATGGTAACGGTATTTATCTACGCAAAACTTTGGCGCCGTTCAAACGTTCTTACCGATTTAGAATTCTACGAAATTCGCTATACGGGAAAAGCGGCATCGTTCCTACGCGGGTTTCGCTCCATATACCTTGGGCTTTTCTTTAACGTACTGATAATGGGATCTGTAACCCTTGCAGCCATTAAAATTGGCGGGGTAATGCTTGGCCTTGAGCCATGGGAATGTGTAGTATATGGCTCAATAGGCGTGCTTATTTACAGTGTGCTTGGCGGACTTAAAGGCGTTATTTGGGCCGATTTTTTTCAGTATTCCATTGCAATGTTTGGAGCAGTGCTAGCAGCGGTTGTTGCCGTTAAGCAGCCAGAGGTTGGTGGGTTAAGCGCACTTCTATCTAATCCTGTAATTGCTGATAAGGTCAACTTCTTCCCCGATATGTCAAACCCATCGGTGTTTGTGCCGCTGCTTATTATACCCATTGCGGTTCAGTGGTGGAGCGTTTGGTACCCCGGAGCAGAGCCTGGTGGTGGTGGGTACATTGCCCAACGGATGCTTGCTGCAAAAAACGAAAAGAATGCCATTGGCGCTACCCTACTGTTCAACTTTATGCACTATGCCATTCGCCCCTGGCCATGGATTATAGTGGCGCTGGCGTCATTAGTAATTTACCCTGATCTAGCAAGCATCAAGGCCCATTTCCCCAATATATCGGACACATACCTAAAGGACGATATTGCCTATCCTGTAATGCTTTCAAGGCTTAGTGCTGGCTGGCTAGGGCTGGTTATTGCATCGCTTATTGCTGCATACATGTCAACCATTGGAACACACCTTAATTGGGGAGCCTCATATGTGGTTAACGACTTTTATAAGCGCTTTGTAAAACCCGATGCTACAGAGAAGCACTTAGTTGCAATTGCCAGAATTTGCACTGTACTACTAATGATTTTAGCAGGTGCCGTATCGCTCCTCTTCCTAGATAATGCAACGCAAGCATTTAACATACTGTTACTGTCTGGAGCAGGAACGGGTGCCATTTACCTGTTGCGATGGTTCTGGTGGCGCATTAATGCCATTACCGAGATTATAGCAATGATATTTGCAACAGCTCTTGCTGTAGTGCTGGTTTTTATTGTTAAGGATGAGGCTATTGCCTTTTGGGTGTTCGATGGTTTTACCGCAAAGCTACTACTGGCCGTAACGCTAACAACCATTGTTTGGCTTGGAACCACACTACTTACCAAGCCCGAGAGCATGGAAACGCTTAAGCGTTTCTACAGGCTAACTCACCCCGGTGGCCCAGGATGGAAAAAAGTTGCAACCGAGGTTGCCCTAGAATCGGATAGCAAGCTAGCAAAAGGGACTTGGGAGATGCCCGTACAGCTCCTGTGCGTTTTTGTAGGGAGCATGGTAATATACTCATCGCTGTTTGCCATTGGGAGCTTTATTTACAGCAGAACTATGGCAGGAATTATTCTACTTGGAGTTGCATCCATAGGCACCATTATCCTTTTCAAGCTATTCGGAAAGCTAAGAGCAGAATAGGTTTCTCCTATTCTGCCTTTTGGGGCACTACCTCTAACTTTGATATATCGTAGCCAAGTAGCTTTGCCTTATCAACCAGCATTTGGTAGGTTTGCTTGTCCATTTGTGGGGTCCGACCAAGTATCCAAAGGTAGTTTGGAGCCGAGCTCCCAATAAGGGCATACGAGTAATTGTCCTTATCAAGGTCAAGCACAAGGTAATCGGCACCAAAAGGCCAAAAGAAGTAAACCTTTAACCTACCAGTATTGTTTGGATCGGGAATTTTTGCAAAAGCCTTGGCCTTGCTATGCTTTCCATTCAAACTTCCCTTATAACCTTGGTTAAGCACACTTAAATTCCCATTAGATTTTAGGGAATAGGTTGCAGTTACGCCAACCAAATCCTTCTCAAAAGAATGAGGGAAACGCGCAATTTCGTACCATGTTCCCAAAAAACGTTCAATATCAACATCCTTAACGGTTTCCATGTTAAAACTGGATTTATTTGTTGTATTATTGGAGCAACCCACCAATAAAAGGGCTAGCGCAAAAACAATTGTAGCGTAAGCTGTTTTCATATCTACTAAAGATAAAGCGTTTTACTAAAAACCGGATTAAGCTATTAATTAAACACAAATAGCAGACAATTTGTTTACTAACGCAGCTACTACACCAAACAAAAACCGCTTAGAGAAAGACCAATAGTAAATAGCCTAAACCAAAACGTATCAGATTGAAACATTTTATTGTATTATTGTACACAAACAAAAACAGGAAGCATGTAAACGCCACGCAAGAATAACAATGCAGCACTGGTTTCAGTGCGTTACACGCCAACTTAAGACAATTGTTATACACTCGTTCTTTTTTGGCTCATTCATTGGGTTATGATTGCCTTTGCTTACTAATTACATTACTAGATGGAAACTGATAGAGGAAAAATCCTAGCCATAGACGACAACAAGGAAATTCTACTCGCCCTTAGGGTTGCTTTGGCAAAGCATTTTGACGAGATTAGAACCCACACATTTCCTGACAATGAAGCCGAAAAGTTGATATCAAGCGGTGCGTACTCCGTACTTCTACTGGACATGAACTTTACGCCAGGTGTAACCAGCGGCAAACAGGGACTAGACTTCCTAGAAAAAGCTCTTTCCATAGACCCATCGCTTGTAGTAATAATGATTACAGCGTATGGAGATATTGATTTGGCGGTACAGGCCATGAAACTTGGAGCTGCTGATTTTGTGGTAAAACCGTGGGAAAACAAAAAGCTAATTGCCACGGTAAGCGCAGCAATGACACTGGCCAAATCTCGTAGAGAGCTGGCAATAACAAAGCACCAAAACAAAGCATTATCAAAGGACTTTGATTCTCCTTTTACCTCTATCATTGGCTGTTCCAGCGCAATGCAGCAAGTATATACCGCCATTGAGAAAGTGGCTAAAACCGATGCCAATGTTCTTGTTCTTGGAGAAAATGGAACAGGCAAAGAACTGGTTGCCCGCGCAATACACAGAATGTCCCATAGAAAGGACGAGATTTTTATGCCTGTTGATATGGGCTCTATTCCCGAGACCCTTTTTGAGAGCGAACTATTTGGGCACATGAAAGGAGCATTTACAGATGCTCACGAGACTAGACCCGGTCGGTTTGAAATGGCCTCGGGAGGAACTCTTTTTTTAGATGAAATTGGCAACATTCCGCTCACGATGCAGGCCAAGCTGCTTGGGGTTTTGCAAACCCGAAAAGTTAATCGTGTTGGAGCCAATACTACCCGCGATGTGGATATAAGACTTATTACTGCAACCAACGCCGAGTTGTGCACAGAAATAGCGAAAGGGCATTTTAGGCAAGACCTCTACTACCGAATAAACACGGTAGAAATAACCCTTCCGCCACTTAGAGACAGGGGCAACGACTTGCATCTCCTAGCACAGCACTTTCTTACCTTACATGGCAATAAATACGGCAAAACAGGATTGGCTTTGGCAAAAGGAGCTCAAAGGCTACTATACTCCTACCACTGGCCGGGTAATGTACGGGAGCTCAGCCACACCATAGAACGAGCCGTTATTATGACAGACAAAAAGATGATAGACTCCAATTCCCTCCATCTTACCACGCTAGAGTACAACCCTACTGAAAAAAACACCCAATCCTCATTACGTATTGATGATATAGAGCGAGAAGCAATTATGGCCGCACTAAAGAACAATAGAGGAAACATAACCAATGCAGCAAAAGACCTAGGCATGGGACGTACAACCCTATACCGAAAAATGATAAAGTATGGGCTTTAAATCATTCAGATTCAGGCTGGTTTTACGTATCATCCTCATAACGATTGCAATTCTGGGTTTTCTGCACTTTGCAGGAAAGCCAGGTTACGTATTTACATCAATAGAGTTTGGCGTTTTTACCCTTATACTAGTTGTAGAGCTTATTCTTTTTGTGGAAAAGGGGTACCGGCAAGTTATACAAATGCTGAGCTCTGTTAAGGAAAAGGACTACAACATATCCTTCTCTCCCGCTCACAAAAGCTACATCTTTGAAAACCTATCCTCTGTTCTCAACAGCTTAGTTAGCTCCCACAAGCAGGTGCGTATAGAACGTGAGCTGCACTACCAATTCCTAAACCACATAGTGGATCAGCTAAGTTCCGGAATTGTATGCTTTGATTTGCAGGGGCAAGTAACACTAAGCAACAGAGCCCTGCGCAACACACTAGGGGTTAAATATATCCGCAACACCTCTTCGTTTAGCGCAATTAGCCCTACATTTCCATTAATACTTCACGATTTAAAAGCAGGCGAAGAACGGCTCTTCTCTTTTGTCCACAAGGGAGAACTCAAACGGTTTTTCCTTTCCTGTTCCAGAATAAAGCTACTAGACAAGGACTATATCCTTGTAAGCATGCAGAATATGAACACGCCAATACAAGAAGCAGAGAACGAATCGTACAAAAGGCTAATTCGTGTACTTACTCACGAAATAATGAATTCCGTTACACCAATACTCTCCCTTAGCCAATCAATGAACGATATGTTCAACTACAGCAGAAGTTCTAGTACGCAGGGATTATCAGAACAGGAGCTGGAACATGTAGTTGCAGGTTACGAAGCTATAGCACTTAGAAGCAAGTCTCTTATGCGCTTTGTTACCGACTTTAAAAGCCTATCGCAGTTGCCTAAACCTAATATAGCAAGCATTCCCATAGAACTGCTATTCCGCAATATCCGTAGCCTTTTTGCAGGAACACTATCCAACAAGGCTATTGATTTTACGTTGCAGGTATCCCCAGGCGCTTCCCATATAACTGCAGATCAAGAGCTAATAGAACAAGCCTTAATTAACCTGATTAAAAATGCGATTGAGGCCCTAGCTTGCGGCACACAGCAGCCCAAACTTGTAGTTGCAGCGGACCAAGTCCAAGGCTATTCCATCCTTTCCATTACCGACAATGGCTGTGGAATAGCCCCCACTGCATTCGATCAAATATTTGTCCCCTTTTTCACCACAAAACAGAATGGATCTGGAATAGGCTTAAGCCTATCGCGCCAAATAGCTCAGCTACATGGAGGAACTATCGTTTTTCGCTCCGTCCCTAATGTTGCAACAACATTCGCAATCAGAATCCCCCATGAGTAATGCATCGCACAGGCCAAAAAGCGCTATACAACTATAGTTTACCCAAAAAATACTTAGCCTGAAAGTGTTTTTACAAATCTTTTTAAATTAAACTATTGTTTAAAACAACGTTTGATATTACATTTAGCCACTATAGCGTTTCTAAAAATCGACACAAGAAACCATTGTTGAGATAAAAGAATAAACGCTTAATGTTGTAATTGGATTGAAAACCGAAAGCTATGTCACCTCGTTCAGGAAAAACTACAAAGCAAAAACTCATTGATACGGCTACAGCCCTGTTCCTTGAGAAAGGAGTAGATAGAGTTGGTGTTAGAGAGATTGCTGCCACAGCAGGCATTAACCTCTCGTTAATGAACTACTACTTTAGAAGTAAGGAGATTCTATTTGAAACCATATTCGAAATTCAAATTAAGGAAAGAGCCCATCTACTAAGGGTTATCCTCGACTCTGAGCAAACCCTAGAGAATAAAATTCGCGAGTACGTTTCAACGTACATCGATGTACTACTAGACAACCCACTTCTAGTTTCCTTTGTGATGTCAATTGTTCACCGAAGCCCCGATACGATTGCAAAAATGAAGGTAATTGAAAACCTGTACCACACGGAGTCGTTTATGGAGCAGCTACGCAAGGAGTCGGAGGCTGGAAATATAAAACCAATTGATGCTGAGCAATTTTTCTTGAGCATGATATCGTTGGTGCTGTTTCCCTTTGCCATACAACCGCTTATTCAGGATCGAAACAGGATTAACAATGAGCAGTTTAGGACAATGATGCGCTACAGAAAGGAGCACGTTTTCCAGGCTCTCTGGACCTCAATTAAGAACTAGTACAAAAAAAAAGCCACCGTATAGGTGGCTTTAGTGACCCCGACAGGATTCAAACCTGTAACCTTCTGATCCGTAGTCAGATGCTCTATTCAGTTGAGCTACGGAG
>JAFGDZ010000050.1 GCA_016931855.1 Bacteroidales bacterium
ACAACTTCTGAAAGATAACAATGAGTCGTTTTACAGGCAAACCCGTAGAACGGCTCTGACCACGTTCACAGAACGTGGGTTTTTAAGCTGAACTAAAAAAACATATAAATGAAAACTTCTCGTATTTATTTTAAACTGTCAATAGTTCTATTCAGCCTCTGTTTTGTAAATACAAACCTGCATGCACAAGAACAAACAGAGATTAGCGACACCATTGCAACAGCAAAAACAGTGACCAACCATTCAATATCTACAGAAATACTGGCTCTAACGTATAACTACGAGTACGCCTTAGGAACAAAATGTAGTGTAGTAGGTAGATTGGGGCTACAATCAGGGTTGGGTTACAATTCAACATTTGGAACTAGATACACAATTCACCCTGGAATCAGCATTGAACCTCGCTACTATTACAATCTACAAAAGAGAGAACAAAAAGGGAAGCGGACAAACAAGAACTCGGCTAATTACCTTGCTCTTACAAGTTGGTATATCCTTGACCCTATAGTAGAGCACAATTCAACAGGAAATAGTTTATTCCTCATTGCTCCAAATTGGGGTATTAGAAGAGTTTACGGCAATGCATTTCTTCTTGAGTTCAATACAGGGATAAGCTATAGCATTGATGAGTACAAAACAGAAGATTGGAATCTTCTACTTAACCTTAGAGTAGGATACGTTTTTTAACCACCTCAACATACTGGTTGGCAAGCCTTAACTGGGTTTGCCAACTTTTTTATTTGTAAAACTAAACTTATATGCGCTTTAATCTAGTAAAAAAGTTAGCGGTAGTTGCTTTTACCCTTCTTCTATCAACAGGGATAAAGGCTCAAACCAAGCTATTCTACCAAAAGGCGTGGATTGCTGAAATTGGTGCTGGCTCCACCCTAGTATCGAATGAGGAAGATGCTCCTGTGCAGATGAAACTGGGCTTTGGCTACGAAGTTGCATTTGAAAAGCCCGAGATACTAGGACTGGCTGTAAAAATGGGATTATGTAGATCGAAAGGATTTGACACTAAACCCATTGAGCAGGCCGACTTCCCATTAATTGACTGGAATAGCGGAATACCTATAGAGATACCCTCAAACCAGCTAAAACCCCTGTACGATTACACCGCAAATAGTTTTTACCTAGGAGTTGCCCCTATGCTTATTCTTGAGCAGGATGGCGCTTTGGATAGAATTTACCTTGAGTTGGAACTTGGTTTAGCCAACCACAGCGCAGACATTACCATATATGCACCCCAAAAAGCTAATTACGAAGGGAAATCGTACTGCAAAGGGTATTTCTCGTTAAAAGCAGGCATGCGGTTTGGAGGCAACGAGGAGAACTTTTTGAAAGGAGTTTCGCTATGGGGAGCCCTTCACAACACAAGCCCAATTACGGCTATTAACGATGCCATTCTCAATAACTGGCAGTACTCCTTTACGGAAGATTTAAAATCGCAGTGGCAAATTGGGCTATCGGTCTATTTTTAGGCAAAAACAAGTCAAAAACAAACACAACATATGGTTACTACAAAGCATGCTGTAGAACTTACCACATGCTACAAGCCCTCTACCACCTTCCCATCAAACAGGTTTATCACCCTGTGGGCGTAGGCCGAGTCGCGCTCCGAGTGGGTAACCATAACAATGGTTGAACCGCTGCGATTGAGTTCGGTAAGCAGCTCCATAACCTCCTGCCCATGCTTTGAGTCGAGGTTACCTGTAGGCTCATCGGCAAGTATCAGCTTGGGGTTGGTTGCCACGGCACGGGCAATGGCCACACGCTGCTGCTGTCCACCACTTAGCTGTTTTGGGAAGTGCTTTGCCCTATGCGCAATTTTTAAACGGGTAAGCACCTCGTTAACCCGCTGCTTACGCTCACTGGCCGATAGCTTTAGGTAGAGCATGGGTAGTTCCACATTCTCGAAAACGGTTAGCTCCTCAACCAAATTGAAGCTCTGAAAAACAAAGCCAACCCTGCCCCGCCTAAAAATGGTTCGTTGCCTATCGGAGAGCCGTGCTACCTCTTCCCCATCAAAAATGAGTTTTCCCTGTGTTGGGTTATCCAACAGCCCAACGATGTTGAGCAGGGTGGATTTACCACATCCTGATGGCCCCATTATGGCCACAAACTCGCCCTCCTTAATATTTAGGCTAACACCCGACAGGGCATGCGTTTCAATCTCATCGGTTCTGAATACTTTTGTTAGATTTTCTATTTGTAACATATAATAAGTCGTTAAAAGTTAAAAGACAAAGGTTAAAGGATTAAGGATTAAGACAGGTATTAGACCCTAGACTAATATAACACGTTCCCGTACCCGTCACTAAAAAAAGCACTTACTCATACTTAAGCCCATCAACAGGGTTGCGGGATGCAGCCCTATAGGTAATGCCAGAAATGGTTAGCAGTGCAATGGCTACAACAACCGCAGCAGCAACAACAAAGAGCCACCAGCTAAGGGTTGCCTGATAGGCAAAGGATTGCTGCCAGCGCTTCACAACATAGTAGGCGGCAGGGGCGGCCAGCACAAAGGCTACTACTACCCATTTCAGAATGCGGCCATTTAGCATTAGCACCATTTGAGCCGATGTGGCCCCCAAGGTTTTGCGAATGGCAATCTCCTTTACCCTGCGCTTTGTTAGGAACGAGATGGTTACAACCAACCCCAACGAAGCAATTAGCAAACATAGTAGCGAGAAGTAGCGTAGGAAGTTGCGCGTTTGCAACTCGTTGCGATACACCTGCGAGTAGGTATCATCAAGAAACTGGTAGCTAAGCGGAATGGTTGGGTTTACCTCCTTCCAAACGGTACTTAGCGCCGCCAGCGCCTCCGCCTCTTGCTGGGGAGCGTAGCGAATAAGGAACGTAGAGGTAAACATGCGGCGCTGCACTATAAGCGTTGGACGCTCCTGCTCGTACATTGAGGTGTACCCAATCCTATCCACAACACCAGCAATTGTCCCCCCGGGAATAATGCTTAGGTGCTGATGCTCCATATCAATACGTTGACCCACTGCCTCGGCAACATTGCTAAATCCCATTAGCTCAGCAGCAGACCTGTTAATAAGGAACCTATCGCTATAGGGTTCTGCAGGAACAAAATCGGGCGGAGCAACACCTGTGAATACGCGGTTAAGGGCAATCTGCTCCCAATTAAAAGTATAGGGGTAACCTGGTAGCATGTTTCCCTCAGCAAGTGTCACATTGAAAAAGGAGAAGAAATCGGACTCAACGCAAAGAATATCAAGCCCCTCCTCTATCTGCTTACCATTTAGCTTAACCATAGACTTATCGCGCACAGCGCCAGCGGGAGGCTCCATTGCGGCCGTTACCCCTTCAATAAATGGATGGGCAAGCAAAGCCTCCTTAAGCCTATCAAAGTTCTGCACCACGGGCATTGTTTGGTTATCGAGAACAATTATTCCCTTTTGCCCGCTCCCAAGCTGTAGCCCTAGCACATGGCTTATTTGCTGCGATACCCCAAGTGTAACCGCCACAACAAATAGCGACAGCGCAATTTGCACCACAATAAAGAGCTGCATGGTGCGGCCAACTCCTCGTCGGCTTGCAGAGGTATCGCCACCCTGACTTAACCGCGCCAGCTGTGCGGTTGGCACCATAATCAGTGGAAGCAGCATCACCACAAAAAGCATCAATCCAAATCCCAACGTAACTGCAAACCCCAGCCACAGCGGGATAGAAAAGATGTGCTGTGATGTTAGCTCGCCAATATGATACGCGCTCCAGAAGCCTCCAATAAGAATAAGCACACTCCACAGCAAGCACTGCCCCATATCCTCAGCAATAAGATTCCACTTGGTTGCGCCATTGGTGTGCTTAAGGGCGTAGTAATCCCTGTTCACCAGCGATATTATTCTACTGCTATTCATTAGGTTGATTAGCGCAACCAACAAAATTAACCCCACTGCCGAAACAAGCATCACAAACGATTGGTAACTCCCATTAGGCTCCAGCTCACGCACCTTTGCGCTGTGCAGGTGGATATCGGTTATGGGCTGCAAATCGACACCCTTAAGGTATGTTGAATCCCACCCCTGCGATTTAAGATACTCCTCAACCTTTTGCTCTACAGTTGAATCGGCTTCCGCTGACGATAGAAGTAGGTAGGTATAGTAAAAGGCCTGTGTTCTAGGGTTTCGCTTTATCAGCATATCGGCATGCAGATGCGACTGCGCTGGATAATCATCCATTACAGCGCTAACGGTAAGGTTAAGCGGCTCGTAGTAATCGCGCGAAGTTATGCTTAGCGTTTTGCCCAACGCCGCAGCCGTACCAAACAGTTTCATAGCCAGCGATTCAGATATCACCACCTCCGAGGGCTCATTAAGCAGCAACTCACGCCCCTTCTCCTTAATATCAAAATCGAAAAGGGAAAAGAAGGTAGAGTCCACCTCAAAGCCATTATCCAGCAGGTACGAATCGTCGCCAACCTTCACAATTGCCTGACGGAGGCGCTGCAAACGAACTACCTCCTCAATTTCGGGCATTTGGGGCTTAGCATCATCAATCCAGTTGCCGTAGATACGCGCATCGGGCAGCCCAGTGGTTGGGTTTAGCGTTAAGCGGAAAATCCTATTGGACTTGCTATGAAACCTATCGTAACTTACCTCCCTATGAATATAGGCGCTTAGCACCAGCAAACAGCCAAACGCAATGCTAAGTGCCACTATTGCGGTGACCTTTAGTCCTAGGCTTTTTCTGAATCGACGTAGTAGCATTACTGGAGAGTTAAAGGTTTGAAAACGTGAAACGTGAAACGTAAAACGTGAAAGGTGAAACGTAAAACGTGAAACGTGAAAGGTTAAAGGTTAAAGGTTAAACAACAAAAAGCTTGTTTCGCCCTTAGGCGAGATTAGAGGTTAAAAAAGGCTTAAGGTTCTCTGCTCCTCTGTGTTTTACCAAACACTAAACACCAAATACTAATCACTAATCTCCAATATAAGAAATAAGAATCGTGCCACTACGCATACATCACTACATATCTGAACATTACAAATTCAACAAGCAATTAAAACGGTAAAAAGATGTAAAAAAATCACCCACTCATGTGTAAAATATTTTGACAACCAATTGGGCTAATGAGGATTATTTCGGTACTTCACACCCAACAACAGAAACTAAAAATGAGCAACCCCATTAAACCCGGAAGCATACTTATTGTTGATGATAATCGCAATGTGCTTACAGCGCTGCAAATGCTGCTACAGGATGAGTTTGAGCATATTGAAACAACCTCAAACCCCAACACAATACCCCAAGTAATTCAGCAAGGGCACATTAGCTGCGTGCTGCTTGACATGAACTACACCGCGGGGCAGCAAAGTGGCAAGGAGGGGCTTACGTGGCTGCAGCGCATAAAGGAGATGTCGCCCACTACATCGGTGGTGCTATTCACGGCATTTGGTGATGTTAACCTAGCCGTTGAAGCCCTAAAAATGGGAGCTACCGATTTTGTGCTTAAACCCTGGGATAACAGTAAGCTAATAGCCACGCTATGGGCAGCGGTGCAGCTAAGCCAATCGCAAAGACAGGTGCAGCACCTTACACAAAGCCGACAAACGCTTAGCGAGTCAATTGCCTCAAAGAGTAACATCGTTACGGGTACATCGGCCACTTTTGCTCACGTTTTGGAACTTGTAAGCAAGGTGGCACCAACCAGTGCAAACGTGCTTATTACTGGCGAGAATGGAACAGGCAAAGAGGTGATTGCCCGCGAAATACATAGGCTATCGGCCCGAGCTAACATGCCCATGATTCCTGTTGATATGGGTGCCATACCCGAAACGCTATTTGAGAGCGAGCTCTTTGGCCACTGCAAGGGTGCCTTTACCGATGCGCGCACCGACCGTATGGGTAAATTTGAAGCGGCCAATGGCGGAACGCTTTTTCTTGATGAGATTGGGAACCTACCCCTATCGCTACAACCCAAGCTACTATCGGCTATTCAGAATAGGGTGATTACCCGATTGGGCTCTAACAAGCCCATTCCTGTTGATGTGCGACTTATTACGGCCACCAACAGCAACCTCTCGCAGCTGGTTGAGCAGGGTGCCTTCCGCGAGGATCTATTCTTTAGACTAAACACCATTCAGATTGAGGTGCCCCCTCTACGTGAGCGAGCGGAGGATATCCCAGTGCTTGCAGCTCATTTTGCGGAACTTTATGCCCAGCGATATAGCAAGCACTGCTCCACAATTACCGACAAAGCACTTACAAAACTAAGCAAATACCATTGGCCCGGTAATATCCGCGAGCTACAGCACACGGTTGAGAGAGCCGTAATACTGTGCGATAGCAAGCACCTAACTCCCGATAACTTTATTGTTCAGCCACAAAAGAGCGATTGCAGCAAGGTACTCCCCGAAACCCTTGACGAGATGGAACGGCTAATGATAACCCAAGCCATAGAGCGCCATAAGGGAAACTACTCAGCCGCCGCAACGCAGCTGGGCATAACTAGGCAAACGCTATATAATAAGATGAAGAGGTATGGGCTGTAGGCGTGTGCTAAGGAGTAACAACCTCCTTAATATTAACATGCTTAAACTCCAACCCACCCTTTGAGTTGGGCTTAAACTCAAGTGAGGCATCAATGCTTTTCTTATCGGCGCGAGTAAGCAGTTTACCGCTTAGAACAATATTATCTACCAGTTCCCAAGGAATTTGCTTTTTGTAATCGGCAGCCTCCTCAAAACGAGCAAAGTCGAAGTAAGCCTGCGACTCGGGGCTCATCTTCTTTTTCTTCATCAGCACAAGGTTTGATACAAAAAGAGCAGGCTTTTTAGGCGGATTGTGCAGTTCCCAGCAGGTTCCAGATTTTAGTTGGATACAAACAGTCCATGTTGTATCAATGCGCTTATCCATGCCATGGGGTAAAAGATAATTGGGTTCCTTCTCCAAGAACTGATTCATGGAACGTAGTATGGATTGCTCAATGGCCAAGCTATAGTTGTAAGCAGAGGTATCGGAAGGCTCTCTTTTTGGGGTATCCACATTATCCTGAGCACTCACAAATTGAGCTGAGCCTAAAAGCATTAGAACAACAAATAGGCGAGCAAACATCATCATCCCTTTATCTATATATTTCATCATCAACAATTTTCCCCAACAGAATGGGCGTTAGAAAATCAACTAGTACAACTATCGTGCAAAAAACTTTACTATACTAGTTCTAAGTACATGACAAAACTTTGACACATTCATTAAACTCGCAGATATCCAACGAATTTGACAA
>JAFGDZ010000004.1 GCA_016931855.1 Bacteroidales bacterium
TCTCTCTGAGGATAATAAAACATCACTCGAATAGGCTTGTAACCGTGTCCTTTTATAACTTTAACTCTAGTGTGTTCCTTGGTAATATGGTCTCCGTCGATAGTTGCATCTCTCTATTTTACTTCAATAGCATCATTCCCATTCAGAAAATCTATTTCGAATGTTTTAGGTCTTTGCCCTAATGTATTTTCTACTTTGGTTTTAATCCCATCTGGGAATTTGGAATTTAGACATAAAGTAGCGGCTTCCTCCAAAAATGAACCAGCATATTTATATAAAAATCGCCCTGTGTTTTGATATATATCTATTAGTTCACCTTCTTTAGTTGTAATCCCTAAAATTTTATAGATTAGGTGGTGAGAATTGTCATCAGATTTCATGGCTTCTTTCCTCTCATCAATTTTTTCTTTGAGATTAGAAGCGTAAATCTCTGCTAATTCCTTTATTTTATTTTTTAAATTTCCCATTGGGCAAAGTTACAATTTTTACATATAAGTTCATGTAGCAGTGTCTTCTTAGCATGAGGCACAACTTATGAATAATCAGTATTTATACAAAAAATGAAAAAGCAAGAGATACTACCTGTGTAATTATCTCTGGGAATATTTGTTCCGTAACCACCAATAGCACTTCAAGGGCAATTTATTCAAGTATGCAGTAAACAGGAGCAAGTAAGGGCGCTTTTTTCTTGTCTAAAGCAATAAAAAGGCCAACAAAAAAAACTATTTGGCAGAGATTATCAATGTGGTTTTAAGGTTCTTGAATGTGAATGCCCTTACCAATAAATGTCAGGAGAAGTAGGCAGAGGTACCGACAATGGTTAAAAGTATGATGGTTTTATTAGTTGTACCACCAATGCTCATTGGCTTATCTTTTTTTAACTCGTTAAAGATATCTTTTTCTAGTGCTGGATTCTTTGGATTTATAGATAGCCATGCTGAAATGCCTTTAAGCTCCTTGTTTTACTTGCTAAATGTAACCACAACGGGGTAGTGGTCGGAGAATTCAATTTTTGGGCATTTAAAATCTATTGCCTTGAGCTCATTGCTGTGTAGGATATAATCGATTCGGTACGATGGCATTAGCCCCGAGTAGGTATTGGCGATTCCTATTCCGGCTTGAATAAAGGAGTCCGATAGTCCAGCTCGCATCTTTTTGTAGGTGTAGCTAACGGGCGAGTCGTTAAAATCGCCGCAAACAATTATTGGGTGCTTGCACTTTGCCATGTGGTTCGATACCAAGTCAACCTGTTGCGCTCGCTTAATAAATGCATCGCGAAGCCTAAACGAGATATCCTTTATTTCGTCCATCGTTTGGCCTTTGCTTTTTGTTTCTTGGTTGTTGAGAAGGAACTTTAGGTTTCGTTCTTTTAGTCGTAACGATTGTAGGTGAATGTTGTAAATCCTTACCGTGTCCGTGCCTATTTTAATGTCGGTGTAAATGCAGGAGTTGGCTGTGTTCTCAAACTTAATATCGCCGCGGTTTATAATGGGATAGCGTGAGAAGGTTGCAATGCCGTAGCCATTGGTTTTGCGCTTAACAATATAGTCTATATGCGCATTCATCCCCATGGCCTTTTTTACATCGGCTTGGCTAAACTTATCGTTAGTAACGTAGAACTCCTGGAAGCAAACTATTCCTGCTTTTTGCTCCTTTACAAAGGAGACTATGTCCTTGTTGGTTGCAGGCTTGTTGGACCAGCTGTAAAGTCTAAAAAGGTTAACGTTGTAGGAGATAACCTTTACCTGAGTGCTTTTGGTATCCTTGTCGAGGTTGCTTTTTCCAAACGGGAATTGGAAAAAGCTGGATAGGTGAGCAATGCCAAGTAGTATGGCAATTAGCGGGATAAGGAACTCAACTTTCCATCTAAAAACCCAGTAGGCTAAAAAGAATACGTTAATAATAAGGAGAAAAGGATACGCCAATCCAACTAGCGCAATGAGCCAGAATTTTTCTGGGCTTACGTAAACCGAGAGGTACGAAAGCAGTAAGCCTAGCGCAAAAACTAGGTTAGTGAATACTAGTATGGAGTGTAGGAATTTACGCATTAATGTGGCGCCTATTTGTCCTTCATTTTAAAAAGTATCTCCTTCTCCTCGGCAGTTAGCTTCTCGTAACCCGATTTTGCAATCTTATCAAGAATGGCATCCACTTTGGCTTGTTGCTCCTTTTTACGCTTGTTGTAGTCGAAATCGGTGTCGGCTTTTTTGTAGTTAACCTTCATCCGAGGTTTGGGTTTCCATAGCCGTTCAATGGTTTCAAATATAAAGATAACGGGTTTTGCCAAATCGTAACCGTTGTTGTGCAATACAACATATAAATAGCCGAATAGGGCACCACCTAAATGTGCAATGTGCCCGCCAGCATTGCTCCCTGCAATGCTTATTACATCTAGCAAAAGCATAAATAGCGCAATATACTTTAGCCTAATGGGGCCTATAAACATTAGGTTAAGCTGTAGGTTTGGGTTATAGGTTGCTGTGGCAACTACAATTGCATAAACCGATGCCGAGGCTCCTAACGCATACGATGCGGGAAGGTCTCCATGAAAGTATGGGAAGATATTGTAGAAAATGATGTAAAGTAATGCGCCAGAAATACCACCCATTATATAAACGCCAAGCATTTTCTGTTGGCTCATAAAGCCAAGGAATATTTGTCCAAACCAGTACAGCCATAGTAGGTTGAATAGGATATGCAAAAATCCCTCGTGGAAAAACATGTAGGAGATAATGGTCCATGGCCTAACGGCAAGGTTGGGCATATGCGCGGGAACGGCTAAGTACTCCATAAGGTTAAAGGAGTTGCCGTTTCCTGTTAGTAGGAATAGTGCTTGTAGTAAATTGTAAATAACAAATACTGCAAGGTTTACATAGATTAGCTTGGTGAGTATGCTCCCCGTTTTAAAGGACTCTTTAATTTCGTCAACAATACTCATGTTAATAGGTTGTGTTTAAAAAGTTAGGTTAAGCTGCGATACAAGGAAAATGCAACAAGGTTGACATGGGACGTAACCGGTAGCCCGTTACCTTCTAGTTGTATGTTAGGCCATGGGCTTAAAGCATTAGGTGCTGTAATGCAAGAGAACGGCAATAGTTAAACTCTTTGGTGCTCTTAGTGCCTCTGTGCTCTATCTCAAGCCCCATTTTTTGCTAATAAAAAACGTTGGTTCTCTTGTTCCAGTACTTAATTAGTATAAACCCAAATAGCATTCCGCCAAGGTGGGCAAAGTGTGCTACGTTGCTTCCGGGTTGGGTTAACCCAAGGTACAGCTCTATTGCACCGTATCCTATTACAAAGTATTTTGCTTTAATTGGGATTGGCGGAAACATTAGGAATAGCTCGGTGTTAGGGAATAGCATACCAAACGCCAGCAGCACACCAAATACCGCCCCCGATGCACCTACCGTTGGAATATTCATTTGTAGGTTAATTAGCTGGCTGGTGTAGTTTGCTGCAAGGTCTATGTAGTGAGGACTATCTGGCGCCGATTGCCATGCCCCCAAAAACATCTCGTAAACCTGATTGTAGTACTCTGGGAAATGATTGGTAACAAAAGCGGCAAACGTTTCTGGCGATGGGGTGTTAAGCATTGCTGTGGCTGCGCTTTCTACGCTGGCAATTTGTAGGTAGTTAACCAATGTGTGTAGCGCTGCTGCACCAAGCCCTGTAACAAAGTAGTAAATAAAAAAGCGCTTGCTGCCCCATACCTGCTCCAGTATGCGTCCAAACATCCATAGCGCATACATGTTAAAGAGTAGATGAAAAAATCCACCGTGCATAAACATGTGGCTAATAATTTGGTGCGGACGGAAGAGATCCGATTCAAAGTAGAACAGTCCTAGAACGCGGTTTAAATCGATGCCAAAAGTGGTTCTAGCCATCCATGTGGCCAAAAGCATTATGGCATTAATGATTATAAGATTCTTAACAACTGGTGGTATGCTGCCAAAATTTGGGCGAGTAAATCCGTTCATAGTAGCAATGTGTTATGTTGGTGTAACCCTCATAGGTAAACAGCTATCTACAACCATTGTTCCAATTCGTAGAGGGTTTAATCTTCTGCCAAATTTACTATAATTTGGCAGAATGGATAGTGGTTGCCCCATTTGGAAAAGTCAAACAATCTTAATTTTGCTAGATATCCTGCGCTTTATTATACGGCAGTAATGCTGTTTGGTGTTTTCTGTATTACGCTTTTAGTCGCTTATCCAGCTCCTCGGTTTCAAGAATGGATAGGGTTAGCTTTCCGTCGGGCGAAACGTTGGGGTGCTGACAGGCAAAGAGCTTATCAACCAAGTCCTGCATTTCTGGCACGGAAAGAACTCGCCCGTAGGGAATGGCTGCGGCTTTTGATAGGGATATGGCAATCTTTTCCCGCTGGCTCTCAATGGGGTGCGATACCTCTTCGCGGAACGAGGCTATGAGCTCATCAATAAGTACCTTGGGATCCTGGCGCTTAATGTTTGCGGGTAACCCGTTTACGGCAATGGTGTTGTGCCCAAGGTTGCTAATGTCTAACCCAAGGGTGCTTAGCTCATCTTTTAGCTCAAGTATTAGCGTAAAGTTGGCAGGACTAAGCTCTACGGTAACCGGAAACAGCTCCTGCTGCATAATGCCACGGTTGTTAGATAGCGATATTAGGTACTGCTCAAACAGTATCCGCTCATGCGCCCTTTTTTGGTCTATTACCATTAGCCCCGACTTCACGCTGGTGAGTATATACTTGCCTTTAACCTGAAAAAAACGCTGCTCGCTATCGGGACTGGTTGTGGGCTCTTGTGGTGCGCTGCTTATGCTGCTTTCGTGGTGCATAACGGTTTGGCGGGGCTGTTCCTCAAACTCGTTGTTGCGGCTAGCAGCTAGTAGCTCCTGCCATCCGCGTGCCGATTGGGGCTTGTGCTGGTATCCGCCTCCCGATGTACTTCTGGAGAATGACACGGCTCTGTTATCGCCATCGCTATCAAAGGGGTTAAAGTTGGGGTTAATCTCAACCTCGGGCGGGCTAACGGGTGCGCTTTGTGGAAAAAACGGTATGTCGAATGTTATCTGATTGTCGAAATCAATGGATGGAACCACGGCAAACTTCCCCAGCGACTCCTTTACCGCTGCGTGTAGCATCTGCCAAATGGCTCGCTCATCCTCAAACTTAATCTCGGTTTTTGTTGGGTGGATATTTACGTCGATACTGGCTGGGTCAACCTCAAAAAAGATGAAGTAGGGCGGAATGCTATCGGGTGGCAGCAGCTTTTCGTAGGCGTTCATCACCGCTTTATGGTGGTATGCGCTTTTCATAAAGCGGTTGTTCACAAAAAAGAACTGCTCGCCGGGGCTCTTCTTGGCGCTTTCCGGCTTGCCAATAAATCCGCTTAGCTTAACAATGGTGGTATCGGTTTTAAGGTCTATAAGCTGCTGGTTCATGTGCCTGCCCATTAGCCCAACAATGCGCTGCTTTAGGCTGCTTGCCTGCAGGTTGTATATGTCGGCGCCATTGTGGTTAAGGTTCATGCTTACGTCTGGGTTGGCAAGCGCTACCCTTTGAAACTCCGATATGATGTGCTTTAGCTCCAGCGATGAGCTCTTTAGGAATTTTCGCCTTGCGGGAACGTTAAAAAAGAGGTTTTTAACCGATAGGTTTGTGCCTACAGCACAGGCTATTGGCTGCTGCTCTACTATTGCCGAACCGCTAATGCTTATGTGAGTACCCACCTCGTCCTCGTGGCGGCGGGTTTTGAGGTCAACCTCGGCCACCGCAGCAATGGAGGCCATTGCCTCGCCCCTAAAGCCCATGGTGCGAATGGCAAATAGGTCGTTAGCCTCCCTAATCTTTGATGTGGCGTGGCGCTCAAAGCACATGCGCGCATCGGTTTCCGACATGCCGCAACCATTGTCAACCACCTGTATGTGTGCCTTGCCGCCATCCTTTACTATAACCTGAATGGACGTGCTACCAGCATCAACAGAGTTCTCTATTAGCTCCTTAATTACAGATGCTGGGCGTTGTACTACCTCGCCTGCAGCAATTTGATTGGCAACGGAATCGGGAAGAAGTTGAATTATGTCGGACATGTAAATGTTTATCGAGTTCTAAAAAACAGGAGCAAACCTAATAGGCATAGCTTTTGCTATGGGAAATAACTTTTTGTGATAATATGGCCTAGTGGAGAATGTAGTAGGCAATTCCCATTAAAATCATAATAATGATAATTAGCCTTAGCGACGATTTTCTGCTTGTTCCCACATTCCGTTTACGGCTGTATTCTCTCCTAATTCGGTTCCGAATGGATACGCGGGGGTCGTTCTCGTCTGCTAAGCCTAGCTCTTGCTTAATAACCTGCTCGCGCTCCTTTAGCTCTTCCTTGTCCGCATCGTAGAATACGGGCTTATAGTTAAACTGACGAGGTTTTGGTATCTTGAAAAAGCCTATCATTCCCATGGCTGCCTATTTTAATTTTTACAAATTTAATGCTTTTATTTGAGTGTGGTGGTCACGCCATTTTATTTAAAGAGGCATGGCATCCAATCCCTTTTTTTGCAGTAATGCTTATCATCCCGTTAAATACCTTTTTGCTTCAAATTACGTTACTTATATTGCACCATCTAAGAATTAAAGAAAAAACAGTAATTTGGAACCAGCATCGTTTGGGTAAGGTTTTGGTAATTAGTTCCCATAGCTGGTTTAAACCCTAGTAGGAATGCTACGCTTACTGTTCGATACTGAATTTGAAACTGTAATTAGGTAATAATAATGCCCATACGGAGGTTGCTGCTGGTTTTAACTTGGCTGTTAGGCTTTGCCTACTGGACAAGCGTTGTTTCCTGTACAAAGAATTTGGAGCCAATGGCCGACAGCGTTTTTGTATCAACATCTATTAGCGTTCCCCTTGGTTACGGCGTTTTTGCTGTTGATGGCAACTTAGTTCCTATTGGTATCCCCGAAATAAACCTTGCTGAGGATGTTCCCAATTGGGCAAAGCATAAGGTGGTTAGAGTAACCGATTCTGTTGCCTTTAGCATTGGGGCTTTGTACGATAGGGTTGATACCATTCGCCAAATAGTTTTTAAGGTGAATGTTTGGAACCAGTTCCCTGCCAGCGCGCAGGTTCAGGTTAGCTTTCACCAGAGCGGTGGAGCCCTAATAGACAGGCTTTGGCTTGATAATCCATTCGCTATAGGTGCCAGTCAGGTTAACTCTCAGGGAGAGCTCTTCCGTGAGGCCTTTTCGCAGTCGGAGGTCCCCATGGGCGGCAATAGGGTTTACGCCCTGCGCAGTGTGAGCTACTGCTTGTTTACCTCCCATATCTTTCTGGAAGGCGTAGATCCATTGCTGCTAAATAAATTTGGGGAGTACACGCTCACTTGTCAAATAGCAGCCCGGGCTGATGTTGATGTCTTATTAGGTGCCAATGATTAAGCGCCGCCATCATATAATTGCTACGGCTTTTTTAGCTTTGCTGTGGGGAAGGGTTGTTGCCCAGCAGGATAACATCCTTTTTATGCAGCACATTAATCCGCAGAGCAATTTGGTTAACCCAGCCGTTCTAAGCGCATGCCCAACATACTTTAGCGTTCCAATGTTGGGCTCGCTGCATGTAAATGCCAACTCTACTGGGTTTAGCTATGCCGAGATCTCGGGTAGCGGTGCAGTAAACCTTAACTCGCTGGCGCAGCAGCTCCGTTGGGTAGATTACGTAACGGCCGAGCTGCACTATACCCTTTTTAGCATGGGCACCTACCTTCCTAACGCCGACTATTTTAATGTTGCGTGGACAGAGAAGGTTGATGTAAAAGCCTTTTACCCTGAAAAACTTGTCGATTTTGTTGCCAATGGCAATACCCAGCATATTGGGCAGCCCTTTAACTTTAAATTCCCGGGCGTAAACGCAATGTACTACCGCGAGCTCTCGTTTGGCTTAGCGCGCGAGGTTGACAAGCAGTTTATTGTGGGGGCACATGCAAAGCTGCTGTTTGGCCAAGTTGGGATATTCACCAAGCGGGGCAAGGGAACTATTGTGAGTAACAGCACCACCTACAACTTTGATGCCGACTGGAATTTTGGTGTTAACGCATCGGTTCCGTTGGATGTTGAGTACGATGCCGATGGAACTATTTCGGGCGTAGAACTGGGTGCGCTTAACTTCCCCGCGGCAGCCCTTACGTTTACAAATCCAGGTATTGCTGTTGACCTAGGCTTTATTTATAGGGTTGGCGATTATACCTTTAGCGGGAGTGCCCTCGATCTGGGGTTTATTTACTGGAGTAAGAACTCCCGTAAGTTTCAGCAAAACGGAACGTTTGAGTTTGAGGGAGCCAATGTAACCAATGGTCTTGACCCCGAGGCCTATTTCGATAGCATGGTAGATTCCATTCATAATCAACTTAAGGTTACCGAAACAAGTGGTGGCTTTATGTCGTTTACCACGCCCCGCGTTTACTTAGGTGCGTTGTTGCCCTTAAACCGATACTATGCTGTGGGCGCAAATATCCGTACCGAGCTGTACCCTGGCCGACCAGTGGTTGGGCTTACTGTGCATGGTGTTGCATCAAATGGCAAGGGTTTGCAGGGCATTCTTTCCTACTCCGTAATGAATGGTTCCTTTTTTAATATTGGCGCGGGTGTGGCGTTGGGAGGCAACGGCTTTCAGTTCTTTGCCATGAGCGATAATCTGCTGGGCTTATTTGCACCTCAAAATGCTCGTAACCTTAATGCTAGGTTGGGATTTAACATCTTTTTGGGCTGTGCTGGTGGTAAGAAAAAGGCTGGCCGCAGCTACTATGCTGGTAACTGCTCGTGGCTTGATACGCCTAAGCAGCGCCAAATGCGAAAGATGAAAAAGATTAGACGGCGGTAGGCTAATGCACCAAGTAAACGCGCACAACAGGCTGCGGCATTCTGCTACACGTTGTGCGCTTGGTTGGATGGATGTTATGCTACTCTGTTGCCCCGGCTTATGTGCTCTCGCTTTTTAGAACGGCACGTTTATTCATTAAGCTGCCACCAATTACAATTCCTGCACTTATTAGCACAATGTTCTTAATAATGTACTGACCCTCAAGCGTTGGTCCGTAGGGTATGGCCGAAAATACCTCGTTTGGGAAGATAAACACAGGTGCAAAAGTGCCCAGCATTTGGGCGAAAAGTAGAATAAGGGTTACTCTTAGGAATTTCCCCGTTATAAACCCAATTCCAATTAGCACCTCCCAGGTTGCCAGTCCAACTATAATAACTTTTGGCGATAGCAATCCAAACGTTAGGAGTGTTATGGTGTTTATTGCCAAGTCCTGTGCGGGGCTAACTCCCGGAAAGTACTTTAGAAAGCCAAACCAGAAGAATACTATTCCTAGGCTTATCCTCAGGAGCCTTAGCCCGTTCCTGTTCATCCATTCAATGGCCATGTGCTCGTATTGTGCGTAGCTGTTTTTTAGTGATGTCATAGTTTTAATGATTTGTTAAGTAAATAACAATAGAAGGAATCTTTTGTTTGGTGTGTGTTGTAAAAATGTTTTGATTGATTGAAAATCCAGATTCTGTAGAGTGTTTAGCATATTTTAATGCAAAGATTAGAACTGCTATTGGGGTAAAGGAATTTGGAGGGGGAAGGTGCTTCTTTCTATTAGCTCTGATTCTTGTTCTCGGAAAGTTGTTTCGCCAAGGGAGCGTCGCTGTTTTTAAATTCAATAATCTTTGTAACTTGTGTTTGGTTACGGGTTATGGTACACCCGTTTTTCTGCATTTGTAGTGCTTAAAAAAATATCCAAAACATATGCTTGTAAAAACTTATGG
The DNA here is from genome assembly GCA_016931855.1 of Bacteroidales bacterium. GTDB lineage: Bacteria > Bacteroidota > Bacteroidia > Bacteroidales > Tenuifilaceae > UBA5206. The sequence continues at coordinate 9,785 of JAFGDZ010000004.1, forward strand.
AAGCGCTGTACATGGAATAAAAGCTACAACAATAACCATTGAGGTAAGCGCATCGCAAGGAATTAACTTCTTTTTAGTGGGATTACCCGATAGTGCTGTTAAGGAGAGTCAGCAGCGCATTGCCGCAGCATTTGAGAATAATAAGCTAAAGTGGCCTAAGAACCGCATAGTTATTAATATGGCTCCTGCCGATATCAGAAAAGAGGGCTCTGCATACGATTTACCATTGGCCGTTGGGATTCTTGCTGCAACGGGACATGTAAACTCCAACCTTATTAGTGAACTGGTTATAATGGGCGAGCTCTCGCTTGATGGTACTGTGCAGCCCATAAAGGGGATACTGCCCATAGCCATTCAGGCGCGCGAGGAGGGTTTTAAGGGGTTGATTGTGCCACGAGCCAACGCCCGCGAGGCAGCAGTGGTTAATAACCTTGAGGTTTATGCTGTTGATAACCTTAAGCAGGTAATGGCTTTTCTTAACGGCGACGAGCAAATAGAGCCCACAACCGTAAATACTCGCGATGAGTTTTTCTCTCATGCCAATAGCTACGAGGTAGATTTTATTGATGTAAAGGGTCAGGAGAACGTGAAGCGCGCCATGGAGGTGGCTGCTGCTGGTGGGCATAATATAATAATGATTGGCCCTCCTGGTGCTGGAAAAACAATGCTTGCCAAGCGCTTGCCAACCATTGTGCCTCCGCTTACCCTGCGCGAGGCGCTGGAAACAACAAAAATACATTCGGTTGCTGGCAAAATGGATAGGGAAACATCGCTGATGACCCGAAGGCCTTTCCGCTCTCCTCATCACACTATATCTGATGTAGCGCTTGTTGGCGGTGGACAGTTTCCACAGCCTGGAGAGATATCGCTTGCACATAACGGCGTGCTTTTTCTTGATGAGCTACCCGAGTTTAAGCGTACAGTGCTTGAGGTTATGCGTCAGCCCTTGGAGGATAGGGTTATAACGATATCACGCGCCAAATCAACGGTTGAGTACCCTGCGTCGTTCATGTTGGTGGCATCTATGAACCCGTGCCCTTGCGGTTACTATAATCACCCAGAAAAGGATTGTGTTTGCTCGCCTGGCGTGGTTCAGAAGTACTTAAATAAGATATCGGGGCCGCTACTCGATAGAATTGACATTCACGTTGAGGTGGTTCCTGTGCCCTTCGATAAGCTTTCTGGTGCACCTCCATCGGAGCCAAGTGAGGCCATACGTGAGCGGGTGGTTAGGGCTCGCCAAATTCAGGAGGAACGCTTTGTGGAGTGGAAGGAGGTACACTGCAATGCGCAGATGACCTCTAAGCTAATCCGGAAGTTCTGTCAGCTAGATGAGGCTGGTGTGGCATTGCTAAAAAACGCGATGGAGCGCTTGGGGCTTTCGGCAAGGGCGTACGACCGCATTCTAAAGGTTTCCCGCACCATTGCCGATCTTGATGGCAGTGAGGCCATTCGCCCCGACCATGTTGCAGAGGCCATTCAGTACCGTAGCTTGGATAGGGATAGCTGGGCTGGGTAGAACACAGATAACACAGAAATTACAGATGAGCACAGATAATGAAATTATTCTGGCAATCTTCTATATTCCTTCACTTCTTTCACTTCCTCAAACTCCCTCCAATTTAATAGAACACAAATAACACAGAAATTACAGATGAACACAGACAATGAAACTATTACGGCTAACTTCTATCTTCCTTCACTTCCTTCACTTCCTCATACTTCCTCCTCTTCCTCTACTCAACCCTCAGCTTATCGTCAATCATCCTTTGGTTATACTGCTGTATTATCCCTTTAAGCTTTTGTTCCATTGCGTGCTCCTTATCGGGGTACTGGTTTAGCAGATTTTGCTGAAGAAGGCTATCGGAGCGGTAGCTGTATAGGCCATTAGCCTTTCCGTTATAGAGTAGCACCATATCATCCATAAATAGCTGATAGGTTGATGCTGTATAGTTTATGGCCATATCGCCATCCTTGCGTTTAAGCAGGTTTTGCCCAAACGCCACAAAGGGCTTCTGGTAGCCAAGGTAGCCAAGTACTGTTGGCATAATATCAATTTGCTGGGCAAGCTCCATGCGCATTCCCTTTTGGGTGCTTCCGGGTTTGTAGAAGATAATGGGTACAGCAAAAACGCCAATGTTGGTTTTATACTCGGGGTAGAAAGGCTCATTGGCATGATCTGCCGTAATCACAAAGAGCGTATTCTCAAACCAAGGCATGGTTTTAGCCGTTTCGAAAAAGCGTTTTAGCGCATGGTCGGTATAGCCAATGCACTGATGAATGGCTAGTTCTCCTTTGGGGAATTTACCCTCGTACTGCTCTGGAACGCGGAATGGGTGATGCGACGAAACGGTGAATAGCGCCGAGGCAAAGGGCTGCTTAAAGCCGTTTAGCTTGTTGGCGTAGTACTGTAGGAATGGCTCGTCCCAAACTCCCCACATGCCATCAAAATCGCTGGTGTTCTCATACTCGTTAAGCCCATAGTACTCCTTAAACCCAGCAACGTTAGCAAATGCTTGAAATCCCATTGAACCATTGGGGGCACCATGAAAGAATGAGGTGTGATAGCCTAAGCTACCTAACTCCGAAGCGATGCTGTTTACCCTGTTTCCCGAGTATGATGTTAGCACAAAGGGCTCAACCATCATGGGGATGCTGGCAAGCACCGATGGCATGGCATCTATTGATTTTCTGCCGTTGCTAAAGCCGTATCTAAAGGCGAGACTCTCGGTAATTAGCGAATCTAGGAATGGGGTGTAGCCATTGTATCCACTGGTTTTTAGGTGCTGATTGTATGCGCCAATGTACTCACGGCCAAAGCTCTCAAGTATTAGAATTACTACGTTGAGGTTTTGTTGCGTTGCGGTTGAATCGGGCATTATTACAGGGTTGTAAACAGCCTCTAGCTCTTCTTGTGTGGCGTAGTAGTTAACCTTTTGCAACGATTGTTTCTGCATTGTGCGGAAAATGGCAAATGGGGTGTTAAGCACAATGGCAACTTCCTTAGGCTCCTTTACATATTGCCCCGCGTTGCTGAGGGTAATGGGACGAGTGCTGTGCTTAAATCCGCCACGTACACCGCCTACCACTAGTGTGGCAAGTACAAGTAGGGGAACAAGTCCGTTGGCAAAGTAAACTAGGTGACCCTTAAATCCGTTAGGTTTACTGGTTTTGTGGGTCTTCCCGTAGGTAATAACAAGTATGGCTATTATGGCAATCCAAATAATAAATACAAACCAGTAGTCTATAATGAACTTCCCGAATAGCGATAGCATGTTGGTCTCGTTCTGAAACTCTTTAAAAACGGTTGCTGTGGTGCGCCTAAGGGTGAACTGGTAGTAAATAAAATCGGCACAGTTGGCACCAAGGGCAAGCCCGTTGGTTACAATAAAGAGGTACTTCAAAAATCTACGAAAACCGTTGTTGTACCTAAAGTAGAAAGGGAAGAAAGCTAGCGGTAGGTATAGCAGGTTGGTGTATATAATGGCTGTGGTATCAAATTTTAGTCCTCCTGCCAAAATGGTGAGGAATCCAGAAAATGTTATTTCTGGGAAGTAGCTGGCGTTGAATAGGTAGAAAAGAATACGTGTTGCGCTAAACAGAAGGAATACAACGGCAAAGCGCCGAAGCTCTACTATGTACAGGTTTTTTCCATTAATCTTTAAATCTCTAAAATAGTTGTTCCAAGCCTCTTTCATTGTGCTCTTGTTTTGTATTGTGGGGGCAAAAATAGGTAACCGCAAAACGGAAAACCATTTTGCGGTGGCAAAGTTATAAAAATGTGAAACTAAGTGCCCAAGCGTTACAAATCTTTAACAAGGATATTGTCGGGCAAATTGTTGATGTTTTTAAAGAAAGAGTCGTGTATATCCTTGATTTTTGCCATTTGCTCTGTATTGGGCTCTAGCGATGCGCCCATGTTATCGAGTTGGTCAATTACGTAGGCAATGGTAAACTTATCGATATACTGGGCTGGTTGAAATCCCCGGCTTTTGGGGTCGTCGGTGTAGGTTTCCGATACAATGCGGCACTTAATAAGGTTATTCAGTAGGCTGCGTACCATTCTAACGGGTAGCTTAAGGTCAATTGCCAGTTCTGTTGCCGTTAGCGGCTCTTCGCCTGCTATAAAGCGTTTCATAATCCGATTAAGGATAAGGATGGATAGCACCCTACGTGAGCGGTGGCTTATATTATCGGTTTCCGATTCAAACTCGTACATCTGCACGTTTTGGTAGGCAAATGAGAGCTCGGCGCCAAATAGTACAATAAGCCAGCTAATGCGCATCCAGATTAGGAACAGGGGGAGAGCGGCAAAGCTACCATAAATGGCGTTGTACTTTGATACGCCAATCTGAAAATCGATGTAAAACCATTGCGTTAACTGGAATGCGCTACCCGCTATAATGCCTGCAATTATACCCGCTACAATGGATACCTTGGTGTTGGGCATCACTATGTAGATAACCGAGAATAGCAACCAGATTATAACATACGGTATTAGCTTGAATAGGAACATTATGTATGGGCTTATGTACCCTATTAGCTCTATTTGCTGCGATATGGAGTTTAGCTGGGTTGATAGGTAAACGTTTGCACTACTGGCTGCAATCATTAGCACAGGGGCAACCAGCATAAGCGATAGGTAGTCGCTAAACTTGCGTGTTATGGAACGCCCGCGGTCAATTTGCCATATGGCGTTAAAGGATATCTCGATATTACTAAACACGTTCATTACGGACCAGAACAGGATAACCACACCAATACCGGCAATTAGCCCGCCGCCCGTACGCTCTAGAAGCGAGTTGGCAAATGATATGGCCTGGTTGAGTACCTCCTCCTGTCCCTTGAAGTTCTCAATAATTTGTCGTTCAAGGTACTTGTCGAACCCAAAGCCCTTTGCAACGCCAAAGCCCATGGCAAGTATTGGAACAATGGACATAAGGGAGTAGTAGGTAAGCGCCGATGCTCTTAGCCCAACAAAATCCTCCTTAAAGCCCCTAAATGCAAGTAGTATAATTCTGATAAAGCGAAACAGGAACGATTTCTTTTTAGAAACATCGTCGAGCCTCATGCTCCATATGCCCCTTGTGATAAACCGTTCGAAATCAAGGGTTTTTTTAATGGCTTGCTTTAGGGTTGGCATCTTTAACTTTTTATTGCAAGATACAAATTGTTGGGGATTTTGGTTGGGGGCTGGTGGTTGCTGTTGAAAATGATATAGTATAACCTATAGCTGACAGTGGTTAGGTTTGGGGGCTGATTGTCATGTTCTTTTGGCCATTCTGAAATTGTAAGATTGATGTAATTGCATCATCAGTCTAGTAGGTAAAATCATCTGTTATGCTCTGGTTTTGGTTATCTTAATATGATTTTTGAATGATTGCTCTCAATCTTTAGGTTGTATTTATCAAACAGAGGTTTTAAACTCAAATATAGTTTGTTGTTGTGAATGTTTGGTGGAGAAGTAATTGATATGATGCTATTTCGGTTAATCTTAAGTTTGATAAAAGAGATTTCTCTTTCACAATTTATTCTCGTATTAATTAATTTCTCAATTTCTTCAAAATAGTTATCTTCTCCAATTAGAGAAAATCTATATTCTTCCTCTCCGTATAATCCCTCTTGCTTAAAAATGGTCATACAAAAGACTAATAAATTGAATAAACTAGATGTCTCGAATAATTTGAGTGGTTCTGGTTTTTGTGAGGATAAAATAGTATTTTCAAATATATCAATAAGTAATTCTTCTTGTTGTTTTTGGTCATATATCACCTTCCCTTCAACTATTGTAAACTGATTAATATTTCTCGCCAGAAAATTGGAATTACATTGAAAACATAAACCCTTGTTCCTAGAATAACTACTCCACATCAGATGAGAGTCAGGACAATTTGTGAAAGAGGAGACAAAGGTATATTGTAGTCTCTTTTTTAGCGATTTCTTTAATTCGTCCTTATTGATAGTGCGAGTGAAATAAGGTTTTTCATTAAGTATTTTGTCAATTAAGTTAATTCCGTAGTTGAATTCTGTTGGGTCATTTAAATCATTGTATTTAGTTATCCATATTTCCGAAGTCTCAATTATGTTTTTAAAAGCTTCAGTTGTTGTGTAATGAAAAATATTTTCAGATTTTTCATAAATTATTCTAGCGATCTGGTCTATTGTTCTCATTATTCATTTTTTAATTTTTTCTTCCTTGTGGACAATTAGGTCTGTTTACCTTGCGCCTAAATCGTAATCATTTAAATAGAAGAAACGAGTTACCAATTACATCTTAATTGTAACCAGTAACCCGTCTCTCATAATATCCTTTTTAGTATCTGTAGTGCTCTGGCTTGTATGGTCCTTCAACAGGAACGCCAATGTATTTAGCTTGCTCTGGGGTTAGCTTGGTTAGCTTAACGCCAAGCTGCTCAAGGTGTAGGCGTGCAACCTCCTCGTCTAGGTGCTTGGGTAGGCGGTACACATCAACCTCAAGGTTTTTGCTCCATAGTTCCAGCTGCGCCAACGTTTGGTTGGTAAAGCTGTTGCTCATTACAAAGCTTGGGTGACCTGTTGCGCAACCTAGGTTAACTAGTCGGCCCTCGGCAAGTAGGAATATGCTACGGCCATCGGGGAAGAAGTACTGATCAACCTGAGGCTTAACGGTAATCTTCTTAACGTCTTTGTGCTCGTTAAGCTTGTAAACCTGAATCTCGTTATCGAAGTGGCCAATGTTGCACACAATGGTTTGATCCTTCATGCGTAGCATGTGCTCAACGGTAATGATATCGCGGTTACCAGTGGTAGTTACGTAAATATTGCCCTCGTTAAGCGTATCCTCAATGGCTTTAACCTCAAAGCCCTCCATTGCTGCTTGTAGCGCGCAAATTGGGTCAATCTCGGTAACAATAACGCGGGCACCATAGGCGCGCATGCTCTTAGCGCTGCCCTTACCCACATCGCCGTAACCGCAAACAACTACAACCTTTCCGGCAATCATAACATCGGTGGCACGCTTAATACCATCGGCAAGCGACTCGCGGCAGCCGTAAAGGTTGTCGAACTTACTCTTGGTTACCGAGTCGTTCACGTTAATGGCTGGAACAAGCAGCTCGCCGCTCTCCTTCATCTGGTATAGGCGGTGAACACCCGTGGTGGTTTCCTCCGATACGCCTTTCCACTCCTTAACGGTGTTGTGCCATTTCTGAGGCTCCTCGGTAAGTAGCTTCTTAACAAGTTCGATAATTACGCTCTCCTCGTGGCTCGATGGGGTTGTGCTTAGCGTGCTGGCATCCTTCTCGGCCTTGTAGCCCATGTGGATTAGAAGCGTAGCATCGCCGCCATCGTCAACAATAAGGTTTGGCCCTTTGCCGTTGGGGAACGATAGCGCCTGAGCGGTGCACCACCAGTACTCCTCAAGGGTTTCGCCTTTCCATGCAAACACAGGAACTCCCGTTTGGGCAATTGCTGCAGCGGCATGATCCTGAGTGGAGAATATGTTGCAGCTGCACCAGCGCACATCGGCTCCAAGTTCCACAAGGGTTTCTATTAGCACGGCTGTTTGAATGGTCATGTGTAACGATCCCATCACACGTGCTCCCTTTAAGGGTTTTTGGGCAGAGTACTTTTGGCGGATAGACATTAGTCCTGGCATCTCCTTTTCGGCAATGCTAATCTCCTTGCGACCCCATTCAGCAAGGGTTATGTCTTTTACCTTGTAGGGTAGGTTGGGCTCAATTACTTTGCTCATAGCTTTATTGTAGATATTAGATGTTAGACGTTAGATGTTAGGCGTTACTCCTTGCTAATATTTGTAATCACTATATGTGTACCTTCACTCTCCCAAATTACTAGTTGCTCTGGTTTATGGGTGGATTAACTGGCCTTACTCGTTACTATTTCCCAATCTCGTTAAGCGTGCGAAGCGCTGTTAGGCGGTCGCGCTCTAGCTGCGCTTTTAAGTCGGCAAGACCAGTGAATTTAACCTCATCTCTAATACGCTTAACAAATTCAATGGTTATTTCCTGATTGTAGATATTTTGGTTAAAGCCAATAATGTGCGCTTCTACGGTTAGTTTTAGGTTATTACCTATGGTAGGCCTAATGCCAATGTTAAGCATGGCTGGGTATTTAGTGCCGTTGTAGGTTACCCATACAGCATAAACCCCAAGCTTAGGAAGAATTTTATGAGGATCAATTGGGTTGATGTTGGCCGTAGGGAATCCTATTGATCGGCCAATTTGCTGTCCGCCCTCAATGGTACCCGTAATGCTATAGCTGTAGCCTAGCATTTGGTTGGCAGTGTCTAAGTTGCCTTCCTCAAGGTAGTTGCGAATTTTAGTGGAGCTAACGTCTGCGCCGTTTAGCTGTGTGGCGCCAACCTGCTCAACGGTATAGCCGTGTTTTAGTGAGAGCTGCTGGAGAAGGTTAAAGTCGCCTTTGCCTCCCTTTCCAAAGTGATGGTTAAACCCAACTACAATATGCTTGGCTTTTAGCTTATCAACTAGTATGTTCTTAATAAAATCCTCGGCTGGAAGCGCTGCAAGCTCACGTGTAAACTCCATTTGCAGAAAGGCGCTTACCCCAATACTTTGGAGTAGCTCCTGCTTCTCGGTAAGGGTGCTAAGAAGCCTTAAATCCCTTGCATCTTTTCCTAAAACAATGCGGGGATGAGGCCAAAATGATAAAACTACCGAAGGACAATGCAGCTCATCAGCTTTGCTAAGGGTATGTCTTAGGATGCTTTTGTGCCCAAGGTGAACCCCATCGAAAAAGCCGATGGTTACTGTGCTACAATCAAAGTTAAGATCTGTTGCGTTGTGAATCGTTTTCAATGCTTTTGTGTTAAGGCGACTAAATTAGCTAATATTTGCGTAGATAAGCACATCTTTTGCCCTAGTATGGGTTTTGTTGTGCTCATAATGTGTTAAACACTCTCCGCTACATTTGGTTTAGTCGCTTAAGTTCCCGTACTAGTAGCGTTGCGCTAATTGCCGCAGCAATTATATCTGCAACGGGTGCTGCAATCCATACTCCTTGCAGCCCAAGTATTTTGGGGAGCAGTATTAGCGCGGGTATAAGTACTATTACCTGGCGTAGCAGCGATAATAGCGCGGCCTTGCCCGCTTTACCTGTTGACTGGAAGTAGTTTCCTGTAATTACCTGAAAGCCAACTATAGGAAAGGCGGCAAAGAATATTCTTATGCCTTGCGTTCCAACTTGTAGCAGTTCCTGGTTATCGGTGTTAAACAGCTTAATTATAGCTCCAGGCAGCAGCTCCACCATTATAAACCCTATAACCGATATGCTTGTTGCGGCAATTAGGCATATTTTAAGGGTTTGCTTTAGCCGGTCGAACTGCTTGGCTCCGTAGCTATACCCAAAAATGGGTTGAGCCGCCATGTTAATAGCAATAATGGACATTACAATAAGCATCGATACGCTGTTTATTATGCCCATTGCCCCAACGGCAATATCGCCCCCATACTTAATTAGCTGTGTGTTGAATGTGCCCTGCACAAGGCTTCCTGCTATTTGCATGGCAAAAGGGGCAAAGCCTATGGTAATTATGTAAACTATAATATCCTTTTGCAGCGCAAAGTTTTTTCGCTTAAGCTTTATGTTGGCCCTTTTGCTTCGGAAGTGGAGTATAACCCATACGCATAGAATTGCCTGCGAAATAACGGTAGCCCATGCTGCACCTGCCACTCCAAAATCAAAAACAAAAATGAAGATAGGGTCTAGTATGACGTTGGTTCCTGCGCTAATCATCATGCTGTACATGGCGGTTTTGGCATTTCCCTCGGAGCGGATTAGGTTGTTGAGCGAGAATCCCACAACGTTAAAAATGGAGCCAAATAGGATGATGTTTAGGTAGCTGTTGGCGTAATCGGCTGTTTGGCTGCTTGCACCAAACAGTGTTAGCATGGGCTCTTTAATGCTAAAGCCAATAATGGTTATTATTACCGATACTATTAGCATAAGGATAAAGGCATTGCCCAGCACCTTCTCGGCGCGGGGAAGATCCCTTTTTCCTAGGTTTATTGATATTCTAACTCCTGCGCCCAAGCCTATAAGCATACCAAATCCCATCATAATTAGCATTATGGGGAAAACGGTGCTTAGCCCGGCAAGGGCAAGGGCTCCAACTCCTTGACCAATAAAAATGCGGTCAACAATGTTGTAAAGCGAGTTAATAACAACGCCTGTAAAGGCGGGTAGAAAGTATTTCCATAGTAAACGGGTGACTGGAAGGGATTCTAGCTGTTCTAGTGTAGTATTTACTCGTTGCATTCAGTTTGATTTATGCCGCAAAGGTAGGGCTAAACATTTTTTTTTGTTCAGCACTACTCGTGTTTGTTCTCCTTTTTGTCCTACAGCCCCCGTGAAATGGGAAATTTAAATTGGATTGGTTTTGGTATATGTAAAAATAGAAAAGCAGGTGCAAAAATTACCTTGCACCTGCTTGTGTTGTTTTTTTGACTAAGTTATAGGAGGTTTCCTAGTTTAATCCCAAAGTAAATGGTTCTTGGTAGGCCTGGCCCATAAACAAAGGACGGGTCACGGTTTATGCCACTGTCAAAATCATCTTGGTAGGAGTTGAATATGTTTTTTGCCCCAACAAACACCTGAACCTTTGTCCCATTAATGGGGATTTTTTTGCTGATTTTAATTCCAAAATCATAGAACTCCTTGCTGCTTTTTAGTGTTCCAGATTCAGGGTTGGCTTGGTTTAAGCCGTAGTAAGGTACTTTCATGCTTCCTGTGTAGTTCCCAGTACCTGATATGCACCAAGTTGGTGTAAAATCCCAATCTACTGTTGCAAAACCATAGGCGTTAGGAGTTCTGTAGAAACGCTTGGTGTTAAAGTTTTCTTGAGGTTTCTCGTATTCGCTGCGTTGTAATGTGCCGCCTGCCGATAGGGTAACCGATTTTCCAATAGCAACGTTTGCTTCTATATTAACCCCTTTCACCAATGCGCCTTCCTTTGCATTCTGCCTAGTGTTTACAACGTTGTTGTCGGCATCGGGTGTTCCGTGGTCAATTTCAAAAGCATCTTTAAGCGATGTGTAAAATCCTTCAATTAGGATGTTGAAGTAAACCGATTCTATGCGCTTGGAGTAATCGGCCGATAAGGTTATGCTATTGCTTCTTTCCTCCTTTAGGTTGGGGGCGTTAACAATAGTAACCGTTCTTAGTCCCGACGATTCTATGTGTAAATCCTCGTTGAATATTTGTGGTGCTCTGTAGCCTTGTGCAAAGTTTCCTCTCAGCTTCAGATTATCGTTGGCGGTAAACATTAATCCTATGCGGGGAATTAGTACCGTGCCCGTTTTACTGTTGTTGTCCTTTTCGTTCTTTACGTTGTAACGGTCTAATCGCAGCCCTGATGTTAGGGTGAATGACCCTAGGTTTACTTCATGCTGAGCAAACATACCAAGGGTTACACTGCTTTGGTCTGCAATTTCTATGTTGTTGGTGTGTGTCCCCGATTGAGAATCAAAGTAGCCAAGTTTCTTGTCGTTAAGCTTGCTCCCAGTTAAATCTGTGCCTGCAACCAATGTTTGACGAGAAAAATTGGCCTTGTACTGAATTCCTGTATTGAATGAAATATCTTTTGTTTTACCGTAGTCTTTAAGCGACTGGTTTGCACCATAGTAGGAATCCCTGTAAACTTGCTGAACGGAGAGGTATGCCGACAAAAGGTCTATTTCTCTAAGGAACTTATCAAATGAGATGGCGCTAGTGGTAATGTTATGCTTTAGCTCCTCGGCGATATTTGCTTCGTGGGGTTGATAATCGAACTTATCACCACCTCTGCGTAGCTCGCTAATATTAAAGAAGTCGAAGGTTATTTTACTTCTGCTTCCTGTTCTGTGGTAAAACCGTGCTCCTAGGGTTGTGTTTTGTATTTTTGTTAGCTCAGAGAATCCATCGTTGTTGTAATCAAAAGGATTTCTATTTCTGATATTCCCGTATAGCGATATTCCCATTTTGTGATCCTCGGAAACCATTGATGTGTTAACCGACAGGTTGTTGTCTGCCGAGGGAGAGCCAGCATTACTTACTCCAACTCCATGTAGGCTGGAGCTCATCCCAATTTCGTAGGTGTTTGAAATGGGGTCTTTTGTTATAAGGTTTATTGTTCCTGCAATTGCATTTCCGCCAAAAAGAGCAGAGCCTCCGCCTCTAACTACTTCTATGCGTTCAATCATATTGGCGGGGATAAGCTCAAGTCCATACACCCCTGCTAGTCCGCTAAAAATGGGTCGGCTATTTATTAGAATCTGCGAGTAGGCTCCTTCCATGCCGTTCATCCTAACCTGATTAAAACCACAGTTCTGGCAATTATTCTCCATGCGTAACCCTGGCGCAAAGTTTAACCCCTCGCTTAGCGTAGTTGCCTGTACGGTGTTTAGTAACTTTGGCGATATGGTGTTAACGGTCATCGGTATATCCTTACGCTTTTCGGAGTTACGGCTACTTGATACTACTACACCTTCAATTTCAAGGATATCCTCTTCTAGGTCAAACTTTACTTCAGCCGTTTTATCGGCTTGGGTTTCAATGGTAATCTCTTGGGTTTTGTAGCCTATGGCGCTAGCGATTATCGTAATTTTCCCAATTGGCACGTTAACCATGTGGTAGTGCCCTGTTAAGTCGGTGCTAGTACCAATAGTTGTTCCTTTTAAGGAGACGCTTGCAAAAGGGATATGCTCTCCTTTACTGGTAACGTGGCCAACAATGTTTGCGTCGGTTTTTATCTTTTGAGAAAAGGCTGTTAGCGAAAAGAGTAATATGAAAAGGGTAATTGATGTTCTCATTTTTTTAAGTATTCTGGTTACATGGTATATTTAGTTGCAATAACGTCTATCTCAGTTGGTCCTATACATGTTTTAGGAACTGAGTAGAGTCATAAGAATAACATTCCTTTCATTATTAAGAAAGGTTGATGTCGATTTAAATAAAGTATGGGTTAGCCAATATGGGGTGGTGCCCTGAGCAAAATAGACGATTTTGCTCGTATTTTGGTTTGTTGCTGAGCTATGTCCTTAATGTAGGACACATACGCATTAATAAGAGGAACCTGAGCGTTTTTTTCTAAAGGAGTATAGTCAGAGTACTGATTGCCTAAAAATTGTAGTTCCTCTTTTGTGTGTTGATGTTTTTTTAAGGGTGCGCTGTCTTTTTTCTTGCTATAAGGGTGCGCATGGGTAACAATGCGGCCATTGGTTAGCCTGTGCGAATGCAGGAAGACCCCTTGGTTTACGGTAACCGTACTAACCAAAAGGAAGAAGAGTATTGCTATGTGCGAGTAAAAGCGGTTTAGCATAGTATTCCTGTTACGCTGTAAACAGCATTGTTTGGCTGTTTGTTTGCTGTCTTGACCCTGTTTTTTGGCAATGGTTTAATACACTATCCTTTGTTTAACATTTTTTAGTGCTTTCTTCTCCTCGTATTCTTGACCTTTAGGAGATATCAACAGCCATTGTTTGTATCTTATGCCAAGGCGTTGCTGATTTTACCCAATAGTTGCCGTAAATTCGTTGTGTAAAACTACAGGTTCCTGAATCACCCTCGTGGTTCGGATTAAAAGGGAATCCCGTTAAAATCGGGAGCTATCCCCGTAGCTGTAAGCTCCGTAAAGGGCTAAGCACCCTTTGCCACTGTTCCCGAAGTTGTGGAATGGGAAGGCCGCTTAGCTGGAGCAAGCCAGAAGACCTGCCTGTACGTGTAATTCGTAGCTTTCGGGCGAAAGGCGAAGAGTAAAGACACACACCTCTTTATTTTTCTATCGTTTCAAACTGAGGCTACCATTTTTCCCATTAATCAATAAATGTAAAGCTATGGAAAAGAATGGTGCATTAAGTAGTGCTGTAATTTGTAAGCGCGATGGGCGCATTGTGCCCTTTAGGGCCGAGAATATTACGTTTGCCATATTTAGGGCGTTACGCTCGGTGGGCAAGCCCAACAGGGAGCAGGCCGAGGGGCTAATGCTTGATGTTATTAACCGTCTAGGCGGTTTTAGCAGCGGTAGCACTCAGTACTCTGTTGAACAGGTTCAGGATGTGGTTGAGCAGGTTCTGTTTGAGAATGGGCTTTTTGATGTGGCCAAAGCCTATATCCTTTACCGCAACCAGCATGCGCAGCTTAGGAATACCAAGGAGCTGCTCTCCAATCTCGATATCATTGAGCAGTACCTGTCGCTAAACGATTGGCGCATAAAGGAGAGCGCCAACTCAACCTACTCGCTGCAGGGGCTAAATCAGCACGTTGCAACAATTATTAGCTCGCAGTACTGGCTGGAGCGTATCTACTCCGATGAGATTAAGCAGGCGCACCAATCGGGGCGTTTCCATATACACGACCTTGGGTTCCTTAGCGTTTACTGCGTGGGTTGGGATTTGGAAGATTTACTCCTATCTGGCTTTACTGGCGTTGCGGGTAAGGTGGAGAGCCGTCCCGCAAAGCACTTTAGAACGGTGCTTGGGCAAATTGTTAACTTCTTCTACACCATGCAGGGCGAGGCTGCTGGAGCCCAGGCGTTTTCTGGGTTTGATACCTATTTGGCTCCATTCATTAGGTACGATAATCTCTCGTACGCTCAGGTTAAGCAAGCCCTACAGGAGTTTATGTACAACATTAACGTGCCAACCCGCGTGGGCTTTCAAACGCCTTTTACCAACGTTACGCTAGACCTTAAGGTGCCCAATAACTTGGCAAGCCAACCCGTTGTTATTGGCGGCAAGGTGCAGGATGCCGTTTATGGCGATTTTCAGCCAGAGATGGACGTGTTTAACAAAGCCTTTGCCGAGGTTATGGCCGAGGGCGATGCCAATGGCAGCGTGTTCTCGTTCCCCATTCCAACCTACAATATCACCCCCGATTTTGATTGGGACAACCCCGTTTACAGCGCAATTTGGGATATTACGGCAAAGTATGGCATTCCCTACTTCTCTAACTTTGTTAACTCAGACCTTAGCCCCGATGATGTTCGCAGCATGTGCTGCCGACTTAGGCTAGATAAGCGCGAGCTGCAAAAACGTGGCGGAGGCCTTTTTGGTTCAAATCCGCTAACGGGCAGCGTAGGCGTTGTTACCATAAATTTACCCAGACTGGGCTATGAGTCGCGTACCGAGGAGGATTTGCTACAGCGCCTTGATAAGCTGATGCAGCTGGCCAAGGAGAGCCTAGAGACTAAGCGCAAGGTAATTGAACGCCTCACCGACAAAGGGCTATACCCATACTCAAAGTTCTACCTGCGTAACATTAAGCAGCGCTACGGCTTGTACTGGAAAAACCACTTCTCAACCATTGGTATTGTGGGCATGAATGAGTGCTGCCAGAATTTTCTAGGATGCTCAATCTCCGATGATAAGGGCGCTGAGTTTGCCAAGCGCATTATGGACTACATGCGCTCAAGGCTTGAGGAATTTCAGGAGGAGACTGGGAATATTTACAACCTTGAGGCTACCCCGGCTGAGGGTACATCGTACCGTTTGGCCAAGATTGATAAGGCCGAGTATCCCGATATTATTGTATCCAATGAGGTTGCCGTTGGCAAAGGGGCAAAACCATACTACACCAACTCAACGCAGCTGCCTGTAACCTACACCAGCGATTTATTTGAGGCGCTAACCAATCAGGATGAGCTGCAAACCCGTTATACTGGTGGTACGGTATTCCATATTTTCCTTGGTGAGTCCATGCCATCGCCCGCAATGGTGAAATCGCTGGTAAAAAAAGTAACCTCAACATTCCGTTTGCCCTACATCACCCTTTCGCCAACGTTTAGCATATGCCCAAGCCACGGCTACATTTATGGCGAGCATCATGTGTGCCCAAAGTGTAGCGAGCAAGGGGTTGAATCGCAGTGCGAGGTTTTCTCGCGCATAGTAGGCTACCTGCGTCCCGTTAGTCAGTGGAACGATGGTAAGCAGGCCGAGTTTGCCGACCGTAAACTTTTTGATAAGGCGCTATGCGAATAGGCGGATTGGTTAAGCAGAGCCTGTTAGACTATCCTAACCACATTGCTGCGGTTGTTTTTACCACGGGGTGCAACTTTAGGTGTGGCTACTGCCACAACCCGGCGCTGGTGCTACCGCAGCTATATTCGCAAAGCGATAGCGTCTCCGTACAGGAGGTGCTATCGTTCCTCAGCAGTAGGGTGGGGTGGCTTGATGCTGTTGTTATTACTGGCGGCGAGCCCACTTTGCATCCCCATTTGCCCGAATTTATTGCATCGGTTAAGGCGTTGGGTTTTAGGGTAAAGTTGGATACCAATGGAACCAATCCGCTGATGCTTCAGCATTTGGTTGATTTGGGTCTAGTTGATTTTATTGCTATGGATATTAAGCATGTGCTTACTGCCGAGCAGTATTCGCGTGTGATAGGCCTTACGGTTGAGCGCACATCGGCTATGCTTGAGAGTATTACCGCTTCTATTGATATTATTGGAAGTAGCGGTTTGCCGCATGAGTTCCGAACGGTAATTCTGCCCAATGTACATACCCCCTGCGATAAAGCCCTAATGGCTCTACAGCTAAAAGGCTCAAGTGAGTATAGGGTTACCAGTTTTCGCGAGGGCGAAACGGTTGGTGATTACATGTTAGAAGGATCAACGCTTTATGCATAATGCAAGCACACCCAGAACTTTGTTACGCAGGTTCTGGGTGTGCCGTTTGCTATATCCACTTCATCAGCGGGAAATCCATTCTATGCGGTAGCAATGGGTTCTTGCCAAATATTCTTATGCCGCTATCAAACGCCCCGGGCTCATTGGGCGAGAACTTTAGCTGGTATGTGGCTCTGCCGTTATCAAAGTTGACTAGGTCAAACTCAAGAACCTTTTTAATGTTAACCTCTCCTTGGTTAACAGGGCCTGCCACAACTAGTTCAACTCCAATGTCGTCTGGTTGTAACCCGTCTAGGTGGAGTATCGCTTCGGCGGTGTATTCCTGTCCTTGTATTATAGGCTCCTTTAAAACATCAACTAGTTTAACTGATATTACCTCAATGTTATCCCAGCTGCGCGATACCTTCTTTTTCCATGCCGATATGTTTTTTGCCAGTTCAAAATCGTCGGCAACCATATCCTTTGTGCGGTGGAGCAGCTTGGTGTAGAACTGTTTTTGGTAGTCGCTAAGCATTCTGGTGGAGCTAAAGGCTGGGGCAATTTCGGTAATCGATTTTTTGATGTAGCCAACCCAATCATGGGGAACACCCTCATAATCCCGGTCAAAGAACGCGGGAACAATTTCGTTTTCCAGCAGGTTGTAAATGGTTTCGGCATCAAGATCGTCCTGGAACTCCTGCTCATTGTAGGTGCGCTCCTCGGGCAGCGCCCAGCCTGCATTGGGCTTATAGGCCTCAACCCACCAGCCATCAAGCACGCTAAAGTGCAGGGTTCCGTTCATAACCGCTTTCATTCCGCTAGTTCCCGATGCCTCAAGCGGTCGGGTAGGGGTGTTCATCCAAATATCAACCCCTTGTACCATAACCCGTGCTAGCTCGCTGTCGTAGTTCTGAAGGAAGAGCACTTTACCAATAAACTCGGGGTCTTTAGATATCTCAACAATGCGCTTAATTAAGTCCTGTCCCGCTTTGTCGTTAGGGTGTGCCTTACCCGCAAAAATAAACTGTACGGGTTTGTCGGGGTTGTTCACAATTTTGCTTAGCCGGTTAAGGTCGCGCAGTAGCAGGTGTGCTCGCTTGTAGGTTGCAAACCTTCGGGCAAAGCCTATGGTAAGTGCGTCGTCGCGTAGGTTCTCTTTTATATCGATAACATTTTTGGGGCTCTCATACTTAATGGCGTGTGGGTTAGAGAGGCGTTGCCTAATGTTATCGAGTAGCTTTTTCCTAAGCATCGATTTGGTTTTCCATATCTGCTGGTCTGGTGTTTCGGTAATGTTTTCCCAAACGGGCACTTTACTTTTGGTCTCCATAATGGTGCGCCACTCCGCCGATGTCCAAGTAGGGTAGTGAACCCCGTTGGTTACATGGCTAACGTGCAGCTCGGAGGGGAAGTAGCCTGGCCATAAGCCCGCAAACATGTCTCTGCTCACCTTGCCGTGTAGCTCGCTAACGCCATTCACTTCTTGGGCAAGGTTGGTGGCAAGGTAGCTCATGGAGAAGTTCTCTGTTCTGTTCCCTGGGATTAATCGGCCTAAATCCATAAACTGTTCCCACGTAATCTTTAGCCTGTCGGGGTAGTGAGCCATGTAGGTACGAATCATATCCTCGGGGAATGAGTCGTGCCCTGCGGGTACGGGCGTGTGTGTGGTGAACAGGCTCGATGCGCGTACCACCTCAAGCGACTCGTTAAATGATAGCTTATCGTTAAGAATTAGCTCGCGCAGCCGTTCAAGTCCTGTAAATGCGGCGTGTCCCTCGTTTAGGTGATAAATGCAGGCTTTTATGCCCAGTTTGTTGAGTGCTCTAATTCCGCCAATGCCTAGCAGCATTTCCTGTTTAAGGCGGTTTTCCCAGTCGCCGCCGTAAAGGTGGTGGGTTATTGAGCGGTCGGCTGGTTGGTTCTCCTCAATTTCTGTGTCAAGTAGGTAAAGCTCGGTTCGTCCCACGTCAACGCGCCAAATCCTTGCGCTCACGTTTCGCCCGGGGAAGGCAATGCTAATGGTTTTCCATGTGCCATCGGGTTCTCTTACGGGAGCGGCAACGGTTTGGGCAAAGTTCTGCTGCTCGTAAACGTTAACCTGTTGTCCTGTTGAGGAGAGCTGTTGTGTAAAGTAGCCGTACTTGTAGTACAGTCCAACTCCAACAATTTTTACGTTCTGATCCGATGCTTCTTTAAGGTAGTCGCCAGCAAGTATCCCTAGTCCTCCCGAGTAGGTTTTAAGCGATACGTGAAGCCCAAATTCCATGCTAAAATAGGCAACGCATGGTTCTGTTTGCTGCTGCTTTAGGTTCATGTAATTGGTAAACTCCTTGTAAACGGTGCTTAACTTGGCTACAAACACGGGGTTGTCTTCCAGCTCGTGGAAACGCGTTAGGCTAATTTGGTCTAAAAGGGCAATGGGGTTTTGCTCGCTCCTTTCCCATAAATCGGGGTCGATGCACTGGAACAGCTCAATGGCATTTGGATTCCAGCTCCACCAAAGGTTTTTTGATAGCTCCTCAAGTGCCGATAGCTTTTTAGGGATGCTCTTTTGTACCAGTACCCTAACCCATTGGGGTTGGCTTAGCTGGAATTTGCGCTCAATAATGGGTCCGGCATCCTCGTGCTCCTTTTCAACAAAGAGTTTGGTGCGGTCAAACGTTTTGCGCAAAGCGATATCGTAAGCTTGGTAGTAGTATTGAATTAGGTTTTCCCAAAGTGCAATTTTAGAGGCGTTGTAGGCATTGGTTCTAATTACTTCTCTGTTGTTGCGCTCAAGGGCGTCCATGCTTTTTATTGCCTTGGCTATGGTCTCAACTACTTCTTGGTCGTTGCTGTCGGTTCTCTTAATAACAACGGCGCCTGGGTGCTCCTCTTTCATGTGGGTGTTCACCCAAAGCCCAAATCCCGCTAGGGTTGTAGTAATTGTAGGAACGTGGAAGGCAAGGCTTTCTAGTGGTGTGTAGCCCCAAGGTTCGTAGTACGATGGGAATATGCTAAGATCCATGCCAATTAGTAGGTCGTAGTAGTGTAGGTTAAATATCCCATCGTTACCGTTGAGGTAGCAGGGGGCAAAAAATATCTTAACCTTGTCGGTTGATGCGTTAAGCAGCCCAACGCTCTTTATTCTGTTAAGGATTGGGTCGTACTCTGGGTCTATTAGGTAGTGGGTAAGATGCGTGTCGCTTAGTACAATGATGTTTTCGTTGGATTTTTCCTGAAGGTTCTTAAAAACATCCTTTCTGGGGCCGTGATGATTTGCTGGTATCATAATAAAAGCCAGGACCTCATGGTTTAGGTTGTTGCTCTTGTTGAGCTCTCCTAGGGCATCAATAAAAATGTCAAGTCCTTTGTTCTTAAACTCGTACCTGCCGCCAATGCCAACTAGTAGCGAATTTTTTGACACATCGTGTGCTAAAAGTGCTTCGGCTACTTCGTAGCATTTCACCTTTGCCTCAATGCGCCGGAGGTTAAACTCTTCGGGTTCGGGTACAAAACGGTCCTCAAATCCATTGGGTGTAACTAGGTCAACCTCTTTTTTGTGGAACTGGGCGCATTCCTTTGCGGTGATATTGCTAACGGTGGTGTAGCAGTCGGCCTCTACAGCCGACACCTTTTCCAGCGATTGCTTAGATATAACATTAAACTCCTTTGCTTTAGCATCGGGGTCGTACTTCTCTAGGTTATCGTATAGCGGTTGCCCATTGCCTGCAATGGAGCGGCCAAGAACTGTGGCGTGCGTAGTGAAAATGGTGCCAATTTGGGGCATTGTGCTTTTTAGGTACAGAAGCCCTGTGCCTGTCATCCACTCGTGGAACTGAGCTACCACCCTGTGCCTTAGGCTCAGCTGGTGGCGCGTAAAGCTCTCAATTACTTTCCCTGCGGCGTAGCCAAACAGGGCTGGCTCTACATAGTCCCATTGCCCCGATAGGGAGTCGAGCTTAAACTGATCCCAGAAGAATTTGAATATCTCGTTTTTTTGGGAGAAGAAGGGGGTAAAGTCCACCATTATGGCAATGGGATTACCAACCACGTTCCATCGGCCAATCCTAACGCGTATCCCTTCGCTCATGGCTTTTATGCGCCACTGCGCAAAGAGCTGCTGATCCTCGGTAAACTCAGGGTTGCGCTCGGTATCGCGCCATACGTCGGGGCCAATTAGTATGTAGTTGTCACTCAACTCGCCGTAAAGGGTTGATGCCTTTGTTGATATTACCGTGTGGATTCCTCCCACTTTATTGCAAACTTCCCAGCTTACCTCAAAAAGGTAATCGGGATGTACCAACTTCTCTTCCATAGTTTTTGTCATTTGGTTAGGTGTTAAGTAATAGGAACGTTTAGTTTACAGTTCCCTTAACCTCTCTGTTTCTTCTTTAAGGCTTTAAGCTGCTTTAGCTTTTCCTCGTAATCCTTAATGGTGATGTCTATAACCTCTGGGTTTAGCATATTTCCTGCCTCTTCGGTTTGTAGCTCTTGGTGGGCTGTTTTAACCCTTAGAGTAAAATCGCTTAGCGCATTCATGTAGTTAATAAATGCTTCGTAGGGGGTATCGTATGGGTTAAAGTACTTGTGAACATCGCCATCGCTAAACCACTTTGTGCACATGTAGTAGAAATGGTCGCTGGTTTGCAGTAGCTTCCAGTCGCGTAGAAGCGCAGGGTTGTTCAGCTGATATACGGTGTCGGAAATCTTGTAGAGGTTGTTAAAGGCCTCTTCCTGCATCTCGTTTCCAAGCCATGCGGTAAGGTCGCGCTCCTCGTCGGCCCAGGATATGGGGTGTGGTACATGCATTGGGGCAATGGGCTGATGCTTTTGGGCTGCCTCGGCTGGGGTAAGAAACTCAAATTGGGAGTCGGAGAATACCCTTGCTGGTAGCGCCTTCATAAAATCAAAAATACCTGTTTCTGCCCACTGGTGCTCTCCAAAGGTTTCGTAGTCCATAAATAGGTTAACAATCTCCTCCTTTTCGTCGATATTGTTTAGCCAGTTAACGTACTTTTCGGTGGTTAGCGGCCACTCGCTCCACTCCCTGTTGGAGAATCGGAAGGCGATATCATCACTAAGCCTAAAATTTTTTAGGAGTAGCTTTAGCTTTGGGTTTATGGCGTTTGTGTATAGAAAGTTGGAACTTTTCCATCCCAAAATGTGTTTTGCTCCCTCGGTTAGCATGGCTCTGTAGCCCATTGATGCTACCATTTCGCCAATGGAGTCGGAGTATATTAGCTCTGTGTTGCGGAATGTTGTTGGATTTTGCCCAAATAGCTCCCTAATCATTGTGGTTTGTCGGGTTACCTGGCGCTTAAACTCCTCTTTCGATTTTAGCGCCGACAAGGAGTGGGCGTAGGTTTCGGCAATAAACTCCACGCTTCCCGTTTCGGCTAATCGCTTAAAGCTCTCCAGCACCTCGGGTGCGTACATCTCAAATTGCTCAAGTGCGGTGCCCGATATGGAGTACGATATTTTAAAGCGCTTACCGTACTCGTTAATTAAATCAAGCAGGAGCTTATTGGTTGGGAGGTAGCACTTTTCGGCAACTTTACGCATTATGGATCGATTGGCAAAATCGTCGAAGTAGGAGTGGTTTTGCCCTATATCGAAGAAGCGGTAGCGGCGTAGCCTAAATGGTTGATGTACCTGAAAGTAGAAGCATATAGTTTTCATTCGTTTGGCTGGTTTGTGGTTAATCGTAGGTATTGAAATGTATAGGTGCTATATGGAGGCCTTGTAAATTTCTTTTACTTCAAAGGCGGCATTCTCCCATTTTAAGCTATCAACCTCTTCCTGCCCGTGCTTGATAAAGAAGTTCGATAGCGATTGGTAGTTAAGTAGCCCGTATATAGCATCGGCCATGGCATCTACATCCCAAAAGTCAATTTTTATACCGTGCTTAAGTATTTCGGCTACGCCCGATTGCTTTGATATGATTACTGGTACATTACTTTTCATTGCTTCTAGCGGGCTTATGCCAAACGGCTCCGATACCGATGGCATAACGTACACATCGCTCATGGAAAACATGCGCGGCACATCGGAGCCTTTTAGGAAGCCTGTAAAGTGGAACTTATCGGAGATCCCAAGCTCGGCTACGCGCCTAATCATCCGGTTTAGCATATCGCCGCTGCCTGCCATAACAAAGCGCACGTTGCTGTACTTTTTCAGAACCTTATTGGCGGCTTCAACAAAGTAGTCGGGCCCTTTCTGAAAGGTTACCCTGCCTAAAAAGGTTACCACCTTTTCGGGAACGGTTTTGTTTGCCTGTCCTAATGGGTTGCCATTGCGAAACTCAACGGCATTGTGAACGGTTACCACCTTGTTTGGGTCTATGCCGTAGCGGGTAATAACTATGTTGCGGGTAAGGTTGCTAACGGTTATAACCTTATCGGCCATTTCCATTCCTTTGCGCTCAATGTCGTAAACCACTTGGTTTACGTTCTCGCCGCTGCGGTCAAACTCCGTTGCATGAACATGTATCACCAACGGTTTGCCCGATGTTAGCTTGGCCGATATCCCTGCGGGGTAGGTTAGCCAGTCGTGGGCATGTATAACGTCAAACTGTTCTTTGGCGGCTATGGTGGCGGCTATGTACGAGTAGCGAAGCACCTCTTGCATTAGATCCTTGCCGTATGCACCAGAGAACTTAAACTTTCTGCCGTAGGTACTCTCTTTAATATCTATTCCAACAGGGATTGATTGGCTAATTAGCCGTTGGAACACTTCGGGGTCAAGGTAGGGTATAAGGTTTGATCCAACCTCAATGTAGCTAACCCGCTCCCAGAACTCTTTTAGTTCAATGTCGGTTAGGCCAACCTCAATATCTTCGGCCGATACAAGCCTAAGCGCGCTTTTATCCTCGTCGCCAAAGGCCTTGGGCACAACAAACACTACGCTAACCTTGTGCCTGGCAAGGCCTTTGGTAAGCCCAAAGCAAGCGGTGCCTAACCCTCCTGTTATGTGTGGTGGAAATTCCCACCCAAACATTAGCACTCTCATACTTCTGGGCTTTTATCGTGTTGTTCAACCATCCTTATTATTCTTAGCGTTTCGGCTACGCTCCAGGCCTGCGATACTGCTCCGCATGGTCGTTGAGGTGGATCCCCGTCAAAAATCTCGGATATTGAGCAAATGCCATATCTGTTAACTTCTTCTTTTAATTCTTCAACCAGCGTTTTGGCTACGCTTATTGCTGCTTGTGGGTCTATGGTTAGGTATGCCTCAATAAAATGACCCGATAGCCATGGCCAAACAGTTCCTTGGTGGTATGCGGTATCACGGCTTGCTTGGTCGCCCTCGTACCTGCCGTGGTATGCAGGGTTTTTGGGAGCAAGGGTTCGTAATCCTTTTGGTGTAAGTAGTTCACGTTCAATGGAAACTATTATGCCTCGTTTCATTTCATCGGTTATGGGGCTGTATGGGAGCGATGCGGCAAATATTTGGTTTGGCCTAACAAACATGTTTTGCCCTTCTTCGTCAACATAATCGGCTAAGTAGCCAAGCTTGTCGTTCCAGAATGCTTTGGAGAAGTTTTCCTTAACAAGTTGAGCAATAGGTTCCCACTCCTTGGTAAACTTGTTGTCCTTGTTGTGCTTGGCTAGTTCAATGGTAAACATAATGGCGTTGTACCATAGTGCGTTAATCTCAACGGCATAACCAATACGGGGTGTAACGGGCTTGCCGCAAACTACGGCATCCATCCAGGTAAGGGCAAATCCTTTCTCCCCAGCCCAGATAAGGCCGTTGTTGTGCATTTTTATGTTAAAGGGAAGCCCATTCCGGTAGGCGGTAAGAATTTGCTTCATCTTTTTGCCGTAATCTTTCCAAACCTGCACGCTGTCGGCGGTGTACTTAGCGTATTGCTGAACTGCCCAGAAATACCACAGCGGGGCATCAACGGAGTTAAACGCTGCTGCGGTGTGTTTCCCTACGTTTGGGAATAGGCCGTCCTTTAGCTCGTTGGACATGGTGTCTAGTACATCCTTGCAGGTTTTAGGGTTATTGTTGCAAAGGGTTAGCCCAGGTAGAGCGATAAAGGTGTCGCGTCCCCAGCGGCCAAACCAGGGGAAGCCAGCAATAATTTCGGTGTGCTTTCCCTTGCCCACAATAAACTGGTTGGCAGCGTTAAATAGGCATTTTTTAAAGCAGTTTTTGGCGGGGCGGCGTTCAATTTCTGCATTAAACTTTTTTGTGAGCATCGTAGTTTTTTGCTCGGTAGTTGATGCGGATAGTATTACCGATTCCCCTTTCTTAATGGATAGCTCAAAGTAGCCAGGAACAAAAAGGTCTTCGTGCCCATCGTACCCGCGCCAAACCTCCTCCTTGTACT
This sequence comes from Bacteroidales bacterium, assembly GCA_016931855.1. GTDB lineage: Bacteria > Bacteroidota > Bacteroidia > Bacteroidales > Tenuifilaceae > UBA5206. Next base: position 34,702 of record JAFGDZ010000004.1, read on the forward strand.
CAATGTTGTAGTACCAATCGGGCGATGCAATAAACTCTGCTTTTTTGTTTGTTTGCAGATGAAGGTATGGAAAACCCTTGTAGAGCTTGTACTTTACCCCGTTGTCTATTTCGGTGTAATGCGTATTGGCCCACATGTTGGCTTTGGATAGCTTGTGCGCATTCCTAAATGCAAGGAAAGGCTTAAGGCGGAGCTTTGTGGGGCTGTGCGCCTCTTTAAGGGTGTAGCGTATTAGTATTTGCTCCTCGTTGTGTACAAAAAGTAGCTCTTTTTCAAGGATTACTCCACCAACCCGGTAGGTTACCTTTGGGGTTGGCTCGTAGCTAAAATCAACAATATATTTGTGGCCCCTTGGTTCGTAAATGCCAGGGTAGCGATGTATTCCAAGGTTAAACGCTTGCTCGTGTTGTATTACCGTATCGTCAACGCTTGAGAGCAGAACATGGTTCTCTCCATCAAACTCATCAAGGGGAACAACCATTAACCCGTGATACTTACGTGTGTTGCAAAGTACAATAGTAGTGCTGAAATATCCACCCGCCCTGTTGGTGCTAAGAATCTCTCTGTTTAGCGAGTACTCAAGGTTAACCAGGGACTCCTTGTCGAATTCCAAGTACTTCATGATCCTTCGTTTTTTGTGGTTTTCAAATAGTTGTCGGCTATACAAGTTACATTATTTTTGGGATTCTTTAGGGCGCTCTTGCGTATTATATTTTGGTTAACTTTGCGTGAAATTGGGCGAAAAGGGTTGCAATAACTTTCCCCGTGTAAATAGCGTTTCTATGTTTAGGTCGATATTTTTTGAACGATTGGTAAAGAGCTCTCTGCTTCTTAACCTGTTTTTAACAATGGGGCTTTTGGTTTATGCCTGTGCCCCAAGATCCAATGAGGTTGAGGTTAACGGGGCTATTGCGGGTTTCTCCAACAGCTATATTTACCTTATGGCTGCTAGCGACGATGCGCTATTGGCTGTTGATTCTGCTGAAACATCGGGGTTGGGGGAGTTCTCGTTTACCTTGGTTGTAAACGAGCCTGCTTTTTATGTGCTACAGCCCAAGGGCTCGCGCAATCAAATTCTGCTTCTGCTTACTCCTACCGAAAAGGTAACCGTTACGGCTTCCGATGCAAGCCTTAGGCACTATTCCATAAACGGCTCGCAGGGAAGCGCACGGATTAAGGAACTAAATGGGAGGCTAAATGACGTTGTTGCCCAAATAGACTCGCTTGCCGCTAGGTGGAGAGCTACCTACAAAGAGGCTAATTTTGACTCCATTCGTACAGCTATAGATAGCACCTACGCCACAATAACCCGAGAGCATAAGGCTTATACCGTAAGGTTTATTCAGGATAATAGCTACTCGTTGGCTACTATTGTTGCCCTTTACCAGCAGTACGATAATAAGAACTACGTGCTAGACTCTAAGGCCGATTTTAAGCACTTTCAGCTTGTAGATTCCCTTCTTTACCCCATCTACCCGCACAACCCTTTGGTAAAAAATCTGCATAAGAACGTAATGCTTATGGCCTCGCAAATTGAGCTGCGCGAGCGCAGGGGGCAAATGCTGGCGGTTGGCTCCAAATTTCCTGTTGCGGAATTCCCCGCTCTTAATGGTGAGGCTATTGATATTACGGCGCTAGGCGCACGTTACATTCTGGTAAACTTCTGGGCAACATGGTGCGATGGTTGTGTGGCAACCAATAAATCCCTAGTGGATGTTTATGCCGATTTTGCCCCCAAAGGATTCGCCGTTGTTAACTTCTCGTTGGACGCCAATATGCAGGAGCTGGCGGACTATATAAAGTCCGATACGCTTAGCTGGTCTCATTCTAGTGATTTTATGCAGTGGCAATCGCCTATTGTTGATACGCTTAGGGTGTCAACTGTGCCATCAAACTACTTGGTAGATCGTTGGGGAACCATTCGCGGCGTTAACCTTTACGGGAAGAAGCTCCGCGATGAATTAGCCCGCCTAATGCCCTAAGCGGGAACTCGCTATGTGTTTTTTGCATACTTTAAGGGTAGTTTAACACTTGGGCGGTAATATATTCGGACTATTAATTAAATTTGTGTTCCGTAACAAAAATCAAGAAAACGAATAACTCGCAACATGACTAAACAATCAAATCTGATTTTCAGACCAATAGTTGTAACGCTTAGTATTGCAATAGCCTTTGCGATTAATGCATGTAATAAGTCCCCGAAAACAACCATTACAGCTAATTTCGAGATGCCCACAAAGGGATGGGTTTACCTTGAGAGGCTGAGCTTTTCAGGAAAAGAGGTTGTTGATTCGACTGACTACAGCAAGGGCACATCAAAGCTTCGTTTTCGTGTTGAGCAACCATCGGAGCCAACCTTTTTTGTGCTAAACTTTGGTAGTAAAGGCGCAATAACCCTTTTAACCCAGCAGGACGACGAAGTGGTTGTTGATATAAGTATGGGCAAGGATCGAATTAGTAGCTATAATGTTACCGGATCTCTGGAGTCGGAAAAAGTGCTTACCCTAGTTAATGCCCTTTCCGAAACCCGTAGGCAGTACGATTCGCTACAAAGAGGTTACCTCCTATCGCAGGATAGGGCCCTAAAGGCCGATCTTTTTGGGAAAATGACTGCCCTTGTAGATAGTCAGCGTGTATTCAATACCCGCTTTATTTGGAAGAACTCCACATCAAAGGCCAGCGTTATGGCGGTTTACCAGAAGTTTAACGATCAGAACTATCTTTTTGATAGGAGCGAGGATCTGATTGTTTACAAGGCTGTTGCCTCCTCTATGATGGCGCTATACCCTGAGTCCGATTACACCAAAGGCATGCTTGCTGATATTGGCCGTATTCAAAAGCTTATTTCTGGGCATAAGGTTTCGCAGCTCATTAAGTCGGCCGAGGCATCTTTACCCGAGATAACCCTGCCAACCCCAAAGGGCGATACCATTGCGCTATCGTCATTAAAGGGGAAAGTAATTCTGCTCGATTTTTGGGCGTCGTGGAGCCAGTCAAGTATGCTCGATAACCGCGAACTTCTTAACGTGTACAACAAGTTTAGAGGTAAAGGCTTTGAAATTTATCAGGTATCCCTTGACAGGAATAGGGAGGAATGGGTTGCTGCTATCGAGGCAGGAAACCTTCCTTGGATTAATGTAAGTGAACTTAACCCTAATGGCTCTTACGCGGCAAGTATTTACAACGTGAGCCAGATTCCGACCAATTATCTTATCGATAAAAATTTTGATATAGTAGGAAAGAACCTTTATGGGCAAGAACTTGTTAAAAAGTTAAACTCACTTCTTAACTAGGTTGACCAGTAGTAAGAAAATATACTTTGCCTCCGATATGCATTTGGGACTCCCAAATGCATTGGAGAGCTTGCCCAGAGAAAAGCGTCTTGTTGAGTGGCTCGAAACGGTGAGGCACGATGCTGCCGAAATATTTCTTGTGGGCGATATCTTTGATTTTTGGTACGAGTACAAGCGCATTGTTCCAAAGGGTTTTACCCGATTTATGGGTAAAGTTGCCGAGATTGTTGATTCTGGTATTCCTGTTCACTTCTTTACTGGGAACCACGATATTTGGATGTACGATTACTTTCCTACAGAGCTGGGCGTAACGCTACATACTCACGAGATTGTGCGGGAGTGGAACGGTAAAAAATTCTTTATTGCCCACGGCGATGGGCTTGGCCCTGGCGATGTTGGTTACAAAGCCCTTAAGTGGATATTTACCAACAAATCGTTGCAGTGGCTATTCTCTAGGCTACATCCAAATTTCTCGCTTTGGATTGGTAACAGCTGGTCCGTTAGTAGCCGCTACTCAAAGAGTATATCGCACCAGTTTCGGGGCGAGAATGAGCTAATAACCAAGTTTACCCGAATGGAACTTCAACAGCGCCATTTCAACCATTTTGTTTTTGGCCATTGGCACTCCCCTATAATTTATGAGCTAGAGCCCAACTCGCACCTTACCGTATTGGGCGATTGGATAGTGAATTTTACCTATGCCGTTTGGGATGGGGAGCATATGTCACTTATGCGCCACGTTTCTGGTGGCGATGATGAGGTGCTCTCCTCCGTAAAGTAACCCGCTAGCCAGTTTGTTCTTAGTACAGATTGCACAATCCAACTTGATATTAACAGCACCAGATGAACTTCCTTGCACACCTTTACCTCTCAGGAGAAAACGTACACGTTCGCTTAGGTAATTTTATTGGCGATCATGTTAAGGGCAGGGCTTTTACGCGCTATCCTGCTGATGTGCAAAAGGGCATACTGCTGCACCGTGCAATCGACTCCTTTACCGATAGCCACTTGGCTACAGCAGAAAGTAAGCGCCTTTTGCGTGGCGGCTATGGAAAGTATGCTGGTGTTGTTGTTGATGTTTTCTACGATCATCTTCTGGCATCAAAGTGGAACAACTTCTCCCCTTTCCCATTAAGAGGATTTACAAGGGGGTTCTACTACCAAATGGTTCAGAACTACAGGTTGCTACCTGTAGAGGTGAAACGGTTTCTGCCTTTTCTTATTCAAAACAACAGGTTGTACTCCTACCGCACAAGAGAGGGGTTACAACGTGCGCTAGAAATAATGAGTAGCATTACCTCACTACCCAGCGAAACGCTTTACTCTATGGCTGTTTTAACCCAGCACTATGCCGATTTTGAAGCGCACTTCTGCGCAATGTTTCCAGATATGATTCGCTATGTGGCCAATGAGTTTGCCGTTTATCCCGTGGGCTTCTCGGCCGATATGCTACCCGAGCCTTGTGGAGTCCAGCTTAAGCAGAATGAATAGCAGCACCGTGAACGCCCAAAGCGACGACCCTCCGTAGCTAAAGAACGGGAGCGGAATTCCAATTACTGGGAAAAGGCCTATGGTCATTCCAATGTTAACGGCTATGTGGAAAAAGAGTATTGAGGCAACGCCGTACCCGTAAATTCGCGCAAAGGACTCTCGTTGCCGCTCGGCAACACGAATTATCCTTATAAGCAGCATTAAGAATAGCGCAACAACTACTGTTGTGCCAACAAAGCCCCACTCTTCGCCCACCGTACAGAAAATAAAGTCGGTGCTTTGCTCAGGAACAAAGTTGAACTTTGTTTGCGTTCCCTTAAGGTAGCCTTTCCCCCAAAAACCGCCTGAGCCAATGGCAATTTTCGATTGGTTCACGTTGTAGCCCCATCCCAATGGGTCGGACTCAATGCCTAATAGGTCGTTTATGCGTTTCTGGTGGTGCGTGTCCAGTATGTTATGGAAAACGTAGTCAACAGAGAAGCTGAAAAATATCCCTGTTAGGGTAAACAGAACTAAAAGGTATATGTAACGAAGCCTGTTAATGAATGCGTAAACAATGGCAATGGGAATACCCACAACCAAAGGCAGTAGCAGGAAGTAGTGCCAGGAGAGGTTTAGATTGAAAAACTCCGATGCGCCATATATAACAACCCCAATACCTATAATTCCTACTCCAAACCTAATTGCATCGCGGTAGCGGCCGCTAATAAATACAAATAGGAATAGCGTTAGCGCAAATAGGAGCATAAGAATTACGGGAATATTATAAACCAGTACCAGGATGAAAAGTAGCACCATAAATACCATAAATACGAGTATCCATCCGGTTAGTCCTTCGCGGTAGAGTACCAGTATAAAGGATGAGTAAACTAGTGCAGAGCCAGTATCGTTTTGTAGGAGGATTAGAAGCGCTGGGGTTATTACCAAAAAGGCAATGGTTGCTATTGATTTGAACTGATGAATTTTAAATCCGTACTTACTCATTAGCTTTGCTAATGCCAAGGCGGTGGCAAACTTGGCAAACTCGGCAGGCTGTATTCTTATTGGCCCCATCTGTATCCACGATCTTGATCCGTTTACCTCTGTGCCAAATAGTAGTGCCGTTACTAGCAGCATAATCATTGCTGCATAAATAAAATTTGCAAAAACAAAGTAGAACCGGCTATCCATTGCCATAACCAGAAGGGCAAGTACAACGGCTGCTCCTATCCACACTAGCTGCATTCCGTACCGCTGTGTAAAATCGAAAATGCTGCTATGCTCCTCACTATAAACAGCTGCATAGATATTTGCCCATCCCATAAAAACAAGTATGAGATAGATAAAAACTGTTGGCCAGTCGAGGCCTTGCCATATGCTATTTTTTCTTTGCACGACGGTCTATTATTACAGCATCTAACATTCTTTGCTCAAGCCAAATGCGGTTTGGAGCAATAGTGTCCTTTAGGTATTTCTCTATCATTAAGCTAGCAATAGGGGCAGCCCATGTGGCTCCAAAACCGGCATTCTCAACGTAAACTGCAATGGCTATTTTGGGGTTCTCCTTGGGGGCAAATGCCACAAATACCGAGTGGTCGTTGCCGTGTGGGTTTTGCGATGTACCTGTTTTTCCACAAACGGTTATGCCATTAATGGCGGCTATTCTGGCTGTACTGCCGCTTCCTGGCGCTCCGTTAACAGCTAAGTCCATGCCGTCAGCTAGGTAGTTAAACCAAGTGGAGTCAACAGATGTGTAGTGCTTTATTTTGAATCGGGAGTCAACAATAGTATCGTTCCCTACTTTCTTTACAACATGCGGGGTAAGGTAGTAGCCTCTGTTTGCTATGGCTGCTGTCATGTTGGCCATTTGTAGCGGAGTGGTTCCTAGCTCTCCTTGTCCTATGGAAAGGGATATTATGGTTAAAGAGCTCCATCCTCCCTTTCTAAAGTAGCGGTCGTAAAAGCTGATAGTTGGTACAGAGCCGCGCAGCTCGTTGGGGAGGTCTATGTTTAGCTTGTTGCCAAACCCAAACGACTCTACATGCCCCTTCCATTTTGTAAAGCCTACTTCTATTGATTTGTAAGCAGAGTTATCCAGAATATTCCTGAATACGTGGCAAAAGTAGGTGTTGCACGATGCCTGTATGGCGTGCACTAGATCTAACGGCGAGGAGTGGGAGTGGCACCCAACTCCGCGCCCTACTCTGTAGCCCCCATCGCAGGAGTATTTTGTTGTGGGCGCTACTACCCCTTCCTCCAATCCTATTAGGGCATTAACTATTTTAAAGGTTGACCCAGGAGGGTAAAGTGCCATTATGGCGCGGTTAAACAGTGGGTTTAGCGTATCGGCTTGCAGCGTTCGGTAGTTTGTGGTTCGGGGGCGTCCCACTAGTAGCTCGGGGTCGTAGGTTGGGCTCGATATCATTGCCAAAACCTCCCCTGTGCTTGGTTCAATGGCTACCACGCTGCCAATTTTGTTCTGCATTAACCTCTCTCCGTATTCCTGTAAATCGGCATCAAGTGTGCTTGTTATGTCTTTGCCAAGCACTGCTGTTGAGTCGTATCTGCCATCGGCGTACGAGCCTTTTATTCGGTTATGCACATCAACTAAGTAGATAAATACGCCTTTGCTGCCGCGCAGCTCCTCTTCGTACGATTTCTCTAACCCGCTAATACCTATGTAGTCGCCCATTTGGTAGTAGGGTTTAGATTTCATGATGTTTTCGTCCACCTCGCCAACATAGCCAAGTAGGTGTCCTGCTGTTTTGCGCGGATAGGTTCTTAGCGTACGCGCTTGAACGTAGAAGCCGGGAAACTTAAATAGCTTCTCCTGTAGTACGGCGTAGGTTTCGGCCGAAATCTGCTTTAAAAAAATGGATGGCTTATAGTAAGAGTACCTTTTGGCATCTTTTATTCCCTTCTCAAGGAATTCGCGGGTTATACCCAGTATGTTACAAAAATCGGTTGAGTCAAATTTCGATAGCTGGTTTGGGGCAACCATTAGGTCATAGGCTGCTTGGTTATATACCAGTAGATCTCCATTACGATCGTAAATGAGCCCTCGGGCAGGGTATTGCGTAACGTACCTAAGCACATTGTTGCTTGCAGAGAGCTTGTAGCTAGGGTCTATTACCTGCAGCAGGAACAGCTTTACAATAACAACCACAAAAACCAAGGCCATTATGCCAGCAATAATGAACTTTTTATCGGTAGAGATATTTAAAGGCACGTTATGCTTTTTTAGTTTCGGAATACAAAGAATTGGCTAAGAATAATAACTGCCGATGAGAATAGGGTGCTTAGGAGCGTTCGTCCTAGCGTTACAAAAAAGTGCGAAAAGCTGAACGCCTCTAGGTAGAATAGCGCAAAGTGGTGGATAAATACCATTAGTATGGTGTACTGTATAAACCAGTTTATCCCATTGTTGGCTAGGTTTGGAATGCCTGTCCTGTCGGAGTTCTCTCTTGATGCAAACCTACTAAGCACATAAGGTCTAATAAATGCCATGAATAGCGTTGCCGACGAGTGCATCCCAATGGTGTTGTTAAATGCATCAATGGATAGACCTGTAACAAAAGCCAACAGGAGCAACGCCCAGCCCGATATTTTATAGGGCAGTAGCAGGATAAATAGCACGTAAACAAAAGGGTTTACGTATCCGCTAAACTGGATGTTGTTTAGCACCAGTAGCTGAACTGCAACTAGTGTAATAAACAGAATTATGTATTTTGAGTAGTCCTTAACCATTCTTGTCGGCCTTTTCTAAGTTAAAACGCTCTTCGTCCTGAAGGTTTTTGATAACGGTTACATAGTCGAGCCGCTTAAAGTCGCTTATTAGGTTAACCTTTACCGTAAAAAAGTTGCCTCCACTGTTAGAGATCTCGCCAACTACGCCTAAGGGAATGTTAGGCGGGAAAATGGCAGAGTAGCCACTTGTTACAACTGTGTCGCCTTCGGTAAGCTGAACGTGTTGTGGAATGTCGCTTAGAACTACTTGCCGGTAATCAATGCCATTCCAATAAAGCGATCCAAAGTAGCCTGTCTTTTGTAGCTTCGCTGATATTTTAAGGTCGATATTAAGTAGCGATATCACCGTGCAGTAGTTTTCCGACACAGAGGCCACTATCCCCACTATTCCGTTGTGGGAAATAACACCCATCTCTGGTTCAATTCCGTGCTTTTTCCCAACGTTTAGGGTAATAAAGTTGTGCTGCTTATTAACAGAGTTGTTTACTAGCTTCGCTTTTACAAATTGGTACTTAACCCCGTTTAAAGAATCAATTCTGGGCGAATGCTCGTACTCGTTAAGAGCGTAGCTTAACCTGGCAATATCGTTCCTGAGCGCAATGTTTTCCGCGGCAAGGTTTAGGTTGCTTTGCCTAAGCTCTAGGTATTGGTCTAACTTATCGGTTTGGCTATACACAAACCCCGATATGTTACGGGCAAAACTACCAAAGAATGCTCTTTGGTAGTACCCGTTTTCGGCTAGTAGCCATAATGATATGCCTTCGAGAAGCAGAAATAGCAGTACGTACTGATATCTGGTTAAAAAACGTATAAGGCTATTCATTTTGGCAGAGCGCTATGTGGTTAAGTTTTTACTTATCTCATTAAGAATGGGAACTTATCTACATTCTTAAGGGCAATCCCAGTTCCTCTTGCAACGGCATGAAGCGGATCCTCTGCTACGTGGAACGGAATGTTTATTTTATCGGTTAGGCGTTTGTCTAGCCCTCTTAGTAGAGCGCCACCACCAGCAAGGTAGATCCCTTTTTGTACAATATCTGCATAAAGTTCAGGTGGGGTTTGCTCTAGCACTCCAAGAATAGCGGTTTCTATCTTCGATATCGATTTGTCTAAACAGTGTGCAATTTCCTGATACGAAACGGGAACCTCAATAGGCAGCGCTGTCATTAGGTTTGGCCCCCTAACAATAAAGTCGGCAGGAGGTGTTTCCAAATCGGGAAGTGCAGAGCCTACGGCAATTTTGATATCCTCGGCAGTTCTTTCTCCAATTTTGATGTTGTGCTGATGACGCATGTATGCCTGAATGTCAGCAGTAAAACCATCGCCGGCAATACGAACCGATTTGTTGCAAACAATACCGCCCAGTGCAATAACTGCAATCTCAGTGGTACCACCTCCTATATCAACAACCATGCTTCCTTCTGGCGCCTCTACATCTATGCCTATACCTAGCGATGCGGCCATTGGCTCATATATCATGTAAACGTCGCGTCCGCCGGCATGCTCCGATGAGTCCCTAACGGCACGAATTTCCACCTCGGTGCTGCCGCTTGGAATGCAAACAACCATGCGAAGCGATGGGGTAAAGATGCGGTTCTTGGTGTTTATCATCTTTATCATGCCCCTAATCATCTGCTCGGCTGCGTTAAAGTCGGCAATAACACCATCGCGTAGCGGTCTGATGGTTTTTATGTGCTCGTGGGTTTTGCCATGCATTTGGCGCGCTTTTTCGCCTATCGCAATTAGTTTCCCGCTGGCTTGGTCTATGGCTACTATCGAAGGTTCGTCAACAACAATTTTATCGTTATATATGATGATTGTGTTTGCTGTCCCTAGGTCGATGGCTAGCTCCTGTGTAAAGAAAGAAAACATTCCCATATCCTATGCAGTATTATTTTGTTATCTAAGTGGTTTCCTAGTGTTTAAAATGTCTTACCCCAGTAAATACCATGGCTACGCCATTTTTGTTGCAGTACTCAACGCTATCCTTATCGTTAATGGATCCACCGGGCTGCACTACAGCGGTAATTCCTGCTTTATGAGCAGTTTCTACGCTGTCGGCAAAGGGGAAGAAGGCGTCGGAGGCCATTACTGCTCCCTTTAGGTCAAAGCCAAAGGTGGCTGCTTTTTCTATTGCGTGCTTAAGGGCATCAATTCTTGATGTTTGTCCAACCCCACTTGCTATTAGCTGGTGGTTTTTGGCTAGAACAATGGCGTTTGATTTGGAGTGCTTAACCAGCTTGTTGGCAAAGGCCAAATCGTCAAGTTCGGCTTGTGTTGGCACCTTGTTGGTTGCAGGTTTCATGTCGCTAGGTGCTTGTACAGAGCTGTCGCGCTCCTGCACTAGCGCCCCGTTTAGTAACGTGCGGTATTGGTATTGTGGTAGCTCGTTTTGCTTCTGAATTAGGATGATGCGATTCTTTTTGCTGGTAAGCACAGGTAGCGCATCAGCGGTGTAACTGGGGGCAATAACTACCTCAAAGAAAATTTTGTTCATCTCTTCGGCGGTCTCCTTGTCAATAGGTCTGTTAGCTATTACCACACCTCCATATGCCGATACGGGATCTCCCGCAAGGGCATCTCTCCACGCTTGTGCTAGGCTTGAGCGGCTGGCTAGTCCGCATGCGTTGTTGTGCTTAAGTATGGCAACGGTTGGCTCCTCAGTAAATTCGTGAATTAGCGATACGGCCGCATCAATATCTAGCAAGTTGTTGTACGATATTTCTTTGCCGTGGAGCTGCTCAAAAAGCGCGCTAAAATTGCCGTAAAAAACACCTTTCTGGTGTGGGTTCTCTCCGTAGCGAAGCTGTTTGGAGCCTTGAACGCTCTGCTTGAACGCAGGTGCAGGGAACTCTTGGCTAAAGTAGCCAAATATTGCCGAGTCGTAGTGCGAGCTAACGTTGAATGCTTGTGCTGCAAAGTACTTGCGATCTTCAATGCTGGTTTCACCCTTCTTGGTTTCTAGCAAGTTGGTAAGGTCGTGATACTGGTTGCGTGAAGCAACAATAAGCACGTCGTTAAAGTTTTTTGCGGCTGCCCTAATTAGCGATATCCCGCCTATATCAATCTTCTCAATTATTTCAGATTCTGATGCTCCCGATGCAACGGTCTCCTCAAAGGGGTAAAGGTCAACAATAACTAAGTCTATTTCGGGAATTTGGTACTCTTGTAGCTGGAATAGGTCGTTCTCGTTTGCCCTTCTGGCTAAAATGCCTCCAAAAATTTTGGGATGAAGGGTTTTTACTCGTCCCCCTAGTATGGATGGGTATCCGGTAAGGTTTTCAACAGGAATAGCATTAACGCCACAATCTTCAATGAACTTTAAGGTTCCACCAGTTGAGTAAATTTCAATGTTTAACTTGTCTAGGGCTTTTACAATTACGTCTAAATGGTCCTTGTAGTAAACCGAGATAAGGGCGGTTTTAATCTGTTTCATTTTTTGTGGCTGATTGTGAGTGGTTTGCTATTTTGTGTCATTTTTGGAAATACTTTTGCAAAAATGGCTAAATCATCTGAATTTGCGTTTATCATTGGCTTCTAAATTACAAAAATATATGCAATTTTTTCTGAGCCAATTCTGAGCGCATACTCATTCGCTTTTTGCAGCTCTTAGTCCATTTATTTAGCTATTGTTAACGGCACATGCCGCTTACTGTACCCGAAAATTTCTATTTTTGACCCTATTGCGCCATTAGTTGCTGTGTTTTGCATTGTGGGGGAGGGCGTTATCGTAATTGTTCCTAAATCTTTTGATTGCTCCGCTTATGAAAGCATTAAAATCCGCAGTTATTCTAGTAAAGCTTATACGGGAAAGTTTGGTGTTTGCTTACAACGCAATTTGGGCTAATAAGATGCGAACATTCCTATCTCTTCTTGGGGTTACCATTGGGATTTTTGCAATTATTACCGTTTTTACCATCCTCGATAGCTTGGAGAAGAACGTGCGCGAGAGCATTCAGTCGCTTGGCGATAACGTGGTTTATGTTGATAAGTGGCCTTGGATTGGCGGCATGGATTTCCCTTGGTGGAAGTACATTAACAGGCCTCAGCCAAACCTCGACGACTTAGAGGTTATTAGGGAGAACAGTAAACTTGCCGAGGCCGCTTCGTTCTTTCTTAACTACCGCGCGTCGGTAAAGTACTCAGATAGAACCAAACCCGATATCTACGTTACTGCCGTTAGCTCCGATTTTGAGCGTATCCGGGTTTTTGATTTGGAAAAGGGGCGCTACTTGTCGCCTTTTGAACTTAACGCTGGCCGAAACGTTGCCGTTATTGGCTCAACCATTGTTGATGATTTGTTTGATGGCAACGACCCTGTGGGGAAGTTTATTAAGGTTAAGGGGAGGAAGGTTCAAATTATTGGCGTTTTTAAAAAGGAGGGAAAATCGGCCATGGTTGAAAATTCCCTCGATGATGCCATTGTTGTTCCCATTGGGTTTGCCAAAACCCAAATAGACTTTCGCCGTACTGGGGCTAGTATTATGATTAAATCGGTGGAGGGCATTGCTGTTGACGATCTAATTGACGAGCTTAAGGGGATTCTCCGTTCGGCGCATAGGTTAAAGCCTCTTGACGAGGATAACTTTTCCCTTAACGAGCTTAGCATGATTAAGCAACAGGTTGATGGAATTTTTAAGATGATTGACCTTGCGGGTTGGATTATTGGCGGATTCTCAATTCTTGTTGGTGGCTTTGGTATTGCTAATATCATGTTTGTGTCGGTAAAGGAGCGCACAAGTATTATTGGCATACAGAAAGCGCTTGGGGCTAAGAACTACTTTATTTTGCTGCAATTCCTTTACGAGTCAGTTATCCTATCTGTGCTTGGTGGAACAATTGGCCTGTTGCTTATATTTTTCATGACTGTACTGGTAAGCAACGTAACCGAGTTCTCCATAAGTCTATCGGGGGGTAATGTGGTGCTTGGAATCACCATCTCGGCTGTTATTGGCATTATATCTGGTTTCGCGCCTGCTTGGTCGGCATCAAAGCTTAGTCCAGTTGAGGCTATAAACACAAAGGCTTAGGGAAATCCTAAGCCTGTTGGTTTTTTAGTGCTGCTTCAACCGCGTTGGTTAGCTCCACAAACTGCTCAACGCTAAGTCGCTCGGGTCTTAAATCGAGCATTGTGGATTGTATGTTGGTTACTCCAAATCCCGATTTTAACGAGTTTCTCAACGTTTTCCGTCTCTGGTTAAAGGCGGCTTTTACCACTCTAACAAACATTTTTTCGTCGCAAGCCAGTTTCTGGGTGCTGTTGCGCGTTAGCCTTATTACTGCCGATTTTACCTTGGGTGGAGGGGTAAATACATTCTCGTTTACGGTAAACAGGTAGGTTATGTCGTAGTATGCCTGTAGTAGCACGCTAAGTATTCCGTAGGTTTTTGTTCCTGGCTTTTCGGCTAGTCGTTGCGCAACCTCTTTCTGTATCATCCCTACTACTTCGGGTATCATCTCCTTGTTCTCAAGTACCTTAAAGAAAATTTGGGACGATATGTTGTATGGGAAGTTCCCAATAATGGCAAGTTTCCCAGTAAACTGGGTGTCGAGGCGCATGCGTAAAAAATCGCCACTTATTAAGTTTGGCGTTAGTGCTGGATATTGGCTGTTTAGGTAGGTAACCGACTCATTATCAATCTCTGCTGCGTAAAACTTGCTGCCGTATTTGGGAAGTAGATGTTTGGTTAGAACGCCCATTCCTGGGCCAATCTCTAGTATGCTGTCTGCCTGAGTGCCATCAAGGCTTTCTACAATTTTCAGGGCAATGTTTTCGTCGTTAAGGAAGTGCTGTCCTAGCTGTTTCTTTGGGCGTACTGCTGGCATGTTTTATTCTTTTGTGCAAAGATAGTCTGAATATTGGATTCCGAGGGTAACTCATGCTTTTTGATCTTCTTGTGCTCGTGAACGCATCGTTTTTGTTGCCTTTTGTTAAAGTAAAGGGTAATCAACGTCCTATTTTTTCTACCTTCGCATAATAACATCAGCTAAGTTGAAATCTGTAGTAGTTAAATACCTCCGAGCAATTATTGGCGTGGCAGTTTATCTTATTGTTGCCTATAAGATATTTGGCGCCGATAAGCATTTCTCTTTTAATGAGCTGCTTGAGCGTTCAAACTGGCTGCTGCTTTTTGCTGCAGTGCTGCTTATGCCCGTTTCGTGGTTCTTTGAGGCGTTAAAATGGAAAGTGGTTGTGGCCGAAGTTCAGCCATTGAATATTATGGATAGCTGGAAATCGGTTTGGTACGGTGTTGCCGCTGGTCAGCTCACGCCCAATAGGGTTGGCGAACCGGTTGGAAGGGCGGCTCTGCTTCTCCCGCAGCATCGGGCACGAGGGATGTATGCTGCTGCATGGTGCGCATTCTCTCAGCAGCTGGCAACGCTTTTTTTTGGCGGTATCGGTTTGGCTATTTGGTTGTGCTCTGGGCTTCTGCTTCCTGGTTACTTGCTTGTTAGCAATGTTGCCATTGTAGGACTTGTATTTGGTTGGGTTGCAGTGGTTTTGTTTGTGGTTGTTGCACCCAATGCTCTGTTTAAACTAATTGTTCGAGTTCCCTTTGCCAGAAAATGGGTTGGTGATTCCACTCATGTTTTTAGTAGAAGCGCTAGGGTTATTGCCGTATCTGTTGTTTTGAGTTTTATTCGATATGTCGTTTTTTCAACCCAGTTCCTGTTGCTGCTAATTGCTTTTGATGTTGATGCCTCTGTGCTTCTTCTATACGCGGCAGTTTGGTTAACCTATTTATTCTCGAGCGTAATTCCAACTTTTGCTTGGTCCGAGGCGGGTGTACGTGCTGGTTTTTCAATTCTTTTTGTTGGTATGATTACGCCAAACACAGCGGTTGTGGCCCTTGCCGCAATGCTGTTATGGATTGTAAATGTTGGTTTGCCCGCACTTATGGGTGCGTGGATTCCTTGGGGGAGAGGAGGAAGTTGAAGTTAGTCGGAAGTTACCGGAATGATTTGATTATCTGTGTTCATCTGATAACTCTGTGTTGTCTGTGTTCTGTTAAATTGGAGGGAGTTTGAGGAAGTGGAAGAAGTGAAGGAGTATAGAAGTTAGCCGGAATAGTTTCATTATCTGTGTTCATCTGAAAAATCTGTGTTGTCTGTGTTCTATTTTGTAACCCGTCATCACCTCTAATTTGCGTTAATCCGTAAAATCCGTTCTATTTGTGTTCTATTATTTTTAATCGAATTATGAAAACCTACAACAAGCCTTCGGGCTCATACATAAGCCATTTTAGCAACATGGTAAAGAGTCGCGGAGGAATAAACCTAGCGCAGGGAATTCCTGGCTTTCAGCCTCCACAGCAGCTGGTGGAAATACTGCAAGCCGTGTCCACCCAACCTGTACATCAGTACGCTCCAGGCGTTGGTAACCCCGATTTGCTTAGCATTATAGCGCAAAAGCACTCCGTAAATAGCGATAACCTGCTTATTGTGCAAGGTGCTACCGAAGGGCTTTCCTTGGTGTTTACCTATTTGCAGAAAATTCTGGGTAAGGGTTTTGCCGTGGCGTCGTTTGAGCCTGCGTATGAAAGTTATGTTCAGCTTCCTGCCATTTTTGGAAATCCATATCACTCTATTCCGCTGGGCGATGGCTATAGCTTTAACGAGGAGACCTTTGTTAAAACCATAAAAGAACATCGCGTAAAACTGGTTTTTCTTAGTAGCCCTGGCAATCCCTTTGGTAAGGTATGGAGTAAGGCCGATGTGCTTCGTATGGTTGAACTAGCGGAGGAACTGGACTTTTATTTGGTTTTCGATGCGGTTTACCAAGAGCTTTACTTTACACAAAAAACCTATGTGCCTTACGACATAACGTGTAAAAATCTGTTTGTTGTTGATAGCTTCTCCAAAATGCTGTGCATAACTGGTTGGCGAATTGGTTATGTGCTTATGCACAGTAGTCATGTGCAGGGAGTGCGGTCGGTGCACGACTATATTGGGCTTTGCGCCCCATCGTTGCTACAGGTTGCGTTAGCTCAGTACTTGGCCGAGAGTCGCTATGGCAATGCTTTTGTTGCCAGTTTTAGGGAGCGGGTGTCGCACTCCTTCGGTTTGCTGTCCAGTGCACTAACTCAACAGGGATTTTCTATTCCATCAATCGATGGTGGGTGCTTTGTGTGGGCTAAGCTCCCTAAGCCATTAACCGATGGATTTCAGTTTGCATCAAATCTCTACGAAACCGAGATGGTGGCCTCCATTCCTGGTGAGCATTTTAGTAAGAATTTTAGTAACTGGGTTCGTTTTAACGTGGCTCGTCCCATTGCTGATATTGAGCAGGCAATCCCTGCCATTGAGCGTTTTGTAAAATCTGTGTAACCATGATTTTTATTGCTATTCTGCTTGCACTCTCAGCCCTAGTTTATGTTGTAACTATTCTTATGTTCAGCATAGGGTGGCAACGGGTTTTTAAGCAGAGTAGCCATGCCAATCATTCCTGTTGCAAGAGTTCGGTTACCGTTGTGGTTCCATTTAGGAACGAGGAGCGGAATTTGCCTGAGCTTGTAGCTTGTTTGCGTAATCAGGATTTGGACTCATCTCAGCTTGATGTGATTCTTGTTAACGATGGCTCTACCGATAGCTCTTTGGAAATTGCAACAACGCTTGTTCATGGCGATAGCCATTTTCGTGTTATATCGTTGCCCTTTGGGTTAGCGGGGAAAAAATCGGCCTTGCAGCATGCTCTTCAATTTGCAACGGGTGACTACGTTATGCTTTTTGATGCCGATTCTACCGTTCCCCCATCATGGCTAAGGGAGATGCTCTGTTTTGCTGAGTCCCAAGGGCTAACGTTGCTGCAAGGGCCTGTTGATGTGTTGGGTGTGCGGTTGGGATTGCTGCAAACGCTGGAGTATGCTGCGTTAAGCGCTTCAACAGCTGGTGGCTTTGGTGTCGGGATGCCCATTATGGCCAGTTCGGCAAATCTACTGGTTAGGCGAAGCGTTTTTGCTACTCCTCGGGATGTGTTTAAAAGTCACATCCCAAGTGGCGACGATATGTTCTTACTGCACCACGTAAAGGGTTTGCCCGGCGCAAAAACGGGTTACCTTCTTTCTGCTGGGGCAATGGCCTCAACCCTAGCCTCAAGTTCGCCTTTTGTTCAGCGTTTACGCTGGGCTGGTAAGGCTCCTGCTTATACCGATAGGCAAACCATTATTGTTGGCGCTACCGTTTTAGCACTTAACCTTCTCCTAGTTGTGGGGGCGCTATTCTCTGCAGTTTATGGCAATAAGTCCTTTTCTTTGGTTATTCCGATTTGGATAGTTAAGGTTGCTGTAGATTTGCTTCTGGTTTATCCTCACCTTAAGTTTCTAAACAGGCGTGGGCTTGTTTGGCTTTTTATACCTTTGCAAGTGCTTTACCCCATTTACGTGGTGGTTACTGTTTTTGTATCGTTACTAATGCCTGTGTATAAGTGGAAGTCGCGAAAGATAATGGCCAGCAGCTAGTAGGTAAGGGCAGGAGCGGTTCGCCGTGGCGAATTGCCATTGCAAGGTTCAAGCAGAACGGAATGGCCGTTGCCTCGTTCCTGTTCATAGTGCTTTGCGCTGCGATTGCTCTTTTGGGCTACTCTATAACACCCGACAGTTCGCCCTATGCCAATAGTCAGCATCTGGAAATAGCAACCCGAAGCCCTGGGTTTTCAGTAACTATGCTTAGGTTGAAACGAGAACATGTTGCTAAGTCGCGAAACTTCTTTACCCGAATGCTATATGGTGAGCAGTTGCCATATGATGAGATTCCTGTTAATAGCTGGTGGTTCCGCAATGGAGACGTTTACTATACAGAGTTTAATGATATTGATTCTGCTGTAGTTATTGAGCAAGAGCTGCCATTGCCATTGGCTCTTTATGGCGCTAACACCGCTTTTCATTACGATACGGCCAGTGCCTCGGTTCAATTTCTGGATAGTGATATTGTGAAAGAAGCGGTGCCTCTTGCTTTGCTTGAGGAGCAGTTTGCTTCCGAAAATGTTGTGCAAAAGAGGTACTATTTGGGTACCGATCGCTTTGGTCGCGATATGCTTAGCCGTTTACTTATTGGTGCCCGAATTTCGCTATCGGTTGGTTTTATTGCAGTGGCAATTTCCTTGCTGATTGGCATAACCCTAGGTGCAAGTGCAGGCTATTTCCGGGGATGGCTAGATGATGCTGTTATGTGGTTTGTTAATGTTGTATGGTCTGTACCCACGCTTTTAATGGTAATTGCGCTTACAATGGTTATAGGCAAAGGCTTCTGGCAGATTTTTGTTGCCGTTGGCCTAACCATGTGGGTTGAGGTGGCAAGGGTAGTGCGCGGACAGGTTATTAGCGTACGCGAAAAGGAGTTTGTTGAAGCCGCTGTGGTTTTGGGTTATAGCCGTGCACGCATAATATTTAAGCACATTGTTCCAAATGTGCTTAGCCCTGTTATAATAATTTCTGCGGGTAACTTTGCAACAGCCATTCTACTTGAGGCGGGGCTTAGCTTTCTTGGCATAGGTGTACAGCCGCCAATTCCATCGTGGGGCACAATGATAAAGGAGCACTACGGGTATATCATTATGGATAAGGCTTACTTAGCCTTTTTGCCCGGCTTTGCCATAATGCTCTTTGTGCTAGCCTTTACTATTATTGGCAATGGCCTGCGCGATGCGCTAGACACCCGTGAACTGGGCAAATAGTTACAAAAAGGTGCTGAAATTTTCCTTAAGGTGCTTTTTTGCCATTTTGTAGAATTCAAACCTTAACGTGTAGTATAGTAGCCTAAATATGGTGCGCTTAGGCCATTCGTCGCCGCTTAGCCTTGCGTACTCCTCCCCAATAGTGGACAAATCGTCAATGTTTGTATTACCCGATAATCGGCGTAGATTTTCTATTCCCTTTCTGGCCGATATTCGCTTTTTAAAGCTAATTCGGTTAAGGTCAATAATGGAGAAACGGTACTGGTTGCCTTCTAGTTTCTCTATAAGGATGTTGCCACCAGAGTAATCTTTATGGTAAATACCCTTTTTGTGCAGCTTGTTGTAGGTGAAATCAACAAAGGCTTTTAGTATCTCGTTCTTGTGCGCTTTGTTGGAGTTAATTATTTCGCCAAGGGTCTCGTTGTATGGCTGGTATAAGCATACGTAGTAGCTCTTTCTAAGCAACCCCAAACGAGTTTCCTCTATGTAACCTACTGGAGTAGGCGTGTTAACGCCAAGTTCGCTAACTCTTTTTGCATACCTAAAGGAGCGTTCTGCCTTCGATTGGCGAAAAAAGCTGTAAATAACCCGGCTAATAATGTTGGGGATTCTGAACGATTTTACCGCATACCTTTCACCTTGGTAATCAAATATTCTAATCTCGTTCCGCTTGCTATATAGTATTTCGCCCTTTGCGTTAAAATCAGTGTAGATTTCCTCAAAAAGAGGACTTAGGTGGGTTAAGTTGTTGTCTATTAATATGTTTTTCATTGTGGTTCACGCATGTATGTTTAGCAAACTTATTTAAAAGAGTGAACTGTTTTGCTGATTTAACGGATTTTAACCACCTCTTTAATCGGATTTTAACCTCGTTGTAGTAGTTGAGCAAGATTGGAAAAGTGTACCTTTCTAGTTTGTGGTATTTTTGCTTTACAACTAAACGGAACTACTATGGTTTGCCTCGATGACGATTACCTCTTGCGAATTAACAGGGTGTTGCAGCACATCAATAATCATCTCGATGAGCCTTTGGATTTGAACTCCTTGGCAGAATTGTCGTGCTGTTCCCCCTTTCACTTTCATCGGATAATGCGCGCTTATCTGGGGGAGTCGCTAGGTGTATATGTTCAACGGGTGCGGTTGGCAGCATCGGCTCATCTTTTGCGGCACAGCAATATGTCCATTGCCGATATTGCGTACCACATAGGGTACGAGTCGCCCACCAGCTACAATAAGGCGTTTAAAAAGAGGTTTGGGTTTACTCCATCTCTTTTTCGCGCTAATCGTAACCTTGAGGTTCCGTTTCCATGTCTAAAGCAAAATGTTGAGATTATGAACGAACTAGATTTACAACCCCGCTTCGCCCAGCAGGGCGATATTAAGGTGATTTTTGCCTCTGCAATGGGGCCTTACCACAAAAGTGCTCAGGTTGCGTGGGATACCATCTGCGCGTATGCATCAAAGCGTGGGTTAATGGGGCCCTCGTCGCAATTCCTAAGCATTAGCCACGACGATCCTACTATTACTGAGCCCGAAAAGTGCAGGTACGAGGCTTGTATTGCCGTTTCGGGTGATGTAAAACCCGAGGGGACGATTGGTGTGAAAACCATTCCTGCTGGAAGGTACGCTGTGTTCACGGTTAAGGGCTCATATAATAACCTATTACCCTCATATGGCTACATTTTTGGTAGGTGGATGCAGGAGAATAAGGTTGAGTTTAGCGACGAACCCGCTTTCGAAAAGTACCTTAATAGCCCAGATGTTACTCCAGAGGATGATCTTTTAACGGAGATTTGGGTGAAACTTAAGTAACGCTTCACTAGCATCCGAAACTTTTCGAAAACAAGGAAAAAAACAGATGAAACCCCACTGAATACGCTAAAAATAATCGAGTTATCCAGAA
>JAFGDZ010000051.1 GCA_016931855.1 Bacteroidales bacterium
GGTAAAAACGCTGAATATCGATTCTGCCAGTTTTACCCAAATCAAAACGGCTTGCAATGGCGATACCGACCGTATGGCCAAAATGATTACCGACATTGTAGCTGAGCGCGGCAAAATGCAGAATCCGGTTACCGGTTCTGGCGGAATGCTTATTGGAACAGTTAAGGCCATAGGCCCTAATTTCCCTGCGGTGGGTGTAAAGGTGGGGGATACTCTTGCTACGCTGGTTTCGCTTTCGCTAACTCCGCTCAAAATTCACAAAATCATTAGCGTAAATGCTAAGAATGATCAGGTGGATGTTGAGGCCGAAGCAATTCTCTTTGAGAGCGGTATTTACGCTGTTCTTCCCAATGATATACCCGAAAAACTGGCCCTAGCAGCGCTCGACGTTGCTGGTGCGCCAGCCCAGGTTGACCGTTTGGTTAAGGAAGGCGATACGGTTTGTGTAATTGGTGGAGGTGGTAAATCGGGCGTGCTATGCTGTTACCAGGCAATGCAGAACACCACACGTACCGGACAGGTTATTGTGGTGGAGTTCTCCGAGGAGAATGCCCGCCGAATCTCCGAAATGAAGCTGGCCGACCACGTTATTGTTGCCGATGCAACAAACGTAATGGATGTTTACAGCAAGGTTACAGCCATTACAGGGCCAAGGGGCTGCGACGTGGTTATTAACAATGTAAACGTGCCCAATACCGAGATGACATCTATTCTTATCACCAAGGGTAACGGTAGCGTTTACTTCTTCTCTATGGCTACCAGCTTTACCAAGGCTGCCCTAGGCGCCGAGGGGGTTGGCAAGGATATCAACCTAATTGTGGGAAATGGTTATGCTAAGGGTCATGCCGACCTTACGCTTAACATAATTCGTGAATCAGAGGAAATTCGTAATCTTTTTAATAAACTTTATGTTTAAGATTGAGGAAAAGAGCAGGCGCAAGGAGTTTTTTCCTAACGTGTCTGACAGCGATTGGAACGATTGGAAGTGGCAGGTTCGCAACCGCATCGAAACGCTAGAGGAGCTTAAAAAGTACATTAAGCTAACTGCCGAAGAGGAGGAGGGCGTACGCAAGTCGCTTCAAACCCTTCGTATGGCTATTACCCCATACTACTTGTCGCTTATTAACCCTAACAACCCTAACTGTCCGGTTAGAAAGCAGGCAATCCCTTCTATTTCTGAAACCTTTACCTCTGCAGCCGACCTATTGGATCCGCTTCACGAGGACGAGGATTCTCCTGTACCAGGGTTAACCCACAGGTATCCAGACAGGGTGCTTTTCCTTATCACCGATATGTGCTCAATGTACTGCCGCCACTGCACCCGCCGTCGTTTTGCTGGTCAGAAGGATGCGGCTACACCAAAGGATAATATCGATAAGGGCATAGAGTACATTGCTAACCATCCTGAGGTTCGCGACGTGTTACTTTCTGGTGGCGATGCGCTGCTTGTTAGCGATAGCCGCTTAGAGGAGATTATTAGCCGTCTTCGCGAGATTCCTCACGTTGAGATTATCCGTATTGGAAGCCGTACCCCAGTGGTTCTTCCACAGCGTATCACCGACGACTTGGTGAACATGCTTAAGAAGTACCACCCAGTTTGGCTTAACACCCACTTTAACCACTCCGATGAGATTACCCCAGAGAGCTACGAGGCTTGCGCTAAGCTAGCTAACGCTGGTGTACCTCTTGGAAACCAATCAGTTCTTCTACGTGGCGTTAACGACTGCCCAAATATCATGAAGAAGCTGGTTCACAACCTGGTTAAGATGCGCGTTCGCCCATACTACATTTACCAGTGCGACCTTTCAATGGGACTTGAGCATTTTAGAACTCCGGTTTCTAAGGGTATCGAGATTATTGAGAGCCTACGTGGTCATACCTCTGGGTACGCTGTTCCTACATTTGTGGTTGACGCTCCTGGTGGCGGTGGAAAAACTCCTGTTATGCCTCAGTACGTTATCTCTCAAATGCCAGGAAGGGTTATCCTTCGTAACTTTGAGGGTGTTATCACCACATATACAGAGCCTACCGACTATAAGAACGAGTGCCAGTGCGATGATTGCAAAAATCAGAAGGCAGAAGATGGCATTGCTGGTTTAATGCATGGAGATAAGCTCTCCATTGAGCCTGCAACGCTAAGCCGTAAGACAAGGAATCATCACGATTAAGCCATAACGCGAAGACGCATCGCTCTTCTTTACAGTGACTTTAATGGTCGGTATTGATTAGTAGAAAGATGCGTCTTCGTGTTTTTATATTTAAAGCCCTTTGGGAACCCTGAAATGCCATTCATTAACGATATCCTCACCTATAAAAGCCTTTCCATTGTAGGACTTGAGAAGAACACGGGCAAAACGGAGTGCCTTAACTATGTCCTTTCACGGTTAAAGGATATGGATAAGCGCATAGCCCTTACGTCTATTGGCATTGATGGCGAGAGCCGCGATATTGTAACAAACACCCATAAGCCCGAAATACGGATTTATAATGGGATGATATTTATCTCGGCCGAGAAGCACTACTTGCAGCGCCGCATAACATCGGAAATACTGGATGTGAGCAATATCCATACATCGCTGGGGCGGCTGGTTACTGCACGTGCTTTGAGCTCCGATAAGGTGATGCTTTCGGGTCCACCCGATACGCATACCCTAAAGAGCCTTATTGCTGGCATGAGCCAGTATAATGTTGATTTAACCATTGTTGATGGCGCGCTATCTAGGCTTAGCTTGGCCTCGCCAGCGGTAACAGAGGGAATGGTACTAGCCACAGGGGCGGCCTACTCGGCCAATATCCCCGAGCTGGTTCGCAAAACCAAGTACGTTATAGACCTTATCAACCTACCCGAGGTTGAGCCAGCACTCAAGCAGCAGCTTGATGCGGTTGAATCGGGGATACTTGCCATTGACCCGCAGGGCTGCTTGCACGACCTTAACGTGCAGTCGGTTTTTATGCTGGAGAAGGCAAAGGACAGAATTTTTAGCCACGGGAACAGGCTCTTTGTTGCGGGTGCAACAAGCAATAACCTGTTCGAGTTTCTGCGGATGCAGAAAAACGCGGCTAGCATTGAGCTGATTGTAAAGGATTTTACCAAGATATTTGCCACCCCCGATGTGTACTACTCCTTTATTAGAAAGGGCGGTACCGTTAAGGTGGTAACCAGAACAAAGCTTGCGGCGGTATGCATTAATCCCGTATCGCCACAGGGGTATAGATTAAGCTCTGATGAGCTTAAAGCGGCTATGCAGGATGCCCTGCAGATGCCCGTTTACGACGTAAAAAAGTTATAGAATGCAACTAAAGGCCGCTCTTGCCGAGATATACGGACTCCGCTACATGATTGATAGGCTCGATATTAAATCGGGTCTGGCGCATCGTGTTCTGCTGGCCTCGCCTTTTATTGTGAGCCAAAAGGAGCTGCAGCATCAGCTGGAGCTGGTTAGCAGTACCCAAAAATCGCTTTGCGATGACTCTACCAAACCGCTTTTGGGTAAGGTAACCATTAAGTTGGCGCAGGTTAGGGATATTGGCGGCACTGCAAAGAGCATTCAAAAGGGAATTACCCTTAACGATATTGAGCTGTTTGAGATTAAGAGCTTTGCTCTAATTGCTCAGGAGGTAAAGGAGCTGCTTAAAACCATCCCGTTTTTGGGCGAACAGCTACCCAGTCTTTTGGCCGTGGTGGAGCTGCTGGATCCAGAGGGAACAAGAATTCCATCGTTTTACATAAGTAGCCACTTTGATGCTAACCTTGCCCCGCTTCGCAGACAGCTTTTGGGGCTTGAGCTAATGCTTGAGGATAGCACCGATGAGCAGCTGCAACGTGACGCCGATGAGGTGCGCAGCAAAATAGAGGCAATTGAGGATGGTGTACGCCAGAGGCTATCTACCTTGCTGGCCTCCCATGCCAATGAATTGGCCAAGGCGATATCGGCCATTGCCAGTATCGATATACTTATTGCCAAAGCAAAGCAAGCCGTTGCCGATAGCTTGGTGATGCCCGTAATTGGCGGTGAAACCACATCGTACCAAGGGCTTTTTTACCCTCAGCTAAAGGAGGTGCTGGAGCAGCAGAATAAACGCTATCAGCCTATTGATGTTGAGGTAAATAGGGGCTCATGCCTAATTACAGGGGCTAACATGGCGGGTAAAACGGTGCTGCTAAAAACCTTGGCGCTAAGCCAGGCAATGTGCCAGTACGGTTTCTTTGTACCAGCCCAAAGCGCACAAATTGCGCTGGTGGATCATATTCTGTTTAGCATTATTGATGAGCAGTCGGAGCTATCGGGGTTATCGTCCTACGGTGCCGAGATGCTAAAGGTAAACCACATTGTGCAGATGGCCAAAAAGCAGCATAGGCTGCTGGTGCTAATTGATGAGCTGGCCCGCACAACCAACCCAACGGAGGGTAGGGCAATAGTTAATGCCGTGGCTAACTTTTTGGATGAATGTAACGTAAGAGCCATTATAACAACCCATTATAGCGGCTTGGGCGCAATGTGCCGCAAGCTAAGGGTTAAGGGATTTATAGATAGTAGCGGCGATACTCAAATCACCATACGGAACATTGGCGACTATATCGATTACTCACTTGTTGAGGACGATGGCACCAGCGTTCCGCACGAGGCGCTTAGAATTGCCCAAATACTTGGTGTTGACGCCGATATCCTTACTGCGGCAGCAAACCAGTTGGGCGCAAACTTGAACAGTAACAAGAACTAAATAAGTACCAAAACACCAAATAAACGTTTAATACAGCTATGCAGAAGAGCAAGTTAGGTCTCGATTTTGAGAAGGTTGGCTATGCTAAGAACATCGCCAAAAAGATTGCCGATGATGTTCAGAGTTTTGTAGAGAACTACACAACGGTTGCAGTGGAGCGTACCCTCTGCCGCTTGTTAGGAATTGATGGAATCGATGCCAATGCAGTTCCTTTACCAAACGTACTTGTCGATTCTCTTAAGGAGAAGGGCGTACTTGGGCAAGGGGTAATTTTCTACATAGGAAATGCCATTGTTGAAACTGGGCTAACCCCACAGCAAATTGCTGAGCAGGTTTCCGATGGTAAGCTCAATTTGGCCGCGCTTCCAATTCATCCAAAGGAGAAGATAGATGCGGTTATTATGCCAATTGTAAACGCTAGCCTAGATAGGATTAAGGCCCGTAAGGCTCGTCGCGAGCAATACCTTAACACCATTGGCGAGGGCGCTAAGCCTTACCTATACGTAATTGTTGCTACGGGTAACATTTACGAAGATGTGGTTCAGGCAGAAGCCGCAGCCCGTCAGGGTGCCGATATCATTGCGGTTATTCGTACCACAGGTCAAAGCTTGCTAGACTATGTTCCTTACGGAGCAACCACCGAGGGCTTTGGCGGAACATTTGCTACTCAGGAGAACTTCCGCATTATGCGTAAGGCACTCGATGAGGTAGGCGAGGAGGTTGGCCGCTACATCCGCCTTTGCAACTACTGTTCTGGCCTATGTATGCCCGAGATTGCCGTTATGGGCGCATTCGAAGGGCTTGACGTTATGCTAAACGACGCGCTATACGGTATCCTTTTCCGCGATATCAACATGCAGCGCACAATGGTTGACCAGTACTTCTCTCGTATCATCAACGGTTATGCTGGCGTTATTATCAACACTGGCGAGGATAACTACCTAACCACCGCCGATGCGTTTGATGAGGCTCACACCGTACTGGCATCGGATCTTATCAATGAGCAGCTTGCATTTATTGCAGGTATCCCTGCAGAGCAAATGGGACTTGGCCACGCATTCGAAATGGATCCAGAGCTGGAGAACGGCTTCCTTTACGAGTTGGCTCAAGCACAAATGACCCGCGAGATTTTCCCCGATGCTCCGCTTAAGTACATGCCTCCTACCAAGTTCATGACTGGTAATGTTTTCCGTGGACACATTCAGGATGCGCTATTTAACCAAATTGCTATTTGGACTGGTCAAGGACTTCAGCTTTTGGGTATGATGACCGAGGCTATTCACACACCATTCATGTCCGACCGTTACCTTGCCATTGAGAACGCTAAGTACATCTTCAAAAACATGAAGAGCATTGGCGATGAGGTTGAGTACAAGGAGAATGGAATTATTCGCAACCGCGCACAGGAGGTTCTGAACAATGCTGTTGAGCTGCTTGAAGTACTTCAGAACGATGGACTTTTCAACGCACTTGAGCAGGGTAAGTTTGCAGCCGTTAAGCGTCCTAAAACAGGAGGTAAAGGGCTTGCTGGTGTGGTTGAGCGTGGTGCTAACTACAGCAACCCATTTGTTGAGCTAATGAAGAATCGTAAGTAAAAACGCATTAAAGAGACACACAATATGAGCGGAGGATTATACTCTATGGAGGCTCGCGATTTTGATACAACGCTTGACCTCAAAAAGATAAAGCCTTACGGCGACACCATGAACGACGGTAAAACTCAGGTTAGCTTTACCCTTCCTGTACCCTGCGGAAACGAGGCCATTGAGGCCGCAAAGCAGCTTATGAAGAAGATGGGCTTTGAGAATCCACAGGTGGTTTTCTACAAGGAGCTTACCGAAGGGTTTACCTTCTTTAACTGCTATGGTAGCAGCGTACACTCTGTTGACTTTACCTCTATTCACGTACCAAAGGTTGAGGCTACCACTTGGGATATGCACCAAACCGACGAGTACGTTAAGGAGAACATTGGACGTAAGCTGGTAGTTGTTGGCGCAAGTACCGGTACCGATGCCCACACAGTAGGTATCGATGCCATTATGAACATGAAGGGTTACGCTGGGCACTACGGCTTGGAGCGCTACGAAGGGATTGAGGCATACAACCTAGGTAGCCAGGTGCCAAACGATGAGTTCATTGCTAAGGCAATTGAATTAAAGGCCGATGCGCTATTGGTATCGCAAACTGTAACCCAAAAGGATGTGCATATTCAGAATCTTGTTGAGCTTATTGAGATGCTTGAGGCCGAAGGTTTACGCAACAAGCTAATTGTTTGCTGCGGTGGCCCACGTATTTCGCACGAGCTAGCCAAAGAGCTTGGTTACGATGCTGGTTTTGGAATGAACACCTATGCCGACGATGTAGCCTCATTCATAGCACAGGAGTTTATGCGTAGGAGCAAGAAGTAGTACTGTTTCTGAGCAGAATATTGGAAGCCCAGATAGAGTTTTTGACTCTGTCTGGGTTTTGCTTTTATGAGTTTGGTAAGCACAAGCAATAGTTTGATATTTTGATATATAGTTATTATTATCTAGTTTCTAATCTTGCCTAAGGGCGAGACAAACTATCTAAAAATCCTATCCCATACTTCGCAAGTATTTATGGTTATAACCACAAATGCATGAGATAATTTAATTATATTTGTGGTTATAGCCATAAAATATGATTTCGAGACCATTATATATTGAGGAAATAAAAAACTTTATCAATAAACCTCAGATAAAGATTATAACTGGAATTAGGCGTTCTGGAAAGTCCACCGTATTGAGCCTACTTAAACAAGAGTTGCTAAATATGGGAATAGAACAGCATCGAATAATTCAAATGAATTTTGAGAGTTTTTCTTATTCTGAACTATTGGATGCTCGTAGTTTTTATGTGCATATTAAAGAAAAGATACAGCAATCCCAAAGGTATTATTTGCTGTTAGATGAAATTCAGGAAGTTGAGAATTGGGAAAAGGCAGTTAACTCAATTCTAGTTGATTTTGATGTGGATATTTATCTCACCGGCTCTAACTCTCATCTTCTTTCTTCCGATTTGGCAACTTTTTTAGCTGGACGCTATGTGGAAATTCCTATCTATACAATTTCTTATAAAGAATTTTTAGATTTTAGGCAGCATTACTTTTCTAATGCAGATAAACTGAACAATCCATTTGTTCATTACCTAAGAATGGGCGGTTTCCCTGTTATTCATACGCTTAATTACGATACAGAGACCGCCTATAAAGTGGTTCGAGATATATACTCCTCTGTTATTTTGCGGGATACTGTGCAACGGTATAAAATTCGAGATGTGGAGCTACTGGAACGTGTAGTTAAATATGCCTTTGATAATATTGGTAACACGTTTTCGGGTAAAAATGTGGCAGACTATTTTAAAAGTCAGCAGCGTAAAGTGGATATAAATACTATTTATAACTATCTCAAAGCATTAGAGGGTGCCTTTATTCTTTATCGTGTTCCCAGATATGATATTAAGGGAAAAGAGCTACTTAAAACGCAAGAAAAATTTTACCTAAGCGATATATCTCTTCTGTATGCCACAATGGGTTATAGAGATAGAATGATTTCGGGAATATTGGAAAACATTGTGTTTTTAGAATTAAAAAGACGAGGGTATCAGGTATATGTTGGAAAATTAGATAGTAGAGAAATTGATTTTATTGCCGAAAAGCAAGGAGAAAAAATTTATTTGCAGGTAGTTTATAAAATGGAAAGTAGCCAAACAGCAGAACGTGAATTCTTACCATTATTGAGTATTGACGACCAGTACCCTAAATATGTGATAAGTATGGATGATTTCTGGAAAGATTCCATGGATGGGGTAAAACATATGCATATCAGCGATTTTCTGCTTAGCGAAGGATTCTAATTGTTACTTGTTTCCGATTATTTATTAACGTGAAACGATTTATAACTAATACCGTTTTAGCTGATTATAGAAAAACAAGAGACTGCCTTTTTAGACAGCCTCCCTTCTAAACCTGTACTTATTTATAATAAATTGTTCTTTTAAATGTTGTTTCTTCAAATCTTCGTTCTACCCAGTTCCCTTTATCGTCAAAAGTATAAATCCAAGTAACGTTATTGTTACCTTCAACTGCATTCGCAAAAGAGAATGATAGCAAATCTTCTTTATCTGAATAGTTTAGGTTATAGCCATAGTATGCGTCAAATTCATAAGAGGCTATTTTGTAGCTATCGTTCCATGTTACAAAATGTTTTCGAGAAATAGGTTTCCTTATTTCTTCTTGGATTAAAACAACATTAATATTGACTTTTTTCTCTTCTAAATTATAATCAAAATTATATTCTAAGGAAACATTATTATTTGATCTTTTTATAGTTGTTAATCTGCCCTTTTTATCATAAGTGAATGAGAACTTTGCTTTCTCATTGATTTTAATAAATGACAGTTGTCTTTTTTCATATATGAAATCGTATGTGTAAAGTATCCTATTGGTGTTATAAGTTAAGTTCTCAACTAAATCATTATTGAAATTGAATGTTATAGTTTCATCCGAGTCGCCTATATTTGAGTTAATACTTATACTTTTACACTCTCGACCCAGACTGTTTGGGAAATAATCAATTATTGCAGTCAGATTTCCATTCTTTTCGGAGATTTCAAAGTTCATAAACAGATCAAATATCAATGCATTGTTTAACTTCTTAATCTCTTTTTTTGTGGGCGAAGCCACTGCCTGAATAGAAATTAGTAGAATTAATCCAAAGAGGCAGAAGGTTAACTTTTTTATAATCATGATGTTATGTTTAAGTTAGGTGTTTTTGTTTTTATTTAAGCTGCAAATCACCTGCAATAATGGGAGTAAATATATGAAATGGGTTGCTCCTATCATCTCTTGCTCTAGTTATTCAGGATTCATATTGGTACATTACCTTGGGGTATAGGTATTATCTATTAATTTGAAACCCGATTAATATGTAGCAGAGTAATAATTGTTATTAGGAGTACTTATTGAATCGTGTATTTCCAGTCAGACCATATCCCATTTATTAGCTCTCTGTACTGAAACCCTTTCTTTTCATAAATCAAGTTGCCCTCTTTATTCAGTTTATAAAACCCGTTCTCTCTTTCGTAAATGGGTTTTGTTGAATCTTGTTCTGGTAAATCAAACAGCACCGATACCATCTTTGAATGAAATTCATCGCTTACGGTTGACGTTTCTACTCTTCTAAAGAGTTTATTGTCATAGTACTCATAGGTTGTCAGTGTGGTATTTTTGCCCCTAATGCTAATTTGTTTATCAATTTTATCATGTTCATTATAAGTATATTCATTTGAACGAGAAAGTTCATCTTCATCTTCATACTCATAAGTGGTTTTTGCCGTGTTGTTTTCTTTAATTGCAAACGATATTCGCTCTACAGATCTTACCTCTTTTGTTTTACATGATTCATACGTTGTTATTTTTATAGCAATTTCATTGGGTCTATAGGTGTATTCATGAAGACTACCAATGCAAGGTTTTTTAGTTTTGTTATAATAGGCAGAAACTTTCTGAACCTTATTGTCTTTATACACAATTTCCTTTACAACTAAAGTCTTACCTCCAAGCAGCTTATTCTCTGTGAAAGTTATTGTTTCGCCGTCGCCGTCCTCACTATAGGATATTCTATAATTGTAATCGGATGAGTGCTCATCTTTGCTAATATTGATAATTTTCCCATCTTTCCATGTGAGAGTACATTCTTTGTAATTATTAAATCTTACCTTAGTTATTTCATCTCCATCCCATATTACATTTATGGGGTAATACTTTTCTGTTTCAAATACGAGGAATTGTTGTCCGTTAATTCTTCCCGATGTACTATCAACTATATAATCGGCAGGCTCCAAATGAGAATGAGATCCTGTTGATGACGCAATGTGAGTTAATCGTGCGATTTTTAGCACCTCTTCTGCTTTTTCTCTAGTATTACTTTGAGCAAAAGTAATACTACTCTGCAAAAAGGCTATTGTCAATGTAAAAAGTAGCTGTTTTCTCATTTTCTTATTTTTTGTTGTTAGTTGATTTTGTTGAGCATAGAAACAATTGTCCAGCATAATATATTTTAGCAGCAATCTAATTGCATCTAGTATTTCAGGTGGGTTCTAAAAATTAGTTCTTTCAATTTTTGATTAAAAAAAGACGCAGAACCCATTAACGAATTTCTCAAATCACTTCAAAAATAAAGTTTTCTTTCAAATTCATCACCTAAAAATCATGTTTTTCACAACCAACTAACCAGCCAGTCAATTAACTATTGATATTTAGGCTGTTAAGAAAAAAGGATAAATGAATACTCAATGTTTTACCTTAACAACTACTATCAATTGACTAGCCACTTGTAACGTAGGTAATTTATTGAGTATTCATTATATTTTTTAATGATTACTCAATATTGTACCTAAATTCATTTTTATAACTAGCAGCAGCCACCATAAGCCTGTCAAATTTCATTTCCCCA